>DASRFM010000097.1:0-169794 GCA_035651575.1 Burkholderiales bacterium | reverse complement strand
GCCGCTTACCGGTATACCGAGGCGAAGCTCTCGCGGTACGCCGAGCTCCTGCTCTCCGAGATCGGCGAGGGCACGGTCGATTTCCAGAAAAACTACGACGGCAAGTTCGACGAGCCGGTCCTGCTGCCGGCGCGGCTCCCGTTCGGCCTGCTGAACGGCTCGTTCGGCATCCCGGTCGGCTTCTCGACCCGCATCCCGTCGCACAACCTGAAGGAGGTCGCGAGCGCCGCGGCGCACGTCATCAAGCACCCGAAGGCGACGCTCGGCGAGGTCCTCGACCTCCTGCCGGGCCCGGACTTCCCCGGCGGCGGGCAGATCATCTCGCCCAAGGCCGAGATCCGGGAAGCCTACGCCAGCGGGCGCGGCTCGCTCATCATGCGCTGCCGCTGGGAGAAGGAGCAGCTCGCGCGCGGCCAGTGGCGCGTGGTGGTCACCGAGCTGCCGCACGGCGTGTCGGTGAAGCAGGTGATGGAGGAAATCGAGGCCCTGGCGAACCCGAAGGCGCTGTCGAACAAGAAGGAGATTTCCCAGGAGCAGCGCAGGACGAAGCAGTTCATCCTCGACCAGGTCGAGGGCGTGCGCGACGAGAGCGACCGCAAGAGCAAGCTGCGCCTCGTCATCGAGCCGCGGAGCTCGCGGCAGGACGCGGACGAGCTGATGGCCGCGCTGATGGTCAACACCTCGCTCGAGACGCGCTACGCGATCAACCTCACCTGGATCGGGCGCGACGGCCTGCCCGACACCAAGGGCATCGTCGACATCCTGCGCGAGTGGGGCGAGTTCCGCATCGACACGGTGCGCCGGCGCACCCGCTTCCGGCTCGACCGCGTGCAGGAGCGCCACGAGATCGTGATGGGGCGGCTGCTCGCCTACGTCAAGATCGAGGAGATCATCAAGCTCATCCGGGCGAGCGAAGACCAGGCCGACGCCCGGCTCAACCTGCAGAAGAAGTACAAGTTCACCGAGCGCCAGTCGCAGGACATCGTCGACCTGCGCCTGGGCCAGCTCACCAAGCTCGACGGCATCAAGCTGAACGACGAGAGGAAGGCGCTCGAGGCGGAGCGCAAGGAGCTGAAGAACCTGCTGGATGACGAGAAGGAGCTGAAGAAGCTGGTGGTCGGCGAGCTCACCGAAGACGCGAAGAAGTTCGGCGACGAGCGCCGCACGCTCATCCGCGCCGCCGAGCGCGCCACCGTCGAGCGCACCGTGGTCGAGGAGCCGATCACCGTGATCCTCTCGCGCAAGGGCTGGATCCGCGCGCGCACCGGCCACGGGCTCGACGTTTCCCAGCTGAGCTTCAAGGACGGCGATGCGCTGCTGCAGACGCTCGAGTGCAAGACGACCGATCCGGTCACCGTGCTCTCGGGCTCCGGCAAGAGCTTCAGCATCGACGCGGCCGGCATTCCCTCGGGCCGCGGCGACGGCTCGCACGTCAACACGCTGGTCAATTCCGGCGGCGACGACATCGTGTGGATGGGCTCGGGCAACCCGGAGCAGCGGCTCCTGATGAGCAGCTCCGCCGGCCTCGGCTTCCTGTGCAAGCTCGGCGACCTCGCGAGCAAGACGCGCCAGGGCAAGGACTTCATGCGCGTCGAGGAGGGCGCCGCGGCGCGCGCGCCGGCGCCCTTCAGCGAGGGCGAGTACGTGGCGGCGCTTTCCTCGGATGCGCGGCTGCTCCTTTTCGCGCTCGACGAGGTGCCGGTGCGGCCGAACGGCGGGGTCGGGGTCCAGCTCCTCGCGCTTCCCGAGAAGACGGTTCTCGCCTCCGTGGCGATCACCGACGGGAAAGCGCTCGTCGTGTCGGGCATCAAGAGGAAGAACCGCGCGGTGGAGACGATGGACGCAAGAGCGCTCGCCGAGCACATCGGCAAGCGCGCGCAGCGCGGCAAGGTGTGCGACGTGGGCTTCCGGCCGGACCGGCTGGGCGAATGAGAGGGGAATGAAGATGAGGCGCTTCGCATTGCTTGCACTTCTCCTCGGCGGCTGCGCCGGCGGGCCGGGGCTGCAGCAGATCGACAACATCGTCGTCATCTACGCCGAGAACCGCAGCTTCGACCACCTCTACGGCCTCTTCCCGGGCGCCGAGGGCATCGCGCAGGCGAGCGCGGAGCAGAAGACGCAGGTGGACCACGACGGCCGGCCGCTGCCGCACCTGCCGCCCACCTGGCTGCACGGCAAGCCCGATCCGCGCCTGCCCACCGAGACGCTCGCGAACGGGCCTTTCCGCATCGACGCGCCGCCGATCAACGGCCGCCTGGACGAGGTGCTGCCGAGCCCGTGGCACCTCTATTACGAGAACCGCGAGCAGATCGACAAGGGGCGCAACGACCGCTTCGCCTCGATGTCGAACGTCGGCGGCTGGGTGATGGGCTACTTCGACGGCTCGCGCATGCGGCTGTGGAACTGGGCGCGCCAGTACACGCTCGCCGACCATTTCTTCATGGGCGCCTTCGGCGGCTCGTTCCTCAACCATTTCTGGCTGGTGTGCGCGTGCACGCCGGTGGACCCGAATGCGCCGAAGGAAGCCGTGGCGCAGCTCGACGAGGGCTACTACCTGAAGAAGAAGCCCGGCTCGCCGGCTTCCGCGCTCGAGGGCCCGGTGCAGCTGCTCGACGGCCGCGCGACGCCCGACGGCTACCTGGTCAACACCTCGCAGCCGGCGTATCAGCCGAGCGGAATTCCGCCCGCGGCCGGCGGCGACCTGAAGCTCGCCGACGCCGCGAAGCATCCGGCGCCGCCGCAGACGATGAAGACGATCGCCGACACGCTCGAGGCGAAGGGCGTGAGCTGGGCGTGGTACGCCGGCGGCTGGGACGCCGCGCTCGCCGACGGCACGCGCCCGCCGGGCGAGAAGCGCGGCGTCATCTATTCCGGCGACATCAAGTTCCAGCCGCACCACCAGCCGTTCAACTATTTCGCGCGCTTCGCCCCGGGCAGCGAGGAGCGCGCCGCGCACCTGAAGGACGAGAAGGACTTCGTCGCCGCGATCGAGGGCGGCACGCTGCCGCAGGTGGCGTTCTTCAAGCCCGCCGGGCGCTACACGGAGCATCCGAGCTACACGGACATCGTTTCCGGAGACCTCCACCTCGATGAAATTCTCGGCAAGCTGCGCGCGAGCCCGCAGTGGAGCCACATGGCGATCATCGTCACCTACGACGAGAACGGCGGCTTCTGGGACCACGTGCCGCCGCCGAGCGGGCGCGGCGAGAGCGACCGCTGGGGCCCGGGCACGCGCATTCCCGCGCTCGTCATCTCGCCCTTCGCGCGGCGCGGCTACGTCGACAAGACGCCGTACGACACCACATCGATCCTGAAATTCATCACGCTGCGCTTCCGCCTCGAGCCGCTGCCCGGCGTGCGCGCCGGCGCGGGCGACCTCACCAACGCCTTTGCACTTCATTGAGGTCCTGCGACCGGCGTGGCCGGCGGCGACCATCCTCGCCGCCGCGGTGCTCGCCGCGTGGCTCGGTCCGCCGCTTCCCGAGACGCTCTCGGGGCTGCGCACGCTCGCGCCCTACGGCGCGCTCGTCGCCGCCGCCGCGGTAGGCGCCTGGTTCAACCGCGGCCGCGCGCTCGTCGCCGCCGCGACGCTGCTCGCCGCGTTCGCCGTCCTCTCCGCGATCCCGTCGAAGGGCGTCTACACCGCCGCGGCGGTGCTCGTGCCGCTCAACGTGCTCTTCGCGGTCGCGTTCCCCGAGCGCGGCGCGCCGCTCGCACAGAGCACGCGCTGGCTGATGCTGCTTTTCCTCGAGGCGTTGCTCGTCTTCCTCCTGCTTCGGTACTGGAGGCTCGAGGCGCTGCTCGACAATCCCTTCCTGCGCTCGCCGCCGACGCCGCTCCTCGGCCGCCTCGTCTTCGGCGCCGCGATCGCGGTGGCGGTGGCGCGCGGCTGGCCGGCCTTCACGCCGATCGAGGTCGGCATCCCGGCGGCGCTCGCCGCGTTCTTCATCGCCTCGGAGTGGGTGCACGCCGGCGGCACGTTCGCGCTCTTCATGACCGCCTCGGGCGTGATCCTGGTCGTCGCGGTGCTGCACGAGTCGCACCGCATGGCGTTCCGCGACGGGCTCACCGGGCTGCCCAACCGCCGCGCGCTGGAGGAGCAGCTGCGCGCGCTCGGCGGCGACTACACCATCGCCATGGTGGACGTGGACCACTTCAAGTCGTTCAACGACACCCACGGCCACGACATCGGCGACCAGGTGCTGAAGCTCGTCGCCGCGCGCCTGGACGAAGTCGAGGGCGGCGGGCGCGCGTTCCGCTACGGCGGCGAGGAGTTCACCGTGCTCTTCCCCGGCCACGTCCTCTTCGACGCCATGCCGCACCTCGAGAAGGTGCGCGCCTCGGTCGAGCACTACCGCATGGCGCTGCGCGGCGAGGACCGCCCGGCGAGCACCAAGGAAGGCGCGCGCCAGCGCACGAGAAGCGGCGGCGGGCTGGCGGTCAACGCCGACCACACGGTCTCGGTCACCGTCAGCATCGGCGCCGCCGCGCCCGACAAGAAGCACAAGAGCGCCGCCGAGGTCATCAAGGCGGCCGATGAAGCGCTTTATCGCGCGAAACAGGGCGGCAGGAACCGCATTTCGAGGTAGGGCACGGGTTTTGCGTGTCACGTTCACCCCTTAAAAGGAGAACGCCATGCGCCTTCTCGTCCTTGCGTTCCTCGCCACGTTCGCCTTCGCCGCGCGCGCCGACTACATCAAGCCCCTGAGCACCGTGCCGCTCGTCGGCCCGGGCACCACCGGCACGAAGCTGCCGAACGGCATGACCGTCGGCGCGGACATCGGCGCCGGCCCGCACAAGGAGCGCGACCTCACCCCGGCGCCGCGCAGGGACGTCGACGAGATTCCCGCGGCCGACCATCCCACCGGGAACCGCGACGAGCGCGGCAGCGCGAGCACCGGCTCGTCGCGCAGCGGCGACGCGTCGGTCGGCTCGAGCGGCGCCGACAACGACGCCATCGAGCGCGACGAGGACCGCGCGAACAGGAACAAGGAAAAGTTCAAGCAGCGCCCGGGCTACAGGAACGACGTCCCTGAGCCGCGCGCGAGCAACGGCAAGTAGCGCTGCCGCGGGAGGGGAGCGGCACGCCCCTTGCGGCAGAAGCCATGCATGACCCCTGTTCCACTTTCTACATAAAGGAGCCATTGCATGCGTAAATTCTTCCCTGTGCTCGTGACGGGCCTGGCGGTGTCGTTCAGCCAGATCGCGTACTCGCAGATCGACATCCGCGGCCGCGGCGTGACCGGCGACGTGCAGAACAGCCAGTCCATCGGCTCGAGCGGCCAGACGACCCAGCAGCAGGGCTCGACGAACCAGAGCACCGAGCAATCGGGCAAGTCGAACAGCTCTTCGACCGGCGCGAGCGGCAGCGGCTCTGGCAGCAGCTCGGGCGCAAGCAGCGACTCGAGCTCCTCCGGCAGCTATGACAAAGGCGAGCACAAGGACCGCGGCCGCCACCTCGGGCAGAAAAAGCACGAGGGCGATCGCGACGCCGACCGCGACCACGACCGCAGCTCCTCGTCCGGATCGAGCGCCTCGGGCTGGGACAAGGGCAGTCAGTCCTCCAGTTCCGGCGGCTCCTCGCAGAGCGCGACGCAAAGCGGGCAGCAGAACCAGAACAGCGAGCAGCAGGGCTCGCAGAACCAGAGCACCCAGAGCCAGTCCGGCACGAACAGCTACGGCAAGTAGGCGCGCGGCACGGGCAGAGAAGGGCGGCGCAAGCCGCCCTTTTTTTATGCGCATAGAATGCGGCGCGTGAAGATCCCCGAAGCGGAGATCGAGCTCAGCGCGGTGCGCGCGCAGGGCGCCGGCGGGCAGAACGTGAACAAGGTGTCGAGCGCGGTGCACCTGCGCTTCGACATCCGCGCCTCCTCGCTCCCGGAGGAGGTGAAGGAGCGGCTCCTGCGCCGCGGCGACCAGCGCATCACGCGCACCGGCATCGTCGTCATCAAGGCGCAGCAGCACCGCAGCCTCGAGCTGAACCGCGCCGAGGCGCTCGAGCGGCTGCAGGCGCTGGTCGACGCGGCGGCGTTCGTGCCGAAGCGGCGCCGGCCGACGCGGCCCACCTTCTCCTCGAAGCAGAAGCGCCTCGAGGGCAAGCGCCGGCGCGCGCACGTGAAGAGCCTGCGCGGCAAAGTCCTGGAGTGATCCCGGCGCTCTCAACCGTCGTCGCGGCGGTCGAGGCCGAGGGCGAGCGCCTGCGCGAGGAGTTCTACCGTCCCGACGGCCCGCGCGGCCGCCGCGGCGATGCGCCGGTGGACCTCGAGATCGAGAACCGCCTGAAGGAGAAGCTGCAGGCGCTCCTGCCGTCCGACTTCGCCGGCGAGGAAAGCGGCACGAGCCCCTGCCAGTCCGAAAAATCCTCCTTCGTATGGATCGTCGATCCCCAGGACGGCACCTTCGAGTTCCTGCAGGGGCGGCGCGGCAGCGCGATCGCGGTGGCGCTCCTGCGCGGGAAAGAGCCGGTGCTCGCGGTGGTGCACAGCCCGCTCTCGCCCGACCGCGGACGCGACACGATCGCGTGGACGGAGAGAGATGGGTTGCTTAGGAATGGAAGGGCCATTCGGACGGATCTCTCCGGAAAGAAGATCGAGAAAGGCGAGATTGTCTGGGCTACCGCCTCTTCGGCGCTCCGCCCGGACACGTTCTCGCGCGCGGTGATGCCCGCGCACTACGTCGCGATGCCGAGCATCGCCTATCGCCTCGCGCGCATCGCCGCGGGCGACGGCGTCGCCACGCTCTCGGTGCACGGCGTGAACGAGTACGACATCGCCGCCGGGCTAGCGCTGGTGCGCGCCGCGGGCGGCATCATGCTCGACGCCGAGGGCCGCGAGGTGACGCTCTCCGGCCTGTGCGACACGCGCGTCAGCGGCTGCTACGCCGGCGCGCCGCAGGCAGCCCTGGCGCTCTCGAAATTTCCGTGGCAGGAATTGGAGGAGGAGCCCCGGCGCCAGGTGCGGACGCCGCTCGGCTTCCCGCGCAAGGACGGCGAGGCGCGGCTCGCGCGGGCGCAAGCCTGCTACCTGAGCCTCTTCATCGAAAAACCCTCCGAGATGGCGGTGCTCCTCGCCCGGCATCTTGCCGCCGAGAAGCTGCTCGACGCCGAGAAGCTGCGCGCGACCTACCGCGACTGGCTGCAGACGCGGCCGCTCGAGGTGGACGAGACGACCGAGCGCGGGCTGCTGGGCCTGCACACCGCGGAGAGCGAGTCGCCGGCGTGCCTCGAGCGCGTGGCGCCGATCGGCATCCGCTGGGCGGGCGACCCGGCGCACGCCGCGCGCTTCGCGCGCGAGGAATGCGCGCTCACGCACCCGCACCCGCTGTGCGTCGAGTCGTGCGCCGCCTACTGCGCGGCGCTCGCCGCCGGCATCGCCGGCGCCTCCTTCGAAGGCATGCTTCGCGCGGCGAAGGCCGAGGCGCGCGGCCCGGTCATGGATTTCTGGAAGATGCCGTCTTGCGCAGGCGCGCTGCAAGGCGCCTGCCGGGGATATGACGCGCTCGCGCCGGGAATAGTCCTGAAGGTCCTTGCCACCCGGCCGAACCGTCCGTTCGAGCTATGGCCCGACGACGCTCTGGAACTTGCCGAGGCGCTGCTGCACGTACAGTAGCGCGCGTGGAGATGGAGACCCTGGTCGCAGTGGGCGGCGCCGCCGTCGGGCTGCCGACGGCGTTCTACTGCAGCCGCCTGTGGCGCGAGCGCGCGCTCGCGCGCTCGGCATACGCCGCGCTGTGCGAGAAGCTCGCGCTGCGCGCGGCGCTCGTGCCGCAGCTCCTGGAAGCCGCCCGGGCCCACGAGGAAGAAGCGCGCGCCGCGATCGCGGCGGTGGCGCAGATGCTGGAGTCGGCGACGCGCGCGAAGGATTGCGAGACGCGGCTCTGCCACGAGCGCGGCCTCTCGGAGCGGCTCGCCACGCTGATGGCGCAGCCCGCGCTCGCGCACGATCCGCGCTTCCACGCGCTCGCCGGCCGGCTCGCCGAGCTGGAGGGCGAGCTCGACTACGCGCGGCGCTTCTACAACGGCGCCGCGCGCGAGTACCGGCGGCGCCTCGCCGCGCTTCCCTGGGGACTCGTCGCGCGCGGGCTGGGGCTGCGCGCCCCGCCCGCGTTCGAGACTACCGACCCGAGGGAAGTCGAGCTGATGCTCTAGAAGCAGAGAAGTCGAGCTGATGCTCTAGAACTTCGTCGCCTCGCCGACCTCGCGGTAGGCGACGCGGCAGGCCTCGATCTCGCCGTCGCTCATGACCGGCTTGATCTTGCAGCGGCGCTGGAGCTCTTCCTTCTTCGCCTGCGCGGCGCGCACCCGCTGCTGCTCGAGGATCTTGCGCTCGTCCTCGCTCTGCAGCTTCTTGATGGCGGCTTCGTCGCCGGCTGCCTCGGCGGCGAGCGCTTTCGCCCGGTCGGTCGGCTCGGCCAGCACGCGGCCCGAGACGAAGACGATGGCGAGCGCCAGGACCAGTAACGCCAGAGCAAGCGCTTCGGAGAGCTTGAGCATAGTGCCTCCCAACCGTTGCCCCCTACACGAACGAGTCTCCCCCCGGCCTGCGAAAGCGGTCAGGAACTACTTCACGGCGCAGGCAAAATCAGGGACGCACCACCATTTCCCTGAGGAGAAAGCCACATGATCCACGTCGTCGCGGTCATCACCGCCAAGCCCGGCCAGCGCGAAGCCATCCTGGCGCACTTCCGCGCCAACGTGCCGGCGGTGCGCGCCGAGCCGGGCTGCATCGAATACGGCGCCGCAACAGACGCCGAGGACGCGCTCCCGATCCAGGCGAAATGGGGCCCGGACACCTTCCTCGTCATCGAGAAGTGGGAAAGCATGGAGGCGCTGAAGGCGCACGCCGCCGCGCCGCACATGGCCGCCTACGGCGCGAAGACGAAGGAGCTGATCGCGAAGCGCACCATCCACATCCTCGCGCCCGCCTAGCTTTTGCGGAGCAGCCTCCAGATGCGCTCGGGCGTCGCCGGCATCTCGAAGTCGCGCACGCCGAATTCCGAGAGCGCGTCCACGATGGCGTTGTTGACCGAGGTGAGCGCGCCGGCGCAGCCCGCCTCGCCGCAGCCCTTCACGCCGAGCGGGTTGGTGGTCGCCGGCACGGGGTGGCTCGCGAAGCCGAACGCCGGCGGCACGCTGTCGGCGCGCGGCAGCGCGTAGTCCATGAACGAGCCCGTCAGGAGCTGGCCGGTCTCGTCGTAGCGCACGCACTCCATCAGCACCTGGCCGATCGCCTGCACCACGCCGCCGTGCAGCTGCCCCTGCACGAGGAGCGGGTTGACGATCGTGCCGAAGTCGTTCGCCGAGGCGTAGCGCACCACCTCGACGACGCCGGTGTCCGGGTCGATCTCGACCTCGGCGACGTGGCAGCCGTTGGGGAAGGCGGAGGGGATCACCTCGGTGACGTGGCTCACGTCGAGCTTGCCGGGATATTTCTTCTGCAGCTCGGCAATCGCGATGGCGCGGTCGGTGCCGACGACCGAAAACCTGCCCTCGGCGAACTCGATGTCCGCGGCGGCGGTCTCGAGCGCTTCGGCGGCGAGGTCCTTGCCCTTCTTGATCGCCTGGTCGCAGGCCTGCGCGATCGCCGCGCCGCTCATCATCATCGAGCGCGAGCCGCCGGTGCCGGCGCCGAAGATCACCTGGTCGGAGTCGCCCTGCACCAGGCGGATCTTCTCGAACGGCACGCCCAGGCGCGCCGAGAGCACCTGCGCGAACGGCGCCCAGTGGCCCTGGCCGTAGTCGAGCGTGCCTGTGACGAGCGTCAGGCCGCCCTCATTTTCCCCATGCGCGTCGAACTTGAGGACCGCGGACTCCTTGTTCGGCGGCGCGGTGACCTCGAGGTAGCTGCCCAGGCCGATGCCGCGCAGCTTGCCGCGCTTTTTCGATTCTTCCTTCCTTTTCCGGAAGCCGGAAAAATCCGCGACCTTGAGCGCGTCCTCGAACACGCCGCCGAAATCGCCGGAGTCGTAGGTCATGTCGGAGGCCGCCTTGTAGGGCATGTCCTCGCGCCTGAGGTGGTTGCGCCGGCGCAGCTCCAGGCGGTCGATGCCCATCTCGCGCGCCGCCTCGTCGATCAGGCGCTCGGTGTAGTAGTTCGCCTCGGGGCGCCCGGCGCCGCGGTAGGCGGACACGGGCGAAGTGTTGGTGAAGCACACCCGGGTCGACACCTCGAGGAGCGGGATGCGGTAGACGCTCACGCTGTTCTTCACCGCGTTCAGCGTCGGCGGCTGCGGGCCGACCACCGAGAGGTACGAGCCGACGTTGCCGTAGCCTTCGATCTTCAGCGCGAGGAACCTGCCGTCCTTGTCGAGCGCGAGCGACACCGTCATCTCGTGGTCGCGGCCGTGGTGGTCGGAGAGGAAGCTCCCCGAGCGCTCGTCGGTCCACTTCACCGGGCGGCCGAGCGCGCGCGCCGCGTGCGCGATGCACACGTACTCGGGGTACACCGGCGCCTTCATGCCGAAGGAGCCGCCGACGTTCGGCGTCAGCACGCGCACCTTCTCCGCCGGGACGCCGAGCAGCTCGGCGAGCTGGTTCTTCTGCGCGAACACGCCCTGGCCGGGCACGGTGAGCGTGAAGCGCTCGGATTTCGCATCGTAGGCGCACACGCCGGCGCGCGGCTCCATGGCGGCGACGACGACGCGCGTATTGCGCAGCTTCAAGGTCGTCGTATGGAAAGCATCCCTGAAAGCCGCGGCGACCTTCTCCCGGTCGCCGAAGTGGAAGTCGATCGCGACGTTGCCGGGCACGTCGTCGTAGAGGAGCGGCGCGCCGGGCTTCGCGGCCTCGCTCGCGAGCGTCACCGCGGGCAGGGGCTCGATGTCGAGCTCCACCGCCTCGGCGGCGTCCTTCGCCTGCATCGGCGTCTCGGCGACGACGAACGCCACCGGGTCGCCGACGAAGCGCACCTTGTCGGTCATCAGCGAGCGCCGCGCCGGCTTCTTCAGGCCCTCCAGCGGCACGATGCACTTGTGGGTGCCGTAGCCCTTCAGGTCCTGGCCGGTGTAGACGGCCAGGACGCCCGGCATCGCTTTCGCCGCTTCGGTATCGATGTTCCTGATGACGCCGTGCGCGTGAGGGCTCCTCACGACGTACGCGTACGCCTGTTCCGGCTCGTTCACGTCGTCGGTGTAGCGGCCGCGGCCCATGAGGAGCGTCGGGTCCTCGGTGCGCGGCACCGGCTGCCCGACGCCGAAGCGCATGAGCGAGGTGTCGGTCGGCGCGTTCATCGGCTGAGCTCGGGCGCCGAGGGCTTGGGCCGCGGCGCGCGCCCGGCCTTCTTGCAGGTCTCGATCTCCTCGTCGGTCATCACCGGCTTCACGTTGCACGGCGGCGGCCCGGTGCGCTTGATCTCGACGACCGGAGCGGGCTTGGGTTTTTCAGTCTTTTCCGCAGTGGGCTTCTCTTCGGGCTTGTCCGTGCCCTGGGCCAGCGCAGCGGAGGCCGAAACGGAAAGCGAGGCGGCTATGAAAAGCGCAGGGAATGTCTTCATGGGAGTTCTAGAATCGGGACGTCTGCCGATTCTATCCGGAGAAGCGCCATGGCCATCCACTTGAAGCGCCGCATCGCCCAGGACGTCACCGACGAGCTCGAGCGCAAGGTGCGCCGCACGGTGGAGGACATCCTCGCCGACGTCAGGAAGCGCGGCGACGCCGCGGTGCGCGAGTACTCGCAGAAGTTCGACCAGTGGGCGCCGAAGAAGCTCTCCGAGGCCGAGATCGACGCCATCCTCTCCGGGGTGAAAAAGGAAACGCTGGAGGACATCCGCTTCGCGCAGGCGCAGATCCGCCGCTTCGCCGAGCACCAGAAGGCGGCGCTGAAGGACATCGAGGTGGAGACCCTGCCCGGCGTGAAGCTCGGGCACAAGAACATCCCGGTGGAATCGGTGGGCTGCTACGTGCCCGGCGGGCGCTACCCGATGGTGGCCTCGGCGCACATGAGCATCGTCACCGCGAAGACCGCCGGCGTGAAGCGCATCGTCGCGTGCACGCCGCCCAACCAGGGCGCGCCGCACGCCGAGACCATCGCGGCGATGGCGCTCGGCGGCGCGGACGAGATCTGGGTGCTGGGCGGGGTGCAGGCGATCGCCGCGATGGGCATCGGCACCGAATCCATCGCGCGCGTCGACATGCTGTGCGGCCCGGGCAACGCCTATGTCGCCGAGGCGAAGCGCCAGCTCTTCGGCCGCGTCGGCATCGACCTCCTCGCCGGGCCGACCGAGATCCTCGTCGTCGCCGACGAGAGCGCGGACGTCGAGATGATCGCGACCGACCTCCTCGGCCAGGCCGAGCACGGCCCGACGAGCCCGGCGATCCTCATCACCACCTCGAAGAAGATCGCCGACGCGCTGCCCGGGGAAATCGAGCGGCAGCTGAAGGTGCTGCCCACGGCGGACGTCGCCTCGGTCGCCTGGCGCGACTACGGCGAGATCATCCTCGTCGACTCGCGCGAGGAGGCGGTGATCGAGGCCGACAGGATTGCCGCGGAGCACGTGGAAATCATTTTCAAGAGCCCGCGATATTTCCTCGAGCACATGAGGAACTACGGCGCGCTCTTCCTCGGGCCGCACACCAACGTCTCCTACGGCGACAAGGTGATCGGCACGAACCACACGCTGCCCACGCTCGGCGCGGCGCGCTACACCGGCGGCCTGTGGGTGGGCAAGTTCCTCAAGACCTGCACCTACCAGGAGATCACCACGCCCGAGGCGAGCGTGAAAGTGGGCGAGTACTGCTCGCGCCTGTGCGCCATCGAGCGCTTCTGGGGCCACAAGGAGCAGGCGGACCTGCGCCTGCGGCGCTACGGCCGCGCGCCGGCCCCCTGACAAGGGGGCAGCGAATGGAATGAGCGGGGATTTTGTTTCTCATCAAATGTAGTTCGTTTGGCGATTGACGCCGCGCTTGCGAGGAGTAATCTGGATTCGAGTCTGGCAGGGCCGCGAAAGTGGCAGCGGGCTTCGGCTCACTTGCCTGGAACTCCCGGCCACCTGTCGGGATACCGGGCCTTCCTGGACTCGCCGCGGCGCCCCGCCGCGGATGCAGAAGGCGCCCAGCTAGGCGCCGCCCGCCAATCACGGGCACCCAAGGCCCCGCCCCCGTGCGGGGCCTTTCATTTATAGTCGTCCGATGAGCTTCTCCCTGGAGGGACGGACCGCGCTGGTCACCGGCGCGGGCCGCGGCATCGGGCGCGCGTGCGCCATCGCGCTCGCCAACGCCGGCGCCGAGGTGTGGCTCGCGGCGCGCACCAAGGAGGAGATCGAGCAGGCGGCCGAGGAGATCCGCATCCATGGCGGGAAGGCGCGCACCATGGCGTGCGACGTCACCAACGCACACTCGGTGCGCAACCTCGTCGCCTCGATCCGCACGCTCGACGTGCTCGTCAACAACGCCGGCGGCAACATCCCCGAGCCCTTCCTCGAGGTGACCGAGGAGCACCTCGACCAGCTCTTGAGGCTCAACGTGCGCGCCGCGTTCCTCGTCGCGCAGACCGCGGCGAAGCGCATGCTGCAGGAGCCCAGGCGCAGGGAGCGAGGCGGCGCGATCCTCAACATGTCCTCGCAGATGGGCCACGTCGGCGCGCCGAACCGCACCGTCTACTGCATGACCAAGCACGCGCTCGAGGGCCTCACCAAGGCGATGGCGCTCGAGCTCGCGCCGCACGGCATCCGCGTCGTCTCGATCGCGCCGACCTTCGTCGAGACGCCGCTCTACCGCAAGATGAAGAGCGAGCGCCCCGAGTTCGAGCGCTGGGTCACCGAGCGCATCCCGCAGGGCAAGGTCGGCTCGCCCGAGGACGTCGCCGCCGCGGTGGTCTTCGCCGCCTCGCCGGCCGCCTCGCTGATGACTGGAACCAGCCTCGTCATCGACGGAGGCTGGACCGCGCAGTGAAGAAGCCGCTTCGCCGGCCCCCTGACAAGGGGGCAGTGAGCCGCAGGCGAACGGGGGTTTCGGGTTCTCGTTTCCACCACAGCGTCTACGTGATCGAGCTCGACCCCGCGGTGCTCAACATCAGGCGCTTCCGCGACGCGAACCCGAACCGCGACATGATGAAGCCCTGCGTGTACGTCGGCTGCACCGGTCTCACGCCCGAGGCGCGCTTCCAAAAGCACAAGGCCGGCGTGCGCGCCAACCGCTACGTGCAGCGCTTCGGCCTGCGCCTGCTGCCGCACCTCTACGCCTACGCCAACCCGATGCCCTACCAGGCGGCGCGCGACATGGAAGTGGAGCTCGCGATCGCGCTGCAGGAGGAGGGCTACGCGGTCTGGCAGGCGTAAAAATTGCGGAAAAGGGTCCTGGAACCTTTTTCAGGAGCCTTGCATGCGCCTCGTCCTGCCGTTCTGCATTGCCCTTGCCGCCTCGCTGAGCCCGGTCCTCTCGTACGCGCAGCACGATCGCGACCGCGACAACCGCGGCGATCGCCGCGACGAGGAGCGGCGCGCGCCGGCGCGCGTCGTCGAGAACCATCGCGAGCAGCCGCACGGCTTCTTCCGCGGCGAGCGCGTGCCCGACCAGTGGCGCCACCGCAACTTCGTGGTGGACGACTGGCGCCTGCACCGCCTGCATGCGCCGCCGCGCGGCTACCAGTGGATCCAGGTGGGCGCCGACTATCTCCTGGTCGCGATCGCGACCGGCATCATCTCGGAGGTGGTGGGCAGCTCGCAGGTGGCTGCGGTGCCTGCCGCGCCGCCCGCCGCCGTCGGCTCCACCGTGCCGCCCGGCGCGCCGATGTACTTCTGCGGCTCGGCGAACGCGTACTACCCGTACGTCACGCAGTGCCCGGAGGGCTGGGAAGTCGTCTCCGCGCCGCCGCCGCGCTAGCCGCTTTGCCGCCGCGTAGCCGCTTTGCCGCCGCGCTAGCCGCTTTGCCGCCCCCCTGACAAGGGGGGAAGCGAGCTTGCGAGCGGGGGGTTGGCTTTCTCGAGCCAGCCCTTCTTCTCGAAGTCGAGATAGAGCTCGCGGCACGCCCACGCGTCGGTCGCGGCGTAGCCGAGCTGCGCCGGCGAGAGGTGCGCCGCCGCCCAGTTCGAGGTCTTCTTGCCCTTCGGGATGCGGAAGCCGAGGAACATCGCGGCGAGGTTCCTCACGCCCGACTGCTTGACGCCGGCGCGCTTCGCCAGAGTGCCGAGGTCGACGACGCTGCGCTCCTCGAAGGGCATCACCTTCTTCAGGCTCTTCAGGTCGTCGGCGACGCTCACGCCCGCCTTGACGATCGCCGCGGCGCCGAGGAGCTCCGCGATCGCCGCGGAGAAGTCGTGGCGCCTGAGCTGCAGCACGTACACCGCGTGCTCGCCCGCGAGCTGCACCAGCGCCGGCGGGTAGCTCTCGCCCGGCCGGAACGCCGGCCGCGTCTCGGTATCGAAGCCGAGCACGCGCTCCCGGCGAAGCTCAGTGAGCGCCCGCTCCAGCTCCACGGCGCCCGTCACGAGGCGGATCGGACCCGCGTAGCGGCCGATCTCGAGCGCCGCGACCTGCTCCTTCTCGATGCGCGTCATCCGCGCATCGTAGCCGGGCGGCGACATATCCACGGAACCTGTGAATAAAGTTGTGGATATCCGTGTAGCAGTCCTACTACCCCTCTATGTGACGCCCGTGTGAAGGGTTGTCCGCACAAAAATTAAGCGCCGCTTTCCCGCTTTGCGACAACGGCTTGCGCGAAAGAATCGGCCTCCGCGCGGGCACGGCGCCTGCACGCGCGGTGAATGTCTTGCCTTTTTTCGAAAGTGCATAAATGAATCGCAGCGCAAACGACGAGCGCCGCCGCGCCGTGCTGCCCTTCGAGGGCGCCGAGCGCCGCAGGAAGTACTCCGGGAACGAGATGCCGCCCGATCCTACCCCCGGTGAGCCCGGCAAGGAGGCGGCGATCGAGGAAGGCCGCCTCGACCGCGGCGACAGGAAAAGAGGGAACTGATTCTAGGCGGCGTCCCGCGCGAGGCGCAGCCCCGAGAACTGCCAGCGCGCCGCGGGCGGGAAGAAGTTGCGGTAGGTGGCGCGGATGTGGCTCTGCGGCGTCGCGCACGAGCCGCCGCGCAGCACGTACTGCCCGCTCATGAACTTGCCGTTGTACTCGCCCACCGCGCCGGCCGCGGCCTTGAAGCCGGGGTAGGGGCCGTAGTCGCTGCGCGTCCATTCCCAGACATCGCCGAAGGCCTGCGCGAGCGCGCCGGGCGCCGCCGGCTCGCGCAGCGCGAGCGGGTGCAGCGCGCCGCTCTCCATGAAGTTGCCCGACGCGGGCAGCTCGCGCGCGGCGATCTCCCACTCGACTTCGCTCGGCAGGCGCGCGCCCGCCCATCTCGCATAGGCGTCGGCCTCGTAGAAGCTCACGTGGCACACCGGCGTGTGCGGGTCCACCGGCACCTCGCCGTGCAGCGTGAACGCGTGCCATTCGCCCTCGCGCTCAGTCCAGTACTGAGGCGCGCGCCAGGCGCCGGCCCGCGCCGCGTCCCAGCCCGCCGAGAGCCAGAGCTCCGGGCGCTCGTAGCCGCCGTCGTCCATGAACGCGAGCCACTCGCCGTTGGTCACCGGGTGCGTCGCGATCTCGAAGGCCGCCGCGAAGGCGCGGTGGCGCGGCGTCTCGTTGTCGAACGCGAAGCCATCCCCCGCGTGCCCAATCTCGTGCAGGCCCTCGCCGAAGGCGAGCCAGCCCGGCGCGCGCGCGCCGATCGTCGTGAGCGGCCACTGCTTGTGGTAGGCGGGCAGCAGCGGGTTGCGCGAGAGGAGGTGCTTCACGTCGGTGAGGAGGAGCTCCTGGTGCTGCTGCTCGTGGTGCAGCCCGAGCTCGACCAGCGCGCTCGCCTCCTCGGAGAGATTTCCCTTCAGGAACTGGAGCAGGTGCTCGTCGACGTGGGCGCGGTACTCGAGCACGCGCTCGAGCGAGGGGCGCGTCAGCATGCCGCGCTCCGGGCGCGGGTGCTTCTCGCCGATCGCGTTGTAGTAGGAGTTGAAGAGCACGCGGAACGCCGGGTCGAAGGGCGCGTATTTCATCCCGCGCCGCGGCGCGTGCGCCTCGAGGACGAAGGTCTCGAAGAACCAGGTGGTGTGCGCGAGGTGCCACTTCGCCGGGCTCGCGTCGGGCATGGACTGCGCCGCCGCGTCCTCCGCCGTGAGCGGCGCGACGAGCGCCTCGCTCACCGCGCGCACCGAGCGGTACGCGCGCTGCTGCGCCGCCTGCGGCGCCGCGCGCAGGTTGGTCTGGAGCGATGCGGCCTTGAGCTTCATGTTCGCCTTTCCGCCCCCCCTGTTAAGGGGGGAAGCGAGTTTACGAGCGGGGGGTTACGCTCTTTCGATCTCGAGCCGGTATGCCTTGCGCCCGCCGCGCGGCGTCCTGTCCTCCATCGGCGCCGTGGCGAGGAGCGTCTTCGCGAGCTCCACCGCGCGGCCGGCGAGCTCCATCGCGCCGGTGCGCAGCTCCGCGCTCTTCATGACGTGCTCGACGTTCCTCTCCATGTCCTCCGCCGACCAGCCGCGCGAGTGCGCGATGTAGGGGAACTGCGGGAAGTGGAAGCCGAGCTCGGAGAAGAAGCACAGCATCTCGCCCGCCACGCCCTGCACGTTGTCCTGCCCGCCGGTGATGACGAACGCCGCCACCTTGCGCCGGATGAGCACGCTGTCGCGGATGGTGATCTGGTTCTGGATGCAGTTCAACCTTTCGGCCATCTTGAAGTAGAGCGCGCTCGCCACGCCCCAGCGGATCGGCGTCGAGACGAGCACCACGTCGGCCCAGTGCACCAGCGCCTCGTACACCGCGGTGAGCTCGTCCTTGTCATCCATCTGCGTGATGGAGCAGGGCCAGGTGCAGGCGCTGGCGCTCTTCGAGTAGTAGCCCTCGCAGTTCCTGAACTTGAGCGCCGAGAGGCGGATGAGCCGCGTCTCGCACTTGAGCGCGTCCTTCGCATGATCGAGCGCCACCTCGAGGAGCGCGTCGGAGGTGGAGTAGCGCGGGTTCGCCTCGTCCATGTTGGTGGTCGAGATGCCGGCGACGCGGATGCCGCCCGGCGCCCGCTCGATCTTGCGCGCGAGCGGGTGCGGCGGATGCGGCTTTTTCTGCCTTGCGGTGACCGTGTCGACCCGGACCTGGAGTTTTCCGTCGAGGACCCTGCATTCGTACGCCGGAACGCAGTCCTCCTCGAAGCCCGGCTCGCCCTTGCCGCTCGCGCGGTGGAACTTCCAGTTGTGCCACGGGCAGACGATGTACTCGCCGTCCAGGCGCCCCTTGCCGAGCGGCCCGCCGGCGTGGTTGCAGGTGCCCGCGACGACGCCGAACCGGCCGTCCTTCCAGGACACCGCGATCTTCTGCCGGCCGAGGCTCGCCTCGGTGAGTTCGCGGCCCTTGAAGCTCTCCGCCGCGCCGAGGTCTTCCCACTTCGCGTTTTCCGCCATGGCTGCTTTCAGTCCAGGAAGGTTTTGAGTGCGGCCTCGACCACCGCGAGGAGCGCGGCGCGCGGCTCTTTCTGCGCGAGGAGCTCGTCCGCCGTCGCCGCCGCGCCGAAGAAATCCTTCGTGTGCCAGTGCCCGCCCGCGGGCAGCGCCGGCCTGCGCGCGTCCTTCGGCGCCGGATACGGGCTCACGTAGGCGTAGGGCTGCGCGTAGTAATGGTCGCCCATCGAGATGCCGACGCCGATCGACTTCTCCTTCGTCACGGTGAGGAGCGTCGCGAGGTCGAAGTGGTGCGGCCAGAGGTAGGCCGGGCTCGGCGCGAGGGCGTTGTGCTTCGTGCGCACCTCCTCGAGCGCGTCGGCGGCCGCCGCGAACCAGCGCGCGAGCGCATCGAGGCCCGCCGCCTTGCCGCGTGCCTTCGGCACTTCGCCGGCGTAGGGGAGCTTCACGCCCGCGCCGGGCGCGAGTCCCGCGGCCTTGAGCCGGCCGTCGAGCCAGGTCTCGCTCGCGCCGCGCTCCCAGCCGAGCTCGGAGAAGAACACGTACTCGAGGTTCGCGACGTCGAGCCCGACCTTCACGCGCTTCGCCAGCGGCGCCGTGACGAGCGCGGCGTGCTTCGCATCCCAGAAGAGCGCGCTATGGCTGTCGTCGGGCGCCGCGGGCAGGTTCGCGCGCGCCGCCCTGGTCACCGCCTGCGCGGCGGCGTGCGCGGCCTCGCGCGCGCCCACGAGCGTGGCCGGCGGCGGCTGCCGCAGGCTCGACCAGTCGTATGGCATGGACTCCTCCTTCAGCCATAGTCGTGGTTTTACCGCCCCCCTGACAAGGGGGGAGCCTACCGGCGAGGCTACCTGCGGTGCCGCGTGGTCGGCCGAGGCGCCTTCTTGCGCCATTTCGGGGCCGCGTCGTGGATGCGGCTCCGAGGCTCGAGGCCCGGGATCTCCATCAGGCTCACCTTGTTGCCGGTGAAGCGCTCGATCTGGCGCACGAGGTGGCGGTCCTCGCGCCCGAGGAAGGTCACCGCGATGCCGGCGCGGCCGGCGCGGCCGGTGCGGCCGATGCGGTGCACGTAGTCCTCCGCCATGCGCGGCGCGTCGTAGTTCACCACCAGGTTGATGCCCGGCACGTCGATGCCGCGCGCGGCGACGTCGGTCGCCACCAGCACGCGCATGCGGCCCTCGCGCAGGCGGTTCAGCGTGCGCGTGCGCTCCTTCTGGTTCATGTCGCCGTGGAGCGAGCCCGCGGAGAAGCCTTTTCCGACCAGCGACACCGTGAGCTCCGCCGCGGTGCGCTTCATGGAGGTGAACACCAGCGCCTGCTCGACGTCGGTCTCGCGCAGCAGCGAATCGAGCATGCGCCCCTTGTGCGCGGCGTCGTCGGCGAGGAGCGCGTGCTGCACGATGTCGGGCTGGGTCTCTTCCTTGCGCCGGATCTCGACGCGCTTCGGGTTGCGCGTCACGCGCCCGGCGAGCTGCCCGACCACGCCGGCGAGCGTCGCCGAGAAGAGCAGCGTCTGGCGCTCCTTCGGCGCGCGCGCGAGGATCGCGTCGAGCTCCTCCTGGAAGCCCATGTCGAGCATGCGGTCGGATTCGTCGAGCACCAGCAGCTCCACGCGCGCGAGGTCCGTGCTGCGGCGGTTCAGGTGGTCCATCAGGCGCCCCGGCGTCGCGATCACGATGTCCACGGGCTTTCGCACCTGCGCGAGCTGCAGGCCGAAGGGCACGCCGCCCACCAGGCACGCCGTGAGGAGCTTCTGCCCGCTGCAGTAGCCGTGGATCGCCTTCTGCACCTGCATCGCGAGCTCGCGCGTGGGCGCGAGCACCAGCATGCGCGGCCCCATCCCCGCGCGCGTCGAGGGCGTGCGCAGGCGCTCGAGGCCCGGCAGCACGAACGCCGCGGTCTTGCCGCTCCCGGTCTGCGAGGAGACGAGCAGGTCGCCGCCCGCGAGCGCGGCGGGAATCGCCTCGCTCTGCACCGGCGTGGGCGCGTTGTAGCCCAGGCGCTTCAGGTTATCGAGCAGGGATGAATCGAGGCCGAGCGTATCGAAGCCCATGGCAGGTCCTTGGTTGGCGCCAACCGGAAAACCGCGATGCCAGACCGAAGGAAAGCTTCGAAAAGGGACTGCGAGAGGGCGGGCGGATGTAACTGCGAGCGGCGCACTCTACGCGGAAACGCGCGAAATAGCGAGGGAATAGGTTGAATTTACAACCTCGCTTCTTTACGACTCCTAGCGAAGATTGGCTGTGAGCGGCATCCGCGCGATCATTTGGGGAGGCGAGGAGGGGTAATGGGACGCCAGATCATCGTTTATGGGCACGGGGACAAGTCGGAAAACGGATTCAGAACGCCACAGGCGCTCGTGGACTATCTCGAAGGCGGAATCTTCGAGGACGAGGACGGCCGGTACCGCTATAGCCAAACCAAGCCGGCCGACGTGATCGTGGTGGCGCGCGAGGGCCTTGCATTCGGGCACCTCGAAGCCGATGAAGCGGTGAATCCTTCCAGGGAGGATCGCGAGGTCTACCCCCGGGTCAAGAAGGTCTATCTCATCCGGAAATCGGTCTCTTACGCAGAGCCGGTGCGCCTTGCGGCGCTCGGGATATCGAACTACCGCTTCGGGCGATACATCGACGAAGAGCAGTTCGCGGGCATCCTTCAGGCCGCCGGCAAGGTGACCGAGCATCGCGGGAGCTGAACCATGGACCCGATACAGCAGCGGTTCAACGAGATCGAATGGACGTACGCGACCGGTGATCCGAAAGCTCTGAAAGAGCTGGAGAAGCGAATCGCGATAGCCGCGCGGAAACGCGGGCTCATCACATACTCAGATCTAGTTAGAGGCGTAACGTTCGATCTGCCAAACTTGCAGAAGCCTCGTACCATCGACGTGACAGATTGGCAGGAAATCGACCGTGCGATCGTAGGCGATTTCCTGGGATACATCAGCAAGCGAAGCTACGAGCATGCGAAGCTTTTTTCGAGTGCTCTGGTAGTGTCGAAGATGGACGGGTCGCCCGGCGAGGGCTTCTATTCGCTGCTGAAGCAGCTCGGGCTCATTCCCAACACTCGGAGCGCCAAAGCGCTCGCCCTGTGGGCCGAGCATGTCGCGAAGGCTCATACCTGGTTCGCAAAGCACTAACGGCATGAGCTGGTACAACACCGTGGTCCTGTCGTTCGGCTCTCACGAGTTGAGGACGAGAGCCCGGCCAAGCAAACGTGCGCTCCGCTAAGAGCGATCAATGCGAGGCCGGAAAATATTGGCTACGGCCCGCTTACGAATCTGGCGATCAGCGACACAGAGGGAAGAAGAATGCCAACGCTAAGAAGCGTAGAACGCGCCGTCGCTAACACGGAAGGCTTTGATGTCACGATCCGGCACGCTGACGGTCGAGATATCCGCAGCGACAAGACGGGCGTCCCGGGCTATCCCTATCGCAAGGGCGCTCGGAACGATTTCACCGTTGCCGAGTGGCGCAAGCAACGCTTTCGCATCTGCTATCCGGGCTACAAGGTTACGGTCTGGCTATACGACGGAACCGAGGCTGGCGGTGGAATGAGGCTTTCGACGGTTCGGGGCAGCTACCTCGGATGATCAGCGTAGCCACAAGACATGCGCTGATATAGCAGATGCCATATCCATTGACTAAGTCTCGAACCCCAGCGATGAGAATGGCTTTTCGGGTACATTGCGTGGCCGGGGTGCGGCTTAGACGGAGCGGGGGCCGGCGTGAAGCGGGAGGATCTGAAGCCTGATGTAACGGTCCATGGGCCCATTTTTCCGGAGCCTGTGCAGGTCATTGTGGCCGTGCCGATGGGGTCTTCGGTCAAGCTCGTAGGCAAGGGCTTGGAGTCAAGCCGCGTCTACGAGCCGATCCTCACCGAAGAGCAACTCGAAACGCTTACTGCGTCCCCGGAGAAAGAGCCGTTCGACGGCGACCCGGCCCGCTTCAAGCTGGGTGTCGAGGCGCTTCGGCTCGCGCTCGCGTACGAATACGACCCATATTTCTCGCTTTCGATCGCTCGCGTCGATCCGCTGCCGCATCAGCTCGAGGCGGTTTACGACTACTTCATAAAGCTCCCTCGAATCCGATTCCTGCTTGCCGATGACCCCGGCGCCGGCAAGACGATCATGGCGGGTTTGCTGGTCAAGGAGCTGAAGATCCGTGGCTTGGTGAAGCGAACCCTGATCGTCACGCCCGCGAATCTGTCCTTCCAGTGGCAGCGGGAACTCAAGGACAAGTTCCGCGAGTCGTTCGAGGTGATCAGGAGCGACGTGCTCCGGGCCAATTACGGAACGAATCCGTGGCAGGACAAGAACCAGGTCATCACGTCAGTCTCGTGGGTTTCTCGTGTCGAGGACGCGAAGGAGTCGCTGCTGCGCAGCCATTGGGATCTCATCATCGTGGACGAGGCCCACAAGATGAGCGCCTATAGCGCCGACAAGAAGACATTGGCCTATCAGCTCGGGGAGTCCCTCTCCCAGATGACCGACCATTACCTGCTGATGACGGCGACGCCGCACAAGGGCGATCCGGAAAACTTCTGCTTGTTCCTCTCGCTCCTCGACAAGGATGTCTACGGCGATGTGAAGAGCCTCGAAGAGGCAATGGCGCGACAAGAGGCGCCGTTCTATCTCCGCCGTGTAAAGGAGGCGTTGGTGACCTTTCCGGACCCCGACACCGGAAAGGTGAAGCAGCTCTTCACGCGACGCATGGTCCAGACAGTTCCCTTCCACATCAGCGATGAGGAATTGGATCTCTATGATCGACTGACGCGGTATGTGGAAGATCAGTCGATCCGGGCGGCGGGTGACGACTCCGCGCGCGGGCGCGCGGTCGGTTTCACGATGGCGATGTTGCAAAGGCGTTTCGCTTCGAGCATTTACGCTGTCCGCCGTACGCTGGAGCGCATGAAGGACAAGCGGGAGAAGATCCTCGCCGACCCGGAAAAGTATCGTCGTGAGCAGATCGCGAAGCGCCTGCCGGAGGAGTTCGAGGATCTTCCGGAGGAAGAACAGCAGGAGATCATCGCCGAGCTTGAAGACGCCGTTGCGTCGTACGACCCCAACGATCTTCGCGCGGAGATCATCGAGCTGACTGCGCTGATCTCACAAGCGAAGCGTCTGGAAGCGAAGGAGGCAGAGGTCAAGGTGCGCAGCCTGCGGGACCTCCTTACTAAGGAAGGGATCTTCAGCGACCCGACCGTGAAGCTGCTGCTCTTTACTGAGCATAAGGACACGCTAGATTTCCTGGCCGGCGACGGCAAGGAAGGCAGGCCGCTCGGAAAGCTTCGCGAATGGGGTCTGTCCGTCGCGCAAATTCACGGCGGGATGAAGATCGGTGACCGCGACACACCGGGATCACGAATCTACGCGGAACGAGAGTTCCGTGAATCGGCGCAGGTGCTGGTGGCGACCGAGGCCGCGGGAGAGGGGATCAACCTCCAGTTCTGCTGGTTGATGATCAATTACGACATACCCTGGAATCCGGTGCGGCTGGAGCAGCGCATGGGGCGCATCCACCGCTATGGGCAGGAAAAGGACTGCCTGATCTTCAATTTCGTGACGACTAACACGCGCGAGGGCCGGGTCCTTCACAAGCTCTTCGAACGGATCTCGCAGATCGAGGATGATCTGGATCCGTTGCGCACGGGCAAGGTCTTCAACGTCCTGGGAGAGGTATTCCCTGCGAATCAGCTTGAAAAGATGCTCCGGGACATGTACGCGCGCAACAACATGACTGAGGAGCTCATCAAGCAGCGGATCATTGACGAGGTGGACACCGAGCGCTTCCGGAGCATCACGAGCTCGACGTTGGAAGGGTTGGCGAAGCGGGAATTGAATCTGTCGGCCATCATCGGCAAGTCGGCCGAGGCCAAGGAACGACGCCTTGTGCCGGAAGTCATCGAGGACTTCTTCCTCCAGGCGGCGCCGATTGCAGGAGTCAATCTCGCGGAGGCATCGAAGGCATCGCATTTCTACCGGGTGGGCCGGGTTCCTAGGAACCTCTGGCCAATCGGGGAGCGGCTAGAACCGCGGTTCGGAAAGCTCGGGCGCGAATACCGGCAGATCGTGTTCGACAAGCGGCTGTTGCCGGTCGATCCAACGTCGGAGTGGGTAACGCCTGGGCATCCGCTGTTCGAGGCCGTCCGCGAGGACGTTCAGGACAACGTCCGCCCCGATCTTCAGCGCGGAACGGTGTTCCTGGACGTGCACCGTAAGGAGCCTGCCCGCATCCACGTGTTCTCGGCTGCCATACGTGACGGACGGGGAAACGTCCTTCATCGCAGGCTTTTCATTGTGCAAGAGGAAAAAGATCGGACCATGTCGATCAAGCAACCGACTCTGCTTTTCGACGTGGTGGCGGCGCCAGCAGGTACCGCGGTGCCGGCCGCGGCGCTCAACGACGTGCGCACGGTAGAGCACTTCCTGGTGACGGGAGCCCTTGAACCGTTTCTAGGGGAGATCGCGGCCGAGCGCGATCGGGAAACCCAAGTGATCTCTCGCCATATGGAGATCAGCCTGAACGAACTAATCCACCGGCAAAACCTGAAGCTGGCAGAACTTCTCGACCCGGCGCAGCAGCACGACGGGTCGGCATTGCTGGCGGCGAACACGAAACAGGCCGAGGACCGCCTGTATGAGCTGAATGCCCGCCTCGAGCGCCGGCGCCTCGAGATGCAGCAGGAGCGACACTGCACCATTAGCGACATCCAGCGTCACGGTAGCGCTTGGGTTCTACCGCATCCCGAGCGCGCAAGAGCGGACGTTGCGCCGCTAGTACGGGACGATGAGATCGAGCACCTCGCCGTTCAGGCCGTCATCGAGTATGAACGCGCACGAGGCTGGGAGGTGGTTAGCGTGGAGGAAGAAAATCGAGGCTTCGACCTGGTTTCCCGCAAGCCTCACCCCGAAGATCCCAAGACCGCCATCGAAGTTCGCTTCATCGAGGTCAAGGGACGCTCCGTTGTCGGCGAGGTTCTACTCTCAACCAACGAATACAAGACCGCCCAGCGGTTACGCGAGGACTATTGGCTGTACGTCGTTTTCAACTGCGGAACGAAGCCAGACATAAAGATCGTCCAGGACCCGGCTCAGCTCGACTGGAAACCAATAGTGAAAATCGAGCACTACCATGTACGCCCGCAAGCCATACTAGATTCTGCGGGCTGAAGAACAATGAAGGGCAACCCGAGAAGGTTAATAGAAGTAGATCTGCCAATCCGCAGGATTTCAGCGCATGCGCGTCGCGAAAAATCGGTTGGGCACATATCGGCGCTTCACATATGGTGGGCGCGCCGACCGCTAGCTGCGTGTCGAGCAGTAATTTGTGCCGCGCTTTGGCCAGACCCTGCCGATGATGCATGCGCGGAGTCGTTTCGAATGGCCGCAAGAGGTTGTCTTTCGAATTGGGTCAACAATCATTTAGCCAGCGCGAGCCCAGAAAGCTATGCACGTCTATTGGAATGCCGGAAGTCTTCGAAGAAGTTAGAGGACAACAATTGGCTACGTGACGCCCTCCTCGATTTCATTGCGGATTTTGCAAATTGGGATAACGCGAACAACAAGCTGTTTCTCGATGTAAGTCGGACGCTTACTGCGGCTGCTCATGAGTCTTTGGGCAACGCCCCTGGATCGCGTCCGATTGTCGCGGATCCCTTTGCTGGCGGGGGATCTATTCCACTTGAAGCGCTGCGTATAGGTGGCGATGCATTTGCGAGCGACTTGAACCCTATTCCCGTCTTACTCAATAAGGTCTTGTTGGAGTATGTGCCTCGCTACCGCGACAGGCTGGCGGAGGAACTTAAAAAAGCGGGCGACTTGATCGGCAGGCGAGCATCTAAAGAATTGGCTCGGTTTTTTCCAGTGGCCTCAGACGGAAGTACTCCCATCGCATATTTGTGGGCTCGGACTATACGGTGCGAGGGGCCTGGCTGTGGCGTGGAAATTCCTATGCTCAGATCACTGTCTTTAGCTAAGGGCCAAAACGGCGCGCAGCTGACGTTGCAGGCGAGGAAGGAGCGGCGCGAGACCACGATCAGTGTCGAAGTAAAAGAGGGTCGATCGGGTGGAGGCAAGTCTCTGCCTGGAACGGTGAAAAGGGGAAGCGTCACTTGTCCGGTCTGTGGGTTCACTATCGCAAGACAGCGAGTGGAGGTGGTTGCGAACGAGCTAGGGCTCGGCGAACGAATGATCGCAGTCGTTTTGGTTCGAAAAGGACAAACCGGACGCAAATTTAGGCAGCCTAGTGTGGGAGATAAAAAGGCATGGGACCTGGCGCGTGACGCGCTGAATGAGCAGCAGGAAGGCATACCGGATGAACCCCTTCCTTATTTGAGGAGCATTTTTAACGTGCATGTTTACGGGGTCAAAAGGTGGTCTGAGCTCTTTAGTGCGAGGCAGCTGTTATGTGCGGTCACCTTTGTAAGGCTCTTGCGTGAACTGAGGGGTGAATACGCGAAACGAGGTGAAGACAAGGAATTTGCGGACGCAGTCACCACGATGTTGGCTTTGGCTGTGGATCGGCAGATAAACGCGCTAAACCGCACGTGCTACTGGAATCCGACCGGTCCCAAAATGCAGGCGGGCTTCGCCCGCCAGGCGATACCGATGTTTTGGGACTACTGCGAGGCTAATCCGTTTGGTGGTTCGGTTGGATCCTGGGAGTCGATGATCAATTGCGTGCTGGCATGCTTCGACGCAATTGATGCGCCGCCTGGTTCAGCGACGGTGGTGAGTGCATCAGCTACAAATCATCCGCTCCCGGACGATAGCGTCGACGCGGTGGTTACTGATCCACCGTACTACGACGCGGTCCCATATGCGGATCTGTCCGATTTCTTCTACGTCTGGCTAAAACGAATGTTGGCCGACGTACATCCGGCATTGTTCCGAGATCAGTTGACACCAAAGCGAGAGGAAATCGTACAACTGGCAGAAAGAAATCCAGCGTATTCATATAAGACGAAAGAGAATTTTGAGCAGCTCATGACCGAGGCCCTATCTCAGGCCCGTCGTATAGCTAAGCCGCGGTCTGTCTCAGTCGTTGTATTTGCGCATCAGTCGACAGCAGGCTGGGAAGCGATGCTGTCTGCGCTGATTCAAGCTGGTTGGACTGTGACTGCGAGTTGGCCTATCGATACGGAGATGCCGACTAGGGTGAGGGCGCAAAACTCGGCAGTTCTGGCTAGCTCGGTGCACTTGGTATGCCGCCCGCGGGGAGCCCTAGATGCGGCGGAAGGTGCGTCGCTAGTGGGCGACTGGCGAGGTGTGCTTCAAGAATTGCCGCTACGTATTCACAACTGGATGCCACGGCTCGCGAGTGAAGGGGTGGTCGGCGCGGACGCGATATTTGCTTGCCTCGGGCCGGCGCTCGAGGTGTTCTCGCGATATGAAAGCGTGGAAAAGGCGAGCGGTGAGCGGGTAACCCTAAGGGAATATCTGGAACAAGTGTGGGCGGCGGTGGAGAGGGAAGCCTTGAGAATGATATTTCAGGGCGCTGACGCGACGGGATTTGAAGAGGACGCGCGCCTTACCGCGATGTGGTTATGGACGTTAACTCCGCGAGCGAATGTGGCGGATGCCGTGGAAGAAGAAATTGAGGGAGAGGAAGATCAAAGTTCGAGTTCAGAAAGAAAAGAAAAGGGTGGTTACATCATTGAGTACGATGCTGCCCGTAAGATGGCGCAAGGGCTTGGAGCTCACTTGGAGAATCTAGCCGGTCTGGTGGAGATAAAGGGTGATAAAGCCAGACTCCTTCCGGTGGAAGAGCGCGCGAAACGGCTGTTCGGCAAGGATGCAGGTGAAACGCCCGTGAAACGCCGAAAGAAGGAATCGCAATCAGACCTGTTCGAAGTTCTGGGTGATGAAGAGTCCTCGACCATCGGAGTGGGGGATACGCATAAGCCGGCGCAAAGTGTGCTGGACCGTGTCCATCAGACAATGCTGCTCTTCGCGGCAAACCGCGGTGAAGCGCTAAAGCGTTTTTTGGTGGAGGAAGGGGTTGGGCGCGACGCTCACTTTTGGCGCCTTGCTCAAGCGCTTTCGGCTCTCTACCCTGCAGGTTCTAACGAAAAGCGTTGGATTGACGGTGTTCTGGCACGGAAGAGAGGCCTGGGTTTCTAGGATGCCGTTCTATTTCGCCTACGGCTCCAACATGGATCTCAATCAGCTTACGGAGAGGTGCCCGAGTGCGAAGTTTCGGCATATCGCTGTTGTGCGGGGTTACCAACTAAGCTTCACGCGGTTCTCTCAGAAGCGTCAGTGTGGCGTCGCGGATTTGGTCCCCGATCGCGGAGGGGAGGTATGGGGTGCGGTGTTCGAAATGTCGGAGGCGGATGTTGTCCATCTCGACCGCAAAGAGGGTGTGCATCTGAAGCCTCCGGCGTACCAGCGAATTACTGTAAAAACGCTCTGTCCCTCGAGCAACGAGTGGCTTGACGCATTTACGTATGAGGTTGTTGCAAAGGCCGCTGATCACGTAAGGCCTAATGCCAGCTATATGAGCCTCATCGTCGCCGGCGCGCTTCGGTGGAACCTGCCGCAGCAGTACATTGATAAGTTGAAAAGCGTAGAGGTGTGCTGATGGCGCTCAAGCCCTGGTACAAGGTGGTGACGCCGCGGGAGGATCTGCGGGAGGGGAAGCCCCTTGATGCGTCCGAATTCGCGGTTCACCTGGATCAGGTGCGCGACGGGCGGGCGCCGAGCGTCTATCAGGACCCCGAGCGCTTCTTCGAGCGGACGTTCCTGACCCAGGGGCTGACGGGGCTGGCAGGCGAGGTATTGCGCCGGCTTTCTGGGCACAAGACGGAGACTTCGCCGGTCTTCAACATGACGACGCAATTCGGTGGCGGCAAGACGCACTCGCTGACGTTGCTCTACCACCTGGCGAATAGCGGGCCCAAGGCCAAGTCTTGGCAGGGCGTCGGGCGACTGCTCGAGGTGGCGAAGGTCAATGCGGTTCCCCAAGCGAAGGTCGCCGCGTTTGTCGGGACGGAATTCGATCCAATCGCCGGGCGCGGCGGCTCGGACGGGACGCCCGTCCGTATGACTCCTTGGGGGGAGATTGCATATCAGGTCGGGGGCAAGAAGGCGCTTGAAGTGCTGGCGCAGCATGAAAAGCTCGCCACTGCACCCGGCGGGGACGTGATCCGGCAGTTCCTGCCGAAGGACCAGCCGGTGCTGATCCTCATGGACGAGCTGATGAATTTCGTCAGCCGCAGCCGGAAGAGCGGCATGGCGGCGCAGCTCTACACCTTCGTGCATAACTTGTCGGAAGAGGCTCGCGGGCGCGACAACATGGTGCTTGCCGTATCGATCCCCGCATCCGAGCTCGAGATGACTGCTGAAGACCAGTCCGACTACGAGCGGTTCAAAAAACTTCTCGATCGGGTCGGCAAGGCCGTCATGATGTCGGCCGATTTCGAAACCTCCGAGATCGTCCGGCGGCGACTGTTCGAGTGGGACGACAACGCATTCACCCCCGACGGTCGAGTGCTCTTAAACCGAGATGCGATCGCCACGTGCAATGAGTTCGGCGATTGGGTCGGCGAGCACAAGAGGCAGCTTCCGGAGCAGTTCCCGTTCGATGCGGCGCGGGAAACCTTCTCGGCGACGTTCCCTTTTCATCCGTCCGTGCTTTCGGTATTCGAGCGGAAGTGGCAAGGCCTGCCGCGGTTCCAGCAGACGCGCGGTGTCCTGCGCTTGCTTGCCTTGTGGGTGGCGCGTGCCTATCAGGACGGTTTCAAGGGTGGGCACAAGGACCCGCTTATCGGTCTTGGCACTGCGCCTTTAGACGATCCTCAGTTCCGAGCTGCGATGTTCGAGCAGCTAGGGGAGCACCGGCTCGAAGCGGCGGTCACGACGGACATCTGCGGCAAGAAGGACTCTCACGCCGTGCGCCTCGACAATGAGGCGGTTGATGCGATCAAGAAAACTCGTCTGCATCGAAAGGTGGCAACAACCATCTTTTTCGAATCGAACGGTGGAATGTCGAGGGCCGAGGCCACAATTTCGGAGATCCGACTCGCGGTTGTCGAGCCCGAGATGGATATCGGGAACATAGACACGGTTCTGGATGCACTGACTGAGGCTTGCTACTACCTCACCGTCGAAAGAAACCGTTACCACTTCAGTTTCAAGGAAAATCTGAACAAGCGGTACGCAGATCGGCGCGCGAGCATCAAGCCGGATGCCATCGAGCAGAAGGTTCGCGCCGAGGTCCAGAAGGTGTTCGGCGCCGGGACGCTCATAGAGCGGTACTTCTATCCGGAGCGGACGAACCAGGTGCCCGACCGCCCGGTATTGACATTCGTCGTCCTGTCCCCCGACCAGACCCTGGAAGACGAGAAGCGTACGAAGGCGTTCGTCGAATCGATGACGCGGGAATGCGGCTCGTCGTCCCGGACATTCAAGAGCGCCTTGGTCTTCTGCGTGGGGCAGGCACCCGGCCCGTTGCACGAGGAAGCGCGCCGCCTGCTGGCATGGGAGGAGATCGAGGACGAGCTGCCAAGCATGAATATCGACGACGCGCAGAGGCGCCAGCTCACCGAGAACATCAAGAGGGCGCAGCGTGACCTGAAGGAAAGTGTCTGGCGCACCTACAAGAACGTGCTTCTGCTCGGCAAGGACAACCAGATTCGGACGATGGATCTTGGGCTGATCAATTCAAGCGCGGCAGAGACGCTCGTGCAGTTCGTGGTGAACCAGCTCAAGCAGGCAGATGAAGTGCAGCCGGGCATCAGCCCGAACTTTCTGGTACGCAACTGGCCGCCGGCGTTCAAGGAGTGGAGCACGAAGGCCGTCCGGGATGCGTTCTTCGCGTCCCCGATCTTTCCACGTTTGCTGAATCCCGACGCGGTGAAGGAAACAATTGCGCGAGGGGTCGAGAACGGCCAGCTCGCGTATGTCTCCAAAGCCCCGACCGGCAGGTACCAGGTGTTCAACTTCGAGAAGACCATGAGCCCGGCAGATATCGAGATCTCCGAGGATATGTACGTCATCAGCCGGGAGACCGCCGATGCGTATCGAAGAGGGCAGTCGAGCGCGCCTGCGCCGGCCCCACAATCGGCAGGCCCGGCTGCTGGCGACTCCGGTAAGCCGCCAGCGACTGGGTCGGATCTCTTTCCGCAGCCGTCACCTGCAGAGGGCGGGAGAGCCTCTCGTGGCGTAATCCCGCGTCTTTCGTGGTCGGGCGAGGTTCCGCCCCAGAAATGGATGAATTTCTATACGCGGGTTCTCTCGAAGTTCGCCACTGGGACCGGGCTGCGTTTGACCGTCAAGGTCGACATCGCGCCTGACGGCGGAATGTCGCAGCAGAAGGTTGAGGAAACTCGGAGTGCTCTGCGCGAACTCGGGCTCACCGACAAGCTGGATCCGTAGGAGAGATTTCCATGGGGTCGAGCAATACGATATGTCGGATCGGCGTGTTCTACGACGGGTCTTTCTTTTCGTATGCTCAGCGCTACTACTACCGCGAGCGCGACTTAGGCTGGCTCCGGTTTCAGCCGCTTCACGCGTTCATCGAAGCATTCATGGCCCAAAAGGAGCAGGGATACGCGAGCTACAAAGTAGTGTATGCGGCTTGGCACCAAGGTTTATTCACGAGCAAGAACGCCACACCGGAGCAGCTCAGATTCGATCGCAATCTGCATCACGACCTAATGCACGCGGGCGTTGAGCCGCGGTACCTGCCCATGTCTCAGACACTCGGTGAGAAGGGCATCGATGTGGCTCTTGCCGTCGACGCCCTTCAGGTCGGTCTGGGCGGGACAATCGACATTGCCGTGTTGGTGACAGGAGACGGAGACTTTGTACCGTTGGTCAGAGCGCTCAACAAGCAAGGCGTTCGGGTCTTAGGCGCCTACTTCGAGTTCCAGACGAAAGACGGCAAGAAGAGCTTCATAAATGAGCGATTGCTGTCAGTTGTTAACTACGCTGTCGACATCAACGCTCTTGAGAATGATAAAGAATACAAACAGTCCTTCAGGTCGCTATTTCGGAAGATCGCGGACTTCGAGGATTGACCAGTACGCGAAACGAGATCGCCTAAAACCGCAACTTTCCGTTATCCAGTCGGAAGCTCGTTTCTATTTTCTTCATCCGGGATGCAAAGTCTCGGAAGAGGCTCCAATATGGGGTATTAGGTTCGAGATCCTTCCAGAACTCCTTACTCTCCAGACATCGGATTGCGTAGTAGCCAAACATGTAATGCGCTACCTCTGGACGAATCAGGCCCGAATTCATCGCAAGCGCAACTTCTTCGTGAAATCCTAAGAACTGCAGCTTGTCCTTGAAAGTTAGTGTGGAGAGCTGTGGAGCGTCGTCCTCGAGCAATTCGCAGATCTCTCGAAATTGTGGGCTCTCCCAAAAGCGCTTCTCTAAGCCAAAGAATAGTTCTGCTCGTTTCTGCGCACCTTGTGCCACGTATTCAAGGACTGCTTTAGCCAACGAACCGACGGCGACGATCGCTACCACGATCGTTGCGATGTCCTTCACATCGCTGATTGTCATGTGCCCTCCAGAGTGGAATTTCTAGTTTTCGCCTCCAGCGCCTCCCACCGCTCCAGCTTCTCCATCAGCAGCCTCTCGATCTCCTCGCTGCGCAGCCCGTCCGCGCGCAGCGCCTCCGGCGGCTGCTTGTAGTACTCGGGATCGTGCATCCTGGCGTGGAGCGCGCGCTGCTCGGCTTCGAGCGCTTCGATCTCCTTCGGGAGCGCTTCCAGCTCGCGGGTTTCCTTGTAGCTGAGCTTCACTTTGGGTTTCGAGCGGGAGGCAACCCCCCGTTCGCGCGGAGCGCTCACATCCCCCCTTAACAGGGGGGCGGCCACGGCGCCACGTTGGCGGAGCCAGTCGGAGTAGCCGCCGGCGTATTCCTTCCAGCGGCCGTCGCCGCCTTTACCCGCGCTGTGCGCGGGTCCTTCGGGGGCGAGGGTCTGCGTGACGATGTTGTCGAGGAAGGCGCGGTCGTGGCTCACGAGGAGGAGCGTGCCGTCGTAGTCCTGGAGCGCGGCTTCGAGGAGCTCGAGGGACTCGATGTCGAGGTCGTTGGTGGGCTCGTCGAGCACGAGCACGTTTGCGGGGCGCGCGAAGAGGCGCGCGAGGAGGAGGCGGTTCCGCTCGCCGCCGGAGAGCATGCGCACGGGCGACTGGGCGCGCCGCGGCGGGAAGAGGAAGTCGCCGAGGTAGCTCATGACGTGCTTGCGCCCGCTCTCGAGCTCGACCCACTCGGAGCCCGGGCTGATGGTCTCGGCGACGGTGAGGTCCTCGCGGAGCTGCTCGCGCATCTGGTCGAAGTACGCCGGGCGCACGTTCGCGCCGAGGCGCACGCTTCCCGAGTCGGGCGCGAGGGTGCCGAGGATGAGCTTGAGGAGCGTGGTCTTGCCGGCGCCGTTGGGGCCGACGAGGCCGAGGCGGTCGCCGCGCGAGACGAGAAGGTCGAGGTGGCTCACGACTTTTTTCCCGGCAAATTCCTTCGAGACGTCGGTCAGCTCGCAAACCAGCCTGCCCGAGCGCTGGCCGGTGCCGATCGTGACCTTGAGGCTGCCCAGGCGGTCGCGGCGCGCGGCGCGCTCCTCGCGCAGGCGCTCGAGGCGCCGCACGCGCCCTTCGTTCCGCGTGCGGCGCGCCTCGATGCCCTTGCGGATCCACGCTTCCTCCTCGGCCCAGAACTTGTCGAACTTGCGGTGCGCGAGCGCCTCGGCGGCGAGCTGCTCCTCCTTCTTCCTCTCGTAGTACGAGAAGTTGCCGGCGAAGGAGCGCAGCTTCCCGCGGTCGAGCTCGAGGATGCGCGTCGCCACCTGGTCGAGGAAGGCGCGGTCGTGGGTGATGATGATTGCTGAGCGCTGCTTCGAGACGAGCTCTTCCAGGGTCAGGATCCCGTCGATGTCGAGGTGGTTCGTGGGCTCATCGAGCAGCAGCAGGTCGGGCTCGGCGGCGAACGCGAGGGCGAGCGCGGCGCGCTTCTTCTCGCCGCCCGACATGCCCTCGCCGATCGCCTCGGGCGCGAGGCCGAAGCGGTGCAGGAACGCCTTCGCCTTGAAATCGCTCTCGGAGAATTCCGGCACCGCGGGCTCCTGCGCGACGAGCGCGATGCGCAGGCCCTCGCTCTTGCGCAGCTCCCCGTCGTCGAGCGTGCCCTTGCCGGCGATCACGGCGAGGAGCGAGGACTTGCCGGTGCCGTTCCTGCCGATGAGCCCGATGCGCTCGCCCGCCTCCATGGCGAACGAGGCGCGGTCGAGGAGCGGCAGCGCGCCGTAGGCGAGGTCGGCGTCGATCAGGTTGAGAAGCGGCACGCGGCCGAGCTTATCAGCGGATAATGGCGCATGTCCCTGAACGAAGAGCTGAACCGGATGCTCGACGCCTACGACGCGCGCCGCAGCGCGGCCGAGGCGCGCGAGCGCAAGGTGAAGGACGACGACGCGCGCTTCCTCGCCGATTTCGCGGAGCTGCGCCGCACGGTGGTGCGCCCGGTGTTCGAGGCGGCGGGCGCGGTGCTCGAGGCGCGCGGCCACGGCTTCGAGATCGCCGAGCAGGAGTTCGCGCCCGGCACCGCGGGCCCGCCCACGGAGGCGCACATCACGCTCACGGTCGCGCCGCGCGGCGCGGAGCCGCTGCGCGCGGGCGACCATTCGCGCTCGCTCTCCATCACCACGCGGCACTACAACAAGAACGTGTGGATCAACTCCGGCGAGTCGCAGGACGCGGGCGGCGTGGCGGGGTCGAAGGGCGCCTGGCCCGTGCACAAGATCGACCGCCAGGTCGTCGAGGAGGCGCTCCTCAAGTTCGTCGCGCGCGTGGTCGAGGCCTAGGCCGCCTTCACTTCACGAGGAGCGGGACGCCGCAGAGGAAGAGCGCGCCCGCCACCAGGCGCTGGAACTGCCTCGGGTTCAGGCCCGAGTGGATCCGGTCTCCCACCAGCAGCCCGAGCCCCATGAAGGGCAGCGCGGCGGCGGTGAGGTAGAGCGAGTCGAGGGTGAGCTCGTGCACCGCGGCGTAGCCGATCGTACGCGCGATGCTCAGCGTCATCAGCATCGCCGAGAGCGTGGCGCGCAGCGCATGCTTGTCGGCGCGGTCGGCCTCCATGTACATGGTGAAGAAGATCGACGCCATCGCGCCGAACATCGTGCCCACCGCGCCCGAGAGGAAACTCGCGACGGGTTTCAGCACGCGCGCCGCGATCGGCGCCGGCGCCTGCGCCGGCCGGAAGGCGACCCAGAGCGTGTAGCAGGCGTAGAGCATCACGAAGACGCCGAGCGCGCGTCCGAGGAGGCGCGCGTCGAGCGCGTTGAAGACGAAGAGCCCGGCAAGCACGCCGAGCGCGCAGCCCGGCAGCAGGCCGAGGAACGCGCGCCACACGATGTACCTGCGGTCCTTCCCGAGGATCGCGACCGAGGAGAGGATGCCGATCAGCGACCACGCGGGCGCGATCACCTTCACCGGCAGCGCGAGCGCGAGGAGCGGCATGCCCACCGAGCCGCCGAAGCCCACCGAGCCGCGCAGCGTGAAGGTGAAGAGCAGGACGACGACGCAGTAGGCGAGCTCGCCTGGAGAGAGGCTCATGCGCGGCGCCTAGGAGGCGCTCTCACCGGGCTTCTTCTTTTTCCGCCGCAGCCAGAACGTGAGGGCGAGGACGACGACCGTCGTGATGAACGCGCCGGCCGCGCCGGTGTAGACCTTCTCCATTCCCTCGCCCGGCCACTGCCAGCCGGTGAGGAAGCCGACGACCGCGCCGGTCAGGACCGGCAGCTCGAGCCAATCGCCTTTTCTTTTTGCGCGCGGCACGGACGAACGGTACCAAACCCCCCGCTCGCCGCGAAAGCGCGGCTCACGGCCCCCTTGTCAGGGGGCCGGCAAAACCGATAATCGGCGCTCCATGCCGACGCGAATCGGATTCCTGCTGCCTCCCGGCAACCCGACCACCGAGCCGGAGGTGATCCGGCTCGCGCCGCGCTCGGTGACGGTGCACTTCCACCGCATGTATGTCGCGGGCGGGGTGCCGGGCGCGCACGAGGGCCAGGAGGAGCGGAACCGCCAGATGGTCGAGCACATGGAGGAGAGCGCGCGGCTCCTCGCGCTGGTGAAGCCGGACGTGATGGTGCTCGCGCACACGGCGAGCTCCTACACGCTCGGCAAGGAGGGCGAGGCGGAGCTCGTGGCGCGGATCGAGAAGCAGACGAAGGTGCCGTTCCTCACAGCGTTCGCGAGCGTGCGCGCGGCGCTCTCGCACCTCAAGGTGAAGCGCGTCGCGCTCGCCACGCCCTACGCGCACGCGTGGACGCTGCGCGGCAAGGCGCACCTCGAGGCGCACGGCTTCGAGGTGGTGAGCTTCCGCAGCCTCGAGGGCGTGGCGAACATCTACGACGAGACGCCGGAGCGCGCCTACGCGCTCGCGAAGGGCGCCGACGTGCCGCAGGCGCAGGCGGTGTTCCTCTCGGGCGTGGGCATGCCCACCATCGAGGTGCTCGCGCGCCTGGAGAAGGACCTCGGCAAGCCGGCGATCTCGAGCTGCTCGGCGATGGTGTGGAACGCGCTTCGTATCGCCAACGTGGCGGCGCGCGTGAAGGGGTACGGCAGGCTCTTCGAGAGCCCCTAGGAGGGCGGGCGCTTGTCGGGGATGAAGTAGGCGATGCCGGCCGCGGCGAGCACCAGGAGCGCTACCGCGCCCGCCTTCAGGAGGAGCGTCGGCGGGAAGGCGATCGCGAAGGGCAGGAGCACCGCGGTGATCGCGCCGGCGATGACGAGGAACATCGGGTCCTTCGGCTTCACCGGCGTACTTTAAAGTAGGGGCCATGGAAATGAAACGAATCGTCGTTGCAGCGCTCGTCGCGCTTTTCACGGGGAGCGCGGGCGCGCAGGCGTTCCCCGACCACGCGCTGCGCCTCGTGGTGCCGTTCACCCCCGGCGGCAACGCCGACATCGTGGCGCGCATCGTCGCGCAGGGGATGAGCGAGGAGCTCAAGCAGCCGATCGTGGTGGAAAACAAGCCCGGGGCGAACGCGGCGATCGGCGCGACCGAGGTGGCGCGCGCGAAGCCCGACGGCTACACGGTGCTCTTCGGCACGGCCGAGACGCACGCGCTCAATCCGCACCTGCGCAGGCAGCTTCCCTACGACCCGCTGAAGGACCTGCCGGCGGTGGGCGTCATCGACTGGTACGTGCTCGGCCTCGTGCTCTCGCCCAAGCAGCCCGCGACGCTGCGCGAGTTCGTCGCCGAGGCGAAGAAGAGCCCGGGGACGATGAACTTCGCCTCGTGGGGCAACGGCAGCGTGTCGCAGATCGCCTTCGAGCAGCTCGAGCAGGTGGCGGGCATCCGGCTCGTGCACGTGCCCTTCAACGGCGCGGCGCCGGCGATCACCGCGGTCGCGGCGGACAACGTGCAGGCGTTCATAGTGCCGCTCTCGGTGGCGCGGCCGCAGGCGGCGCAGGGGCGCGTGAAGCTCGTCGCGGTGATGAGCGAGGCGCGCGAAGACGCGGCGCCCGAGGTGCCCACCGCCGCGGAGCAGGGGCTGAAAGTCGTGATGGACGGCTGGCACGTGCTCGCCGTGCCGGGCGGCACGCCGGCGGAGGTCGTGCAGAAGCTCAACCGCGCGCTGAACGCCGCGAACGCGCGCGCCGACGTGCGCGAGCGCCTGGTGAAGACCGGCTCCAAGCCCGCGTCCTCGACGCTCGAGGCGGCGCAGGCGATGGTGCGCAGCGAGTACCAGCGCTGGGGCGAGGTCGCGCGCAAGGCGGGCATCCAGCCCGAATAACCCCCGCTCGCAAGCTCGCTGCCCCCTTGTCAGGGGGCCGGCAACGCCGATGAAAGTCAACGAGAACTCGCTCTTCGCGGTCCTGCTGCGCTCGCCGTGGTGGGTGAGCGCGCTCGTCGCCGCCGCGGTGATCGCGCTCGTGCGCTTCTTCGTCCCGACGGTCTACGCGTTCTTCGCGGCGCTGCCCTTCATCGTCATCTCCTGCGTGGTGGCGGGGCGGCAGGTCCGCGCGCCGGGGGCGAAGAAGATCGCGGCGACGCTCGAGCGCCTGAAGGGGCTCTCCTCCGAGGCGTTCATCGAGGAGCTCGAGCGGGGCCTGCGCCGCGAGGGCTACAGCGTCGAGCGGATCAGCGCGCCCGCGGCGGAGCTCGCGGTGCGCTACAAGGAGCGCAGCTTCCTCGTCGCCTGCAGGCGCTGGAAGGCGAGCCGCACCGGCGTCGAGCCGCTGAAGGAGCTGAAGGACGCGTGCAGGGCGTATAAGGATGTGGATGCGCAAGGGCACGACCACGACGGCATCTACGTCGCCGCGGGCGAGGTCACCGACCAGGCGCGCAAGTTCGCCGCCGAGCACCGCATCGAGCTCATCGACGCGCAGGGGCTCGGCAGGCTGCTCGCGTAACCGGGAGGCGACACTCCAAAAGTACTTGGGCAAAAACGACGTGCCTTCCGGCGTGCTCCTCTACGATGCGACGCACCAAACGGAGGTCACGCCCATGCGCATCAAAGGTCAGCCCGACATCCAGATCTACGTCACCGACGGCGGCTACATCTGCCTCAAGCAGAAGAACGACGGCGAGGGCGAGGAGCAGCTCATCGAGTTCGCGCCCGCGTTCGGCACCAAGATCGCCGGCGCCATCGGCTCGCTGCAGGAGTTCGCGCAGGCGAAGTTCGACAAGGCGGTCATCGAGGAGTAGCGGAACCCTCCGCTCGCGAGCTCGCTCCCCCCTTGTCAGGGGGGCGGCGGATCACTCGCGAAGCTTTTCGCCGCAGCGCCGGCAGCGGTCCCAGACGGCGGTCTTGGTCGGCAGGTACTGCCCGCAGCGCGGGCAGCGCCACCAGCGCGCGCTGATGTAGAAGCCGTAGGCGATCATCCCGGCGGGCAGCAGGAAGAGCCAGCCGTTCAGCCAGGTGACGAGCTGGTTCGCGGGCGTGCCGGGCGGGCTCAAGCGGTCGAGCGCCCAGACGATCCCCATGAAGGCCAGGAAGCCTCCGGCGTAGAGCAGCCAGACCCAGCGCTTCACGTTCCTCAGGTAGGGGATGAGGGGCGCCGCCATGTCGCTGCCAGCTTATCGGATGTAGCCGGGAAGCGACGCCAACTTCGCGGGACGCGCGACTGACGGGGTCACCCGGCCCGCCTACCATCTGCGCGCTATTCCACCCTAGGAGAAACAAATGACCCGCGTCCTCTCGATCCTCACTGCCGCGCTCTTCGCGGCCTCCAGCTTTGCGGCGCTCGCCGCGGACGACGCCTACAAGGCGGCGAAGAAGCAGGCCGACGACACCTACAAGGCCGACAAGAAGGCCTGCGACGCCATGAAGGGCCAGGAGAAGAGCGACTGCATGAAGCAGGCGAAGGCGAAGCACAAGGATGCCATCACGCAGGCGAAGCAGGAGCACAAGGCCGAGAAACAGGCGAAGAAGGCCGACAAGAAGGCGGCGAAGAGCAGCGGCGGCGCGAGCACCGAGCCGAGCAGCACGGCGCCGAGCACCGCGCCCGCTCCGACGAGCAAGTAAGGCTTTTGCTTTTTGCCGCCCCCCTGTTAAGGGGGGACGGGAGCGCGCCTTGCGCGCGAAGGGGGGGTCTGGTTTTCCGAAAACCAACCCCCCGCTCGTTGCACTCGCTTCCCCCCTTGACAGGGGGGCGGCACGAAAACCAACCCCCCGCTCGTTGCACTCGCTTCCCCCCTTAACAGGGGGGCGGCAGGTCGAGACCTAGCTCGGCGCGTTCAATGCGCCGAAGAAGGTCTGGCTGCATCTCGGGTAGTTGATGCAGCCCCAGAACTTGCGCCCGTAGGGCGTGTTGGAGCGCGCGGCCATCTTCACGCCGCACGCGGGGCAGGTGGGCGTGAGGAAGTCGCCCGCGACCGCGAGGGCGAGGAGCGCGGCCGCGTGCTCGGGCGCGAGCGCGCTGATCTTGGCGAGGAAGTCGGCGCCGTCGATGAGCGTGATGCCGCTCTTCGCGGCGAGCGCCTGCGCCTCGGGCGTGAAGCGCGCGGAGGTGACGAAGGCGCCTTCCGCGATGCCCTGCGCGCGCATCGCCTCGAGGAGCGCGCGCACCGGGCGGATGCCGACGGTGTAGACGGACCACGCCTGGCAGCCGACGAGGATCACGGGCTTCGACTCCTTGAAGAGCTTGAGCGCGAGAACCCCCCGCTCGCCGCGCTCGCTTCCGCCGTTGTCGGGAGGGCGGATCGATTCCGCCCTGAACTCGAGCACCGCGAAGTAGGCGGCGACGAGCTCCTCGAAGCGCTTCCACTCGAGGCGCTTCAGGAGCTCGACGCTCCAGCGCGACGTGTCCGGCTTGCCGGCGGGCGCGAACGCCTCGAGGTCCATCAGCTTCGCCGCGCTGTGCGCCTCCTCCTCGCGCTTCACGAGCAGCGCCGCGGCGCCGCCGCAGGCGAAGGCGAGCACCGCGACCGAGAACACCGCGTAGAACTTGCCCTGGAAGGTCGAGGGCACGAGGAAGGCGAGCGGCAGCCCGACGACCACGACGATGAGCGCCACCAGCTCGAAGCGGCGCACGACGGGGTGGCTTTTGCGGCTGCGCAGCATGCAAGAAAGCATTTTGAAGCACTTTCCGCTGTAACCGTCCGCGGCCTTGCGCGTTATGGGGGACGTCGTACCCACAAACGAAAGGAGAGACACCCATGCTCAGGAAACTCATCGTCCTCGCGGCCTCGGCGCTGGTCGCGAGCGCGGCCTTCGCCCAGACGGGCGACACCAAGGCCGACCGCCAGGACATCCGCAAGGACACGCGCGACGTGCGCCAGGACCGGCGCACCGCGCGCCGCGACGCCGCCAAGGGCGACACGGCCGGCGCCAAGGCCGCGCGCCAGGACATGCGCGCCGACAAGAAGGACCGCCGCCAGGACCGGCGCGACCTGCGCAAGGACCGCGCGGCGAAGAAAGCTGCGGGTCAGTAAACCGCAAGCCAGCAACGCCCGAGGCCGCCCGGCGCAAGCCCGGCGGCCTTTTTCTTTACATCTCGATACACACTGTCGAGGACTGCCGCGCGCGTTTGCGCTGCAATGCACGCATGAAGCCTGCTCGGCGAGCGCTCGGTGCGGCAGCGGCGATCCTCCTCCTCCCTATTGCCGCCTGCTCGGTCGCTCCTCTCCCCTCGCGGCCGGCGAACGCGCCAGCCGAACCGCCCGCCGGGCAGCTTCTGCTTCTGGAGCGGGTGAGCTGGGGCGCGAACCGCGCCTCGCTCTCCGAAATCCAGAGCCTGGGGTCGAAAGCGTGGCTCGAGCGCCAGCTCGATCCGCGCCTGCCCGAGGCGCTGCCGCCGCAAGTGCAGGCGCAGATCGACGCGATGGAGATCTCCAGGCGGTCGGTTCCCGACCTGATCGAGCAATTTCGCGGCAAGCGCAAGGAAGCGAAGGACGACCCGGAAAAAAGAAAGGCGCTGCAGCAGGAGCTGAACGGGCTCGCGCGCGAGGCGGCGACGCGCTCGCTGCTGCGCGCGGTGTACTCGCCGCGCCAGCTCGAGAGCCAGATGACCTGGTTCTGGATGAACCACTTCAGCGTGTTCCAGGGCAAGGGCCCGGTGCGCGCGCTGGTGGGCGACTACGAGGAGCGCGCCATCCGGCCGCACGCGCTCGGCAGGTTCCGCGACCTGCTGGGCGCGATGGCGCACCACCCGGCGATGCTCGCCTACCTCGACAACGCGCGCAACGCCGCCGGCCACGTCAACGAGAACTACGCGCGCGAGCTGATGGAGCTGCACACGCTCGGCGTCGAGGCCGGCTACACGCAGCAGGACGTGCAGGAGCTCGCGCGCATCCTCACCGGGGTCTCGATCGGGCCGGAGGGCTACCGCTTCTACCTGCGGCGCCACGACGGCGACGACAAGGAGTTCCTCGGCCGCCTGATCCACGGCGGCGGCGAGGAGGAGGTGGAGCAGGCGCTCGACCTCCTCGCGCGCCAGCCGGCGACGGCGCGCTTCGTGTCGCGCAAGCTCGCGCTGTACTTCGTCTCCGACGAGCCGGGCGCGGCGCTGGTGGATCGCCTGGCAGCGGTTTTCAGCGCGAGCGACGGCGACATCGCCGCCGTCCTGAGGGCGCTGTTCGACTCGCCCGAGTTCCACGCCTCGCTCGGCGAGAAATTCAAGGACCCGGTGCACTACGTCGTCTCGGCGCTGCGCCTTGCCTACGATGGACAGCCGATGCCGAACACCAATCCGCCGCTCGCCTGGCTCTTCCGCATGGGCGAGCCGCTCTACGGCCGGCAGACGCCCGACGGCTATCCGCTGGTGCGCACCGCGTGGTCGAGCGCCGGCCAGCTCGCGACGCGCTTCGAGATCGCGCGCGCCATAGCAGGAACGGCGGCAGTGACCGCGCCAGGTCCGCTCGAGTACCCGCGGCCGCTCGGCGCCGCGACGCAGGCCGCGCTCGCCAAGGCGACGACGCCCGGCGAGCGCAACCAGCTCCTCCTTTCTTCGCCGGAGTTCATGAGCCGATGAAGCGCCGCGATTTCCTGAAGATCGGCCTCGCGGCCGCCGTCTCCGGAAGGCTCTATGCGGCGGAAAGCGAGCCCAGGTTCCTCCTCGTCTTCCTGCGCGGGGGCTACGACGCGGCGAACGTGCTCGTGCCGCGCGCGAGCGACTTCTACTACCAGGCGCGCCCGAACATCGCCGTGCCGAAGGGCTCGCTCCTCGAGATCGACGCCGACTGGGGCCTGCACCCGGCGCTCGCCGACGTGCACGCGCTCTGGAAGAAGGGCGAGGTCGCGTTCGTGCCCTTCGCCGGCACCGACGACCTCTCGCGCAGCCACTTCGAGACGCAGGACTCGATCGAGGCGGGAGGCGCGAAGGGGTTCTCGTCCGGGTTCATGAATCGCCTCGTCACGCAGCTGAAGGACGGCAAGCCGATCTCCTTCACCGACCAGCTGCCGCTCGTGTTCCGCGGCGCGGCGAAGGTGGCGAACGCGCCGCTGCGCATCGCCGGGCCGGGCCTCAACGCGCGGCAGAGCGCGCTGGTGGCGCAGATGTACCAGGGCACCACGCTCGCGGACAACGTGAGCGAGGGCTTCCAGACGCGCGAAGAGATGAGCGCCGCGATGGCCGACTCCGCGCAGATGGCTGCGGCGAGCCGCAACGCGCTCAACCCGCGCGCCTTCGAGGCGCAGGCGCGCCGCGTCGCGCGCATGATGAAGGGCGGCTACGCGCTCGGCTTCGTCGACGTCGGCGGCTGGGACACGCACGTCGCCGAGGGCGGCGCCGAAGGCCAGCTCGCCACGCGCCTGCAGGCGCTCGGCGCCGGGCTCGCGGCGTTCGCCGGCGAGATGGGCCCGGCGTGGCGCGACACGAGCGTCGTGGTGCTCTCCGAGTTCGGCCGCACGTTCCGCGAGAACGGCAACCGCGGCACCGACCACGGCCACGGCACGGTGTACTGGGTGCTCGGCGGCGCGGTCAGGGGCGGCGTGCGCGGCGAGCGCGTGGCAGTTTCCGAGAAGGGCCTGTTCCAGAACCGCGATTACCCGGTGCTGAACGACTACCGCGCGCTCCTCGGCGGCCTCTTCGCGCGCCTCTACGGGCTTTCCGCGGCGCAGCTCGCTTCGGTCTTTCCCGGAACGCCGCCAAGGGACCTCGGACTGGTTTGAAAGAAGCGGTGCCCGGCCCCGGATTTTGAAATACGATTCGGGGAGGAGGAGGCCCCATGAAAATCGCAGTCATTGCGGCGGCCGCGTTTACTGCGGCGCTCGCCGTCTCGAATTCATTCGCCGCGGACAAGCTCAAGCTGAGCCGCGCGGTCACGACCAAGGCGCACGAGATCGGCGGCATCGTGAGCGGCGCCAAGGGTCCGGAGGCCGGCGTCTGGGTCATCGCGCAGACGCACGACACGCCGACGCAGCTCACCAAGATCGTCGTCACCGACGACAAGGGCCGCTACCTCATCCCCGATCTTCCGGACGGCAAGTACTCGGTCTGGGTGCGCGGCTACGGCCTGGTGGATTCGCCCAAGGTCGAGGCCGAGCCCGGCAAGACGCTCGACCTCAAGGCGGTCGCGGCGCCCTCCGAGAAGGAGGCCGCGGAGTACTACCCGGCGATCTACTGGTTCTCGCTCCTGCGCGTGCCGCAGGCGAACGAGTTCCCGCTCGGCCCGGTGCCGACGCAGGGCGCGTGGCTGAACACCATCAAGAGCGGCGCCTGCCAGTCGTGCCACGCGCTCGGCACGCCCTGGATGCGAAAGGTCCCGGACGTTTTTCTTCAAAAACACAATGGCAATTCAGTGGAAGCGTGGAGGGAGCGCGTCCAGTCTGGCGGCGCGCGCGCGCTCATGGCGCGCGACATCAGCCGGCTCGACGGCGAGCGCGCGCTCAAGAACTTCGCGCAGTGGACCGACGACATCGCGAAGGGCGAGCTGCCCTTCGCCAAGCCCGAGCGCCCGAAGGGCATCGAGCGGAACGTCGTCGTCACGCTGTGGGACTGGGGCCATCCGACCGGCTACCTGCACGACGAGGTCTCGACCGATCGCAGGAACCCGCGCGTCAACGCGAACGGCAAGATCTACGGCTCGCCGGAGGACAGCTCCGACCTGGTGCCGGTGCTCGACCCGACCACGAACAGCGCGACCGAGATCCTGCACCCGGTGAGGAGTCCCGAGACGCCGTCGGTGCAGTCGGCGCCCTTCGGGCCTTCCGCGGTGTGGGGCGACAAGCCGATCTGGGACGGCCACACCATCAACCACAACCCGATGATGGACGAGAAGGGCCGGGTCTGGTTCACCTCGCGCGTCGAGCCGGACAAGAACCCCGACTGGTGCAAGGACCCGGCGACGAGCGCCTCGACGAGGGCGTTCCCGCTCGACGGCAATGCCAACCGCCACCTCGGCATGCTCGACCCCTCGACCGGGAAGTGGACCCTCATCCGCACCTGCTTCCCGACGCACCACCTGAACTTCGCGCGGGACGCGAACGACACGCTGTGGCTCTCGCCCGGCGTCGTCGGACCGGGCGTGATGGGCTGGCTGAACGTGCGGCTCTACGAGCAGAGCGGCGACGAGAAGATCTCGCAGGGCTGGACGCCGCTCGTCCTCGACACCAACGGCAACGGCAAGCGCGACGAGTACGTCGCGGCCGACGCGCCGGTGGACCCGTCGAAGGACAAGCGCATCGTCTCCAACCTCTACGCCATCAACGTGAGCCCGAAGGACGGCTCGGTGTGGGGCACCGCGATCGGCTATCCCGGACAGATCGTGCGCTTCGTGCCGGGCCCGGACCCGGTGCACACCGGGCTCGCGGAGGTCTACGAGCCGCCGCTTCCCGGCTTCGGCCCGCGCGGCGGCGACGTGGACACGAACGGCGTCTACTGGGTCTCGCTCGCGAGCGGGCACCTGGGCAAGTTCGACCGCTCGAAGTGCAAGGTGCTGAACGGGCCGAGCGCGACCGGCAAGCACTGCCCCGAGGGCTGGACGCTCTACAAGCTGCCCGGGCCGCAGCTGCGCGACGTGAAGACGCCGGGCAGCGCGGAGGCGAGCTACTACACCTGGATCGACTGGAACGGCATCCTCGGCCTCGGCAAGAACGTGCCGATCGTGATGGCGAACCTTTCGGACGCGATCTACGCCTTCAAGGACGGCAAGTTCATCCGCTTCATCGTGCCCTACCCGAGCGGCTGGTTCCCGAAGAACGTCGACGGGCGCATCGACGACCCGGGCGCGGGCTGGAAGGGGCGGGCGATCTGGAGCACGACCGGCACGCGGGCGCTCTTCCACACCGAGATGGGCAAGGAGGGCCGCCACAAGGCGATCAAGTTCCAGCTGCGGCCTAACCCCCTGGCCGATTGAGAAAAGGGGTCAGGACCCTTTTCGGACGGAGGGCAGTGGCGCCCAAGAGGACCAGGGGCGCAACATTGCCATGTAACAAACAGGTCGCACAATGCCGACCTGTGTAGAGCGCAATCTACACACGGTCAGTAAGTGGCCAGCACGCTGTTACCAGCCCCACGTCGAGTGCTCCGCTCCAGGCGCAGCCACCCGAACAGCAGGGCCAAACAAAGTGCAGTCAGTCGTCTGATCGCCGCTTGAGCATCACCGAGGGCACGGCTACCGGTCGTGCCCTCGTCGTTTCTGCACTCCGGAACGCATCGTACGCACCTCGCGCCGCGCGCGCTATCGCCGCGCACCGCTTCATATTGTCGCCGCGACGCTCGCGCGCTGAGCGCGGTAGCGACGTCGCTCCGTGACGTCGCACTCACGCTAAGCTACGCGGAATATGAAATCGATCACGCGCTTCTGGGACGAATTCATCGTTCCCGCTCTAGTCGACTACATCCGCATCCCGGCGAAGTCGCCGCATTTCGACAAGGAGTGGCAGGCGAGCGGGCACATCGAGGCCGCCGTCACGCTCGCGTCATCCTGGTGCAACGCGCACGCGCTTCCGGGAATGAAGCTCGAGGTGGCGCGGCTGCCGGGACGCACGCCGGTGCTCTTCATCGAGGTGCCGGGAGCCGCGAAAGGCAACGTCCTCGTCTACGGCCACCTCGACAAGCAGCCCGAGATGACCGGCTGGCGCGAAGGCCTCGGGCCGTGGACGCCGGTGATCGAGGGCGAGAAGCTCTACGGCCGCGGCGGCGCCGACGACGGCTACGCGGTGTTCTGCGCGTTTTCCGCCCTGCATGATCTCGTCGAGCGGAAGATTCCTTTCGGCAACGTCAAGCTCCTCATCGAGTGCTGCGAGGAGAGCGGCAGCTACGACCTGCCGGCGTACCTGGAGCATCTTTCGAAAAGAATCGGCACCCCGGACCTGGTCGTCGGCCTCGACTCCGGCTGCGGCAACTACGAGCAGCTCTGGGGCACGAGCTCGCTGCGCGGCCTGGTGAACGGCGTGCTGACGGTAGAGATCCTCACCGAGGGCGTGCACTCGGGCGACGCGAGCGGCGTCGTGGCGGAGAGCTTCCGGATCCTGCGCGCGCTCCTCGCGCGCGTGGACGACACGGCGAGCGGCAAGGTGATCGCGCCCGATTTCCACGCCCCGATCCCGCCCGAGCGCGGCCAGCAGGCGAAGCTCGCCGCCGAGGCGCTCGGCGACACGATCTGGGAGAAGTTCCCCTTCGTGCGCGGCGCGAAGCCGATGGCGGGGGAGCTCGACGACCTGATCCTCAACCGCACCTGGCGCCCGGCGCTCTCCATCACCGGCGCCGAGGGCCTGCCGCCGCCGGCGAGCGCGGGCAACGTGCTGCGCCCGAAGACCTCGCTCGTGCTCTCGCTCCGCCTGCCGCCCACGGTGGAGGCGAACGAGGCGGCGCAGAAGCTGAAGGCGCTCCTCGAGGCGAACCCGCCGTATGGCGCGAAGGTGAGCTTCACCTACGGCCAGGCCGCGACCGGCTGGCACGCGCCGAAGACCGCGGCCTGGCTCGGCGCCGCTCTGGACCAGGCTTCGAAAACCCACTTCGGCAAACCCGCCATGTGGCTCGGCGAGGGCGGCACCATACCCTTCATGGCGATGCTCGGCGCCAAGTTTCCGCAGGCGCAGTTCGTCATCACCGGCGTCCTCGGGCCGCACTCCAACGCCCACGGCCCGAACGAGTTCCTGCACCTCGGCTACGCGAAGAAGCTCACCGCCTGCGTCGCCGACATCCTCGCCGCGCAGGCGGCGAAGAAATAACGGCCTTCTTGCCGGCCCCCTGACAAGGGGGCAGCGAGCGAAGCGAGCGGGGGTTGGTTTTTTTGTGCACGCGAGTCGGGCTGGTGCGTTGAGCGGGCATGCCCGGATACATCCGCTACCGCCGTGAGCTCAAGCCTCGTGCCCGCGAGCTGCGTCGCGAGTGCACGGGACCGGAACGCAAGCTCTGGTACGAGTACCTGCGCGGCTCGCCGCACAAGTTCACGCGCCAGAAGCCGCTCGGCCGCTACATCGCCGACTTCTACTGCGCGGAAAAGCGGCTGGTCATCGAGCTGGACGGCGACTCGCATTTCGACCGCCAAGGCATGCAGCGCGATGCGCTCCGCACGTCCGATCTCGAGGCGAGCGGCGTGCGCATCATCCGGTTCACGAACCTCGAGGTCATGCAGGAGTTCGAGGGCGTTTGCCTGCGCATAGAGCAAGCGCTGATCCGCTAAACCAACCCCCGCTCGCTTCGCTCGCCGCCCCCTTGTCAGGGGGCCGGCAAACCATCGCTATTTCTTCTCGAATCCCCGGACGAGCGTGGCGCGCTGCGTGCCGGCCTGCAGGAGCAGGGAGAAGTCGGAGCCCGAGAGGATGAGCTGCACGCCCATGTTGACGTGGCGCTCGAGGAGATCGGGCGTGTACATGCCGCCCATGCCGGGGAACTTGCCGTGCCTGCGGCAGGCGGCGATGACGCGGGTGTAGGCGTCCTTCACCTTGGGGTCGTTGAACTGGCCCGGGATGCCCATCTCGAAGCACAGATCGTTGGTGCCGATGAGGAGCGCGTCCACGCCCGGCACCGAGGCGATCTCGTCCGCGTTCGCGACCGCCTGCGGCGTCTCGATCATGACGACGACCATGGTCTCCTCGTTCACCACGCGCGCGGTCTCGGCGATCGGCAGGTTGAGGTAGCCGGTGTGCTGCAGGCCGCCGCCCATGGAGCGCTTGCCCTTGGGCGGGAAGCGGCAGATGGCGGCGAGCCGCTCGGCGTCCTGGCGCGTGTCGACGTGCGGGAAGACGATGCCCTGCGCGCCGCTGTCGAGGATGCGCGAGGCGTGCCAGTGCTCGAAGCCCGGCACGCGCACCATCCCGGAGATGCCGACGCCGAGCGCCGCCGAGGCGATCTGCGCCGCGGTGTCGAGGTCCATCGAGCTGTGCTCGCAGTCGATGAAGAGCCAGTCGAAGCCCGCGGTCTTGGCGATCTGCGCGATGTCCACGGTGCGGGCGTTCCTCACGCCCAGGCCGATCGCGAGCTTGCCTTCGCGCAGCCGGCGAAGCGCATGGTTTGGAACCGCACTCATCGTTTTTCTCCTTGTCTCACTCGCAGCGGAATGCGACGACGTGCGTCGTCTCCGAGCGCGCCTGGCCGCAGCAGATCCAGCCGCGCTTCCTCAGGGTGAACTCCTCGCGCTGCAGCAGCACCTCGGTGTCGCCCTCGACGGTGACGAAGGTGCCGTTGGTGCTGTGGTCCTTGAGCACCCACTTGTCCTGGCGCCGCTCGATGGTGCAGTGCCGGCGCGAGGCCTTGTCGTCGTGCACCACGAGGTCGCAGCCTTCCTCGCGGCCGAGGATCACCGAGTCGGTCTCGCGCCGCCGGCTGAGCTCCTTGCCGCCGTACTCCAAGCGCAGCACCGTGGGCGCGGCGCGCGCGGTGAGCCGGTTGCCGCCGGCGACCGCAGTGGCGTCGCTCTGCTGGTTCCACATCAGCTCGCACAGCACCACCTTCTCCGCCTTGCCCTTGACCTCGATCGGGTAGAGCGTGCGCGTCCAGGCGCGAAAGAGCGGCCCGAGCGTCTCGGCGGTCTCCATGGAGGTGAGGATCTGGCCCTTCACCGCCTGCTCGACGAGGCGCGCGGCGAGGTTCACCGTGTCGCCGAAGACGTCGTTGTCGCGCTGGATGACCGGGCCGGCCTGGAAGGCGATCTTGACGCCGAGCTTGGAGGCGCCGACCGCGGGCAGGCGCTCGATCGCCGCCTGCATCTCCGCGGCCGCGGCGCCCGCGGCCTGCGCGCTCGCGAACACCGCCATGATCTCGTCGCCGATCGTCTTGATGACGCGGCCGCCGCCGGCATCGGTCGCCTTCTTCAGCGCCTCGATGCAGCGCGCGATGGCTTCCAGCGCCACCGCGTCGCCCGCCGTCTCGTAGAGCCTGGTGCTGCCGCTCACGTCGGCGAACAGCACCGTCGTCTGCCTGCCTTCCTCCACCATTCAGCGGAACGTAGCGGAGAAGCGCCTGCCGGGCAACGGATTCTTTCATACTGTACACATATACAGCCTTCGCCTATAGTGCGCCCCATGGGGGCAATGGAGGCTTTCGAGCGGCTGAACGCGCGCCAGCGCGAGGCGGCGCGCTTCGAGGGCGGCGCGCTCCTCATCCTCGCCGGCGCCGGCACCGGCAAGACCAATACGCTGGCGCACCGGGTGGCGCACCTGCTCCTGCGCGGCGTTCCGCCCCAGAAGCTCCTGCTCCTGACGTTCACGCGCCGCGCCGCGCTCGAGATGACCCGGCGCGCGCAGCGCATCGCCGGCGAGGCGCTGAAGGAAGTGCGCCTGCCCTGGTCCGGCACTTTCCACTCGATCGCGAACCGCCTCATCCGGCGCCACTGCGCGCGCGTCGGGCTGGACGAGAGCTTCAGCGTGCTCGACCGCGGCGACGCCGCGGACCTGATCGACGTCCTGCGCCACGAGCTCGGCTTTTCGAAGGCCGAGAAGCGCTTCCCGCGCAAGGACACCTGCCTCGCGATCTATTCGCACCGCGTGAACACGCAGGGCAGCCTCGAGGACACGCTCCAGTCGGTCTTTCCCTGGTGCGCCGAATGGCGCGATGAACTGAGCAGGCTCTTCAAGGCGTATGTGGAGCGCAAGCTCTCGATCCAGGCGCTCGACTACGACGACCTCCTCCTCTACTGGCACGCGATGATGGCGGATGCGGCGCTCGCGCGCGACATCGGCGAGCTCTTCGAGCACGTGCTGGTCGACGAGTACCAGGACACGAACGTGCTGCAGGCGGAGATCCTGAAAGGGCTGCGGCCCGGCGGCGCGGGCCTGACCGTGGTGGGGGACGACGCGCAGGCGATCTACTCCTTCCGCGCCGCGAGCGTCGAGAACATCCGCGGCTTCGAGGCGCAGTTCGCCGCCTCGGTGGTTGCGCTGGAGGAGAACTACCGTTCCACGCAGCCGGTCCTGGACGCGGCGAACGCGCTGATCGGCAAGAATCTCTCCTCGAAGAGAAAAAGCGGGGCCAGGCCCCGCTATGTGACCGTCGCCGACGACCAGGCGCAGGCCGAGTATGTGGTCCGCAACGTGCTCGAGGCGCGCGAGCGCGGCGTGCTGCTGCGGCGGCAGGCGGTGCTCTTCCGGAGCTCGCACCATTCCGACGTGCTCGAGCTCGAGCTCGTGCGGCGCAACATTCCCTACGTGAAGTACGGCGGCCTCAAGTTCCTCGAGGCGGCGCACGTCAAGGACCTGCTCGCGCTCCTGCGCTGGGCCGACAACCCGAAGAACCGCGTCGCCGCCTTCCGCGCGCTGCAGCTCGTGCCGGGCATCGGCCCGGCGGGCGCGGAGCGGGTGTTCACGCGCTTCGAGGCCGAGGGCTTTTCGTTCTCGAGGCTGAAGTCGGCGGCGGACCTGGATGCGCTGATGGCCTTCCTCGGCAACCCGCAGACGCCGTGGGCGGGGCAGATGCAGCGCGCGCGCGAGTGGTACGAGCCGCACCTCGAGCGGCGCTACGATGCGGCGCAGGTCCGCGCGGGCGATTTGACGCAGCTGGAAAGGATTGCTTCTCAGTTTTCCGACAGGGAGTCATTCTTGAGCGAGATGGCCCTGGATCCACCGCAGGCGACGAGCGACCTCGCCGGCGCGCCGTACCTCGACGAGGATTACCTCGTGCTCTCGACGGTGCACTCGGCGAAGGGCCAGGAATGGGAGGCGGTGCACATCCTCAACGTGAGCGACGGCAACTTTCCCTCGGAGTTCGCCACCGGGCGCGCCGACCTGGTCGAGGAGGAGCGGCGGCTCCTCTACGTCGCGATGACGCGCGCGAAGACCGACCTCCACCTCCTCTCGCCGCTCAAGTACTACGTCACGCAGCAGTCGCGCATGGGCGACCGGCACGTCTACGGCGCGAAGAGCCGCTTCATGACGCGCGAGGTGCTGGCGTGCATGGAAGAAATCGCTTTCTACGATTCAAAGGAGGCGGAGGTCAAAGAAGCGATGAAAACCCCCGTCGATGTCGCTTCCCGCCTGAGGAGCATGTGGTGAAGCTCTCCGCAAGCGGCGCGCGCTTCTCGCGCTGCCGGCGCTGGCGCTACCTCCTCTGGCGGCAATGGGACGCGGCGCGGCCGCTCGCCAACTTCCTGATGCTCAACCCGAGCACCGCCGACGAGGTGAAGCTCGACCCTTCGTGCACGCGCGCGCGCAACTACGTCGAGCGCTGGGGCTTCGGCGGCATCCTGATCACCAACCTCTTCGGCTGGCGCGCCACCGACCCGGACGACATGAAGGCGGCGCACGACCCGGTCGGGCGCGGCAACGACCGCGCGATCCTCGAGGCCGCGACGGCGGCGAAGCTCGTCGTGTGCGCCTGGGGGAACCACGGCGAGCACCTCGATCGCGCCGGGGAAGTGAAGGAGATGCTCGCCTTAAGGAAAATCCCCTTGAGCTACCTGAAGATGAACGGCGGCGGTCATCCCGCGCATCCGCTCTATCTTTCTGCGAGACTGGCGCCCGTGGCATGGCGAGCCTGATCATCTCGACGATCGTGTTCTTCGTCGCGAGCTACTTCATCAAGAAGCAGTTCGACGAGATGGACATCCCCAAGGGCATGGTGCGCAGCTTCACCATCTTCGTCCTCGCCGCCGCCATCTCGTACGGCGCGGCGTACGTCGTCGACTTACTGGCGGGAACCTAGCGGGAAAGTCAGCCAGAAGCCGAGCGTGTTGATCTCGTTGAAGCTCGAGATCCTCGGGAAGTAAGTGACGTTGAGGGTGACCGCCTTCCACTCGTAGGCCGCGACCGGCACCGGCGCGACGAACGCGCGGCCGCCGTTGTAGCTCTTGCTGTGGAAAAACGCCGCGGCGCCGCCCAGGCGAAGGCCTTGCGTCGCCTTCCACAGCACGCCCGGCCCGGCGACGAGCGCGGTGTTGCGCCCGGAGTCGCGGTAGAAGCCGGCGTCGGCGAACCAGTCGAAGCGCTCGTCGATCCGCTCGCGGTAGCGCAGGCCGAGGCCGGGATTGATCTCGTTGTCGAGGCCGAGCTGCTTCGCGCGCCCGCGCTCGAAGTGGTACGAGGCGCCATAGACATTGAGGCCGAAATCTCCTGCATTGCACGCAAGGGGAAGCAACAGCCAAAACAGGGACGCACCACGTTTATGGTTGAGGAGAAACGTGGTGCGTCCCTGATTAATGGTCTTCACTGCGGGTCTTCACGCCGGATGATGAGCGTGTCGTGCGCGAGGTATTTCTGGCGGTAGGTCTCGAAGTCGAGCGTGTCGGCGGCCTCGATGCGCTTTTGCGAGGCGATGGATTTCTTGGCGAGGCCCTCGAAAAGGTGCGCGACGTCTTCGGGAAGCGGAAGCGTGCGCAGCGTCCCGGCGTGCGCGAGCGATTCGGCGAGGACGAAGCGCACGTAGCGGCGCTGGTGGTTGCGCTCCATCGCGTGGAGGATCCGCGCCGAGGGAACCGTGGTGGGATCCTTGAGCAGGGAAAACCCGCAAGCGAGCGCGTCCCGGTAGGCCGCGCCGCCGAGCGTCTTGTCGGCGATGCCGGCGATGGCCTCGCACGCCGCGAGCACCTCGTGGCCCCATTCGGCGAGCGCGGCCTCGCGCCCCGCGCGCTCGAGCGTGAGCCCGGGCGCGCGGCCGCCGGCGGCGACGCGGTGCTGGTTCTGCTTGACGGCGCCGATCTCCTCGAGCGTGTCCGGCGCGCTCGGCACGTGCAGGCAGTAGAGGAGCAGCAGGTCGAGCAGCCGCATGGTCTGCGCCGTGATGCCGAGCGGCGCGAACGGATCGAGGTCCATGAGGCGCACCTCGATGTACTCGACGCCGCGCTCGCGCAGCGCGTGCAGCGGCCGCTCGTTCGGGTGGATGCGGCGCTTCGGGCGGATGGTGCTGTAGAACTCGTTCTCGATCTGCAGCAGGCTGGCGGCGAGCTGGCGGTACTCGCCGTCGCTGCCGCGGATCCCGATCTCCTCGTAGGGCGGATAGGGCTTGGTGAGCGCGTCGTCGAGCGAGGCGGCGTAGCTCGCGAGCGAGTTGTAGCTCACGTTGAGCGCGGACTGCGCGTCGCTCTGGTAGCCGAGGCGCCCCATGCGGAGCGAGGTCGCGTAGGGCAGGTACATCGTGCCCTCGACGAGCTCGCGCAGCTCGTGGCTGCGGCCCTCGACGAAGCTCGCGCACACCGCGGGCGAGGCGCCGAAGAGGTAGAGCGGCAGCCACGAGATGCGGCGGAAGTTGCGGATCAGGCCGAAGTAGTCCTCGGTCGAGGTGCCGGGGACGGAGAAGTTGTAGTGGATGCCGGAGATCATCTGCATCCGGCGCCCGTAGCGCCAGGAGAGCCCGGTGCGGTACACCGTCTTCGCGCGGCCGACGTTCGAGCTTCCGTACTGGCCGAGCGGAATCCGCTCGTCGGCGGGCAGGCCGCAGGGCATGCTCGCGCACCACAGCATCTCGCCCGTCCCGAGGGCGCGGTAGACGACCTGGTGGATGCGCTCGAGCTCCTCCAGCGTCGCGTCCACCGTGTCGTGCGCGCCGGTGATCAGCTCGAGCTGCGACTCGCTGAAGTCGGTGGTGATGTGCGGGTGGGTGAGCGCCGAGCCGAGCGCTTTCGGGTGCGGCGTCTCGGCGAGGGCGCCGTCCGCGCGCACGCGCAGGCTCTCCTTCTCGATGCCGCGGCGCACGCCGCGCAGGCGCTTGGGGTCGTTGAACGGCACGGGAAAAAGAGGGTAGCAGACCTCACCGTCGCCACGCCCCGACGGTCGTTTGACGGTGCGGAACGACAGCGCGAAAAAAACTACGAAACGCGTCGCCGTTTCCTCTACCCAGCGCTGGGATTTTTGCCTACACTGCATCGCGTAAGGCAAGCGGGAGGATGCACGTGCAGGTCACAAAATTCTTCTCTAAAGCGGCCGCCCTCGCGGCAGGCCTGCTGCTCTTCGGCGGCGCGCACGCCCAGCTCGATTCGTCGTTCCTCGGCCCGCGCCTGGTCGCCGAGGACGTGCGCATCCCCGCCCCGGGCGGCTATGAAGTCGCCACCACGATCCTGCGCCCCGAGGGCAAGGGGCCCTTCGGCGCGGTGGTGCTCAACCACGGCGTCGCGGGCAGCGAAGAAGAGCGCGCGCACGAGTCCTCCGAGATCTTCCTCGCCACCGCGGCGGTGTTCGCGCGGCGCGGCTACGTCGTAGTGATGCCGCTACGCCGCGGCTTCGGCGCGACCGGGGGCGAGATGGCCGAGGACGCCGGCCCCTGTAGCAATCCCGATTACACGCACGCCGAGCAGAACGCGGCAGACGACGTCATGGCGGCCTACGACTATGCGCGCAGGCTGCCGTACGTCGACGGCAACCGCATGATCCTCGCCGGCCAGTCGGGCGGCGCCATCGTCTCGATCGTCACCGCGGCGCGCCATCCGCAAGGGCTGCTCGCGGTGCTTTCCTTCGCCGGCGGCCGCGGCGGCAACCCCGACCTGCGCCCGGGCGTGCCGTGCGCCGTGGAGGCGGTGGCGAAGGTGTTCGACATGCTCGGCAAGGAAGTGAAGGTGCCGGTGCTCTTCAACTACGCGGCGAACGACCAGTACTTCAACGAGGACACCACGCGCCTGTGGTACGGCCGCTTCGAGAAGGCCGGCGGCAACGGCGAGTACGTGCTGCAGCCCGCCTTCGGCAAGGACGGCCACTACCTTTTCAGCGACCTCGTCGGCGTGCGCTACTGGCTGCCGACGGTCGAGCATTTCTTCGGCGAGCACAGGATCGCCTTCGAGCGCCTGGACGCCGGCGACGGCGCGCCGCTGCTCGCGATGGCGAAGCTGCCCAACGTGAAGAGCGAGTCGTGCAAGGCGCTCTACCGCGTATTCCTCGAAGCGCCCGGGCCGCGCGCCTACGCAGTGAGCGAGGACGGGCGCTGCGGCTTCGCCGGCAATACGCGCAACGCCAACGACCTCGCCATGAGGCAGTGCCGCAAGGCGAGCGGCGGCGCGTGCCAGCTCTACGCGGTGGACGGCGAGGTGGTGTGGAAGCAGCCCGCGCCGGCGGAGACGCTGCAGGCCGCGGCGAAGCCCGCGCCGACCGCGTCGATGGGCGCGACCGAGAAGAAGTAGCGCCTCAGCGCACTCCCAGCAGCTCGACTTCGAACACCAGCGTGGCGTTCGGCGGGATCACCCCGCCCGCGCCGCGCTCGCCGTAGGCCATGTGCGGCGGGATGGTGAGCTTCCTCTTGCCGCCGACCTTCATGCCCTGCACGCCCTGGTCCCATCCCGGGATGACGTAGCCGCCGCCCAGCGGAAAGGCGAACGGCTCGCCGCGGTCGTGGCTCGAGTCGAACTTCGCGCCTTCCACCAGCCAGCCGGTGTAGTGCACGGTGACTTCCTGGCCCTGCGCGGCTTGCGCGCCGCTGCCGACGACGAGGTCTTCCACGATCAGCTTGTCCATCAGTTTCCTTTCAGCGTCTTGCGCGCCCATTCGAGCACGACGGCGAGGCGCGGCGGCAGCAGATCCTCGGCCTCGTCGAAGGTGACCCAGCGGTACTCGTGGTGCTCGGGCCGCCCGAGCTCGGGCGATTTGGGCAGCTCGATGTCGTGCTCGGTGGTCTCGGCGAGGTAGTAGCGCGCGACCTTGTTGTTGGAGTAGGGCAGCGTCTCGCGATGCTCGTCGCCGAACGGGAACTCGATTTCCGAGAGCCCCGTCTCCTCCGCGACCTCGCGCTTGGCCGCGTCGAGCTGGTCCTCGCCCGCGTCCACCGTTCCCTTCGGGAAATCCCAGTTCTTGTAGGCGCGCAGGACGAGCAGGCGCACGCCCCTCTCGGTCCTGCGGAAAACGACGGCTCCTGCGGAACGGGGAGGCTTCGGCTTCAAGCTCCCGATTTTAGATGCTCGCCGCCCGCGCGGGCCCTAGCCAGAGGAGGAGGAGGCTTCGGATTTGCGCGGACGGCGAGGCAAGCGGTTGTTCTGTCAGTGGCCCGGCGAGCGCCGCGGGCCGTGGTTCGGCATGTGAAACAGCCTGCCGAGCGCCGACGCGGCGCGCGACCAGAGTTCGATGGCCGCATCGGTGCGGAGTTCCCAGCGTTCCGCCGAGCGCAGGTGAAACTCCTCTTCGCGTCGCACGCGGGCCGGCAGCGACGCATGCGCTTTCTGCCAGAACTTCGTTGCGAAACGGTTACGGCTACGCATGCTGTTTCACCTCCGCGCGAACGGCGGCGGCCGCCGGCGACAGCGCGCGCGCGACGGCGGCAAGCCCGGCGGTGATGAAACGGCCGAGCGCCACGGCGCGCGCCCGGCGTGCCTGGCGCTCGAGCGCGTAAAATCCACTGAAGTCGGCTCTGCTCAGCGAGTCGCGGTTCTTGTCCACGCTCCGAATGTAGGGGTGCTCCTGCGCGCGGACAAACGATCATTAGTCACCTAAGGGATGAGAAAAACTCAAGCCGCCTGATCCACCCATTCCATTGATCTATCGCCTTCCTCCGCTGAATGCCCTGCGCGTCTTCGAAGCCGCGGCGCGCCACCTCTCCTTCAAGGAGGCGGCGGCCGAGCTGAGCATCACGCAGACCGCGGTGAGCCACCAGGTGAAGAGCCTCGAGGAGTACCTCGGCGTCGAGCTCTTCCGGCGCGCCGGGCGCGGCGTGCAGCTCACCGAGGCCGGGCGCGCCTGCCTGCCGAAGCTGCGCGAGGGCTTCGACGCGCTCGCCGCCGCGGTCGAGACGATGCGCGAGCGCGGCGGCGAGGCCGAGCTGCTGATCACCGCGCCGCCGGTGTTCACCTCGCGCTGGCTCATGCCGCGCCTCGCGAAGTTCCAGAAGCTCGAGCCGAACATCGAGGTGCACGTGGTGGGCTCGAGCAAGATGGTGGACGCCGGCGCGCTCGAGCCGACCATCGTGACGACCAACCTCGACCTGCGAAGCGACAGCTCCGGCGTCGAGGTGCACCTCGGCTCGGGCGACTACCCGGGCTTCCGCGCCGATCGCCTGTTCGGCGTCGCGATGACGCTGCTTGCGAATCCCGAGATCGGCGCCACGCTGAAGAAGCTCGAGGACCTCGCCGGCCAGGTGCTGCTGCACGACGACGCGATGGACCTCGTCGCGAACGGCGATGCCTGGGTGAAGTGGCTCGGCGCCGCGGGCGTCGCCGACCGCGTCGACGGCAGCCGCGGGCCGCGCTTTTCCACCAACATGCTCTCGCTCGAGGCGGCGTCGCAGAAGCTCGGCGTCGCGCTCGCGCTGCGCCCGCTGGTCGACGCCGACCTCAAGGCGCGCCGCCTCGTGCAGCCCTTCCCGGTCGAGTGGAAGCCGAACTCGGCCTACTACCTCGTCTGTCCCGAGGTGATCGCCGACCGCCCGGCCGTCGCCGCATTCCGGAAATGGCTGCTCGAGGAGGCGAAGAGCGTCGCCTGAGCGGGGCTAGCGGAAGCGGTAGACGAGCCCGACCGTGTACTGGTCGATGTCGCCGCGTCCCGTGGTGCCCGCCTCGCCGACGTTGAAGTAGCGATCCACGCCGAAGCGCGCCGCGACGCTGCGCGAGAGGTCGTAGCTCGCGCCCAGGCCGAGCACGGGCGAGGTGTCCCAGTCGTGCACCCTCGCGCCGTTCGCCTCCAGCGTCGAGCGCCCGTAGAAGAGGCCCGCCTTGCCGTACAGCGACCAGCGCTCCGCGACCGGCAGCAGGCCGAGCGCGTCGAGCTCGGCGCCGCTCGCCGAGTAGTGGCCGCTGACGGGCCCGGTGAAGTCGAAGCGGCCGAGGCTCGTGAGCCCGCCCTCGAGCGCGAAGTTCGGCGAGAAGCTGTAGCCGCCGAAGAGCGAGCCGCTGAAGTCGCGCCGATCGAGGCTCGCGCCGGGCGCCGCGCCCTGCGCGCCGAGCGCGGTGTCGATGCCCGCGCCGCCCATGTGCTCGATGCTGCGGCCGACGCTCAGGCCGCCGTACCAGCCGGCGTCGCCTGCCGCCGCGTACGCGTTTGAAACGGCGATGGCTCCGGCCGCGCTCGTCAAGATCAGAAGTTTCTTCATTGCCTGGTTCTCCTTGAGTTTCGAAGTTCCCCGTCCTCTCTGCGGCAACGATTAGAAGCGCGCGCGCCGTTCAGCGTTGTATCCGTTGGTAACGCTTCGTTATCGAAAGCTGTCCCGCGCTTAAGCGCGCCGTCGCCCGCTTGACAGGGCGGGTACAATGGAGGCCATGAAAGAAGACATGATCGAGATGGAAGGCACCGTGCAGGAGGTGCTGCCGAACACGCAGTTCCGCGTCGAGCTGACGAATGGCGCGTTCGTGCTCGCCTACGCGGGAGGCAAGGTGCGCAAGAACCGCATCCGCATCCTCGCCGGCGACCGCGTGCGCCTGGAGATGTCGCCCTACGACATCACGCGCGGGCGCATCAATTTCCGCCACCTGGATGCGCCGTCGCCCTCGCCCGCGCGGCGCAAGTTCCCCTTTAAAAAGAGGTAGTCGGGAGCGATTTTTGCACCGCCCTTGATTCGCGGCTTGCCTGCCGCCATCTAGGGCCTGTGAGATCGCGCGATTTTTCCCGGTGGATGTGGAGCGAAGCCCTGTCGATGCTCGACCGGGCCGAGCGGCTGCACCGGCAGTTCTCCCATCAGGTCGCAGACGCCTGGGAGCCCCCGGTCGACGTCGTCGAGTCGGGCGAGGAGCTGCGCGTGCACATCGCGCTGCCCGGCGTGCCCGCGGACTCGATCACCATCGGCCTGGAGGCCGGCGGCATCACCGTCTCCGCGCTGCGCCCGTTCCCGTGCCGGGAAGAGGGCGCGCACATCCATCGCATCGAGATCCCCTATGGGCGCTACGAGCGGCGCCTCGTGCTGCCGCTCGCCGACCCGTACGGCGGCCTGAGGCTCGCCGAGAAGCGGCTGGACGACGGCGTGCTCACTCTCATTTTCCGCAGGAAGGAAGGCGCATGAACGAGCTTCTGTCCTCCGACGACAAGCCGGTGAAGGCCGAGGCGGCCCCCGCGGGCGGCAAGGCGGCGCTGAAGCCGCTGCCCGAGGACGCGCTCATCCTCATCCCGATGAGGAACACGGTCCTCTTCCCGGGCGTGATCTCGCCGATCACGGTCGGCCGCGCCGCGTCGGTCGCCGCCGCGCAGGAGGCGGTGCGCACCGAGAAGAAGGTCGGCTTCCTGCTGCAGCGCGACCCGCAGAACAACCAGCCGCGGCCGGAGGACCTCTACTGGGTCGGCACCTCCGGGCAGATCGTGCGCTACATCACCGGCAACGAGGGCACGCACCACCTCGTGGTGCAGGGCCAGTCGCGCTTCCGCGTCCTCGAGTTCCTCGAGGGCTGGCCGTTCATGGTGGCGCGCGTGCAGGCGGTCGAGGTGAAGGACGAGCTCTCCGCGGACATCGAGGCGCGCTTCCTGCAGCTCAAGGAGCAGGCGGTGGAGGCGATCCAGCTCCTCGCCAACGCGCCGGAGGAGCTCGCGGTCGTCGTGCAGAGCATGACGAGCCCGGGCCTGCTCGCCGACATGGTGGCGAACCTGCTCGACGTGAAGAACGCGGACAAGCAGGACCTCCTCGAGACCTTCGACCTGAAGCGGCGCCTGGACAAGGTGCTCGAGCTCCTCTCCGAGCGCGTCGGCGTGCTGCGCATCTCCAAGGAGATCGGCGAGAAGACCAAGAAGGAGTTCGACGAGCGCCAGCGCGAGCACGTGCTGCGCGAGCAGATGCGCCAGATCCAGAAGGAGCTCGGCGAGTCCGACGACACCGCGGCGGAGATCGAGGGCCTGAAGAAGGCGATCGACGAGGCCGGCATGCCCGAGGACGTGCTCAAGCACGCCACGAAGGAGCTCAAGCGCCTGCAGCGCATGGGCGAGGGCAGCGCCGAGGGCTCGATGCTGCGCACCTACCTGGAGTGGCTCTCCGAGCTGCCGTGGAAGGACTCCTCCATCCAGGAGATCGACATCGCGAAAGCGAGGAAGACGCTCGACGAGGACCACTACGGCCTGGAGAAGATCAAGCGCCGCATCCTCGAGCACCTCGCGGTGAGGAAGCTCAACCCGAACGGCAAGAGCCCGATCCTGTGCTTCGTCGGCCCGCCCGGCGTGGGCAAGACCTCGCTCGGCCAGTCGATCGCGCGCGCCACGGGGCGCAAGTTCCAGCGGATCGCGCTCGGCGGCGTGCACGACGAGGCCGAGATCCGCGGCCACCGGCGCACCTACATCGGCGCGCTGCCGGGCAACGTCATCCAGGCGCTGCGCCGCGCGGAGTCGAAGAACGCGGTGCTGATGTTCGACGAGATCGACAAGCTCGGCGCGGGCGGCTTCCACGGCGACCCGTCGAGCGCGCTCCTCGAGGTGCTCGACCCCGAGCAGAATTCGCGCTTCCGGGACAACTACCTGGGGGTCGACTTCGACCTGTCGAAGGTGCTCTTCATCACCACCGCGAACATGCTCGACACGATCCCGGGGCCGCTGCGCGACCGCATGGAGATCATCCAGCTGCCGGGCTACACGGAAGAGGAGAAGCTCGAGATCGCGAAGCGCTACCTGGTGCGCCGGCAGATGGAGGCGAACGGCGTCTCGCCGGAGAAGGTCTCCGTTCCCGACGAAACGCTTCGCAGCATCATCGCCGACTACACGCGCGAGGCCGGCGTGCGCAGCCTCGAGCGCGAGATCGGCTCGGTGCTGCGCCACGCTGCGATGAAGATCGCCGAGGGCTTCCCGGAGAAGATCACCGTGAAGCCCGAGGACCTGCACGCCATCCTCGGCGCGCGGCGCTTCGAGAGCGAGGTGGCCGAGCGCACCGCGGTGCCGGGCGTGGCGACCGGGCTCGCCTGGACGCCGGTCGGCGGCGACATCCTGTTCATCGAGGCCTCCAAGGTGGCGGGCTCGGGCAAGCTCATCCTCACCGGCCAGCTCGGCGACGTGATGAAGGAATCGGCGCAGACCGCGCTCACGCTCGCCAAGACCTTCACCGGCGAGACGCTGGAGAAGGCGGACCTGCACATCCACGTCCCGGCGGGGGCGACGCCGAAGGACGGCCCGAGCGCCGGCGTGGCCATGTACCTGGCGCTGATCTCGCTGCTGACGGGCCTGCCGGTGCGCTCGGATGTCGCCATGACGGGCGAGATCTCGCTGCGCGGCCTCGTCATGCCGATCGGCGGGGTGAAGGAGAAGACGCTCGCCGCGCTGCGCGCCGGGATCAAGACGGTCATGCTGCCGAAGAGGAACCAGAAGGACCTCGAGGACGTGCCGGCCGAGGCTCGCGCCAAGCTCGAGTTCGTCTTCCTCGAGAACGTCGAGGACGCGGTGCGCACCGCGATCGGCGAGTTGCCGCGGCGCGAGCGGCGCGTCGCATAACGGGTTTCCTTAAGGCTCCTTGGCGGGGGGGTGATTTCGAGGGTTCCGCCCCCTGTATGCGCGGCTTGCGGTAGCCTCCGGGGCACACCATGGCTCCGCGTCTTCGCTTCCTGTCGTTGCTGCTCTTTGTCGGGACCGCGCTCTGCGGGCTGAACGGCGCGCGCGCGGCGGAGCCCGCCTGGTGGACGGCGCAGAAGCGCTCCTGCGGCTTGCCCGCGAACCTGGTTTACAACAGCTGGGACGGAAAGTGCGCGAGCGCTTCCTCGGGCGGCGTGCAGGGCGGCGGCTATACGCAGCAGCAGCAGATGATGCTGAACAGCGCGCAGCAGATGATGCCGCTGCTCTCGGACCTGGTCCACGACGCGCTCTACGGCAATCCGCAGGAGCAGGCCCGCAGGGCGCAGGAAGCAGAGCGCATCCGGATCCTCCAGCAGCAGGCCGACGAGGAGGCCGAGCGCCAGGCGGAGCTTTCGAAGCAGCGCATCACCGCCTTGCTGAAAGGCGCCGACAACTATCAGCCTCTCGCGATCAAGCGCGGCGACTCGGAGGGCACCGCACCGGCTCCGGCTTCGGGCCTCGCGCTGCTCAAGCTCGGCGACGCATCGCAGGCGCCCGCGCCCGCCCCGCCGGGCTCCGAGCTTCTCCAGGCGCTCCGGGCGAGGCTCGACCAGGGCGCCAAGGAGCAGAGGTTCCTCGACGAGCTGCTGGCGATGCTCGAAAAGTCGCCGAAGGCGGATCCGGCCGTCGTTCAGGAGGCGCGGAAGAAAAGCGAGGCGAACACACGCGAGCTCGATGCGCTCGCCGGCCAGATCCGGGCTGCCGAGCAAGGCCGCGCCTCGACGGCTCCGAGAGTGGACTCCGCCGGATACGGCAAAGGCCTCGAAGCGGCGTCCCAGTGCTTTTCTCAAAACGCAGGCGCTGCCTGCGCCGGGCTCGGCATTGAGCAGCAAACGGCCTGCCTCGACGGCTACCGCGCGGGCTACCAGGCCGGAGAGACGCGGCGGCAGCTGGCGATGGCGGAAGCCTACAGGGCAGGCGAGAGCGCGGGCGCGGGCGGAGGGCTCGCGAACGGCGCTTCGGATCCGCGCGCGGCAGGTCCTTGCCGCGTGCAGTGGATCGAGAGCTACAACCGCGGCTATTTCGAATCGAAGAACGCCGCATCGCGGCGATAAGGGGATCGAACAGTGAGAACTGCAACCGCTGCTCGGCTGGTCTCGATGCTTGCGCTCCTCGGCGCATCGCTCGCCGCGCCTGCGTCCGCGCAGACCTCGAGCGCAGCGCCGAATTCCTACGACGCCGACGAAATCAATGCCAGCCTGTGGTCCCTCGAAAATGCCAGGAACGAGGTGCAGCGCGACTTCACGGCTTGCGATTCGATCCATCCGTGGACGGTTCACGTGCTGCCCGACATCGTCACGCTTGCATGGCCGGGGCACTTCGAAATCTGGGAATTCAGGGACCTGCACGACCTCACGGTGACCTTCACCGAGTCGAACATATGGCTCTCCCGCGGGTCCTCCGTGCAGATCATGGCGTCCGGCCATTTCATCAGCGATGGCGAGAAGTTCGCCAAGGACAAGATCACGTGCGGCGGCGCTGGCAACTGGGCGCAGAGCTTTCACGATGCGTTGCTCCGGCTGAAGCAGGAGTACGACAGGAACAACAGCGCGGAGAGCATGGCGAAGTTCAAGGAAGAAGCGCGCCGCTACCAGGCGGCGGATCCGAAGCCCGAGCTGCCCGAGGAAGCGCGGCGCTTCCGGGTTCAGGCCGAGCGCGCGGTCGCGGACAAGCGCTTCACCGAAGCGGTCGAAAAGTATGGAAAGGCGATCGAGGTCGCGCCCTGGTGGCCGGAAGGCCATTTCAACCGCGCGGTGGTCCTCGCGGAGCTGCAGAGCTTCGATTCGGCGACGACCGAGATGAACCGCTACCTGCTGCTCAGGCCCGATGCGCCGGACGCCCGCCAGGCCAAGGACTTCATCTATTCCTGGGAAGACCGTCCGTTCAAGCGGAAATAGCAGGACAACGATGAAGAAAACCCTGATGCTGGTCGCGGGGACGCGCCGGGTTTTTCTACCGATTGATGGATGGCGCGGGAGGCGGGGGCTGTTAGCCTCGCATGGACGTGCCCAGCGGATACCACTGGCTCATAGAGATGGCGGCGGTGCTCGTCTTCCTCGCGGCGGCGCTGCTGCTGCTCTGGCTCTAATAAAATAGCCCCCCAAGAAGGGGTTTTTTCATGAACCATCGCCTGATCGCGGCCCTCGGGGCGGCCGCGCTCCTTGCCGCCGGATGCTCGACCAATCCGATCACCGGCCGCAGCCAGCTCACGCTCGTCTCCGAGGACACGGCGATCTCGAGCTCGCTCTCCGCCTACACCAGCATGATGGGCGACTTCTCCAAGAAGAAGCAGGTGGAGGCGGGCACGGCGCGCGAGAAGAAGGTGCGCGAGATCACCGACCGCCTGGTCGCGCAGGCGGTGCGCTTCCGGCCCGACTCCGCCGACTGGAAGTGGGAAGTGCAGGTCATCAACGATCCGAAGACGGTGAACGCCTTCTGCATGGCGGGCGGCAAGATGGCGATCTACACCGGCATCTGGGAGAAGCTCAAGGCGACCGACGACGAGGTGGCGCAGGTGATGGGCCACGAGATCGGCCACGCGCTCCTCAGCCACACGCGCGAGAAGATGTCGGTCGCCTACAGCACCACGGCGGCGACGGCGATCACCGCGATCGCGCTCGGCTCGCGCCAGGACACGGCCGCGCTCCTCGAGACCGCGGCGCAGGTGGCGGTCACGCTGCCGAACAGCCGCCAGGCCGAGAGCGAGGCCGACCAGGTCGGCATCGAGCTCGCCGCGCGCGCGGGCTACGACCCGCAGGCCGCGGTGACGCTCTGGGACAAGATGGGGAAGCTCGGCGGCACGCCGCCGGAATTCCTCTCGACGCATCCCTCGCCCGAGCACCGCAAGGAGCGCCTCGAGGAGCTCGGCAGGCAGGTCGAGCCCTTCTACCTCGCGGCGAAGGCGGGCAAGCCGATCGACGTGCCGAAGGAGGCGGACACCATGACCTTCCAGTCGGCGCCGTTCAGCCAGTTCAAGACCGGCACCGCCACTTTCACCTGCCGCCTGGAGTGCGGCTTCGGCTTCGCGACCAAGAAATCGGACTGGAGAAAGCTCCACGAGCAGAAGAGCTGGCGCGAGCTCGCGCTCTCGGTGATGAGCGTCGGCTACCTGAGCGACCTCTCGTACTTCCTGCTCGCCGAGGCGGCCAATGGCCTCGCGTTCAAGGACGCCGCGCGCCTCTATTACCAGCGCGCGCTCGACACCGGCAAGCAGTACGGCTGCGCGGGCGGCCTCGGCAACACCTGCGAGGGCTTCGACGTGCCGAAGCTCGCGTCGGCGGCGCTGTCAGGCCGCTGAAAACTTCGAGGCGCGCGGGCTGTATCCCGTTGTCCGCAGTTTCGCATCCCGCGTGAACTGATTCACGCCGCGGGCGCTCCGCCGCCGCCCATCGTCATACGCATCCTTTAACCTTGCTCCACCGCGAGGGAGAGGGCGCGGCGCAGTGAGCGATACAAAAGAACATCCGGCGGCGCGCGGGTCCAGGCTGGACTTCGGGCTCTATTGCCCGCGCTGCCGCGAGCGCATCCACCGCGAGCCGCTCTCCGTCGACATGGACGAGATGGTGGCGTGCGGATCGTGCTTCGTGCCGAGCCGCGCCGCGGACCTCCTCACCGACCAGCGCGGCCGCACCTTCCTCGACCACCTCGTCTGGCTCTCGCAGAGCGCGCGCAGCGAGGCGTGACAGCTTTGTCGTCGTCGAGCTTCCGACACTGCTCTTTCGCCGCCGCGTCGTTTAACCTACGCGCCACAACGAGAACGAGATCGGAATGGCCGAAGAGCATGCGATCGCAGCCGCGAAGGAGGAACTGGCGGCGCGCGGAGTGAAGAGCGCCGTGGTCGGCGTCTACCGGCCCGGGCAGCGCCGCGAGGTGATCATCGTGCTCGAGGACGGCAGCACGTACCCGGTGCGCGGCCGGCTCGCCGTCAAGCTCTCGACCATGCTGCGCTCGAGCTACCAGCGCTGGCGCAAGTACGAGCCGCGCAATCCTTCGCGGGCGCCGCGCAAGCGCTGAGCGCGCCCGTCAGTGCCGGCGCTCGACGCCGCGCCAGTCGGGATCCTGGCGGCGCTTGAGGTTGCGCAGCGCGAAGGGCGAGAGCCGGTTCTCCGCCACGAGGTCCACGGCGGCGAGGAAGACGCGGTGCGGCACGCGCGCCTCGCCCACGGCCCACGCGTGCACGTCCGATTCCCGCAGCTCGAGGAACCTCGCCAGGCGCTCCTCGCTCCCGGCGATGGCGATGGCTCTCATAATCATTCTTCGCGCGGGGTTGAATTCGAGCGTCGCCATGAAAAATAGCCCTCCCTGCGGAAAAGGCGCCCAGGCCCGGAGGCCTGGGCGGAATGTCCGGCGGGTGAGGGAGGGTGGTGCCCGCCGAGGCCCGAAGTCCGCGTCCCGAAGGTCGCCGGACGGGCCACAACCCTGAACAGCAAGCGCCGTGCCCCCGCCAGCCCCGCTTCAGGGCCCTGAAAGGGCCATGGCGTACGTTTCCTGCTTCACACGGAGGCCCTCCGCCATGAGCCCGACGACGCGAATCCTCATCGCCGCGACCCTTTGCGCGCTGTCCTTTGCATGCCGCGCGCAATACACCTACAGCATGGGAAGCGGCGCGGGATGGACCAATCCGGCGCTCGGGTCGGGCGCCAACGGCACCGCGGTGGGCAACCGCGGCACTTTTGGTACCACGGCCGGCAGCCCGAACGCCGTCATCGGCAACGGCGGCACCTTCGGCACCGCGCCCGGCACGCCGAACGCCGCCTCGAGCAACGCCGGCACGATCGGCACCACGTCGCTCAACCCCATCGCCCCGGTGGCGCCCGTCGTCGCGCCGACCTCCATCGCGCCGGTGAGCGGCTACACGCCGATCGGCGCGAGCGCGCCTGTCACGGGAAGCGCGACGAGCACATTGCTCTCCGCCAATCCCATTCCTTCAACGCCGCCCGTCGTCATCCAGTTCGCGCCGCCGGTCGCGAACCCCGCCGCCTCGGGCGGCGGCCCCACCGGCACCGGCTCCTCGCAATAACCGCTCGCAAATAAGACAGGCGCTTGCGAAACGTAGTCCGGGCCGCGCATGCCCGGAGGTCCCGGCGCCCTATTGCCATCACGCAAAAGAACGCGCAGCCTCGTTAAGACGGCGTTGCTGGGGTCCGGTCAAAGCCGCGGCTTCAGCAACGCCTTCCAACAAAATGACCACCAAGCTCGAGAAGCCGCTGAAGCGGGAGATTCAGATCGGCGGCAAGCCTTTCGTCGTCACGATCTCGCAGGAGGGGTTCAAGCTGGTCGGCAAAGGGCGGCGCAAGGGACTCGAGGTCAAATGGGAAGACCTGACTTCGGGCGAGGCTGCGATGGCTGTTGCGCTCAAAGCTTCGTTGGATCGTCGCGTAAATCTTGAGCCGGGTAAAGCATCCAGCACGTTATCGTCGGGGAAACGAAGTTCAAACAAGCACAAAGCTGTTCGGTCAAGGAAGCCGCAATTGCGTTGATTACCTGGGATAGAAACCGACAAATGTGCTTTTGGCCCCACAACGCTTCACCTGGTCGTACGCCTTAACAATCTGCGTCTTGTCTGTAGCGAACACTAACCAAGGTGATTTCTCGGGCGGCTTCCACTCCTTGGTAGCAGTCTTTGCGTTAACGATGGCAGAGAGCTGTTTGTACACACAGTCGTAGTTCTTAGTATCCCAATCCACATTCATGTAGTACCGATCTCCGCTCGCTGTGCCTGTTGGAATCAATTGTTTCCAATCGTCACTGTGCTCAGAGAACTTTGTGTACGCTCTAACATCCACCTTTCGAGCGGCAAGGCTTTTGACAACCGCTTCTGCGTAGTGAGGTTCCAGGCGAAGAAAGTCATTTATGGCCTCCGCCTTATCTGTGCTACTACCGGACGTAGCTACTTCGTAGAAATAGTTCGTCGGAAGCGGAGCCCTGGCCAATAGGATATTGGCCTTATTTGCAATCTCCTTGTCGGTGTGGCGCGTAAGGTCCAATAGCGTGAGAAAGATCGGTTCTTTTATCCCCTGCCAGTCGGATGGACGGAGCTCGAACATCTCGGAAAGGTTTGTTCGCGATGCATGGATCCGAAGCCAATCCAACACTTCGACCTTGCGAGAGACAAGCGTTTTCGGATCTTGAAGCTCTACGGCGTAGTCCGCGAAAATGGCATCGGTGGATGGAATGTAAATATTTGGGATGTCGAAGGACGTATCATCGGCAGCGGGGATGCTAATCGCGGGCGATGCAGATGCGGGGACAATTTCTTTGGTGCTTTGGGCAAAAGCAGGTGCGATGAGTGAGAAGCTGGTCGAAGGTAATCTAGTTCTTCGGATCAGTTCCCACTGATCTTTGGCTCCGTCGTATTCAAGAGCCATGACGTAACGGGCGTCCAACGCCACCTTTAGGACGACCGGTTTGGCGAGTCGTCTATCCCGAAAATACCTCAGCGTAATTTCTTGCCCGTCTGTGAACGGTTCCGCCTGCCGAATTAGGAAATAAACGTCCCGGAATTGCGGGCTTGAGGGGTCTTGGCGGTAGTACTCATTGCGGACGAAAAGCGCGGACCCTTCCACACTGTCTGTTTCCGACAGACCTTGGATCTCGCCTTCATAAAAATACATTGGGCGGTGAGTCCACCACCAATAGACCGAAATCCCAACGAGAACTACACCTACCGTAGACATTGCGATGAAGTAACGTCGATAGGTGTTCTTTTCGTCGTCGGTTGCTGGAGGAGAAGCTCTGGTAATCACTTGCTGCCATTGCTTGGAACCCCACATCGCAAGGCCGATCAAAAATATTAGAGAGAAGGCAAAAGGGCCGAACTGCCATGCCAGATGTACCAGTGGGGTGATTGAATCCATTTTCTACTTGCAGTAGATATCGCAACGATTTACATCTTCTCCAGGGGCGTACTCCACATTTTCCGTACACCCGGTCACCGCGCGACACGCTGCTATCGCATCTCCAAGGCACGTTCCCACAGTGCCGCCAGTCGGCGTGGCGCATGGTTTGCACGATACTCGAGCTGGGCACTTGCCGAGCGCCGTTGAGGGCGCGGTGTCGCCCATCTGCTGGCATCCACACAACGCAAGCGCTGACGAAATGAGAAGAGCGGAAACGAACTTGCGGGGATTCACAATGTGCTCCCGTGGCATGGGCTAATGACGCTAAGGTTTCGCGTTCTTTTCGATCGCTTTTTCCAGCCTCGTGCTGCCCAACTTCAAGCTCTTCTCACAGAACTCGACCGCGGTCTGCGAAGCAGAGGCTTTTGAATTGTCCAGCATGTAGTTCAGGCAAGTTTCTAGCGTGTAGTCCACGTCGATGATCTTATTCACTATCGTCACCACGGTATCGGCTACCTTCGATCCGAGCGTATCCGTGACGGGTCGATTGCTGCCCTGATCCGATTGTTTTGGGTTCGTCTTCGGATCCGGCGCCTGTGGGTTGGTTTGCGGATCGCCCGCTTGCGGCGCCGCCGTCACCTTTGCTGGTTGTGTGCTTTCCGGAGTGCTGGCTCCGCTTGCAGAAGACCCAGGCGCTTGCGCATTTGGTTTTGGGTTTTGAGTAACGTTCGGCTTGTTTCCGTTGCTGCCGCCATTTCCGTCAAGACTAGCTGCAGGCGGTGTAGTGCTGCTCAGATTCGTCGGTTTTGGGGTAACCGCGCCAGTGAGTTGTTCAATAGAAAGCAGTGCCAGCATGATGTTCTGATACCGTCGTTGCAGACGCTCAAAGGCGTTTGCCGACAGGGCGCCGTCCATGTATCCCTCGCAGAGCCGAAACATCGCGTCGCGCAGGATGGTGATGGTTTGCGTTCTGAGTCCGATATTGCTTCCGCTCTCATTCGTGGCCAAGGCCAGCTTTAGGGCGAGTTGCTGGGCGTCTTGAGCGCTTCCGCTGGCGCTGCCGCCAAACGTCGCTCCGAGTACGGATAGGGCATCGGGACTCGGCTCAGCGCAGATTACAGTTTGGGGATCGATGACGGTTTTGATGTTGGTGTCCGGGTTGATGTCCGTCCACCCATTTCGGACACCAGCGACAACTACCCTCTGCTTTGCATCGATGCTCACGCTGTGCTTGTCGCTTGCCTCGAATGGAAGAAAGATCGCGTTCATGTTGGCGCAGCCGGATAGGAACATCACGGATAACGCGCTGGCTAGTACGAAAGAGATTGCTCTCATGAGACGTTTTCCCTTGTAAACGGATTAGCTCTCGATCATCCGAATGGTCCAAAAATCCCGCGCGAGGTTCGCCTCGCTCACGTACGCATACGGCATCCGGCAATAGCCGTTGCGCCCCCAGCGCGCGCTCCATGAATTCCTGACCGCGAAGGTCTGGGTCTTGTCGTCGTAGCCGACGCAGCAGACGGCGTGGCCGCCGAGCACGTGCTCGCCGGCCGAGGGCATCGGGACGTTGCCGCTGGTCGCGACCTGCTGGCTCTCGAAGCTCTCGTAGACGGTGAAGCCGAAGACGAACGGGTAGCCGGCGGCGAGGCAGCCCTTGAGCTGCGAGAGCGTCTGCACGACGCGGCTGTACTGGACGATCTGGTGCTTCTCGGCGGCCTTGTAGCAGGCGCTCGAGGGGCGCTCGGTGAATTCCTTGATGTCGTAGGGCCAGGCGGGCGTTCCGCTCTCGAAGCAGACGCCGAGCTTGGCGACGGACTTCACGCCGTCGCGGATCTGCGCGCCGGAGTCCTGGCCGACGGTTCCCTCGATGACGCGCTCGTTGTAGTAGATGAAGAGGCGCGAGGGCACGAGCTTGTCGGCCTGCGCCTGCTTCTGCTTCATGCGGTCGAACTGGATCGCGGCGGCGATCGCGTTGCCGGTGCAGCTGCCGAGCTCGCCCTGGTCGTACACGGGCGGGCAGTGCGAGGTCAGGTCTACCGCGGGCGGAAGCTTGCCGAGGACGGCAGGCGGCGCGGCGAAGAGATGATCGCGCGCATCAGGCAGATCCGGAATCCAGCCGTACCGCTTGGTCTTGCGGATGGTCGGCTTGTGCGTGGCCATCGCGTCCTCCCCCCGAAGGAACTGCCCGGATCGTACGCGACGATATTTCGGCTGAGAATGGCTAAATCGTGTATTTGCGGTAACCCAAACGTATTAGTCCTTATCGCGGCGTCCGCATATAAGAGCGAGGCGCCGGACGCAAGGACAAGCCGAAAAAAATCGGCGAGGCGTCCTGGAATAAACGCTCGCTGCCTGTGCGCTGCTTTATCTCGCCTGAGCCTGCGGCCGCAGGTTCTGGTACTGCGCGAGGATCGGCGCGTCGTTGTAGAGCTGGCGCACGAAGTCCACGAGCTGCGGCTTGGTGATGTCGTTGTGCCCGCTCATCACCGTGTCGTCCGTCTGCACGTTCCACACGAGCGTGTTCGGGTTCTCGCCGACGTGCATCAGCACCGTGCCGCTGCAGAAGAAGCGCACCCAGTTCTTCTCCAGCAGCAGCTTGCGCGGCGCGCACTTGCCGTCCAGGCAGAAGAACGCCTGCGTCGCCTCGAGCTCCTTGGCGAGGCGGGCGAGGCGCTGCTCCTCGGTGGCGTCGTCCGGCAGCGGCTCCTCGCAGCCCGTGTCCGGGATCTTCACGCTCTTCCACTTCTGGTCCTCGGGCTTGTCGCTCTGCTGCAGCTTCCTGAAGCGCCCGAGCGTGGTGAGCTTGTGCGTGATGAAGGCCGGCATGTGGCCGAGCGTGTGCAGGTCGGCGTCCTGCTCGTCCTGCGTGTCCTCCGCCTCGAAGAAGGTGTTGAAGAGGCGCCCGAGCGGAAAGGCGATGCGCGTCGCCCAGTCGGCGGTGGTCGTGACCGACACGAAGAGCGGCGTCTCGTAGCGCTCGGGCTTCGTGCTCTCGGCGAGGCGGTGCAGCGGCTCGAAGCGCGAGGCCTCGAACGCGGGATTGAGGACGAGGATCATGTCGCCCTCGCGCGGCCACGGCGCGTCGCGCCCCTGCTGCCGCTCCTGGAACGAGACGAGGTCGGAGATCAGGTTGCTCGAGGTGGCGCTGTAGACGATGAGCCCGCCGAAGCTGTGGCCGACGATGAGGAAGCGCACCGCGTACTCGCTGCCGCCGACGGTGCGCCGGCCGGCCGTCTCGCGCAGCACGCGCAGGCGCGCGAAAAGCTCGCGCGAGGCGCCGACCGAGACGTCGGTCGCGGCGGTCTTCCTCTCCCAGAACGTCGCGCTGAGGATCGGGTCGCCGAAGACGAGCGAGCGCCCGCGCCAGCCGAGGTAGACGCCGACCACGCGGCGCGGCTTCGCCTGCGCCTGGCCGAGGCTCTTCAGCTTCAGCACCTTCGCCGCCTCGACGTGCGAGACGCCGACGAGCGCCTTCTTGAACTCCTCGATGTTCTCGTCGCCGGCCTTCGCGTTGTGCTTCCAGCCGTGCGCGAAGAGCACGATGTTGACGCCGTCGTAGCCGCCGTCCTGCTTGTCCACGAGCTTCCAGAGCTCGGCGGTCAGGTACTCGAGCTGCCGGGGATCGGTGGTGTGCGACCAGCCCTGGTCGGTGAACTCGACGTAGAAGAGCTCGTACTCGGGCGTCGTCTCGCGCGCGAGCCGCTCCGGATCGGCGCACGGCCGGATGAGCTTGCCGCTCGCGCAGTCCGCGCCGGTGGCGACCGGGAACTCGACCCGGTGCGGGTTGTACGTGTAGCAGCCTGAAAGCGCCGCGGTGAGCACTGCGGCGAGCGAGATGCGATGAAGTGCCGGCATGCCTTCCTCCCCGAAAGGTGCGAGCTGGAAGCGCCTATATAGCGCTATTCAGGAGGGCAACGCCATACACCGACTGGGTGAGCGCGGCAGAATCGGACATCTGGATCAACACGTCGGCTACGAGCGGATCTGCGTGAGTCCTTCCTGCAGGCCGGGCCGTGGCTGCAGGCTCTTGATCGGCAAGCCGGGCTGCTGGAACGCGTCGTGTCCGAGTCCGAGCAGGCGCTCGAGCGCTCCTGCCGACTCCGCATAGCGCGGATCCGTGCCGTCATAGTCATGGCGCTCGGCGACGTCGGAGGCGCCGCGGCGCTGCAGATCTTCATCGAGCCAGGCATGCACTGCGGCGTTGTAGGCGCCGATCTCCTCTTCCGTCGGAGGCGGCGCGTCCTGCTGCGTGGGCTGGCTGCGCTCCTGGAATTTTTCGATCGCCTCGGCGTAGCGCTCCATGAAGCTCGACGCGTGGAAGAGGGCGGGCGAGGACAGCAGTGATCCGATCTGGCTGTAGACCGCGTCCTGGATTGCGCCGACCGCCGGAGCGGGTGCGAACGCGCGCTCGAACGAGTTCTCGGCGGCGAGCGTGCTGCTCTCGGCCGACTGCGACGAAGCTGCGGCCGGTGTTGCCGGTTGCGGCTCCGGCGCGGCGAGCTGGGACGTTTGAGCGGATTGATCGCTGCCCGGCGTGCCGTTTGCGGTCGACTCGGGTGCGGCGGCGACCTGCGAAGATTGGCCGGTGTCCGAAGAACCGGCGGGTTGCGAAGACGATTCCGTGTCGGAATCCGCTGGCGTCGCCCCGTCGCCGGCGTCGACGACGATGGCAAGTGGACGGACCGCTAGCACCTTGTCGTCGTCCTTCATCGCCACAAGCACCGCCGACACACCCGCATCGCCCGCGGCTGGAGTGCCGCTCAGCGCTCCCGTCTGGTGATCCACGGAGAGCCATGCCGGGACGTCGCCCTCGAAGCCCGCGACGTCGAAGGATGGCGTGCCGTGCGCATGTTCCTGGGCGAACGCGTCGGGTGCGAGGGAGTAAGCGAACGGCTGGCCGACGTGCGCGGACTGGACGCCGAGCGGCAATTCGTCTACCGACGGGGGAGGCGGCGTGGGTGCCGGGCCGGCGTGCGCATCGAGGTCGGCGCGGCTCCAGAGCACTCCATCGGCGAGGAAAGCGACCGCGTCGATTCCGGAGGGCGCATCGGCCTGGTTGACGAGCCTGACCACGCCGCCGGGATAGTTGATCAGGTAGTCGTTCCCGCTGCGGCTTACGTCCACGTCCGCCGAGGCGACGTCCAGGAACCCGAGACCGTCCGTGCCGGCGGTGTCTTCGATGGTGTCCTCGCCGCCGCCGGCGGCGAGGACATAGACGTCGTCGCCTCCGCCTCCTGCGAAGTGCTCGGGCGCCGGTGTTCCGACGAAGACATCGTTCGTGCCCGGCGGCGAAGGACTTGGCGCGCGCTGGAGGAAATCGGCCTGCGACCATTCCGTGCCGTCGGCGAAGCGGGCATGGATGCCGGTCCAGTCGGAAAGCGCGCTCTGGAAGGAAATGCTGCCGTCGCGGAAATTCGCCGTCCAGCGGGTTCCATCGTCGGTCAGGCTGATCTCGTCCGGGGCGATGTCGGGCCCGAAGACGATCGTGGTACCGACCGGGCCAGTATCCGAGACGACGCTGACGGCGTCTCCTCGCTCAGCCGCGAGCAGGTCTCCTGCGCCGACGGAATAGGTATCTGCGCCGGTGCCGCCGTAGAAGACGTCCTGGCCGTCGCCGCCGGTGAGGACATCATCTCCTGCGCCGCCGTACAGCGCATCGTTGCCCGATCCGCCGTCGACGAGGTCGTTGCCGTCGCCGCCGTGGATGACATCGTCGCCGACGTCGCCGAAGAGCGTGTCGTCGCCCGCGTCCCCATAGATGGTGTCGTCACCGCCGTCGCCATGAACGGCGTCGTTTCCCGCCCCGGCATGGATAACGTCGTTCACCGCGCCGACCGACGCGTCGTAAGTGAAGTCGATGTTGGAGAAAGGACCAAAGTAGAAGTTGTCGTCGAGAAGGCTGCGCTCGGTGACGAGCGGATGGTTCATGTTCGGATCCGGCGACTGGCCGGACTCGTAGGAGAGCCGCAGGTCATCGCCCGTTATGACGTCGTCGCCCGCGCCCGCGTAAATCGTGTCGCTGCCGCCATCGCCTTCCAGGTAGTCCGACGCGCCGGAGCCGAAAAGGGTGTCGTCGCCGTCGCCGCCCGAGAGAAATTCCTTGCGGAAGGTGTGGAATCCCTGGTTGGCGATTGCAATGTCGATATCGTCGGCCGAGCTCTGTGCGAAGAGCACGTCGTCGCCCGCGCCGCCGACGATGAAATCGTTGCCGGGGCCGCCCTCGATCCAGTCCGCCCCCGCGCCGCCGTAGCCGAAGTCCTCCCCGGCGCCGAGCAGGAGCACGTCGTTGCCGCCGGCGTTGTCCGCCACCCAGTCCATCCCGCCGCCGGTCTCGAACCGCGTGTCGCCCGGGCGCCCGGCAAAAGAATCATCCCTTGCCAGCCCGTCGGCGACGCCGAGCCCGTTGAGGTCCCCGAAGAAAGTGAAGTCCGTCGAGCCCGGATCCCCGGGGCGCGGCGTTCCGCTGAGGTCGATGCCAAGGTCCCCATTGGCGAAATCCTCGATGCGCAGCCCGCCATCCACGATCAGCGTGCCGCGCGCCTCGAGGCCGGCCGAGAAGTCGTAGACGTGCGTACCGTCGGCGCTCGCATACAGGCCATCGCTCCTGCGCTGCCCTCCCTGGAGGATGGATTGCCCGAGCTCGACTTCGCCGGATCCGTCGGCGTCGCGGATCGTGTCCGACGCGTCGGCGACGTAGATGTCGTAACCGTCGCCGCCTTCCATCGTGTCGGCGCCCTGGTCGCCTTCGAGCACGTCGTCGCCCGCCGCGGCGCGCAAAATGTCGTCGCCTGCGCCGCCGAAAAGCTCGTCGCCCGCCGCGGTTCCGTCCACGACGTCGCCTTGAATGGCATCCTCCTTGCCGAAAAAGTACTCGGTGCCATAGGAGAGGCCGGAGAGATAGCCCTGCAGCGCACTCTCGGAACCGCTGAAGCTTCGAGCGATGATGTCGGCGGATGGCGTGATCGCCGAAAGGCTTACGTCCTGCGCCGCATCGACAAAGCGCGTGTTCTGGTTCGTCGCCGCGAGCGCGTAGCCGCGATCGGCAGTGCGCGACTCGAGCAGTTGCGAAAGGAAGCCCGATCGCGCCGAGATCCACTCTTCCGACGCATTGGGCAGATCGGCGTCCGTCGGCGCAGCAACAACTTCGAATGGCGCAAGGTCGCGCAATGCCTGCCGGAGCGCCATGTCGGACTGCGCGCCGCTCTCCAGGGCGCCGGCAGAGAGGCCGGCGAGCGAGCTGATGCCCCAGTCCGTTCCATCCGCCTTGGCGTCCCGAAGCCCGTACAGCCGGCTGTAGTAGTCGTCACGCTGCGTTTGGTCCGCGGCCTCGGTCGCGATAAGCGTCGCTCCGGTGTCTCCCATGAGACGGTGGCGCAGCGCGTCGAGCGTCGCCTCCAGGCTCTCGGCCGGTTTCGCGGACGCCGCAGCGAGAATCGCGGACACATCGTCAATGCGATCCGAGAGTCCCGGGCTCAACTTGCCGATCACTTCGTAGAGCGCCAGCGAATCGGCGAGGCCGACGATCGAGTGGTTCTGTATCGGGTTGCCCGGTTCGTTGAAGACCCGATACGTCGTCCCGGGCCTCGATCCGAACGCGGCGGTGAAATCCATGCCGTTGGCCGAGACGACGTTTGTAACCCGGCTCGGGTCGTTGGGCGCCACGCCGGCAGATGTGAGGATCAGATTTCCCCATGACGCTATGCCCGGCGCGTTGTACGTGAAGATCTGATCCGTCGCCTGCGGAAAAAGACGACCGAAGAGCAGCGCCAAATGTCCGCCGAGGCTGTGCCCCGTGACAATCAGCCGTTCGCTCGGCGAGAGAACGCCCAGGCCGACATCGCCATCCAGAGCTGCATCGAGGCGGTTATCGAGAATTGCACCGACGAAGGGCAGATTCGCCGGAGCTTGGATGTTCAGGGCGTGGAGTAGCGATCTCTCTTCGGCGCTGTATTGAACCGACTGACCGGCGGGGGTCGTGAGTTCACGGTAATAGCGGTACAGCGATATGGCTTGGTCGTTCGCAAAGCCTACTATCGAAAGCTTGGCGTCCTCGGCGAGATCTATTGGTCCCGCCGTCCCTCGTAGGGACAAATAGTTTTGTCCGCTAGCTTTATCGTGAAAGACCGCGGCGTCTAATCCGGAATCACTGTTAGCGAAACTGAGTAGCGCAAACCCGGCGGTAGGCGATTCGACCAGATTATCGTCCAAACCCAGAAAGGCTCTTGCAAGAACCGGCGGCATGTCGCCAGTTTCTCTTTGCACAAGCGCATCAATTGGCGTTCGGGATTGGAAAATCGCATATGCCGCCTGGGCATCTAGGGCATTCCGTGCGATATCGGTCAGCGCACTCACGAGCTGGGTGCGCCGCCATTGACGAGCAGCGTGACTATTGGGTCCTTCACGTTGCCGGCACAGCTCGGCCCCGTGCCTAACAACGGTGAGAGGCTTACTTGCAGCCAACCACCACGCCAAGCGAACGCCGAATAGCGAGCGAGCAAGGCGTTATCTGACGTGGAACGAACAATTTTGTCTTCTCTAAGTACGTGCCAAGGCAGCTCTTCATTTCTTATGTAGGAAACACGAATTTGGCTTCTTGGCCGATCAATAATTTGGGTGGTCAACTTGCCTTGTCCTGTAGCCTCATGCCGCGCTATTCCTCGCCCGTTCGGTCTCGCAATCTCGACCGCGGTGAGGCCACTGGCAATTAATTCGTTAGCTGAAACCGAGGGCATCGAATCGAAGAAAACCTCGCGCTGTGGCCGTATTGTTCGTTCTATGTGTAGACCGCTCTCAGCCTGGCAATGATGTAGGTAGCTCAGATAGCCAATTGGCAAGTCCCAAAATGGAACGAGGACGAGGGACGCGATAAGAATTAACCTGGGCCATGTAGTCTTGACGGTGCGGACAATGGCCCAAGAGATTCCGATGTAGATCGCTGCGCCAGCGAGAACAGCAAGCCCGATCACAGAATGGATTCCCCTTGGCGAAACGCTACGCCGTAAGGAAGCTTGCTACAAGCTGATCGCGCGCTGAGGAGAAAGCGGGTGCTTTATCTGGTAGTCCAAGGCTTCGCGCCAGGACGCGAGCAAATCAGTGGCGCGTGAAGAGGATGCAGCGCGCGCACGAAGTTGGATATGAAAAGCGAGGCCCGCACATCTGCGAGATATGCGGATAAGAGATCGGGAGACGTCCCCGATCTCCTGGTTCGCGCTACCGAGCGTTCTTGCGAGCGTCGTCGAGCGCTTGCTGAGCTTTGTCGACTTCGTCCTGGAAGGGCTTGAGGCGCTCCTGCACGCGCTCGTAGTTCTTCTCGTTGCCGTAGCGCATGGCTTCCTGGTCGGCGAGCGCTTTCTTGGCGGCGGCGAGGCGCATCTGGGCCTGGGCGACTGCGTCGCTCGAGCTCTCGGAGGCGGGCTTGGCGTCCGCGGGCGCGGCGCCGGAGGAGGGGGTGCGCGAGGTGCCGACCTGCCCGGGGATGATCTGCATGCGGTCCTGGACGGGCGTGCATTTCTCGAGCGCGGCCATGCTCTCGTCGATGTAGCGCGTCTTGCCCTTTGCGTCGACGCACTTCACCGGGTCGGCGAGCGCGGGGCCCGCCGCGATGGGCGCGGTGAGGAGGGCGGCGAGGAAAAGCGGGATCTTGTTCATGGTTGTTTTCTTTTAATCGTGGTGCGTCCCTGATTATTCTCCAGTGGGCACGGTTTTCAAGTCAGTAAGCCACACTTCCGCGTTGCCGTCTGACGGAGCTCTCCAATCCCCCCTGGGCGACAGGGAGCCGCCGGAGCCGACTTTCGGGGCGTTGGGGATGGCGCTCCTCTTGTACTGGCTGGTCTGGAAGAAGCGCTTGAGGAAGACGCCGAGCCACTTTTTGATTTCGTTCAGGCGGTACTTGTCCTGCCAGGCGTGCCAGGCGAGGAACGCGACCTTGGCGGGCGGGTAGCCGAAGCGCAGCGTGTAGTAGAGGTTGAAGTCCTGCAGCTCGTAGGGGCCGACGGTCTCCTCGGTCTTCTGGCTGCCGGGGACGAGCTCGGGGCTGATCTCGGTCTCGAGCACGCGGTGAAGCGCGCGCTTGACGTCGTCGTCGAATTCCTTCGACTCCGCGACCCAGCCGACGAGGTACTGGATGAGGGTCTTCGGCACGCTCGCGTTCACGTTGTAGTGCGACATGTGGTCGCCGACGCCGTAGGTGGCCCAGCCGAGGGCGAGCTCGGAGAGATCGCCCGTGCCGACGACGAAGCCGCCATGGCGGTTGGCGAGGCGGAAGAGGTGGCTCGTGCGCTCGCCGGCCTGCACGTTCTCGAAGGCGATGTCGTAGAGCTTCTTCCCTTTCGCGAACGGATGGCCGATGTCCTTCAGCATCTGCATGCACGAGGGCTTGATGTCGATCTCCTCGGCGGTGGCGCCGACCGCGCGCATGAGCTGCCAGGCCTGGTTCCTGGTGCGCGTGCTGGTCGCGAAGCCGGGCATGGTGTAGGCGAGGATGTTCTCGCGCGGCAGCTTCAGCTCGTCCATGGCGCGCGCGCAGACGATGAGCGCCTGCGTCGAGTCGAGGCCGCCGGAGACGCCGATGACGAGCTTCTTCGTGCCGGTGGCGCGCATGCGCGTGGCGAGCCCCTGCACCTGGATGCGGTAGACCTCCTCGCAGCGCGCGTCGCGGTCGGCGGCGTCGCTCGGCACGTAGGGGAATTTGCCGATCGCCCTCTTCAGCGGAATTCTTTGCGCAGGAACCGGGAGCGAGAACTTCACCCTGCGGAAGCGCGCCACCTCGGCGGCGTGGCGCACCGCGGAGTCGCCGAAGGTGTTCTGGCGCATGCGGTCGGCCTGCAGGCGGCCGAGGTCGACGTCGGCGTAAGCGAGCTGCGCCGTGTCGGCGAAGCGGCGCGACTCGGCGAGGAGCGTGCCGTCCTCGAAGATCATCGCGTCGCCGTCCCAGGCGAGGTCGGTGGTGGACTCGCCGGGGCCGGAGGCGCTGTAGAGGTACGCGGCCATGCAGCGCGCCGACTGGTTGCCGATCAGCTGGTGGCGATAGCCGTGCTTGCCGATGACGACGTTCGACGCCGAGAGGTTGCCGATCACCGTCGCGCCGGCGAGCGCGGCGAAGGTGGAGGGCGGCGCCGGCACCCAGAGGTCCTCGCAGATCTCGACGTGCAGCACGAAGCCGGGAAACTCCTCCCATTCGAACACCTGGCCGATGCCGAACGACGCGGCTTGCCCGGCGAAGCGGATCTCGGTGCGCCGGCAGGCATCGCCCGGCGTGAACTGGCGCCGCTCGTAGAACTCGCGGTAGTTCGGCAAATAGGTCTTCGGCACGAGGCCGACGAGGCGGCCGCGGCAGGCGAGCGCGGCGCAGTTGTAGAGCAGGCCGTCCACCGCCACCGGCAGGCCGACGAGCGCGGCGAGCGGCAGGCTGCGCGTGCGCGCGAGGAGCTCCTCGAGCGCCGCCTCGGAGGCCTCGAGCAGCGCCTGCTGGTGGAAGAGGTCCTCGCAGCTATAGGCCGAGAGCCCGAGCTCGGGGAACACCGCGAGCACCGCCTTCTCGCGCGCCGCCTGCTCGAGCAGCTCCACCGTGGACTCGAGGTTGAAGCGCGGGTCGCCCACGCGCACCCGCGGTGTCGCCACCGCGACGCGCGCGAAGCCGTGGCTGTAGAGGCTGAAGAACTCTTCCTTGCGGGCCATGGCGCCCATTTTACAGCACCCACGTTATGGTGCTATAAGCCATATATGCTCCTCTATGCCGAGAGCGTTTTCCTCGAGGGTGCCGAGCTGCGCCTGGAGGTTCACGACGACCCGCGCTACGTGCTCCGGTATGGAGACCTGGTGCATTTCGAAAATGGAAGGAAGCGGGTGCGCGGGCGCACGAGCGCCTACGAATTCCGCTCGATCGAGCAGCTGCGCTACGACTTCGAGAAGGAGATGAGGCAGCTTGGCTGAGATCCTCGAGATCCGCGTCAGCGCGCCGGGCGACGCGCTCGACCGCTTCGAGGCGGCGTGGAACCGCGCCGCGGAAGGCAAGGGCTTCCGCCCCTTCCGCATCCTCTCCTTCGACGACCTGCCGCGCCTGCTGAGGACGCTGACCCCGGCGCGCTGGCAGCTCCTGCAGCGCCTCGCGGGGCGCCCGAGCTCCGTCTATCAGCTCGCGAAGAGCCTCGGCCGCGACTACAAGAACGTGCACACCGACGTCGCGGCGCTGGTCAAGCTCGGACTGATCGAGAAGAAGAACCGCGCCGTGGTCGCCGTCGCTTGGGATGCGGTTCGGGCCGAGCTGCGCCTTATTGCCTAGGGCGGCCTTCGTTACTGAAGCAGGGCAGAAATACCGACCAACGCTATCGTAATCAGCACGCCCACCGCGATGGCGATGGCCAGAATTTTCAGTGTTCGCCTCGTCGCCTTCTTCTTCACGGCAGCGACTTCCTCGGCGGAAGGGGCGGGCTCTGTCGGAGCTATCCGTCTTCTCAAGATCCTGCCCGTGACTGCCAGGATGGATGCGACGACCAGGCCCGCGATCAACGGGCCGAGGTACCCCGGCGCGAATTTCGCGTTGAGCATCCTCACCTCGTGCGCCGTGGCTTCATAGCGCTGGCGCACATCGATCCCGGCCGGCGGCACATCGTGGTGGAATCGACTTTCAACGATGATCTTGCCGGGGCCGCTAGCCCTGACCTTGTATTGGGTCAGCATCTCGGCTTCGGGAGTGTCGATCGTCCCCTCGCCCACGGGGAGCAGGAAGCTGAAGTCCGGGTTTTTCGCCTCGAACTCCTGCAACGTGGAGGTCAGAACAACGACGGTCTTGCGCTGGCCCGGATTCTTCGCGTCGGGCACGGTGGCTACGACAGACGTCAACTTCGGCCCCGGATAAGCCGCCGTGATTGCCGGCCCATAATCATTCGGGTCCTCGAGAGCCCCTGCCCCAAACAGGACCGCGGAGCAGCTTCCGAGGAAAAACAGGTTGGAGCTCAAGACGGTCGCGCTTACGCGCAACCAGTTCACCTTGCTTGGGCGCGCAGGCGCCTGATCCGGGGTTGCAGCTGCATGCGTTGAAGAACGCTTGCTCGAATCATGTCCGCAGCGGATGCAATGTGCGGCGTCCTCCGGCATCAGACTCTTGCAGTTTTCGCAGCGCTTCACGCATCCCTCCCCAAAAGGACTGAAGCCTGACCAGGTGCACCAGACTCGCTGGCGTCGTGAGTGGTATTCTCCCCGAAGCACGGGTGGATATACGAGAACCGGAAAAAAAGGCCGCGGCGAAGTCGCCGTGACCGTGCGCGCGGAGCTGCGCCTCGCCCGCTAGAGGCCGAGGACCGCGTCCACTCCCTTGAGCAGCGCCGCGCTGTCGAACGGCTTGGTGATGTAGCCGTCGGCCCCGTGCATCAGGCCGCGGGCGATGCTCCTCGGCTCCGCGTCCGCGGTCAGCATGACCACCGGGATCGGCTTGAGAACGCGGTGTGCCTTCAGCCGCGCGAGCAGGTCGAAGCCGTTCAGGTCCGGCAGGTGCACGTCGAGGATGATCAACTCCGGCGAAGGCATCTGGTTCAGCCTCGCAAGGGATTGCGCCTTGTTGGCCGCACTCGTGACGTGGAACCGCGCCGCCGGCAGGATGCGCGTGACGAGGCTCACGACATCCGGATCGTCCTCCACGATCAGGATGTCTATCCGGCGCCCCTGGACGCAGGCGACCGCCTGCCGCGCGATCGCGACGTAATAGCCCTTCTGGTCGAGCTCCGGAGTGGCCTTCTTCGCCTCCTCGACCGCGCTCGTCTCCGCGCCGAGCGATGAATTCGCCCGCGCCGCCGCGGCGAAGAACGCGCCGAAGTCGAGCTCCACCTCGCCGCGCTCGGCCATCGAGACTTCCTCGACGAGGTTCGCCGAGAGCAGGGAGCGCAGCACCTGCCTCAGGGCTTTCGGATCGAGGCCGCTCAGCGACTGCTCGACGTCGCCCACGGTGCGCTTGCCGTCGAGCATGACCAGCAGCGCGAGCGCATCGCGGGGCAGCGTGGTCGCCTGCCCGCTGCGAATCTGGGCGCGGCCCGATTCGCTCACCTTGAACACGTCGTGCGCGTAGACCGGGGTTTCGACCCGGTTCCCCGCCGAGTAGATCGGCGTCTTGTCCATGGCCCTCCCTTTTGGCCACAGGCGACGCGCAAATTGTCCCGCCGGCCGGGGCGCCGCGCAATGACCGTCGAGCCGATTGCATCGCTTAAAGCGCCTAGTCCTTTAGCACCGCAAGCGTTAAGTGGCCCGTCACGTTGCGGGCGTAAGGTGGCCGGATGGACGCCAGCGATCTCTTGCACGCGCATGCCGTGAATCTCGAGCACTACTGGATGCCGTTCACGGACAACCGCCGCTTCAAGGCGAAGCCGAAGCTCGTGGTCGCGGCGAAGGACCTCTACTTCACCACCGCGGACGGCCGCCAGGTGCTGGACGGCCTCGCCACGCTGTGGTGCGTGAACGCCGGGCACGCGCGGCCGAAGATCGTCGAGGCGATCCGCGCGCAGGCGGGCGAGCTCGACTACGCGTCGTCCTTCGCCCTCGGCCATCCGCTGCCTTTCCGCCTCGCCGAGCGCATCGCCGCGCTCGCGCCGCGCGGCATGGGGCACGTCTTCTTCACGAGCTCGGGCTCCGAGGCGGTGGACACCGCGCTCAAGATCGCGATCGCGTACCACCGCCTGCGCGGCGAGGGCACGCGCACGCGCTTCGTCGGCCGCGAGAAGTCCTACCACGGCGTCAACATCGCCGGGCTCTCGCTCGGCGGCCTGGGCGCGAACCGCAAGGCGTTCAGCGGCAGCCTGCTGCCGAACGTCGACCACCTGCGGCACACGCACGGCGTGGCCGGGAATCTCTTCTCGCGCGGGCAGCCCGCGCACGGCGCCGAGCTCGCGAACGAGCTCGAGGAGCGCATCCTCGCGCTGCACGACGCCTCGAACGTCGCCGCGGTGGTCGTCGATCCGGTTTCCGCCTCGGGCGGCGTGCTGGTTCCGCCGCGGGGCTACCTCGAGCGCCTGCGCGAGATCTGCACGCGCCACGGCATCCTGCTCGTCTTCGACGAGGTCATCACCGGCTGGGGCCGCCTCGGCGCGCCGTTCGCCGCGCAGCGCTTCGGCGTCGAGCCCGACCTCATCACCTTCGCGAAGGGCGTGACCTCGGGCTCCGTGCCGCTCGGCGGCGTGATCGTGAAGGACGCGATCTACCGCGCCTTCATGGAGGCCTCCGGCGCGGGCATCGAGTTCCTCCACGGCTACACCTACTCGGGCCATCCGCTCGCGTGCGCGGCGGCCCTGGCCGCGCTCGACGTCTATGAGGAAGAGGATCTTTTCAATCGCGCGTCGTCGTCGGCGCCGGTGTTCGAGCAGCATGTTCATGCGCTGAAGGGCCTGCCGAACGTCGTCGACTGCCGCAACATCGGCCTTCTCGGCGCGGTCGAGCTCGCCTCGCGCCCCGGCGCGTACGGCGAGCGCGGCAACGAGGCGTTCGAGCGCTGCTGGGAGAAGGGCGTTTTCGTGCGCCCGGTGGGCGACTCGCTCGCGTTCTGCCCGCCGCTCACCATCGGCAAGCCGGAGCTCGAGCGCCTGTTCTGCACCGTTGCCGAGGTTCTCGGAGCGCTTGCCTAGCGCGGCGCCGATTCGCCCTGCGTCCCGGAACGGTGTATAAAGGCTGACGAAGCGCTGCGTTACAGGCCGGCGATCCGGCTTGCCCCCCTCTGCTTCGCGCAATCCGCACCACAGGGAGCGAAGCAAATGCCACAGATCTTCAAGCGCGGCCATGCCGAAGACTGGACGCTCGATCGCGTCGCGCGCCTCAGCGCCGAGGAAATCAAGCGGCTGCGCGAGAACGCGGCGCGGCTGAACGAGCCGGACGTCGTCAATCTCTGCGACCAGGAGCTGAAGGGCCGGCGCGCGCGCCCCGCGCGCAAGCCGCCGGCGTCATCGAGCGCTCGTTGAGCGGCGCGCGCGTCGCGTCGCAGGTGGCGGTCGTCGCCGCGATCGTCGCCTCGCTGCTCTGCGTGCCGGTCGCGGCGCTGGTCGCGCTCTTTTCGTACCTCTTCTCTCTTCCGCTCGGCAGCGTGGCGACATTCGGGGGAGCCTTCAACCTGCCTTTCGGCCTGGTCGCCTGGTGGTCGATGTGCTTTGCCGCCGCGCTGGTGTATGCCGTCGCGGCGTTCCCATGGAAGGAAAAGGTGCTCGCGTGGCCAAGGAAGAACTGATCGAGATGGACGGCGTGGTGCAGGAAGTGCTGCCGAACACGCAGTTCCGCGTGCGGCTCACGAACGGGGTGGACGTCCTCGCCTACGCCGGCGGCCGGATGCGGCAGCGCCGCATCCGCATCATTACCGGCGATCGCGTGACGCTCGAGATGTCGCCCTACGACGTGACGCGCGGGCGCATCAATTTCCGCCACCTCGACTCCCCGGCGCCGTCGGGGCCGCGCCGGCGCCCGGTCTACCGCAAGCGGTAGCGGGGCCTCTCGGCCCGGCGGCCGTTTGCTATACTGCAGCCCGCAGTGATCGTAAGCAGTGAAGTGTGCAGTCCTCCATCGCGCGAGCGGTGCCGAAGCGGCCGTTCAATTCCTCCTTTGATCATCATGCCCCACAGCGGGACCGGGTTCGTCCCGCATCCAGGAAAGGAAGCATGAAATGGCGACAGGCACCGTGAAGTGGTTCAACGACTCCAAGGGCTTCGGCTTCATCACGCCGGATGACGGCGGCAAGGATCTGTTCGCGCACCACAGCGCGATCCAGATGCAGGGCTTCAAGTCCCTCAAGGAAGGCCAGAAGGTCTCCTTCGACGTCACGCAGGGCGCCAAGGGCCCGGCGGCGGCGAACATCAAGCCGGTGTAGCTCCCTTTTTCGCATGAAAGAAGCCCGCGGACCGCGGGCTTTTTTTTGCGGATCTCCGGCTTGCCGTGCCCGACGCCTATCGCCGACGGGCGCGCTGTCTGAGTGCACGCGCCTCGCTCACCAAAGTCCTGGTCACCCTGACTAGCTCTCTGGATTCAGCCACCAGCTCCTGCGCTGTACGGAGCAACTCGCGCTGTACGTTCCGTCGGGGGGAGGCGGCAGGTTTAGCCGGTTCCACGCTTGCCATGCTACCCCTCGGTCGTGAAGGAGTACCATGGCCTAAAGGGAGAGTGAGCCGTGGAGCAGTTCATCAAGCACTTCCGGCGGATTTCGCCGGGAGTGTGGGTCTGCGAGGAGCCCGTGACCTTCGATTTTCCGGACGGTCGGGTCCAGATCGCGCCCGGGGAACGCCTGCGGCAGGGCAAGCCGTTCATGAACGTGGACGTCGCGGGGCGCCTGGAGCAGCACTTTCTCGAGCGCGGCGGCAAGCCTTAGGCGGCGCCCGGCTCCTTTCTCCCGCGCGGCTGTCGACTGACGGTGACAAGGCGTAGCCGTCCGCAGACAAGCGCAGTGCCAGCCTGCGACGAGGGATAGCGCGTTGTTCTGCGCTCGCGTATACACGTTGGCATGTCCGCTCCCCGATCAGGGCTCTGAGGGCCATGGTTCCGGCACTGGAAGAAGAAAGGCGCCGGCCGCTTCGCGTGCTCGTCGTGGACGACAACATCGACCACGTGCGCACGATGGCGTATCTCGTGAGGGACAGCGGCCACCACGTCGATTACGCGATCAACGGCATCGTGGCGCTCGAGCTCGCGCAGCGCACGAGGCCCGACGTGGTGATCCTCGACGTCTTCCTTCCCGACACGAACGGCTTCGAGCTCGCGCGCGAGCTTCGCAAAAACCCGCAGCTGAAGCAAGCCTACGTGGTGGGGATCACCGGGCGGGACGTCGAACGGGCCGTAGCGATGCAGAACGGCTTCGACGAGCTGCTGCACAAGCCCGTGCACTTCCGCCTGATCGACGAGCTCCTGTCGCGGATCTTCCGGAAGTAGTCCGAGAGCTTCGCTGTCGAAATACAGCTACATTGGGTCGCCGCTCCGGCTGACTTGTGCGCCGCGCGGCCAGGGCGCAACATCGACCGGGCACGTGGATTGCGCAAGGAGACGAGGGGCGCGATGGAAACGGCAATGAACGCGACGGAGCTCAAGCAGTACCGGGTGCTGGTCGTCGACGACAACCTCGACACGGCGAACACGCTCACCTACCTGCTGCGCGATTCGGGCCATATCGTGCATTGCGCCCTCATCGGAAGCCTGGCGCTCGACCTCGCGAAGGCGCAGCGCCCCGAGGTCGTGCTGCTCGACATCGGGCTGCCGGATTACGACGGCATCAAGCTCGCGCGCGACATCAAGAAGACGCCGGGCCTGGAGAACGTCCACATCGTCGCCCTCACGGGGCGCAACTGCGACGACGAGCAGCGCGCGCTCGACGCGGGCTGCGATCTCTTCATCCCGAAGCCGGTCGATCCGCGCACGCTGGAAAAGATCATCGGCCAGGTGATGGAAACCGTGCCGCGCCACTGACGCGCGGCAGGGCTAGAGCGTCTCGAGCAGCTCTTCCAGCTCCGGGATCGCGATCGGCTTGACGAAATAGCGCTCGCATCCTGCGGCCTCGGCGCTTTCCCGGTACGCCTCCTGCCCGAACGCGGTGAGGGCGACGAAGCGCACCTGCTTCAGCTTCGGGTCGGCCTTGATCCGCCGGCACACCTCGAAGCCGCTCAGGCCGGGCAGGTTGAGGTCGAGGAGCACGATCTCCGGCCGGCAGCTCTTGATGAGATCGAGCGCCGAATAGCCGTTGATCGCGTAGTCCACGGTGTGTCCCATGTCCCGCAGCAGCAGCACGAGCGCGTGCACGCCGTCCAGGCTGTCCTCGACGACGAGGACGTGGCGCGGCCGCCTCGCCTTGCTGACCGGCCTTTCCGGCAGGCTTTGCAGAATTGAGGCGCGGCCGCCGTTGCCATTGCCGCCTTGCGCGCTGAAATGGAAGCGGCCGTCCTTGACAGTCACGCGCACCGGCGGCTGTCGCTTGCCGAAGAAGAACATTCACCCTCCTGATTTTCTTGCGGGCGAAGGTACCGCAGATATCGCGGCGCTTCTATAGCGGAGAGAGCGACAGGCGTTCCACTTAAGGAAGCGCCTGCGCGAGCAGCTTCTCGAGCTGCACGGCATCCACGGGCTTCGTCACGTGGTGGTCGAAGCCCGCGTCCAGCGCGCGGCGCTTGTCGTCCTCCTGGCCCCAGCCGGTGACCGCGATGAGGAGCATCTTCGCGCCCCAGGGCTCGGAGCGGATGCGGCGCGAGAGCTCGTAGCCGTCCATGTCGGGCATGCCGATGTCGAGGAGCGCTGCGTCCGGCGCGAGCGCCTTCGCGGCGGCGAAGCCGGCGGCGCCGCTGTTCTCCACCGCGACCTTGAAGCCGACGGACTTGAGGAGCGCGCTCAGCGTGCTCGCGGCATCGACGTTGTCGTCGACGATGAGGATGGTGCGCTCGCCGCTCGGGCGCGCCGGCAGGCTCGCCTCCGATGCGCCGGGCGCGGCCGGCGCCGCGAGCGGCAGGAGCACGGTGAATTCGCTGCCCTTCCCGATGCCCGCGCTCGCCGCGCTGACTGAGCCGCCGTGCAGCTCCACCAGCTGCTTCACGAGGTAGAGGCCGATGCCGAGGCCGCCCTGCGAGCGCTCGAGCGCCGAGCGGTCCTGCGCGAACATGTCGAACACGTGCGGCAGCGCCTCGGCGCTGATGCCGATGCCGTTGTCGCTGACGGCGATGCGCGCCCGGCCCGCGTCCGCCGCGACGCGCAGCGCGATGCGGCCGCCGGGCGCGGTGTACTTCGCGGCGTTGATGAGCAGGTTGGAGAGCGCCTGAGCGAGGCGCACCGGATCGGCCTCGACCCAGAGCGGCAGCTGCGCGAAGTCGACGCTGAGGGCGTGCCGGCCCGCGTCGATCATCGGCCGGCTGGTCTCGAGCGCCGAGTCCACCACGAGGTGGAGCTGCGTGCGCGCCTTCTGCAGCGCGAGCTTGTTCGAGGTGATGCGGCCGACGTCGAGCAGGTCGTCGAGCAGGCGCGTGAGGTGGGTGATCTGGCGATCGGCCACCTCGCAGGCCCAGCGCACGTCGCGGTCGGCCGGCGCCTTCATCTTCATGAGCTGCACGCTGGTGCGGATTGGCGCCATGGGGTTGCGCAGCTCGTGGGCGAGCGTCGCAAGGAACTCGTCCTTGCGCTTGTCGGCCATGCGCAGCGCCTTCTCGGCCTGCAGGCGCTCGGCCATCTCGAACTGCAGCGCCATCGTGCGGCGCTGGATCTCGGCCAGCATGGCATTGAAGCCCTCGGCGAGGACGCCGATCTCGTCCTCGGTGGTGCGCGGCGCGCGCACGCCGAAATCGCCCTGCTCGACGACGCGGCGGGCGGCAGCCTCGATGTCCACGATCGGTTGCGTCAGCATGCGCTGCAGCCGGCTCGAGATGAGCAGCGCCGCACCGAGCCCGATCGCGAGCACGGCGCCGAGGATGCTCGCGTACGCGAGCACCCGGTCGGCGAGGCCGTACTGGGTGACGAGGTAGACCGAGCCCAGGCGCTGGCCCGCCTCGACGACCGGGACCGCGGCCCGCAGGAAGTCGCCGCTCGCCGAGACGCTCTCCGCGGGGGCGAGCTCGGGAAGACGCTCGCGCGAGCCGGGGCGCGGCTCGAAAAAGGCGAACAGCCTGCCGTCGGCGCCGTACACGCCGGCGGCGAGGAGGTCGCGGCGCGACTTCAGCGTGGCAAGGCCGGCGATCGCGTCCTTGCGGTCGTTGAAGGCGAGGGCGGGAGCGGCGAGGCGCGCGAGCACTTGCGCCTGCGAGCGAATGTCGTCGAGCTCCGCCTTGCGAAAGGTCCGGATGTCGTAGACGAGGAGCGCGAGCGCGTTCGCGAGCAGGGCGGCGAACGCGGTGACGATCACGATCGCCATGGTCTTGCGCTTGACCGAGCGGCGGATGAAGCCGGGCGCTCTCATCGGCGGGAAGCCCGCACGCGGGTCGCGAGGGCGAGCAGGCGCGGGCTGATGCGAAGGCCGTTGCGCTCGGCGCTGTCGAGCGCCACTTCGAAGCGCACGCGGCCCTCGAGCAGCACGAAGTTGACCAGGCTGCCCTGGTCCAGCGCGCCCGGCGACTCGCTGACGACCAGCACGGGCGTGCCGGCCACCGAGCGGGCGAGCTCTGCGAGGCGCGCGCTCTCGCGGCCGACGAAGAGCACCTGGGCGCCAGCCGCGCTCTCCCCCTTGCGCAGCGGCTTCACCATGACCCGCCGGCCGAGGATGTCCCGCCCCTCGCTCAGGCGCGCGAGCTCGCTCGCCACGTCCTCGGCATCGGCGACCGCGATCACGAAGGCCGCCGGCGGGCGCTCCGGCCACTCGACGAAGGCCGGGAACTTGTACAGGAAAGCGGCCTTGACCTCCTCCTCCGTCGCGCTCTGCGCGCGCGCGCCGCCCGCCAGGCAGGCGAGCGCCGCGAGGAGCGTGAGCGTCGCGCGCAGCATGGTCAGTTCGTGGTCAGCCTCACGCTCACGAAGACCGAGCGCGGAACCTCCGGCCGGGTCGCCGGCAGGCCGAATTCGGGGTGGCCCGGGTCGGTCAGGTTCTGCAGGGTGAGCGAAATCTGCGCATCGCGCCGCACCTTCCACCCCAGGCGCGCATCGAGCGCCGTATACGCCGGCACGCTGGGCGAGGGCAGCGCGTTGACGTGGCGCGCCATGACGTCCAGCTCGAGATTGGCGCCGAGGTCCATCGAGGAGCGGAACGTCACCCAGCCGTTCGGGTCGTTGCCCGACAGAGCGTCCGGCGTGAGCAGGTTCACCACGCCGGGGTTGATCGAGACGGACTTGGTCATGTGCGTGATGCCGGCGCTGAGTTGCCACCATGGCCGCAGCCGCCAGCTGCCCCACGCCTCGATGCCGTGCGTGCGGCCCTGTGCATCGTTCGTGAACACCGCTCCTGCCGGAGTGAGGACCTGGGTGCGCAGCGACTCCAGGCGCTGATAGAACAACGTGGCGGAATACGAAAGCGCGGACGTCGGCTGGCTGCGGTAGCCGATCTCGTAGTCCTTGCTCACCTCCGAGCGGTAATTGGGCCCGCCGGCGAAGATCGTGAAGGGCGGATTCACCGGCGCGTACAAGTCCTTCTCGAGGCGCGTCGGCGCGCGCACGGCCCGCGATGCCGCAGCCCAGAGGAAATGGCCCGGGGCCACCGCCCAGCCGATCCGCGCCGTCGGCAGGCCCTCGGGCTTGGTGTAGTTGTTGCTCTCCACCTTGGCGCCGAGCGTGAGCGAGACGTCCGGGCGCAGCGCGATCTCGTCCTGCACGAAAACGTTGTTGCGGGTGAGCAGGGCGACGTTCGGCAGGAAGACCGCGGTGCCGACCGGGATGCTGGAATCGTCGTGGCTGCGCCGGATCCCGCCGCCCCACTGCACACGGTGCCGCCCGAGCGGCGCGAGCGTGTGGATCGCCTCGATATCGAAGGTATCCAAGCGGTCCGTGAGCAGGGAGACGTGGTCGCGGTCCGTGTAGTCGTAGTACGCCTGGACCTGGAGCGCGCCGCCGCCGTCGAGGCGGCGGTTCCACCGCGCGAGCAGGTTCGCCCCGCTCAGGTTCCTGCCCTGCGGCGTGAGATCGTAGCCCGCGCTGTAGGCATCGCCCTGCAAAGTGAAGCCGTCGCCATGCCCGCCCCAGTCGGCGCGGAAGCCGCTCGTCGTGATGTCGCCGCCATCGTGCGACGAGGCGCCGGAGGCGAGGCGGGTGGATTCGCGCCGCAGCGTCTTGCCGTAGACGCGGTAAGCGCCGTCTTCCAGCGCGCCCCCGTACCGGAAGCCGCCGCTCTGGGTGGTATTTCCGGCGCCGGCCGAGATGAGCGCGCCCTGCGTGTCGGCCGCGCGCTTCGTGATGACGTTGATGACGCCGTTCACCGCGTTCGCGCCCCACTCGGTGCTGCCCGGACCGCTGATCACCTCGATGCGATCGACATCCTCGAGCATGAGGTCCTGCGCATCCCACCAGGTGCCCGAGAAGAACGGCGTGTAGATCGTGCGGCCGTCGATCATGGTGAGCAGCTTGTTCGCCGCCGCGTTGTTCGCGCCGCGCGCGGAGATCGCGTATTGCGTGGGGTCGGCCACGCGCGCGACGTGCAGGTTGGGGGCGAGGCGCAGCGCCTCCGGAATGCTCGTTGCGCCCGAGCGCCGGATGTCTTCCGCGGTGATGACGTAGACCGACGCCGGCGTTCGGAGCAGCGGCTGCTCGTGGCGCGAAACCGACGACACGACGATGTTGCTCAGCTGCTCGAGCGTCAGGTCCGCGAGTCCCGCGACCTGATCGTTCGCGCGCGCCGGGCACGCCAGCGCCGCGGCGCACGCGAGAGCAGCCCGTGCAAAATGCTTCATGGACGATCCCCCCCTCCTGCTGCCGGTGGCAGCGCGGGGAATCTTAAGTGCCGTTTTTCGGCTTCCCTGTAGTGGTTTGCACTACAGCGGGCCGCCCGCGAGGCGATGGTGCGCGCCCTGCCGGTTCGCGAGCGCCTGGCGGCCGAGCGAGCCGATGAGCATGCCCACGCCGCCGGCGAGGAGGCCGGCGAGCTGCGCGGGGAACGCCTTGCCGGCCGGCGTGGCGAGGAAGAAGAGCCACGCGCCCAGGCCGAGCACGATCGAGAACACGGCGCCTTGCGTGGTGGCGCGCTTCCAGTACAGCCCGCACACGAGCGGCCAGAAGGCGCCGACGAGCGGCAGCGTATAGGAGCTCGAGACGAGGTCGTAGATCGGCGTGCCCTGCGACTTGATCGCCCAGGAGCAGACGATCGCGGCGAAGCCGAGCACCGTCACCCGCATGGTGAGCAGCTCCTCGCGGTCCGAGAGGCGCGGCTTGAACTGGCGCCAGATGCTCTCCACGAAGGTGACCGAGGGCGCGAGCAGCGTCGCCGAGGCGACCGACTTCAGCGCGGAGAGCAGCGCGCCGAAGAAGAGCACCTGCATGACGAAGGGCATGTGCTCCATGACGAGGGTCGGCACGATCTTCTGCGGATCGTCCTTGAGGAGCGCCGCCGCCTGCTCCGGCATGATGAGGAGCGCCGCGGCGACGATGAACATCGGCACGAAGGCGAACGCGAGGTAGCACAGGCCGCCGATCACCGGGCCGTGCGTCGCGGCCCTGACGTCCTTCGCCGACATCACCCGCTGGAAGACGTCCTGCTGCGGGATCGAGCCGAGCATGACCGTGACCGCGGCGCCGAGGAAGAAGGCGATGTCGCGGAAGGTGGGCTCGGGGAGGAACTGGAGCAGGTCGCGGCTGCGCACGAGCGTCATCACCTTGTCCGCGCCGCCCGCCTGGTCGGCGGCGAAGAGCGCGATGATCGCGAGCCCGACCACGAGCACGATCATCTGCACGAAGTCGGTCACCGCCACCGACCACATGCCGCCGAAGAGCGTGTACGCGAGGATCGAGATCGTGCCGAGCACCATGCCGAGCGGGATCGAGATCGCGTCGCCCGAGAGCAGGTTGAACATGATGCCGAGCGCGGTCACCTGCGCCGAGACCCAGCCGACGTAGGAAAGGATGATGACGAGCGAGCAGGCGACCTCGACGCCGCGCCCGAAGCGCTCGCGGTAGTAGTCGCTGATGGTGAGCAGCGTCATCTTGTAGAGCTTGCCGGCGAAGAACAGGCCCACGAGCACGAGGCACATGCTCGAGCCGAACGGGTCCTCGACCACCGTCTTCAGGCCGCCGTCGACGAACTTCGCCGGGATGCCGAGCACCGTCTCGGAGCCGAACCAGGTCGCGAAGGTCGTGGTGACGATCATGACGAGCGGCAGGTGGCGGCCGGCGATCGCGAAGTCGGCGGTGTTCTTCACCCGCTTCGCGGCCCACAGGCCGAGCGCGATCGTGCCCAGCAGATACGCGAGGACGAAGGCCATCAGCATGGAGGAAGTTTAGCGTGACCTGCTAGGATTTCGCGGGAGGAGGAGGCCGCCGCATGAAACCGCTTGCAGCGCTCGCCCTGTCGCTCGTCGCCGCGCTGGCGTGCGCGCAGAGCTACCCGTCGAAGCCGATCCGCCTGATCGCGCCGTATCCGCCGGGCGGCGGCGTGGACACCGTCTCGCGCATCGTCTCGGAGAGGCTCGCCGCGCGGCTCGGGCAGCCGGTCACCGTGGACAACAGGCCCGGCGCGGGCGCGACGATCGGCGCCGCCGAGCTCGTCAAGAGCGCGCCCGACGGCTACACGGTCATGATCGGCAGCATGGTGGACTACTCCATCGCGCCGCACATCCACCGCGGCCTCGGCTTCGACATGCAGCGCGACATGACCGCGGTCGTGGAGATCGGCAACGGCACGGTCGGGCTCGTCGTCTGGCCGGGGCTCGGCGTCGACTCCATGAAGGCGCTGATCGCGCTCGCGAAGGCGAAGCCCGGGCAGATCAGCTTCGCCTCCTCGGGCACGGGCGGGCTCATCCACCTGAACGGCGAGATGTTCAAGCAGATGGCCGGGATCGACATCGTGCACGTGCCGTACAAGGGCACGACGCAGTTCCTGCCCGACCTCATGGCGGGCCGCGTGCAGATGTCCGTGGACAACGTGCTGGCGCATCTGCCGCACATCAAGTCGGGGAAGGTGAAGGTGCTCGCCGTCGCGAGCGCGCGGCGCTCGCCGCTGCTGCCCGAGGTGCCGACGATGGCGGAAGCCGGCCTGCCGGGATTCGAGTCGGCGACGAACTACACGCTCTTCGCGCCGGCGAAGCTGCCTCCGGAGATCGCCGCGACGCTCAATCGCGAGGCGAACGCCGTGCTGCAGCAGGCCGACACGCGAGAGAAGCTCCTCGCGCAGGGCGTCGTGCCGCTCGGCGGCAGCCTCGAGGCGGTGCAGGAGCACGTGCCGCGCGAGATGGCGAAGTGGAGCGCCATCATCCGCACCGCGAACCTGAAGGTCGAATAGTGCCGAAGGTCGCCGCGCTCTATCGCTATCCGGTGAAGGGGTTCGGCGCCGAGGAGCGGCGCAGCCTGCGGCTGCACGAGAACGGCCGCATCGCCGGCGACCGCGTGCTCGGCTTTCGCTTCGCCAGCGCGGCCGCGGCCGACGACGCCTGGGGGACGAAGCACGAGTTCGTGGCGCTCGTCAACACGCCGGGGCTCGCGCTCCTCGATCTCGCCTACGACCCGCGCGCGCTGCGCCTGCGCATCCGCTCGCGCGGGCGCGTCCTCGCCGAGGCCGGCCTGGACGGCGCCGGCCGAGAGCGGCTCGCCGCCGCGGTCCAGGCCTTCGTGCTGCAGCTGCAGCTGAATCCCCTCGCCGCCGAGCCGGCGCGGCTGCCGATCCGCCTCGTCGGCGACGGCGTCACCCCGCGCTACCAGGACAAGGAAGCGGGCCACGTGACGCTGCACGGGCGCGCGAGCGTGCAGGCGGCCGCCGCGGCGGCGGGCGTGAGCGAGCTCTCGGAGCTGCGCTTTCGCTCCAACATCGCGCTGGAAGGGTTGCAGCCCTGGGAGGAGCAGGGCTGGATCGGCCGGCGCCTGCGCATCGGCGCGGTGGAGTTCCGCGCCGTGGAGCCGAAGACGCGCTGCCTCGCGACCCACGCCAACCCGCGCTCCGGCCAGCGCGACGTGCCGGTGATGGCCTCGCTCCTCAAGGCGTTTCCCGCGGAGAAGCCGACGCTCGCCATCGCGCTCCTGCCGCTCGGCGGCGGCACGCTCGCGATCGGCGACGAGGTCGAGCTCATCGACTCGCGCTGATTCAGCTTCGCGCAAGGTCGCGGTGAAAGATCTTCAGCGAGGGTCGTTTTGCGCGTTGCAAATGTAAGATCGCCTCGCTTCGCAAAGAAGCGCCGATAGAGAGGTCGGCTCAATTCGACAAGGGGAGAAACAGGAAATGAAAACGCTGCAGAAGGGCTTCACGCTGATCGAGCTGATGATCGTGGTGGCGATCATCGGCATCTTGGCGGCGGTTGCGATCCCGGCCTATCAGGATTACATCGCGCGGGCGCAGGTGTCCGAGGCGGTGAGCCTGCTGGGTTCGGGCAAGACGCCGTTCGCGGAGTACTACGCCGACAAGGGCCTCTGGCCGTCGGACACCGCTTCGGTAATGGGCAACACGCAGGGCAAGTACACGGGCAGCATCAGCATCGCCGGAACGCCGCAGACCGCGGCACCGGGCTCCGTCACGCTGCAGGCGACGATGAAGGCCTCGGGCATCAACAGCAACATCACCGGGCACAGCGTTGCCCTCAACAGTCTGGACGGCGGCAAGACCTGGACCTGCAACACGTCCAGCGTCGCCAGCGGCGCCACCGCGCTGAACCAGAAGTACGTCCCGGGCAGCTGCCGCAACTAGATCGCGGCCGCACCGGCGAAAAGCCCGCCTCGCGCGGGCTTTTTCATTTTGGGCTGCGCTTGTAAGCGCGCTGCAAGTCCGGTCCCAGCCACGCCTCAGGCGGCCGAAGGCCGCGCCAGCGATGCTCTCGCGCGATGATGCGCCGCCTGCTCCTTCTCGCCGCGCTCGTTCTTGCGCCGATCGCGGCAGGAGCGCAGGAGGAGCGCGTGCACGCGCTTATGGCTGCGGCGAGGGGCGGCGATACGGCGTCTCTCCAGAAGCTGCTGGACAGCGGCGTCGATGCTAACGCCACCGATTCGCATGGCTTCAACGCGCTGGTGCCTGCGATCCGCAGCGGCAACGCGGAAGCCGTGCGGTTGCTCCTCGAGCGCGGCGCGAACCCGAACATCCGCTCCAGGGTCGTCGGCCTCACGCCGCTCATGGCGGCCGCCGCCCACGGCGACCTCCTCGCGATCGAGGCGCTGCTCGCCCGCGGCGCGCAGTTGAACGCGCGTGCCGATGACGGTTCCACGGCGCTCGGCTTCGCGGAGATGAAGGGACGCTACGAGGCGGCGCGCTACCTCGAGCGCCGCGGCGCGCTCAAGTAGCCGGGAAGAAAAAACGCCCTCCGGAGAGGGCGTTTGAGCCAGCGCATGGCTGCGCTGGAGGAGGATAAGCCGGTTCCATCCTAGACCGTCAAGCTTGCATGAGCCTGTGGCCGCGCCGTCAGGCAAGAGCAAGTGCGAGGAAAGCTGCCGTCGGAACCGCGCAAGCGGCGTGTCTGCCGAGCGTAAGGCGCTTGAGGGCACTCATCTTCTACAGTGCGCGCCTTCCTAAGGGGGAGAGGCATGCGCATATTGATTGTCGAAGACGATTCGTCGCTCGCGAGCGGCCTTGCTCGCATGCTCCAGGGCGAAGGCTTCGCGGTGGACGTGAGTCATGAGGGCGAGGAGGCGGTCCGCGCCGCCACGACGGAGCAATTCGACCTCATGATCCTTGATCTCGGGCTGCCGACGATGGACGGCTTCACCGTGCTGCAGACGGTGCGCGGGCGCGGCAGCAAGGTGCCGGTGCTGGTGCTGACCGCGCGCGACAACGTCGGCGACCGGGTCCAGGGCCTGAATCTGGGCGCCGACGACTACATGGCGAAGCCCTTCGCGATGCCGGAGCTCACCGCGCGCGTGCGCGCGCTCCTGCGCCGCTCCCAGGCGCACGCCAGCCCGAGGATCGAGCACGGACCCCTCACGCTCGACACCGTGGCGCGGCGCGCCTACCTGGACGGCCAGCCGCTCGAGCTCGCCGGCCGGGAATGGGCGGTGCTCGAGGTGCTGCTCGGCAAGGTCGAGAAGATCGTCTCGAAGGAGAGCATCATCGAGTCGATCGCCGGCTGGAGCGACGAGCTCTCGCCGAATGCGGTCGAGGTGTACGTCTCGCGCCTGCGCTCGAAGCTCGAGGCCTCCGGGATCCGCATCCGGACGGTGCGCGGCTTCGGCTACATGCTGGAAGAGTTCAAGCCGAGGCAATGAGCGTCGCGCCGCCCGCGCGCGCAAGGCGCCTGTCGCGCCGCGCGCAGCTCGCCGTCGTCCTTGCCGTGGCGGCCGCGTTCGCGCTGCTCCTCGGCGCCACGGCGCTCCTGCGCCACCTGCGCGCCGGGGAGGCGCCGGCGAAGCCGCCGCCCGCGCCGCCGGGCACCTTCCGGCCGACGAAGGAGCAGTGGGCCGCGCTCAAGATCGTCCCGGTGCAGACGCGCAGCTTCCGCACGGAGCAGGTCACCGACGGCAACATCGCGGTGAACGAGGACACCGCCACGCCGGTGTTCTCGCCGTTCTCCGGCCGCGTGACGCGGGTGATCGCGAAGCTCGGCGACGCGGTCAAGGCCGGCGATCCGCTCATGGCGGTCGAGGCGAGCGAGTTCGTGCAGGGCCAGAACGACGTCGTCGCCGCCGCCGCGGCCGCGAACAGCGCGCGCTCGCAGCTCGCGCTCGCGCAGGCGAACGAGAAGCGCCAGCACGATCTCTACCTGGCGCGCGCCGGCGCGCTCAAGGACTGGCTGCAGAGCCAGGCGGAACTCACCAACGCGCAGAACGCGCTGAAGAGCGCGGAGATCGCGCGCGCGGCCGCGCGCAACCGCCTGCGCATCCTCGGGCGCAGCGACGCGGATCTCGCCGAGCTCGAGGGCGGCGCCGACGTGCAGCACATGAATCCCGAGGCCGTGGTGCGCGCCCCGATCCCCGGCATCGTGGTGCAGCGGCAGGTCGGGCTCGGGCAGTACATCACGAGCGGGAGCGCCACGCCCCTCTACTCGATCGGCAACCTCTCGAGCGTGTGGCTGATCGCGAACGTGCGCGAGACCGATGCGCCGCTCGTGCGCGTCGGCCAGCCGGTGGAGGTGCGCGTGCTCGCCTACCCGGGCCGCGTCTTCAGGGCGAAGATCACCTGGGTGGCGCCGGCGATCGACGCCGCCACGCGGCGGCTGCCGGTGCGCGCGGAAATCGACAACCGCGACGGCGCGCTGAAGCCGATGATGTTCGCCACCTTCGGCATCATCACCGGCGCCGATTCGGCGGGGCCGGCGGTGCCGCAGAGCGCGGTGGTCTATGAGGGCGACAAGGCGCGCGTCTGGGTGGCCCTCGACGACGGCAGCGTGGCCGCGCGGCCGATCGAGGTGGCGCGCACGAGCAACGGCATGGTGGAGGTCGCGAGCGGCCTCGCGGCCGGCGAGAAGGTCGTGGCGAGCGGCACGCTCTTCATCGACCGCGCCTCGCAGACCGAGGATTGATGAACCGCGTCGTCGCATTCGCGCTGCAGCAGCGCCTGCTCATCGTCGTCCTGCTCTTCGCGGTGGTCGGAGTCGGCCTGCTCAGCTTCCTCAAGCTCAACATCGAGGCCTACCCCGACCCGGTGCCGCCGCTGGTGGACATCGTCACGCAGAGCCCGGGGCAGTCGGCCGAGGAGATCGAGCGCTACATCACGATCCCGATCGAGGTGCAGATGTCCGGCATCCCGAACGTGAAGACGATCCGCACCATCTCGCTCTTCGGGCTGTCGGACGTGAAGGTGCAGTTCACCTACGACTTCACCTACTACCAGGCCGAGCAGTGGGTGATCAACCGGCTCTCGCAGCTGCCGAACCTGCCGAACGGCGCGCAGCCGGCGATCTCGCCGGTGAGCCCCACCGGCGAGATCTACCGCTATCGCGTCGTCGGGCCGGCCGGCTTCTCGGTCACCGACCTGAAGACCATCCAGGACTGGATCCTCGAGCGGCGCTTCAAGGCGGTCCCCGGCGTGATCGACGTCACCGGCTGGGGCGGGCGCAGCAAGACCTACGACGTCACCGTGGACCTGAAGAAGCTCACGCGCTACGGCCTGACGCTGCCGCAGGTCGTCCAGCAGCTCGGCAACAGCAACCTCAACGTCGGCGGCCAGACGATCAACATCGGCCCGCAGGCGGCCGTCGTGCGCGGCATCGGCCAGGTGCACTCCCTGGAGGACATCCGCAACGTGACGCTCGCGGCGCAGAACGGCACGCCGGTGCTGCTGCGCGACGTAGCGGAAGTCGCGGTGGGCTACAAGCCGCGCCTCGGCATCGCCGGGCAGGACGCCGACGACGACATCGTCGAGGGCATCATCCTCATGCGCCGCGGCCAGGAGAGCGGCCCGACGCTGAAGGCCGTGAAGCAGGAGATCGAGAAGCTCAACGCGAGCGGCCTCCTGCCGCCCGGGGTGCGGGTGCAGAAGATCTACGACCGCACCGACCTCATCCAGGTCACGACGCACACCGTGCTCGAGAACATGATCCTCGGCATCGTGCTCATCTTCCTCGTGCAGTGGGTGTTCCTCGGCAACCTGAGGAGCGCCATCATCGTCGCCACCACGATCCCGTTCGCGCTCTTCTTCGCGGTGACGATCCTCCTGCTGCGCGGCGAGTCGGCGAACCTGCTCTCCGTCGGCGCGATCGACTTCGGCCTGATCGTCGACGCGACGGTGATCATGGTGGAGAACATCTACCGCCACCTCTCAGAGGCGAAGACGCGCGAGGCCTTCCACGGCCTGGAGCACTCGCACATGGTGATCGGGCTGCGCGGCAAGTTCGGCCGCATCGCGCTCGCCGCCGCCGAGGTGAGCGGCGCCATCTTCTTCTCCGCGGCGATCATCATCGCGGGGTTCGTGCCGCTTTTCACCATGTCGGGAATCGAGGGCCACATCTTCGGGCCGATGGCGAAGACCTACGCGTACGCCATCCTCGGGGGGCTGATCGCCACCTTCACCGTGTCGCCGGCGCTCTCGGCGATCCTCCTCACGGACCGCATGGCGGAGACCGAGACCGTCATCGTGCGCGCGCTGCGCCGCGTGTACGCGCCGCTCCTCGAGCTCGCGCTCGCGAACCGCGTGCTCACGCTGGGGCTGGGCGCGCTGATCGTGCTCGGCGCGGCGGCGCTCGTGCCGGCGCTCGGCCTGGAATTCCTGCCCAAGCTCGAGGAAGGCAACCTCTGGATCCGCGCCAGCATGCCGCCCTCCATCTCGCTCGAGGAGGCGAACGGCCACGTCAACCGGATGCGCAGCATCATCAAGGGCTTCCCGGAAACGGTGACCGTCATTTCCCAGAACGGCCGCCCGGACGACGGCACGGATGCGACCGGGTTCTTCAACGCGGAGTTCTACGTGCCGCTCAAGCCGCACGGCGACTGGCCGAAGGGGATGGACAAGGAGCGGCTCACCGAGCAGGTGAACGCCGCGCTCGAGAAGGAGTTTCCCGGCGTCGAGTTCAGCTTCTCGCAGACGATCCAGGACAACGTCGAGGAGGCCGCCTCGGGCGTGAAGGGCGAGAACTCGATCAAGCTCTTCGGCAACGACCTGAAGACCCTCGAGACCAAGGCGGGCGAGATCCGCGACGCCATGCGCACGGTGGCCGGCGTGGCCGACCTCGCGCTCCTGAATTCGCTCGGCCAGCCGACGGTGCGCATCGACATCGACCGCGCGCGCGCGGCGCGCTACGGCCTGACGGTGGGCGACGTCAACGCGACGGTGCAGGCGGCGATCGGCGGCCAGGCCGCGGGGAACCTGTACGAGGAGGGCAGCGACCGCAACTTCCCGATGGTGATCCGCCTCGCCCCCGAGTACCGCGAGAGCCTCGACGCCATCCGCCGGATCAGCGTCGGCGCGCCCGGGCCGAACGGCGGCGTCGTGCAGGTGCCGCTCGGCGAAGTGGCAAGCGTGCGCCTCGAGTCGGGCGCCTCGTTCATCTACCGCGAGCAGCAGCAGCGCTACATCCCGGTCAAGTTCAGCGTGCGCGGGCGCGACCTCGGCAGCGCGGTGCTCGACGGCCAGGACAAGGTGCAGCAGGCGGTGAAGCTGCCCGGCAATTACCACCTCGAGTGGGTGGGGGAGTTCGGCAACCTGAAGGATGCGGCGCAGCGCCTCGCGGTGATGGTGCCGCTCAGCCTCCTCCTCATCTGCGCCCTGCTCTACTTCCACTTTCGCTCGATCACCGACATGCTGCTCGCGGCGAGCGTGATGCCGATGGCGCTCATCGGCGGCGTCTTCGCGCTCTATCTCACCGGGACCTCGTTCAGCGTCTCGGCGGCGATCGGCTTCGTCGCGCTGTTCGGCATCGCGGCGATGGACGGCATCATCGTGCTCTCGTACTACAACCAGATGCTCTCCGAGGGCATGGCGCGCGCCGAAGCGGTGCGCCGCGCCTGCGAGGTGCAGCTGCGCCCGGTCGTGATGACGTGCATCGCGGCCTGCGTCGGCCTGCTGCCGGCGGCCGTGTCGACCGGAATCGGCGCGCAGGTGCAGCGTCCGCTCGCGCTCGTCGTGGTCGGCGGTATCCTGCTCGCGCCGGTGCTGATCCTCGTCGTCCTGCCGGCGCTGATCTCCGTCGCCTCGAAGCGGCGGCCGGCGCCTCCGCCCAATGGAGAAGCCGGCGCGGCGGACGAAGAACTGGCGATGGGCTAGGCATGCGCCGCTTTCTCATCCTCCCGGTCATCGTGCTCGCGGGCTGCGCCGTCGGCCCCGACTTCCGGCGACCGGATGCGCCGGCGGTCGAGGGCTACACGCGCGAGCCGCTGCCCGAGCTCACCGTGGGGGCTGCGGTCCCGGGCGGCGAGGCGCAGCGCTTCGTGAACGGCCTCGACCTGCCGGCGCAATGGTGGACGCTCTTCCGCTCGGAGGCGCTCAACTCGCTCGTCGAGCAGGCGCTGAAGGCGAATCCGGGCCTGCAGGCGGCGCAGGCCGCGCTGCGCGTCGCCGAAGAGACCTACCTCGCGCAGCGGGGCGCCCTTTTCCCGGCGGCCGAGGCGAGCTTCCAGCCGACGCGGCAGAGGGTCGCCGACCCGCTCACCTCGCCGCTCAATTCCGGCGCCTCCGTCTTCAACCTGCACACCGCGCAGCTCACCGTGGGCTACGCTCCGGACGTCTTCGGCGGCGTGCGGCGCCAGGTCGAGTCGGCGCAGGCGCTCGCCGAGAGCCAGCGCTTCCAGCTCGAGGCGGCGTACCTGACGCTCACTTCGAACGTGGTCGCGGCCGCGGTTCAGGAGGCGGCGCTGCGCGCCCAGATCGCCGCCACCGAGGAGATCGTGAAGCTCGAGGGCGAGCAGGTCGGGCTGATGCAGAAGCAGCTCGAGCTGGGCGCGATCGCCGAATCGAGCCTCATCGCGCAGCGCGCCGCGCTCGCGCAGGCGCAGGCGACGCTCGCGCCGCTTCGCCGGCAGCTCGCGCAGCAGCGTAATCTCCTCACCGCGCTCGCCGGGCGCTTCCCGGCCGACGAGGTGGCGGAGCGCTTCACGCTCGCGGACCTGCGCCTGCCCGAGGAGCTGCCCGTGAGCCTGCCCTCGAAGCTCGTCGCGCAGCGCCCGGACGTGCGCGCGGCCGAAGCGCAGCTGCACGCGGCAAGCGCCCAGGTCGGCGTCGCGACGGCGAATCTGCTGCCGCAGTTCAACATTACCGCGAACGTCGGCAGCGTCGCGACGACGATCGGCTCGCTCTTTTCCTCGGGCACCGGGTTCTGGGCGCTCGCCGGCAGCGTGACGCAGCCGCTCTTCCAGGGCGGCGCGCTCGTGCACCGCAAGCGCGCCGCAGAAGCGGCCTACGACGAGGCGGCCGCGCAGTACCGCGGCAGCGTGATCGGCGCGTTCCAGAACGTCGCGGATGCGCTGCGTGCCCTGCAGTACGATGCGGAGGCGCTCAAGGCCGCGCTCGACGCCAAGCTCCTCGCCGACGACAGCCTCGGCATCGCGCGCCGGCAGCTCGAGCTCGGAGACATCAGCACGCTCGGGCTGCTGGTGGCGGAGCAGGCTTACCAGCAGAGCGTGATCGCGCTCGTGCAGGCGCAGGCGAGCCGGTACGCGGACACCGCCGCGCTCTTCCAGGCGCTCGGCGGCGGCTGGTGGAACCGGGACGCGCGCGAGTAGCGCTTATTTCGCCGCTTTTGTGAAGTTCTCCTCGGTCGGCCGGAGCTGCGCGTAGAGAGCGCGCTACAGCCGCGCTTGCGCTGCCATCCGCCCGGGCGCAGATTGGGCGCATGGCTTCCGGGCAGCAATTGCGGGTGCTCGTGGTCGACGACAACGCCGACCAGGCGCAGGGCATGGCGTACTTGATCGCGGACATGGGCCATCAGGCCGACTATGCGGTGCGCGGCCGCGCGGCGCTCGAGCTCGCGCGCCGGCTGCAGCCGGACGTCGCGCTGCTCGACCTCGCGCTGCCCGACACGAACGGCTTCGAGCTCGCGCGCGAGCTGCGGCGCGATCCGGAGCTGAAGCCGCTGCGCATCTTCGGCATCACCGGGCTGCCGGTGGACCGCGACGAGGCGCGCTCGCGCGGCTTCGACGACGTGCTCGCGAAGCCGCTCGACCCGAATCTGCTGGAGATGCTGCTGCGGCGCGCCGGCCGCTAGCCGGTCAGAGCCAGCCGGCCTTCCTGAAGCGCAGCCAGAGGTAGATGTTCAGGCCCGCCATGATGGCGAGCGCCATCGGGTAGCCGAAATCCCAGTTGAGCTCCGGCATGTTCTTGAAGTTCATGCCGTACAGGCTCGCGATGAAGGTGGGCACGGCGAGCAGCGCGCCCCAGGCCGCGAGCTTCTTCGTCACCTCGCTCTCGCCGATGGTGATCATGGCGAGCGTCACCTGAATGGCGGTGTTCACCGTGTCGCGCAGGGAGTCGATCGACTGGTTGAGGCGGTTGAGGTGGTCGTAGACGTCGCGGAAGTACTCGCCCAGCCCGACGCACACCTGCGGCACGCGGCCGCCGAAGAGCTTGCCGCTCGTCTCGAGCAGCGGCGCCGCCGCGTGCTTCAGCGTCGCGAGCTTCTGCTTCACGTAGTAGAGCGACTCGATGTTCGCGCGCGGCGAGGCGCCGGTGAAGAGCTGCTCCTCGGCGATCTCGAGCTGGCTCTCGACCGCGTCGAGCACCGGGAAATAGCGGTCCACGACCGCATCCATGAGGACGTAGAGCACGTAGCCCGAGCCGTGGGCGAGCAGCTCCGGCTCGCGCTCGCAGCGCGCGCGCACGTCCTGGAAGCCGCGCTCGGTGTGCTGGCGCACCGTGAGGATGTAGTTGCGGCCGACGAAGACGTTGATCTCGCCGATGTTCAGCTCGTCGGTCGGCAGCAGCTCGATCGTGTTCATCACGACGAAGAGCGAGTCGCCGTACTCCTCGATCTTCGGCCGCTGGTGGCCGTGGTGCGCGTCCTCGACGGCGAGCTCGTGCAGGCCGAACTCCCCCTGCATCTCCTCGAGCTCGCCCTCGGTCGGGTCCTTCAGGGCCACCCAGACGAAGCAGTCCGGGCGCGAGACGTACTCGCTGATCTGCTGCTTCTGGATGTCCGCGAGCTTGCGTCCCTCCTGGTACACCACGCAATTGACGAGCATGGGACGGCATAATAAGGACTTTTTCGCCGATCCCTATGCCCCAAACAAGCCGCCGCGCCTCCAGCCTGGGAACCGAGAACGCCTTCGTGGTGCTTGCCGAGGTGAACGCACTCGCGCGCCAGGGCAAGGACATCATCAGCTTCTGCATCGGCCAGCCCGACTTCCCGGCGCCGGAGCACGTGCAGGAGGCGGCGATCCGCGCCATCAAGGGCGGCAAGCACGGCTACACGCCCTCCGCCGGCATCGACGAGCTGCGCGAAGCCGCCGCCCGCTACCTGGCCGCGATGCGCGGCGGGCTGCCGATTCGCCCCGAGGACGTGGTGGTGGGCGCCGGCGCGAAGCCCTTCATCGCCTACGCCATCCTCTCCACCACCGACCACGGGGCGGGCGACGAGGTCATCTACCCCAACCCCGGCTTCCCGATCTACGAGTCGCAGATCCTCGCGAACGGCGCGAAGCCGGTGCCGATCCACCTGCACGAGTCGAGGAATTTCGCCTTCGACCTCGCCGACCTCGAGAAGAAGGTCAATCGGAACACGAAGCTCCTGATCCTCAACTACCCGCACAACCCGACCGGGGGTTCGCTCACCCGTCAGGACCTGGAAGGGATTGCCGCGATTCTGAAGAATCATCCCCAGGTCTGGGTGTACGCCGACGAGATCTACTCGCGCCTGTCCTACGCCGGCGAGTTTTTCTCCATCGCCCAGATCCCGGGCATGTACGAGCGCACGATCATCTCGGACGGCGCCTCCAAGACCTGGGCCATGACCGGCTGGCGCATCGGCTTCACCTCGAACCCGCTGCTCGCGCCGGTCTTCACGCGCTGGATCACGAACACGGACTCCTGCGCCTCGCAGATCAGCCAGTGGGCCGCGGTCGAGGCGATCAACGGCCCGCAGGACGCCGCCGAGATGATGAAGAAGAGCTTCCTCGAGCGGCGCGATCTTATCGTCGGGCTGCTCAACGAGGTGCCGGGCGTGAAGTGCCTGGTGCCCGGCGGCGCGTTCTACGCCTGGCCGAACGTCACCGAGGCCTGCCGCAGGATCGGCGCCGCGGATTCGGAGGAGTTCAGGAAGCGCCTGCTGAACGAGGCCGGCGTCGCGGTGCTCGCCGACATCCACTTCGGCACCCGCGTGCCGGGCGAGGGCCAGCACGTGCGCTTCTCCTACGCCGCCTCCAACAAGGCGATCGAGGCGGGCGTTGCGCGCATGGCAGATTTCATCCGCAAGAACACGCGCAAAGCCGCATGACGCAGATCTGGCGGCCGAGCGTCACGGTCGCCGCAGTCATCGAGCGCGACGGGCGCTTCCTCTTCGTCGAGGAAAACATCGACGGCCGGCGCGTGCTGAACCAGCCCGCGGGGCACCTCGACCCCGGCGAGTCGCTCGTCGCCGCCTGCCGCCGCGAGGTGATGGAGGAGACCGCGCACCGCTTCGAGCCGACGGCGCTGGTCGGCGTCTACCGCTGGTTCTACGCCGCGAAAGATGTCACGTTCCTGCGGTTCTGCTTCTGCGGAACAATTCTTTCCGAAGAGAAGGGCAGAAAGCTGGATAAAGAGATCGTGCGCCTGCACTGGCTCGGCCACGAGGAGCTGAAGGAGCGCGCGAGCGAGCACCGCTCGCCGCTCGTGCAGCAGTGCGTCGAGGATTTCCTTGCGGGGCGGCGCTATCCGCTCGAGGTCCTGAGCGGACGCTTCGCCTAGCGGCCCGCTGCCGTGCGGCGAGCGTCCACCGCAATCTTGAGCTCCGGAACGACGAGCGTCTCGAGCGCCGTCATGCCGTGGCCCTGCGTGAGCACGCTGTGATCGACGATGAGCGCGAAGAAGGGCGTGCCGCGCTTGCGAATCGGCGGCTTGCCACCCGCGGCCGGCTGCAGCACCCAGGCGAGCTCCTCGGGAAGCGCGCCGGGCGACAGGGGTTCCCGGTAGCTCGCGAGCGAGGCTTTCACGAAGCGGGCTTCCGCTACCTCGGGTGCGAGCGCCTTCAGCCCGCCGCCGTCGGCGCCGAAGCGTCCCTCGAACCTGCGGCAGGGTACGCAGTCAGCGGCGCCGACGTAGAGCAGGTAGATCTTCGCGTCCCGCGCTACCGGCACGGCGCGCTTCTCGCCGCGCGCCGCGGCGCGCAGCGCGGCGAGCTCGTCGTCGGCGAGCCGGGTCATGCGCACTTCGTGCGGCTTGCCCGTCCTGGTCATCATCGTGCCGGTGACGAGCGCCTCGCCGGCCTTTAGCGTGGCCTCGATCAGGGAATCCGCGGGCGTGACATAGCGAATGTCGATGACGTCCCCGGCGATGCGCGCCTGCCAGCCGCGCACCGGCCTGCCCTTGCCGTCGATCCAGCCGTACAAGCCGGTACCGATCGTCAGCTCGCCCCGCGCGCTGCGTACGTCGGAGAGGACAAGAAAGCGTTCGCGCGCCTGGTTATCTACGTCGACGAGCCATGCGCCTTCGAGCGCCTCGGCCGCGGGATCGGTGCCGGGGGCGGCAAGCGCGGTGGCGGCAAGAGTCGCGGCGACGAGGATGACGGCGACGGAGCGCATGCGGAGCCTCAAGGGAGAATGCGCGGGAGTATCGCTTAAAATCCCGCCCCTTGTGAACGGACGGATCGAGTGCGCGTAGTCGTTGGCATGTCGGGCGGAGTGGATTCGTCCGTCGCGGCGCTGCTTCTCAAGCGCGCGGGGCATGACGTCGTGGGCCTCTTCATGAAGAACTGGGAGGACGACGACGATGACGAGTACTGCTCCACGCGCCAGGACCTGATCGACGCCGCGGCCGCCGCCGACGTCCTCGGCATCGAGCTCGAGGCGGTCAACTTCGCCGCCGAGTACAGGGAGCGCGTGTTCGCCGACTTCCTGCGCGAGTACGCTGCCGGGCGCACGCCGAACCCGGACGTGCTGTGCAACGCCGAGATCAAGTTCAAGGCCTTCCTCGACCACGCCCTGCGCCTGGGCGGGACGAAGATCGCCACCGGGCACTACGCACGAGTCGATTTCTCCGAAAACCGCTTTCGCCTCCTCAAGGGGAAGGACGGCGCGAAAGACCAGAGCTATTTCCTGCATCGCCTGACGCAGGAGCAGCTCGCGCGCGTGCTCTTCCCGGTGGGCGGGCTGACGAAGTCCGAGGTGCGGCGCCTCGCGCTCGAGGCCGGGCTGCCGAACCACGCGAAGAAGGACTCGACCGGCATCTGCTTCATCGGCGAGCGGCCGTTCCGCGAGTTCCTGAACCGCTACCTGCCGAGGGCGCCCGGGCCGATCGTGGACGAGAAGGGCAGGGCGCTCGGCGAGCACATCGGCCTCGCGTTCTACACCATCGGGCAGCGCAAGGGCATCGGTATCGGGGGCGAGCGCGGCGGCTCCGGCGAGCCCTGGTACGTCGCCGAAAAGAGGATGGCGCGCAACGAGCTCGTCGTGGTGCGCGGCCACGACCATCCGCTGCTCATGAGGCATTCGCTGACGGCGCAGGACGCGAGCTGGGTCTCCGGCACGGCGCCCCAGACGCCGTCCGCGCACAGCGCCAAGACGCGCTACCGGCAGGCCGATGCCGCGTGCCGCCTCGCGGCCGCGAACGGGCAGGTGAAGGTCGAGTTCCCGGCGGCGCAGTGGGCGGTGACGCCGGGGCAGTCGGTGGTGCTCTACGACGCCGAGGTGTGCCTCGGCGGCGGCATCATTACTTGACCTGAGGCACCGTCTCGGCGAATGCCGGGCGCTCCATCAGCTTGGCGTACTGCGCGGCGAGCGCCGGATAGCGGGCGTGCCAGTCGACGCCGCCGGGCTTCCTGAAGTCGAGCCAGCCGACGCAGCAGCCGAGCGCGATGTCGGCGAGCGAATAGCGCTCGCCGTGGCACCAGGGACGCTCGCCGAGCTCGGCCTGCATGTGCTCCATCGCGCGGTGCATGCGCGCGACCTGCCGCTCCACCCACGCCTTGCTCTGCTCAGCCTTCGGGCGCTGGCTCTCGTAGCGCAGCAGGAGGCCCGCGTCGAGCACGCCGTCGGCGATCGCCTCCCAGCGGCGCACCGCGACGCGGTCGCGCTTCTCCTCGGGCAGCAGGCGGTTCAGCGGCGAGACGCTGTCGAGGAAGCCGACGATCACGCGCGAGTCGAAGACCGCCGTGCCGTCGTCCAGCAGCAGCGTCGGGATCTTGCCGAGGGGGTTGTGCGGGCTCACGGGGTTGTCCGCCGCGTAGACGTCCACGAGCTCGATCTCGCAGTCGATCTTCTTCTCGGCAAGGACGATGCGGACCTTGCGCGTGTAGGGGCTGGGGAGCGCGGCGAGCAGCTTCATGAGGGCGCGAATTATACGGTTCGCAAAACCCGCTTAACGCGCCGGCGCAGCTCCGGGATGACAAGGTTTGCAAACCACGGATTTTTCGCGAGCCAGGCGTGGTTCCGCCAGCTCGGGTGCGGCAGGGGGAAGAAGTCCGGCAAGTACTCGCGGAAGGCGCGCACGGTCTCTCCCAGGGTGGGTTTCCTTTTCTTGCCGAGATGGAAACTCTGCGCGTAGCTGCCCACGAGAAGCGTCAGGCGGAGCCCGGGAAGCGCGGCGCGGAAGCGCGGCTGCCAGAGCGGCGCGCAGCGCGGCAGCGGCGGCAGGTCGGCGCCGTTCACGGTGCCGGGATAGCACAGGCCCGCCGGGACGATGGCCACGCGCGTGGTGTCGTAGAACGCGGCGCGCTCGAGCGCGAGCCAGTCGCGCAGCACTTCGCCCGAAGGATCGTTCCAGGGCAGGCCGGTCTCGTGGACGCGGCGCCCCGGCGCCTGGCCGACGATGAGAAGCCGCGCGCCGCGGCCGACGAGGAACACGGGCCGCGGGCCGTGAGGAAGCTCGTCCTTGCACAGCCGGCAGGCGGCAGCCTCTCGGCAGACGCGGGAAAGTGACTCGGCCACCGCCCGTATAATAGAGGCCCATGCCCTCGCCGCTCGCCGCGCTGTCGCCGCTCGACGGCCGGTACGCCAGGACCGCCGACCCGTTGCGCGGGTTCTTCAGCGAGCAGGCGCTCATCCGCTACCGCATCCGCATCGAGCTCGCCTGGCTCGAGGCGCTCGCCGCCGACAAGGCGATCAAGGAAGTGAAGCCGTTCTCCGCCGCGACGCGCAAGGCGCTGGCGGCGCTTCTCTCCCGCTTCTCCGAGCGTGACGCCGAGCACGTCAAGAACATCGAGGCCGAGACGAACCACGACGTCAAGGCGATCGAGTACTGGCTGAAATCCAAGCTCGCGAAGAACCGCGAGGCGCTCCCGGCGCTCGAGTTCGTGCACTTCGCCTGCACCTCCGAGGACATCAACAACCTCGCCTACGCGCTCATGCTGGCCGAGTCGCGCGAGCAGGTGATGCTGCCCCGGCTCCAGGAGATCGCGGACGCGCTGCGCGCGCTCGCGCGCAGGCACGCCGCGCTGCCGATGCTCTCGCGCACGCACGGGCAGGCGGCTTCGCCGACGACGCTCGGCAAGGAGATGGCCAACTTCGCGCAGCGCATCGCGCGCGCGCGAAGCGCCATCAAGAGCGTGCCGGTGCTCGGCAAGATGAACGGCGCGGTGGGCAACTACAACGCGCACGTGGCTGCCTATCCGGGGTTCGACTGGGAGCGCTTCTCGCGCGCCTTCGTCGAGCGCCTCGGCCTCGAGTTCAACCCGTACACCACGCAGATCGAGCCGCACGACTGGATCGCGGAGCTGCTCGACGCCTACGCGCGCGCCAACAGCGTGCTCCTCGACCTCGACCGCGACCTGTGGGGCTACATCTCGCTCGGCTACTTCAGCCAGAAGCTGAAGAAGGGCGAGGTCGGCTCCTCGACGATGCCGCACAAGGTGAACCCGATCGACTTCGAGAACTCGGAGGGCAACGCCGGCGTGGCGAACGCGCTCCTGCGCCACCTCGCGGACAAGCTGCCGGTGTCGCGCTGGCAGCGCGACCTTTCCGACTCGACTGCGCTGCGCACGCTCGGCACCGCGCTCGGCCACAGCGTGCTCGCCTACGCGGCGTGCCTGCGCGGCCTCGGCAAGCTGCAGGCGGAGCCGCGCCGGCTCGCGCAGGACCTGGAGGGGAACTGGGAAGTGCTCGCCGAGGCGGTGCAGCAGGTCATGCGGCGCCACGGCGTGCCCGAAGCCTACGAGAAGCTGAAGGCCCTCACGCGCGGCAAGCGCTTCGGCCGGCGCGAGCTCGCCGCCTTCGTGAAAGCGCTGCCGATCCCCGCCGAGGCGCGCAAGCGCCTGCTCGCGCTCACGCCCGCCACCTACACCGGCCTCGCCGCGGAGCTCGCGAAGCGCGTATGAAGGCGCTTCTCGTGGCGGCGGCAACGCTGTTGCCCGCGCTTGCCTGCGCGCAGGACGTGCTGTCGCTCTTCCCCCGGCCGGGCGTCACGCAGGCCATTTTGTTCGTCGAGGCGCAAGATCCGAAGGCGGTCGCGGTGCTCTATAGCGGCGGCTATGGCGACATCCACCTTCGCCTGGAGCGCGGGCAACCGGTGTTCCAGGCCGGCAACTTCCTGCTTCGCTCGCGCGGGGATTTCGCCCGCAACGGCATCCTCCCCGTGATCGTCGATGCGCCCTCGGATTTCCCGCAGGGCGTGCCGGATTCCTACCGCCGCAGCGCCGAGCAGCTCGCCGACGCGCGCGCAGTGCTCGCTGCCGTGCGCGCCCGCTATCCGGGGCTGCCGGTGTACATCGTGACGACGAGCCGCAGCACGCTTTCCGGCGCGTTCCTCGCGAAGGAGCTCGGCGAGCGGGAGATCGCGGGCGTGGTGCTCAGCTCCTCGATGGTCGCCTCCGGCGCCTGGGAGTCGCTCGTAGGCTTCGACTTCCAGGCCGTGAAGGCGCCGCTCCTCTTCGTCCACCACCGCAGCGACGGCTGCCGCGCCACGCCTTACTTTGCTGCCGCGCGCATGGCGCAGGGCTTCGCGCTGATTTCGGTGGAAGGGGGGCTGCCGGCGAAATCGGACGCCTGCCAGGCGTTCGCCCCGCACGGCTACTACGGCGTGGAAGCGCGCGTGGTGGACGCGATGGCCGCCTGGATGCTGAAGCAGCCTTACCCCAAAGAGATCCGCTGACGATGCTTCACGCCGCGACCATCTTCCTGTCGTCGTTCCTGCTCTTCCTGGTGCAGCCGCTCATCGCGCGCCTCATCCTGCCGTGGTTCGGCGGCAGCGCGGCGGTATGGACGACGTGCATGCTCTTCTTCCAGGCGCTGCTCCTCGCCGGCTACGCTTACGCGCACGGCGTCGAGAGCCGCCTGCCGCGCAGGCTCGTGCCCATCGTGCACACCGTCCTTCTCGCCGCGGCGGTGGCGCTGCTGCCGATCGCGCCGGGCGCCGCATGGAAGCCCGCCGGAGGCGAGGAGCCGATCCACTCCATCCTGCTCGTGCTCGGCGCCGCGGTCGGGCTGCCGTACTTCCTGCTCGCCTCGACGAGCCCGCTGCTCCAGGCCTGGTACGTGCGGGCGCGGCCGCAGGCGAACCCGTACCGGCTCTTCGCCATCTCCAACGTCGCCTCGCTCGCCGCGCTCGTCGGCTATCCGTTCGTCATCGAGCCGGTGCTCAGCGCGCACCAGCAGGTGACGCTCTGGTCCTGGCTCTTCGCCGCTTTTGCGCTCGTGTGCGCGAGCGTGGCCTGGACGACGCCTCGCGGGGTTGTCTCGGCGGTGAAGAGCGAAGAATCCGGAAGGCTTCCCATCGGTCTCTGGGTCGCGCTCGCCGCGACGGCCTCGGCGCTGCTCCTCGCGGTGACGAACCACCTCACGCAGAACGTCGCCGCGGTGCCGCTCCTCTGGCTCGCGCCGCTCACGCTCTACCTCCTGAGCTTCATCGTCACCTTCGAAGGCCGCAGCTGGTACCAGCCGCGCTGGTTCTGGCCGCTCGTGCTGCTCGCGCTCGGCGCCATGACCGCGCTGCTGCTCGACACCGAGCACCACTACCAGCTCTGGCTGCAGCTCGGCGTGTTCCTGCCGGCGCTCTTCATCGTCTGCGTGTTCTGCCACGGCGAGGTGTACCGCCTGCGGCCGGCGCCCTCTCGCCTCACCGCGTTCTACCTCTGGATCTCGGCCGGCGGCGCGCTCGGCGGCCTCTTCGTCGCCGTGGTGGCCCCGCTCGCGTTCACCGGCTACTACGAGCTCGGCGTCGCGCTCGTCGCCGCGGCGGCGCTCGCCGCGGCGCGCTACGCCGGCGCGGGAGCCCTGATCCGGTATGCGACGCTCGCGGTGCTGCTCGGCGTCACCGCCGGCGCCGGCTACGACGCGATGCGCGAGCAGGAGAACGTCATCCTCGCCTCGCGCAGCTTCTACGGCGAGCTTCGCGTCAAGGAGTACGGCACGCCGGGCGAGGACACGCACCTGCGCCGCCTGGTGCACGGCACGATCATGCACGGCGAGCAGTACATGCACCCGGACTTCCGCCGCCGGCCGACCTCGTACTACGAGGAGCCCTCGGGCATCGGCGCCGCAATCCTCTCCAAGCGCGCGCACCCGGAGCGCGTCGCCGTGATCGGCCTGGGCGCCGGCACCATCGCCGCCTACGGCCGCAAGGGCGACGTGTTCCGCTTCTACGACATCGATCCGCGGGTGCCGCGCATCGCCAGGTCCGAGTTCAAGTACCTGGACGACAGTGAGGCGCGCATCGAGATCGTGCTGGGCGATGCGCGCCTGTCGCTCGAGCGCGAGGAGCCCGGCAATTTCGACGTCCTCGCGGTGGACGCCTTTTCCGGCGACGCCATCCCGGTGCACCTCATCACGCGCGAGGCGCTCGCGGTGTACCTGCGGCACATGAAGCCCGACGGCATCGTCGCGTTCCATGTCTCCAACCGCTTCCTCGACCTGGTCCCGGTGGTGAAGCGCATCGCCGCGGAGAACAACGCGCAGGCGGTGCTCATCGACGACGAGCCCAGCGAGACCGACGAGCGCTCGCGCAGCGACTGGGTGCTCGTCTCGCGCAGCGCGGCGGCGCTGAAGGCGCCGAAGATCCTCGACCACAACCCGATCCCGATCGACGACCCCCAGGGCTGGCGCACCTGGACCGACGACTACTCGAACCTCATCCAGATCCTGAAATAACCGCGGAGCCCTGCCATGCCGATCATCGATTCACAGGTCCACGCCTACGAGGCGAACACGCCCAAGCGGCCGTGGCACAGCGTGCCGAACTGGCCGGCGCACGTCACCGGCGACGAGATGTGCGCGGCGATGGACGAGGTCGGGGTCGACGGCGCGATTTTCATCTCCGCCTTTTCGCTCTACCAGTACGACGCGAGCTACGCGATCGAGGTGCAGCGCGCGCATCCGGGGCGCATGGCGATCGTGAAGCCGGTCAATCCCGACGACCCGCAGGTCGCGGAGGTCATCGCCGACTGGAAGAAGACGCCCGGCGCCGTGGGCATCCGCATCATGCTGACGACGCGGGAAAACTATCCGGCCGACCATCCCGGCATCGCGCGCATCCTGCGCGAGGCGGTGAAGCACGACCTGCCGGTGAACGTGCACTGCTGGGGCAACCTCGAGGTCGCGAGGACCGTCATCGACCGCCATCCCGACACGCGCTTCATCATCGACCACCTCGGCATCCAGCAGCCGCGCACGCCGCCCGCACCGCCGCAGCCCTGGGCCGAGCTGCCGAAAGTCCTCGAGCTCGCGAAGCGCAAGAACTGCGTCATCAAGGTGAGCGGCGCCTGCACGCTTTCGCAGCGGCCCTATCCCTACCCGGACATCTGGGATCCGCTCAAGCGCGTCTTCGATGCCTGGGGCTTCGAGCGCTGCCTCTGGGGCACCGACTGGACGCGCGCCTTCGCCGTCGTCAACTACAAGCAGGCCGTCGAGCCCTTCCTCAAGACCGATCGCCTCAGCGCGAGCGAGCGCGCGATGCTCATGGGCGGCGCTTGCGAGAAGGCGTACCGCTGGTCGCCTAAGCGCTGAGGCGTCTGATCATTCGGCGCTGACCTGGATGCGCTTCGGCTTGGCGTGCTCGGCCTTCGGGATGCGGAGCCTCAGCACCCCGTTCTTCAGGTCCGCAGTGAGCTTGCCCGTGTCGAATTCTCTCGAGAGCGCGAACACCCGCCGGTAGCGCGAACGCGGCACTTCGACGTGCGTCGCCTCCAGCTCCTTGGGCATCTCCACCGCGATCTTGCCCTCGAGGAAGAGGTTGTCCCCCTCCACGTGCACCTCCAGATTTTCGCGCGTCACGCCCGGCACGTCGGCGTAGACGGTGATGCCCGCCGCATCCTCGAATACATCGACCGGCGGCAGCAGGCCCGGCTGTTCGGACGCGGTCTCTTCTTCCCGCCTGGTTACGTCTTGCTCGCTCATGGGCTCGCCCCTTTCAGGTGATATTGATCCGGCGCGGAATCGCCGATTCCCGACGCTTGATGCTGATGTGCAGGACGCCTTCCCGGTAGGTGGCGCGCACCTCGTTCGGATCGAGATCGTCGGCAAGCGAGATCACGCGGTGGAACCGGCCGGCGAAGCGCTCGTTCAGGTGCACGCTCGAGCCTTCGTCCGCCGGCAGTTCGGGCTTGCGCTCGCCCGAGATGCTGAGCACGCCGCGCTCGAGCTGCACTTCGATCTTGCCCGGATCGAGGCCCGGCGCGAAGGCGTAGACCTCGGCCGATTCCGGCGTGCTCGCGACGTTCAGCGCCGGGAAGCCGCCCCGGTTGAACCCGCGGATGCTCGGCGAGAGCTCGACCGCCTGCTGGATCTGCCGCTGAAGGCGCTCGAGCTCCGAGAACAGGTCGCGCGGGAAAAGGGAATACTCCATCGCTCTCTCCTCCAGAGTTGAGGGCAGAGCGGGTATATGGGCGGGGCCGGCGCGCTTCAAGCCCCTTGAAAAGGCGGCCGGGGGTCCCTATGTCAGAACATTTTTTGGGCGGACGGCGAGGGAGAGGCCCAAAGCGAGCGCCGAGGCGGCCAGCATGATGGCGAACGCGGCGTCGTAGGAGCCGGTGCGGTCGAAGATGAGGGCGCCGCCGTAGGCGCCGACGCCGCCGAAGACCTGGTGGACCATCGTGATGAGGCCGGTGAGGGCGCCGAGGTGGCGGGTGCCGAAGCAGTCGCGCACGAAGAGCACGGTCATCGGCGCGGTGACGAGGAAGGTGGCGCCGAAGACGAGCGCCATGATGGCGATGGTCGCGGGCGAGGGGCTCGCGATGAAGAGCGCGAAGACGCCGACGCGCAGCGCGAAGGTGATCGCCGTGACGGCGGCGGCGCCGAGGCGGTCGCTCAGGGCGCCGGCGAGAAGCACGCCGAGCAGGCCGCACAGGCCCATCGCGGCGAGGAGGTTGCCGGCGATGAGCGCCGGGACGCCCTTGTCCTGGGCGAGCGCGACGACGTGCGTCGCGACGAAGAAGTCGTCCAGCCCGCAGATCGCGTAGATGCCCAGAAGCAGCCAGAACGCGCGCGAGCGCGCGACCTCGGCGAGGCCGAGGTCCGCCGCGCTGCCCGCCGGGCGCGGCTCCTGCCGCTCCGAGGGCAGCGCGAAGACGAGCACGCCGAGCAGCACGGCGTGCGCCGCGGCGAGCCAGACGAAGACCGAGCGCCATCCCGAGGCCGCGAGCACCAGCGTCAGCGCCGCCACCATCACGAGCTGGCCGACCATGATTCCCGACATGGCGACCGAGTTGGCGAGGCCGGCGCGCTGCGGCGCCGCGCGCGTCACCATCACGCCGACCGGCGCCATGGAGGCGGCGCCGTTGCCGAGCGCGAAGACGAGGCCGTAGAAGAGCACCGCGTGCCAGGGACGCGACGTCGCCGCCATCAGCCCGATGCCGATGCCGCCGATGAGCGAGCCGAGCGCGAGCAGCAGCTTCGGGTTCGTGCGGTCGGCGAGCCGCCCGCCCGCGAAGGTCGCCGCGGCGGACACCACCATGTAGACGCCGACCGCGAGGCCGAGGTCGGAGCGCGTCCAGCCGAGCTGCTCGACCATCGGCTTGAACGCGAGCCCGATGCCGAAGCGCGCGCCGCCGCCGACGAACAGCACGAGGAAGCCCATCGCCAGGATGAGCGCGGCCGGGGTGCGCATGGCGCGCGCGGGGCGGCTAGACGACGGCGCCTTCGTGCTCGTCGCGCCGGTCCTTGCGCGCCGGCTTGATGAACTGGTCGCGGCGCGCGCCGAGCCACATGACGAGCGGGCTCGCCACCAGCACCGACGAGTAGATGCCGAAGCAGATGCCGATGGTGAGCGCGAGCGCGAAATAGTGCAGCGCCGGGCCGCCGAAGAGGAGCATCGTGGTCACCATCATCTGCGTGCAGAGGTGCGTGATGATGGTCCGCGAGATGACGCCGGTAATCGCGCTGTCGATGACCTCGGGGGTGCTCGCGCGGCGCATCTTGCGGAAGTTCTCGCGCACCCGGTCGAACACCACCACCGACTCGTTCACCGAGTAGCCGAGCACCGCCAGCACCGCGGCGAGCACCGGCAGCGAGAACTCCCACTGGAAAAAGGCGAAGCAGCCCAGGATGATGACCACGTCGTGCAGGTTGGCGATGATCGCCGAGAGGCCGAAGCGCCACTCGAAGCGCAGCCACAGGTAGAGCACGATGCCGACCGCGGTGACGAGGAGCGCGAGCGAGCCGACGTCGACCAGCTCCTTGCCGATCTGCGGGCCGACGAACTCGACGCGGCGCAGCTCCGCGCTCGGGTCCTGCTGCTTGAGCACCGTGAGGACCTTCTGCGACAGGTCGGCGCTCGACTGGTCCTTGGCGAGGTGCAGGCGGATCAGCACCTCGCGCGAGGAGCCGAAGTTCTGCACCTCGGCCTTGTAGCCGCCGCGGTCGAGCGCCTGGCGGATGGCGTCCACCTGCGCGGTGTCCTGGTAGCCGACCTCGACCAGCGTGCCGCCGGTGAACTCGATCGAGAAGTTGAGCCCCTTGTGCACGAGGAAGAACACCGCGGCGAGGAACGTGACGAGCGAGATCACGTTGAACACCAGCGCGTGCCGCATGAAGGGGATCGTGCGGCGGATCTTGAAGAATTCCATCTAGGCGATCACTTCCATGCCGTGTTGCCGATGGAGAGCCGGGCGACGCGGCGGCGGTGCCCGTAGAGCAGGTTCACGAGGCCGCGCGAGACGACGACCGCCGAGAACATCGAGGTCATGATCCCCAGGCAGTGCACCACCGCGAAGCCGCGCACCGCGCCCGGCACCATGAGGAGCGAGAGCCCGACGATGAGCGTCGTCACGTTGGAGTCGAGGATCGTGGCCCAGGCCCGTTCGTACCCCGCGGCGATAGCCGCCTGGGGTGTAGAACCCCCACGCAGTTCCTCCCTTATTCGCTCGTTGATCAGCACGTTGGCGTCGATCGCCATGCCGAGCGTGAGCGCGATCGCGGCGATGCCGGGCAGCGTGAGCGTCGCCTGCAGCAGCGAGAGCAGCGCGACGAGCAGCAGCAGGTTCACGCCGAGCGCGAGCGCCGAGATCACGCCGAAGAGCACGTAGTAGATCGACATGAAGACGACGATCGCGATGAAGCCGTGCTGGGTCGCGGCGAAGCCCTTGGCGATGTTGTCCTTGCCCAGGCTCGGGCCGACGGTGCGCTCCTCGATGATCTCCATCGGCGCGGCGAGCGAGCCCGCGCGCAAGAGCAGCGCGACGTCGTTCGCCTCGGTGGTGCTCATGCGCCCGGAGATCTGCACGCGGCCGCCGCCGATCTCGCTGCGGATGACCGGCGCGGTGATCACCTCGCCCTTGCCCTTCTCGATCAGCAGGATGGCCATGCGCTTGCCGACGTTCTCGCGCGTCACCTCCTGGAAGATGCGCGCGCCCTGGCCGTCGAGGCGCAGGTGCACCGCGGGCTCGTTCGTCTGCTGGTCGAAGCCGGCCTGCGCGTCGGTGAGGCGGTCGCCGGTCAGCACGACCTGCTTCTTCACCAGCACCGGCTGGCCGTTCCGCTCCACGTAGTACTCGTCGCCGAAGGGCACCTGGCCGCGCGAGGCTTCGAGGAGCGTGGCGGGGTTCATCTTCTCCTCGTCCACCATGCGGATCTCGAGGCTCGCGGTGCGCCCGAGGATGTCCTTCGCCTTGGCGGTGTCCTGCACGCCGGGCAGCTCGACCACGATGCGGTCGGCGCCCTGCTGCTGGATGATCGGCTCGGCGACGCCGAGCTCGTTGATCCGGTTGTGGAGCGTGGTGATGTTCTGCTTGAGCGCGTAGTCCTGGGTGGTCTTGATCGCGCTCGGCTTGAGCGAGCCGACGAGCAGGAAGTCCTGGCCGTCCTCGCGCTCGACGACGGCGAGGTCGGGCAGGGTGTTCAGGATCAGCTCGCGCGCCTGCTCGCGCGTGGCGGCGTCGCGGAAGCGCACGCGCAGCGTCTGCCCCTCGCGCGTGATGCCGCCGTGGCGGATGTTCTTGTCGCGCAGCTGCGAGCGCAGGTCGCCGGCGAGGCTCTCCAGGCGCTTGGTGATCGCGGCCTGCATGTCCACCTGCAGCAGGAAGTGCACGCCGCCGCGCAGGTCGAGGCCGAGGTACATCGGCAGCGCGTGGATGGCGGTGAGCCAGTTGGGCGAGGCGGGCAGCAGGTTCAGCGCGACGACGTAGGTCTCGTTCTGCGGGTCCGGGTTGAGCGCGCGCTGCAGCGCGTCCTTCGCGCGCAGCTGCGTGTCCGTGTCGGTGAGGCGCACGCGCACGCCGGTCGGCTCGAGCAGCGCGCCGGTGTAGGGCACCTTGTCCTGCTTGAGGATGTCCTCGACGCGCGCCATCAGCGCGGTGTCGATCTTCACCGTGGACTTGCCGCTCGACACCTGCACCGCGGGCGACTCGCCGAAGAAGTTCGGCGCCGTGTAGAGCGCCGCCGCCAGGACGACGACGCCGATCAGCACGTACTTCCAGAGGGGATAGCGGTTCACGCGGCCTGCTCTTCCGCCCCGGCTAGCCCGCGACGCTCTTCAGCGTGCCTTTGGGCAGCACGGTCTGCACCGCCGCCTTCTGCACCGTGATCTCGGTGTTCGGCGCGATCTCGACGCTCAGGTAGGGGTCCGAGATCTTCGTGATGCGCCCGAGCACGCCGCCGGCGGTGATCACCTCGTCGCCCTTCTGCAGCGCCTCGATCATCTGCTTCGTCTCCTTGGCGCGCTTCATCTGCGGCCGGATCATCAGGAAGTAGAGCAGCACGAACATCAGGATGATCGGCAGGAAGCTCATGAAGCCGGCCTCGCCGCCGGCTGCGGCGGCCTGCGCGTATGCGGATGAGATGAACACTGCGGACTCCGGTCGGAGAAAAACGGCGAATTATAACAGCCGCTTACGCTCGGACAGGATTGCCTTGGCTTTCTCCGCGAAGCCGTTCGCCTCGATCGCGAGGCGAAGCTCGGCCATCAGCTGCTGATAGTAGAAGAGGTTGTGCAGCGTATTCAGCCGCGCGCCGAGGATCTCGTTCGCCTTCTGCAGGTGATAGAGGTAAGCGCGGCTGAAGTTGCGGCAGGTATAGCAGGCGCAGGTCTCGTCGAGCGGCGCGGTGTCGTCGCGGTAGCGCGCGTTCCTGATCTTGATGTCGCCGAAGCGCGTGTAGAGCCAGCCGTTCCTCGCGTTGCGCGTCGGCAGCACGCAATCGAAGAGATCGATACCCATCCCGACCGCCTCGACGATGTCCTCGGGCGTACCCATGCCCATCAGATAGCGGGGCTTGCCCGAAGGCAGTCCCGGAGCCGCGTGCCCGATGATGCGCGAGCGGTCCTCCTTCGGCTCGCCCACCGAGAGGCCGCCGATCGCGTAGCCGTCGAAGCCGATGTCCACCAGCGCCGCGAGCGATGCGTCGCGCAGATTTTCGTACATGCCGCCCTGCACGATCCCGAAGAGAAGATTTTTCCCCTTAAAGGAATTCCTGGACCTTGCCGCCCAGCGCATCGACAAGCGCATCGAATCCGCCGCTTCCTTCTCCGTGGCGGGATACGGCGTGCACTCGTCGAACACCATCGCGATGTCGCTGTCGAGCGCCTGCTGGATCTCCATCGAGATCTCGGGCGTGAGGAAAAGCGGGTCGCCGTTCACCGGAGACGCGAAGCGCACCCCTTCCTCGGAGATCTTCCTCAATGCGCCGAGGCTGAAGACCTGGAAGCCGCCCGAATCGGTCAGGATCGGCAGGCTCCAGCCCATGAAGCGGTGCAGGCCGGCGTGCTTGCGCACGACGTCGAGCCCCGGGCGCAGCCAGAGGTGGAACGTGTTGCCGAGCACGATCTGCGCGCCGATCGCCTTCAGCTCCTCGGGCGACATCGCCTTCACCGAGCCGTAGGTGCCGACCGGCATGAACGCGGGCGTGTCGACGACTCCGTGCGCGAGCCTGAGCGCGCCTCTTCTCGCATTTCCGCAAGTCGAGCGGACCGTGAAGTGCGACATCAGCCGCGCTCGATGAGCATGGCGTCGCCGTAGGAGAAGAAGCGATAGCGCTGCGCCACGGCGTGCGCATACGCCTTGCGGGTCGCCTCCATGCCGGCGAACGCGCAGACCAGCATGAGGAGCGTCGAGCGCGGCAGGTGGAAGTTCGTGAGCAGCCGCTCCACGACCTGGAAGCGGAAGCCCGGCGTGACGAAAAGATCGCTCTCGCCCTCGGCTTTGCCGGTGAGCTTCCAGGTCTCGAGCGCGCGCAAGGACGTCGTGCCGACCGCGAGCACCCGCTTGCCGGCGATCGCCTCGATCGTCGATGCGGGGATCGAGTAGCGCTCGCTGTGCATGCGGTGCTCTTCCACCGTCTCGCCGCGAACCGGCTGGAAGGTTCCGGCGCCGACGTGCAGGGTGAGCTTCGCGAGCGTCGCCTTTTTCTTCCTTATTTCCGCGAGCGTGCTTTCATCGAAATGCAGGCCCGCCGTGGGCGCCGCCACTGCGCCCGGCCGCGCCGCATAGACGGTCTGATAGCGCTCGCTATCCTGCGCCTCGGGGCGATGGGTGATGTAGGGCGGCAGCGGCACCGCGCCGTGGCGCTCGAGCACGCCATCGATGTCCTGCGAGAACTCCAGCTTGTACAGATCCTCGGCGCGCCCCTCGACGCGCACGCGCACGTCCTCGCCGACGATGAACTCGGCGCCCGGCTTCGGCGAATGGCCGGCGCGCATCAGGGCGAGCGCGTGGCGCGCGTCGAGCGCGCGCTCGACGAAGATCTCCGCCTTGCCGCCGCTCGTCTTGCGCGCCGCGAGGCGCGCCTTGATGACGCGCGTGTCGTTGAGCACCAGGCAGTCGCGCTCGTCCACCAGCCCGGGAAAGTCGGAAAAGCGCAGGTCGCGCAGCGCGCCCGAGCGGGCGTCGAGGTGCAGCAGCCGGCTCGCGGCCCTCTCGGCGGCAGGATGCTGCGCAATGAGCTCGCCCGGCAGCTCGTAGTCGAACTCGGAGACGAGCATCGCGCGCAATTATAATTTCCGCCACCCGCGGTCCCCGCGGCCGGAATGGCGGAACTGGTAGACGCAGCGGACTCAAAATCCGCCGATCGCAAGGTCATGAGAGTTCGATTCTCTCTTCCGGCACCAGTACTTACGCCACTGCTTCGGCCTTCGTCACCTCCGGCTTGTGCCGTATTTGTGACGTAGCGCCGAAGTTGACACGCTCGGCGTACTCCTTCAGGTGCTCGGGTGCGAGATGCGCATAGCGCTTCTCCTCCGCGCTCAATTTTTCATAGAACTCGCGCTCTGTTCCTGGCCGTTGCGCAAACAGCAGGTTTGATATCCGGATCGGAAACGAAGGCCGGGCGGCAAGCTTCGCCAGAGCGTGATAGTCGTCGGGATAAGGAAGGTTGGTTCCGCCTGCATCGATGACGCTGGTTAACCCAAAGCGATTAAGCTCGCGGAAGAAGTGCTGCGTGGAATTGACCTGGTCCTCGGCCGAAAGCGCTGGCAGCTTTCCAATCGGGGAATAGACTGCCGCGGGCTTTCGGAGGATGACGCCGCCGTCGATAAACTCGTAGCTCCCGCCCTGCGGCGGCTGGCTCTCGGGCGTCAGCCCAAGTGCAGCGGCCCCGGCTCGGTTGAGCAGGCCCTCGCTGTAAGCGAAGAGCACATAGACGGGGACGTCTGGCGCTGCGGCATTCAATTCGGCGACTGTCGGCATGCGCTTCTCCCGGAACTGATAAGGAGACCAGCCACCGAGCACGCGCACCCACTGGCCTTTCGGCGTGCGCATTGCCTGCTCACGGATCATTTGCAGCCCGCGCTGCAGTGATTCAACCCCGTCCCAGCGGAGCTCAAGGTTGTAGTCGCGTCCGGCACGCACGAGATGGAAGTGCGAGTCGTTGAGGCCGGGGATCACACGCCGTCCTCCGGCATCAATGACGCGCGTATTCGCGCCTCGCAGGGCCATGACCTGGGCCTCGCTGCCGACCGCCGCGATTTTTTCGCCGACTACAGCGAAAGCCTGCACCTCGGGCTGGCCGTCCTGCAGCGGGGTCACCTTCGCGTTGTGTACGATCAAATCCGGGGATGCTCCAGACGCAAGTGACTGCGCCGAGCTTCGTTGAACCGGGCCGACCATCGCGATCAACGCTGCGCTGCCGGCCGCGACCAGCAGATTACGTTTGGATATTTCCATACCTTCCTACGACGTCGAACTGCGCCCTGCACACAATGCGCCGGCCGCAAACACCGGAAATATCTGTGCGCGGCGCGCCTCGAGCGTCGGCGAGTTCGGCTCGCTCATGGGAGCTCCACCTCCGCCCCGTCGATATAGCACCAGCTCCAGCCTTCGCCGGGCTCGAGCGAGGTAATGATTGGGTGCTTGGTTGAGTGGAAGTGCTTCGTCGCGTGCTTGTTTTTGGAGTTGTCGCAGCAGCCGACATGGCCGCAGGTGCGGCACAGGCGCAGGTGCAGCCAAGAATCGCCCATCTTCAAGCACTCTTCGCAGCCGTCAGTGCGAGGCTGGTCGGTTTTAACTGCGCCAAGATGGGCGCAACTCATCCGAGGTATTTTTTGACCGTAGCAGCGTCCCGCTCGTGTGCCTCCGACGGGTCTCGGCCGAATTCGCGCAACGCGCGCCTTTGCCGCAACAGATCCCAATAGCGGTCGAGTTCCGATTGCACTTCGATGAGGCGCTTCTTCTGCTCGGTATCCAGTTCACCGTGCTCAAAGAGCTTGTGCTCCTCGGCCACGAGGGCCTCGATGTGACCGAAGACGTGCGAATCTTTGGTGGATTTGGCCATTGCTCAATCGCCTTTGTTATGTCGAACAGCCTCGAAGAGGAACCACACGCGCTTCTCGGCTTCGTCGATCCAGACTTCGAGCAGGCTTGCCGTCGCCACGTCGCCGTGCTCGTCGCACAGGCCGTGCGCCTGGCGCATGAAGCCGGCGAGGCGCTCGTTGTCGTCGCGCAGCTCCGCGAGCATATCGGGCGCTGTGACGTAGTCGGCATTGTTGTCGTCGATGCGCTGCAGTGCGCCCACGTGCTTGATGGAGCGCAGCGTCGTGCCGCCCACCTTTCGCACGCGCTCTGCGATGGTATCGGTGATGGCGTAGAGCTGGTCGGCTTGCTCGTCGAGCAGCAGGTGATAGTCGCGGAAATGCGGCCCCGACATGTGCCAGTGGAAGTTCTTGGTCTTCATGTAGAGAGCAAATACGTCGGCAAGCAGCGCGTTCAGTGCGCCGGAGATATCTTTCGTCGCGGCCTTGCCAAGGCCGGTCGGGGTGCTGAGCGACGCCTTGCGGCGAGTAGCCACGGTCTCTCGGTTCACCGGGTATCCTTTCTTCGAGGTAAGGGCGGAATTGTGCTCCACGTCTGGGACCAGCATCAACCGCGATACCACTTGAAAACCTAAGCCGCTGCAAGGACGGTCGGTGCGATCCCGTCGATCTGTGCATGCGCCTTAGCGAGGCCCTGCTGCTTAGACGCCTCGCTGATCGCCAGGCCTTCGGCATAGACGAACTGCACGTCGGTCATGCCGAGGAATCCGAGGAAGCCCTGGATGTACGGCGTCTGGCTGTCGTTCGGCGTCCCCGCATACAAGCCGCCCCTCGCCGCGAAAACGTAGACCTCTTTTCCCGTGAGAAGCCCGACCGGCCCTTTCTCGGTATAGCGGAAAGTCACGCCGGCGCGTGCGACGTGGTCGAAGTAGGCCTTGAGCTGCGAGGGCAGGCCGAAGTTGTACATCGGGAGCCCCAGCACCACGACGTCGGCCTGCTTCAGCTCGGCGATGAGCGCATCCGAAAAGTCGACGACCGCCTGCTGCTCCGGCGTGCGATCGCCGGGCTTGGCGAGGAAAGCGCCGAAGCGCGCCGCGTCAAGGTGCGGCACCGGGTCGCGCGCGAGATCGCGCACGATGACGTTGCCGCCCGGGTTCGCATCGCGCCACGCGGCGACGTAGCGCTCGGCGAGGCGGCTCGACTGGCCGCCGTCGGAAAAAATGCTGGAACGGATCTGCAGCAGGGTTTTCATGGCTATACCTCTTCCTCGCTAAGGGTTGGAATCGTCCCGAGCTTGCCGGCGCGGAAGTCGCGGTAGGCCTGCTCGATCTCCTCGGGCTGGTTCATCACGAACGGTCCGTAGCCGTACACCGGCTCGTTGATCGGCTGGCCGTTCATCACGAACACGGTCGCATCGGTACTCGAATCGATCGTGACCTCGTCGCCCTCGCGATCGAGGATCACGAGCTCGGTCTCGGCTGCCGCTTCGCTGCCGTTCAACACGACCTTGCCTTTCAGCACGTAGAGCGAAGCGGTGAAGCCGTCCTTGAGGTCGAGCTTCACGCGCTTGCCCGCGCGCAGCCGCACGTCGAGGAGGTTCACCGGCGTGAACGTGCGCGCCGGTCCCTTCGCGCCGCCGAACTCGCCCGCGATGACGCGCACCGAGCCCGCGTCGCCTTGCAGCGGCACGACGGGAATGTCCTTCGCCACGAGCTCCTGGTAGCGCGGCGCGGTCAGCTTCGACTTCGCCGGCAGGTTCACCCAGAGCTGCAGCACCTCGAAGCGGCCGCCGTTTTTCGTGAAGGCGGGGCTGTGGAACTCCTTGTGCAGCAGGCCCGCGCCCGCGGTCATCCATTGCACGTCCCCGGCTCGGATGCTGCCGCCGTTGCCCGCGGTGTCGTGATGGTCGACTTCGCCGTCGTACACCACAGTCACGGTCTCGAAGCCGCGGTGCGGATGCCAGCCCACGCCGCGCGGCTTGGCCGACGGCGGGAAATCCACCGGCCCCGCATGGTCGAGCAGCAAGAACGGCGAGAGCTCGGGCCGCTCCTGGTAATGGAACACCGTGTGCACCGGAAAGCCGTCGCCGACCCAGTGCCCTTCGCCTTGCTTGTGGATGCTGAGGATGTTTTTCATGCCTCCACTATGCTATTGAGAGATTAGATATAAAAGTTCAAAATTAGGACCATATTCATCTAGTGGATAGATATATGCCCGAGCCGAGGATTACGCTGGACCAGTGGGGCGCGCTCGCCGCGGTCGTCGAGGCGGGCGGCTATGCGAAGGCGGCGGAGAAGCTGCACAAGAGCCAGTCCTCGGTCACCTACGCCGTGCAGCAGGTGGAATCGCAGCTCGGCGTGAAGGCCTTCCAGATCGCGGGGCGCAAGGCGGCGCTCACGCCCACGGGCGAGCTCCTCTACCGCCGCGCGCGCTACCTGCTCGACGAGGCGGCCTCGCTCGAGCGCTCCTCAAAAAGGATCTCCGCCGGCTGGGAGGCGCAGATCCGCGTTGCCCTCGAGATCATCTTCCCGTCATGGCTGCTGCTGCAGTGCCTGGACAAGTTCGGCGAGGAGAGCCCGCACACGCGCATCGAGGTGATCGAGACGGTGCTCGGCCACAAGACCGACGCGCTCTCCGCGGGGCAGGCCGACCTCGCTATCTTCGCGAGCATCCCGCCCGGATTCCTCGGCGATGCGCTCATGCGCCTGCGCTTCATCATGGTGGCGAGCCCGAAGCATCCGCTGCACAAGCTCGGGCGAAAGATCACGCTGCGCGACCTGCGCTCGCATCGCCACCTCGTCGTGCGCGAGACGAGCCCTGAGCGCGGCAACCCCACCTCGGTGGAAGTGACGCAGCGCTGGACCGTGAGCCACATCGCCACCGCGATCGAGGCCGCGCGCGCCGGCTACGGCTTCGCGTGGCTGCCGGAAGAAAAAATCCGCGACGAGTTGAAGTCGGGCGCGCTGAAGGCGCTGCCGCTGCGCGAGGGCGGGGAGCGCTTCGCCGAGCTCTACCTCGTGTTCGCCGACCGCGAGCACGCCGGACCCGGCACGCTGCGTCTCGCCGAGATCATCCGCGAGGGCGTGGCGAGCGAGTGCATGTTATACACCGGCCGGAAATCGCGATAACGACGCAGGCGAGGAAAACCGCTTGCGATAGTCCCTCGGCGGAATCTTCAGGGCACGGAGGAAGGCGAGGCGCATCTGCTCTTCGCTACCGAACCCGCATTGTTCAGCGATGGAGGCGATTCGGTCCTCAGTCTCTTCAAGCCGACGGCGAGCCGCATCCACTCGAATTGCCTCGACCGCCTTGGCCGGTGTGCGACCGCGCTTCTGCGCGTAGACGCGCGCAAAGTTTCGGGGGCTCATGTGAACCCGCTCGGCGAGCTTCTCGACTGTGATGTCCCTCTTCGGGTTCTCGGCGATCCACTGTTCGAGCTTGCCGAAGCTCTCCGACTCGGATTCAGCCTGCGCCGCCAACAAGGCGCTGTACTGCGATTGACCACCGGAGCGCTTCAGGTAGACCACCAAGATACGGGCAACATTCATCGCGATTTCTCGCCCTGCATCCTGCTCGATTAGCGCAAGCGCGAGATCAATCCCGGTCGTCACGCCGGCGGAGGACCATACCCTTCCGTCGCGCACGAAGATCGCGTCCGGCTCGACTGACACGCGCGGATGACGGGTCGCGAGCAGTGGCGCGTGCATCCAGTGAGTAGCAGCACGCCGCCCATCAAGCAGCCCCGCTTCTGCAAGCAGGAAGCTACCGACGCATACCGAGCAGACACGCCGGCATGCGGGCGCTTTTCTGGCCACCCATCGCACGAGCTCCCGGTCTCGCGTCACATCGTCGACATTAAAAGCCCCGGGGACGATCAGGGTGTCGATCGATGCCTTCGCCACTTGCCGTATGGACCGGGTAACGATCTCGACACCGTCGGCAGTCCCGATAGCGCCGCCACGCACTGAGACCACAGAACACTCATACACCATGCGGCGGCCCCGCGGCCCCTCGAACGAGGACGCGATCCGGAAGGCCTCGAGCGGCCCGGCTAGATCGAGCAGGGACACGCCTTGATAGGCCGTGATGACTATGTGACGTGCGTTGCTCTGGCGCATGGCAGTTTTAAAGGGATACATGTCATTGCTGCCATACCAGCGTACACCCAAAATTCGTCTCCACGCAAGGAGACATCCGATGCAAAAGCGAAGCCCTCTTGATCTGATCCATGCCCTCGGGCCGTACTTGTTGATCGAGCTCTTGCTCCCGGGAGGTTCGCTGATCGCAGGTGTTCTCTACCTCCTGCGCAATAGGAAATGCTCTACCACTTAAACTTAATCGGACCTCGAGGGCGATTTATGAAAACACCTGACACCACGGCTCGCGTGAGACTCTTTGATCGCGCCTATATCAACGGGCAGTTCGTCACGCCCCATGGAACCCAGGTCGTCGATCTGGTGAACCCAACCGACAACAAGGTCATCGGCAAGGTCACCATGGCAGACGAATTCGACACCCGAAAAGCGATCGGTGCTGCGAAAGAGGCCTTCGACACGTTTTCGCAAAGTAGCAAGGAATACCGCATTGAGCTTCTGCAGCGGCTGCACGACGCCGTGGCCAGGCGAATGGATCGCCTGGTTGAGGCGACGGTCGTGGAATACGGTGCGCCGCAAGACCGTGCGAAGGGCTCCAACAACCTCGCGGCGAACATCTTCCTGCACTTCAAGGAGGTCCTCGAAAATTTTGACTTGGTCAAAACGGTCGGCACATCTAAGGTCGTGATGGAGCCGGCTGGCGTCGTGGGCATATTTACGCCATGGAATTCGAGCGCTGGCTCGATCGCGATCAAGGTGGCGCCGGCGATCGCTGCCGGATGCACGGTGGTCATCAAGCCCAGCGAGATGAGCGCGATGCAAACGGAAGTGCTGATGGAGGCCTTTCATGAAGCCGCATTGCCTCCTGGCGTCATCAATGTCGTGACGGGCCTCGGCGAGGTCGTCGGGACGGAGCTAGCGAGAAGTCCCGACATTCAGAAAATCGCTTTCACCGGTTCGACGCCGATCGGAAAGCTGGTCGCCAAGAACTCCCTCGACACAATGAAGCGCTTGACGCTGGAGCTCGGGGGCAAGTCGCCCAACATCATCCTGGATGACGCCGATCTCTCCACGGCGATCCCGATGGCCGTCAACGCCTGCTATTTGAATAACGGGCAGGCCTGCATCGCGGCATCGCGTCTGATAGTGCCCCAGGACCGGCTCGACGAGGTGAAGCGATTGGCCAAGGCGGTCGTCGAAAAAATCAAAATGGGCGATCCGCGGGACAAGGACGTCACCCTCGGCCCATTGGCAGCACAAAGCAATACAAGCGCGTGCAGGAATACATCAAGTCCGGGATCGAGGAAGGTGCGGAGCTCGTCATCGGCGGGGAAGGCCATCCCCAGGGACTTGAGGGTGGAAATTTCGTGAAGCCCACCGTGTTCGCCAACGTGACCCGCGAGATGCGCATCGCGAAGGAAGAGATCTTCGGGCCGGTCCTTTCGATACTGACGTACAAGACGGAAGCCGAGGCCATTGAAATCGCCAATGACACCGAATTCGGCCTCATCGCCTACGTTAGCTCGGCGGATCCGGAAAGAGCCACCCGTGTGGCGCGCAAACTCGCTGCCGGCCGCGTCCTGATCAACACATTAAGTCACGATCCATTTGCTCCCTTCGGTGGGTTCAAACAGTCGGGGATCGGTCGAGAAGGCGGCCTCTTCGGGCTGCAGGAGTACCTGGAACCCAAAGCGATCATCGGCTAAACCATGTCCTGACAGCGCGATGGCTTCCAGACGAAATACCGGCGAGAGAAAAAATGACGCCTAGCCATTACAAACATCATCGGCCTGTGTCGTACTTGTGACGTAGATTTCGATAAATCGACATTTGCTGAGACTGGGAAAAACTGCGCGGCAAGCGCTGCGAGTTTGATTTAAAACATTTTTCGCCGGTTGATCGCATCACCTCATTTCCCTTTGGCCGGCCTCAAAATCCGCCGACCGCAAGGTCATGAGAGTTCGATTCTCTCTTCCGGCACCAGTACTTAGGCTGCCGTTTGCACGCGCGGTCCGCCGGAGGCGCGACGCGTGTATAACGTTCCATGCCCGCCTGCCAGATCGTCCAGATCGCACACGACGACACCTACCGCTGGAAATGGCGCCATGTCAGCGCTGAGGGTGTCGTGACCGAGTCCGCCGAGAGCTACGCGTTCCACTACCAGTGCGCGGCGGCCGCGCGCCACCGCGGCTACCGGCCGGAGATGAAGTGGCTGCCGGCAGGCGGCAGCCCGGCACTGATCCCCTAGGCGCGGCGCCTGCGACGCGGACGGAGCGCGCTTCCCGTTGTCCGGCTTCGTGAATTTTTTCCGCCGGGCAGCGGCGGCTTGCACAAAATGACCTCGCGCGGGGCAGCTCAGGTGCTGGCGCGTGCGACGATTGCGGCATGAAAGCGAAGCGCGTCGCGGTCGCAGATCTGCGGGTCGGGATGTACGTCACCGAGCTCGACCGGCCGTGGATCGGGACGCCGTTCGCATTCCAGGGATTCGCGATCACCTCGCCCGAACAGCTGCAGCAGCTGCGCGGCTGCTGCAAATGGGTGATGGTGGACGAGGAGGGCGCGCCGGCCGCGAGCGCGCCGGGAAAGGACACGACCGGCCCGCTCATCCTGCGCGGCACGACGCACTACAAGGCGCCGTCCGCCCCGGTGGAGGTCGAGGTCCCCAGGGCAAAGACGGTCTACGCCGCGTGCGAGGCGGTCGTGAACGACATGACGAGCCGGCTGCGCTTCGACGGCGTGGTGGACGCGAGGCACCTGAAGAGCTCGGTGAACGAGATCACGGAAAGCGTGGTGCGCAATCCGGACGCGATGATGCTGCTCGCCAAGATGCGCAAGAAGGGGCAGTACGAGTTCGATCGCGCGGTCAGCACCTCGGTCCTGATGATCGCGTTCGGACGCTTCCTGCAGCTCACGCGCGAGCAGCTCGACATCCTCGGCATGGCGGGCATCCTGCTCGACGTCGGCAAGACGCGCATTCCCGACGCGGTGCTCTACAAGAAGCAGGTGCTCACGCCGCAGGAGTACGACGAGGCGAAGAATCACGTGAAGCATTCGGCCGAGCTGATCAGCGAGAGCAGCGACTTTTTCCGCCAGGTCCGGGAAGTCGTGCTCCAGCACCACGAGCGCCAGGACGGCAGCGGCTATCCGCGCGGCCTGCGCGGCGCAGAGATTTCGATCTACGGGGCGATCGCCGGCATCGTCGACAGCTATTCGGCGATGATCTCGGCCCGCCCGTATGCAGAGCAGCTCTCGCCGTCGAATGCGCTCGGCGAGCTGCACCGCCTGCGCGGCAAGCTGTTCCACGAGGCGCTCGTCGAGCAGTTCATCCAGTGCATCGGCATCTATCCGGTGGGCAGCATCGTCGAGCTGAACACCGGCGAGATCGGCATCGTGATCGCGCAGAACCTGGTGCGGCGCCTGCAGCCCCGCGTCATGGTCGTGCTCGACGCCGAGCGGCGTCCCCTGCGGCCGCAGAAGGTGCTCGACCTCCTGAAGGAGCCCAAGGCCTCCGCGGGCGAGCCCTACCGCATCCGCCGCACCATGCGCGCCGACGCGCTCCCCATGGACCCCGCGGAGTACTTCCTCTAACGCCATGCTCCGCGCCCCGCTGCGCAGCCTGAACGACGCGGAGATCTTCACTCCGCTGGTCGCACGCCTCGACCGCATCGTGGCGCAGGCGCGCGCCGCGGGCGAGCCGCTCGCGCTGCTGCTCGTGCACTGCGCCGGAGTGGAGCGGACCGATTCCGCGCAGGGCTTCCATGCGGGCGGCATCATCTCGAACGCGATCGAGAACCTGCTGCGCCGGCAGGCGCTGCGCAGCGAGGACAGCGTCGAGGCGTTGTCGCGCGAGGAGTTCGTGTGCATCGTGCGCCGCTCTTCGTCGCCCAGCGTGGCGCTGCTCGCTGCGCACCGCATCCAGGCCGTGCTCGCGCCGCCCCTCGGCCTGGGGAACGGCACCGTCCCCGCGGAGGCGTCGATCGGCATTGCGCTCTATCCCGAGCACGCGGGCGAGGCCGACGCGCTGCTGCAGCGCGCGAAGGCGGCGCAGCGCTCGGCGCTGGGCGAGCGCGACCGCATCGCGATCTACTCCGACCAGGCGGTCTCCAAGGCGGCCGACGAGGCGGTGTACGAGAAGCGCCTGCGCCGGGCGCTGCATGAAAATGCGCTCAGCCTCGCGTTCCAGCCGCAGCTCGACCTTCGCACCGGGCGGGTCATCGGTGCCGAGGCGCTGCTGCGCTGGACCGACGAGGAGCTCGGCACGGTGCCGCCCAACCGGACGGTCGCCGTGGCCGAGTCCGCGGGGCTGATGGACCAGCTCACCTTCTGGGTCATCACGAGCGCGATCCAGTGGTGCTCGAAGGCGGTCAAGCTCGACCCCGCGTTTACCGTGAGCGTGAACATCTCGCCCTCGAACCTGCGCGAGCCGGACCTGCCCGCGTTCATCGACCGCGCGTTGCGCACCTGGGACGTGCCGGCGCGCAACCTCGTCGTCGAGATCACGGAGACCGCCATGCTGGTCGACCAGGCCTCGGCGAACGACGCGCTGAACGAGTTGAAGTCCTACGGCGTGCGGCTTTCGGTCGACGATTTCGGCACCGGCTACTCGTCGATGTACTACCTCGCGCAGCTGCCGCTCGAGGAGCTGAAGATCGACCTCATGTTCGTGCGCGACATGCTCTCGGTGCCGGTGCACGCGAAGATCGTGCGCTCGCTCGTCGAGCTGGCGCACAACCTCGAGCTCACCGTCGTCGCCGAAGGCGTCGAGAACGCCGAAATCCAGTCGGCGCTCGCGCATCTGGGCTGCGATCGCGTGCAGGGATACCACATCGGCAAGCCCATTCCGGGCGCCGAGTTCATCGGCCGCTTCTTCGCCCGCTAGCGTGTCTTCCGTCACGGCGCCGCCGCCTTGCTGGACAGCCTCCGGCGCCGCGGGTACGCTCGCAGAGGAAACAGGCAGGGGGAAGGAAATGAAGAAGGCGCAAGTGCGCGTGCTGCCGGCGGCGCGCAACACGGTGATGGTCGTGGACGACCAGTCGACCGGCCGGACGATCCTGGAGCAGGTGGTGCGCGGGCTCGACGACCGCGTCGCGGTGGAGAGCTTCGCGCGCCCGGTGGACGCGGTGGTCTGGGCGACGCGCCACATCGCGGACCTCGTGCTGCTCGACTACCTGATGCCGGACATGGACGGCATCGAGCTCGTGAAGCGCCTGCGCGCGGTGGCGGGCTACGAGCACGTGCCGATGGTCATGGTCACGGTGCACGACGACCGCAAGCTGCGCTACGCCGCGCTCGACGCCGGCATCACTGATTTCCTCACCAAGCCGGTCGATGCGCGCGAGTGCGTCGCGCGCTGCCGCAACCTCCTCACGCTGCGCCGCCAGCAGCTCGCGCTGGAGGACCGCCGGCGCCTGCTCGAGCACATGGTCGAGGACGCGACGCGCGAGGTGCGCGACCGCGAGAAGGAGACGCTGCTGCGCCTCGCGCGCGCGGGCGAGTTCCGCGACGAGGAGACGGGCTACCACCTGATCCGCATGTCGCGCTACTCGCGGCTCATCGCCGCGGCGATCGGCCTGGACCGCGACGAAGCCGAGACCATCGAGCTCGCCTCGCCGCTGCACGACATCGGCAAGATCGGGATTCCGGACGGCATCCTCCTCAAGGCGGGCAAGCTCGACGAGGTCGAATGGAGCGTGATGCGCCGCCATCCGCTGATCGGCCACGAGATCCTGAAGGGCAGCGCGTCGAAGTACGTGCGCATGGGCGCGCTGATCGCGCTTGGCCACCACGAGAAGTACGACGGCTCGGGCTACCCGAACGGCCTCGTCGGCGACCACATCCCGCTCTGCGCGCGCATCGTGGCGGTGGCGGACGTCTATGACGCGCTCACCTCGGTGCGCCCCTACAAGCCGGCCTGGCCGAGCGAGGACGCCTACGCGTACCTGCTCGCGCAGCGCGGCAAGCATTTCGATCCGCGCCTGGTCGAGGCCTTCGCCGGCGCGAAGCAGGAAGTGAGCGGGATCCAGAACGAATGGCGGGACAGCCAGCCCCTGTCGGAAAAGGCCTGAGCCGCCTGCCGGGGCTCGGCGCGCTGCGCGCGAGGCTGCGCGAGCGGCCGGACACCGAGCACGAGCAGGCGTTCGTGCGCCTGCTGAACTCGCTCATCTTCGGCGCCTACCTGATCCCGCAGGACGCGGCGCACTGGCTGATCTACTTCATCTACCTCTTCGCCACGGCCGGGATCATCGTCGCCGTGGTGGCCGACCGGCAGGTGTCGCCGCTGCGCCGCATCCTCGGTGCGGCCGCCGACGCGGCGATGGTCACCTACACGCTCATGGAGTTCGGCGAGGCGGGTGCGCCGCTCTACCTGATCTACCTGTGGATCACGCTCGCCAACGGCTTTCGCTACGGCACGCGCTACCTCGTCGCCACGCTCGCGTTCTGCCTCGCGGGCTTCGGCACCGCGCTCGTCTTCAGCGAGTTCTGGATCGAGCACCGGGTGCTCGGCCTGGGGCTCTTCGTCGGCCTGATCGCGCTCAGCCTGTACGTGAGGCGCCTGGTGACGCAGCTCTTCGACGCGCTCGCGCGCGCGGAAAGCGCCAACCAGGCGAAGCGCCGCTTCATCTCGGTGGTGAGCCACGAGCTGCGCACGCCCCTCAACGCGATCATCGGCATGGCGGACCTGCTGCGCGACACGAGCCTCAACCGCGAGCAGGCCGACATGCTGCAGACGCTGCGCGGCTCCTCGCGCATCATGCTCGGGCTGGTCGAGGATGTGCTCGACTTCTCGAAGATCGAGGCCGGCAAGCTCTCGGTCGAGCGCGCGGACTTCGACCTGCACGCGCTCATCAACAGCACCTGCCGCATCCTGGGCGCGCAGGCCGCCGCCCGGGGCATCGACGTCGTGGTGTCCATCATGCCCGACGTGCCCCCGGCGCTGAGCGGCGACGCGCACCACGTGCGCCAGGTCCTGATCAACCTCATCGGCAACGCCGTCAAGTTCACCGAGCGCGGCAGCGTCACGGTGCACGTCTCGGCGCAGTCGGAGACCGCGGCCCGCGTGCGCCTGAAGTTCTCCATCCGCGACACCGGCATCGGCATCGCGCCCGAGGCGCAGGCGCACATCTTCGACAGCTTCACGCAGGCCGACCAGAGCACGACGCGCCGCTTCGGCGGCACCGGCCTCGGCACGACGATCGCCAAGCAGCTGGTCGAGCTGATGGGCGGGCGCATCGGCCTGGAGAGCGCGGTGGGCCTGGGCACCACCTTCTGGTTCGAGATCGAGTTCGACAAGCAGCCGGAGCAGGCGGGCGGCGTCGGCGATCTCGCCGGCGCGCGCGTGCTGCTCGTCGGCTTCCCGGACGCGGAGCGCGCGCCGCTCGAGGGCGCGCTCGCCGGCTGGGGCGCGCTGCCGGTCGCCGCCGCGACGCTGGAGGAGGCCGCCTCGCGCCTGGTTGCCGAGATCAGCCTCGCGCAGCCCTACCACAGCGCGCTCTTTTACTGCGCCGACCGCGACACCGGGATGGCGGCGCGCTTTCGCCGGGCGGCGCCCGATCCGGCGCCGCCGTGCGTGCTCGCCGTGGCGCGCGACGCCGCGCTGCCGCGCTTCGAGGCGCTCGCCGCAGGGTTCGCGGCGGTGCTCGAGCTGCCCTACGAGAAGCGCCAGCTCTTCAACGTGCTGCACTCGATCGCGGCCGGCGCGGACGAGGGGCGCGAGCGCGTCATCCGCCTGGGCGACTACGCGCGCCGCGGCGCCGCGGCGAAGAAGGCGCGCGTCCTCGTCGCCGACGACAACGCGACCAACCGCCAGGTGATCGGCAAGATCCTCGAGCGCGGCGGCCACGAGGCGACGCTCGTCGGCGACGGCGAGCAGGCGCTCGAGCGCCTCGACGCCGAGCGCTACGACGTCGTGATCCTCGACCGCAACATGCCGCGCATGGGCGGCCTCGAAGTGCTCCAGGCGCTGCGCATGATGACGCGCGGGGCCGAGCGCATCCCGGTGCTCATCTTCTCCGCCGACGTCACGCCGGAGGCGAGGCAGGCGGCGCTCGATGCGGGCGCGGACGGCTTCCTGCCCAAGCCGATCGAGGCGCGGCGCCTGCTCGACGAGGTCGCGGCCGCGGCCGGGCGGCAAGCCGGCGCGCAAGCGCCTCAGCCCCTAGCCGCGCCGCGGGAGAAGCCCGCGGCCGAGCTGCCCGTGGTCAACACCGACACGCTCGCGCACCTGCGCGAGCTGAGCAATTCGCCGGGCTTCGTGAAGAAGCTCTGCGGGGTGTTCGTCGCCGACAGCAAGGCGCTCATCGAGCGCATCGAGGCGGCGGCGGCGGCGCGCAACTACGGCGAGCTGCGCTCCCACCTGCACGCCATGAAGGGCTCCTCGGCGAGCCTCGGCGCCGAGCGCCTCGCGCGCCTGTGCACCGAGATCGGGGCGGGCGCCGACTCGGAGCTGCGGCTCCGGGGACCGCAGCTCGTCCGGCAGCTCACGCAGGAGCTCTCGGCCGTCTCCGAGGCCCTCGAGCGCTACCTGCAGCAGCGCCAGCAGGCCACCTAAGGCTGCCGTTCACGCGGCAGCAAGCGTCCTTCACGCGGCGTTCCTGAGCGCGCGCACGGCGGGCGCGCGGCGCAGGCGCGGCAGCTCGATGCCGAAGCGCCGGCGCAGCGTCTCCAGCTTCTCCTCCCAGAGCTCTTCCCACTTCACGGCGAGCAGCGGCTCGGCGCGCTTGCCGGCGACATAGCCCTCGCAGAACGCGTCGACGTGCTTCTCCAGGTCGCGGAAGCGGGCGCGCAGGATGCTCTTCAGGAAGGCGCCCGCCGCGATGATCGCCGCCATGGCGCTCGTGTACTGCCCGGCGTAGAAGCCCTGGATGCCGACCTCGTCGAACTCGTCGGCGCCGAAGCCGGTCAGCACGTGCCAGACGTCGTGCGTCTGGCGCATGCGCTGGCGCAGGAACTGCATGCGGTGGCGCGGCCGCTCGTCGCGGTAATAGTCGGCGCGGAAGCCGCCCTGCTTCATGTGCCGCGCGTAGGCGCCGCCGAGCGTGTCGGGCGGCAGCTTGCCCAGGGCGTCGAGGTCGTAGGGCAGCGTGGAGAAGCGCGCCTGCCAGAGCGCCTCGAGCGCCGGGTCGGCGAACGGGTCGTTCATGCGCCCGAGCCTGCGCTCGGACTCGGCGATGTTGTCCTGCGCGTCGCCGATCAGGAAGACGAACCGGGTCGCGCCGGGATCGCGCGCGAGCCGCCAGGCGGCGTACATCGCCCTGAGGTTGTTCCAACGGTAATAGCGCCGGCGCTGCTTCTCGATGCGGCGCTGCACTCGCGTCGACATGGCGCCTCCTACGCCGACGCCGCGGCGGATACCCCGGCGGCCGCGGCGGGCTGCGGCTCCATGCGGCGCTGCTGCGCGCGCACGAGCCAGCTCATCATCTTGAGATCGCGCTCCTCGAGGCGCAGCGCCGCGTCCACCCAGGCTTCGGCGACGGCGTCGAGCTCCGCGCGCGCGATGGGGTGGGCGATGTTGCGCACGCGGAACACGCCCTGCATGCCGTTCCTGCGGCGCGCGTTGGCGGTGATCCAGTCCTGCACCGCGGACTCTCCCTGGCCGTCTTTCGCGAGCACGTCCACCACGCCCATCTCGTGCAGCTTTTTCGCGCTCAGCAGCCGTCCGGCGAAGATGATCTCCTCGGCGGCGCGCGGGCCGACGCGGCGCGAGAGCAGCTGGTAGGCGCCCATCCCCGGAAACAGGTTGAACATGATCTCCGGCAGGCCGAGGCTCGCGCTCTCCTCGGCGACGATGACGTCGGAGGTGAGCGCGCATTCGAAGCCGCCGCCGAGCGCGTCGCCCTGCACGAGCGAGATCGTGGTGAGCGCGGGGCAGCCGTAGTTCACGATGCGCGGGTGCAGGTTGTCGAGGCACATGCGCGCGTAGCTCGCGAGCGCGGTGCGATCCTGCGCCTTGATGAGCATCATGAAGAGCGAGAGATCGCCGCCCAGGTTGTAGACGCCGCTCGAGCGCGAGGCGCCCACGTAGTAGCGCACCGGCTTCCAGGTGCCGTCGATCTCGACGCAGCCGCCGCTGCGCTCGAGGGCCGCGTCGTGCGCCCGGATGTCCTTCAGCAGGCCTAGCGTGAAGCAGGGCGTGCCGCGCGGGCTCATCCAGCCCCAGGCGGTGCCCGTGGACTCGTCGTACTCGGTGACGAACTCCGAGCGCGGGTCGCCGTAGCCCGCGCGCAGTCCGACCGCGTCTTTCAGGTTGCTCATGACCTCTCCCAGATGGAATAAGCCCGGATGGGCATGCGGCATTAAACGCCCGTTTGCGGCGCGGGCCAAACCGCGGGACGGGCGGATACGGCGACTTGTTGCCGCACCGCCACATCAGGTAAATTACGTCGAGGGGGACGCGTGTACGCCATCGTCTACAAGTCCGACGGTTTTCCGATCTGCCGCCAGGTCGCTGGCGTGAGCCCCGACCCGGTGGTGACGTGGAACACCGAGGACGCCGCCAAGGCGTTCATCTCCTCGAAGGGCGGCGACGCCGAGTTCCAGCCGGTGCAGCTCACCGACGAGGCCATGGACGGCCTCGCCAAGGCGATGGGCTGCGCGGTCGAGGCGATGACCTTCGAGCCGTATCCCGGCTAGGCGAGGGGCTCGAACTCCAGGTTGTCGATGAGGCGCGTCGCGCCCAGGCGGGCTGCGCCCAGCACCACGAGCTGCTGGTCTCCCGCTTGCGCGAGCGCCAGGTCGCTCGCGCGTCGTATTTCTACGTAATCGGGCTTCCAGCCTGCCTTGCGCAATGCCGCCATCGCGGCGTGAGGCGTGAGCGAGCCCTTGCGCACGTCATCCAGGAGGCGGAAGAGGCGCGGTGCTTCGGCGCGCTCCGCGACGGAAAGATAACCGTTACGCGAGCTCATCGCGAGGCCGTCGGCTTCGCGCACCGTCTCGCCGGGGACGATCTCGACCGGCAGGTCGAGCTGCCGGGCCATCTCGCGCACCAGCACGAGCTGCTGGAAGTCCTTCTTGCCGAACACCGCCGCCACCGGCTGCACCGCGTTGAGGAGCTTGAGCACGACGGTGGCGACACCGTTGAAGAATCCCGGGCGGAACTGTCCCTCGAGCTCGTCGGCGAGGCCCGGCGGCTTGACGAGGAAGGTCTGCGGCTGCGGATAGAGCACGCGCTCGTCCGGCGCGAAGAGCAGCTCCACGCCCGCCTGCTCGAGGAGCGCGCAGTCGCGCTCGAAGGTCCGCGGATAGCGCTCGAAGTCCTCGCCCGGCGCGAACTGCAGGCGGTTCACGAAGATGCTCACCGCGACCGCGCGGCCGTGCCCTCGCGCGAGCCGCGCGAGCGAGAGGTGGCCCTCGTGCAGGTTCCCCATCGTCGGCACGAAGGCCACCGGGCCGGCGGCGGCGACCGCGGCGCGCAGCGCGGCGATGTCGCGTACGACGCGCATCAGCCGAGGCTGAAGAACTCGCGGCGGCTCTTCATGCCGCGCACGCGCGACACGAGCAGCTCGAAGTCCGGGTCGCGCTCGACGAAATTGAGGTTCTCGGAGTTCACGGTGAGGACCGGCGCCGCCGTGTAGTGGTGGAAGAAGCGCGCATAGCTCTCGGCGAGGAGGCCAAGATACTCCTCGCTGATCGACTTTTCATAGGCCGCGGAGCGGCGCCGCACGCGCTCGATGAGCGTGTCGGCCGGCGCCTGCAGGTAGATGACCAGGTCCGGCGCCGGCGAGCGCGGCCGCACCGACTCGTAGATCTTCTGGTAGAGCGAGAGCTCGTCCGCCGAGAGCGTGAGGCGCGCGAAGAGCGGGTCCTTGTCGAGCAGGAAGTCGCCGATGACCGGGCGGGCGAACAGGTCGGGCTGCGCGAGCGGCTCCAGCATGCGCGCGCGCTGGAAGAGGAAGAAGAGCTGCACCGGCAGCGCGTAGCGCGGCATGTCGGCGTAGAAGCGCCCGAGGAACGGGTTCTCCCCGGGCTGCTCGAGCAGCAGGTCGGCGGAGAGCCGCGATGCGAGGCGCCGCGCGAGCGTCGTCTTGCCGGCGCCGATCGGCCCTTCCACCACGAGGTAGCGGAACTTATCCACGGAAGATGAAATACACCGCGCCGAGGATGCAGAGCGCCGCCCAGAGATAGTCGAGCTTCACCGGCTGGTTCATGTAGAAGACGGCGAACGGCACGAACACGGTGAGCGTGATCGCTTCCTGCATGATCTTCAGCTGCGGGAGGTTGAGCTCGGCGTAGCCGATGCGGTTCGCCGGCACCTGCAGCAGGTACTCGAAGAGCGCGATGCCCCAGCTCGCGAGCGCCGCGAGCCACCACGGCTTCGAGGCCAGGTTCTTCAGGTGCGCGTACCACGCGAACGTCATGAAGACGTTCGACGCCGCAAGGAGGAGCGCCGAGCTGACGATCGCCGGAGGCGTCACGCGATGCGCTCCACGTCCTGGCCGGCGCAGGCCGCGAGGCACTCGCGCGCCGTGCCGTGGCGCGGGATCCTGGCGCCGGGCTCGAGCTCGACGAGCGGCTTCAGCACGAAGGCGCGCTCGTGCATGCGCGGGTGCGGAAGCGTGAGGGCCGGGCTGTCCTCGGTCTTGTCGGAGTAGAGGAGGAGGTCCAGGTCGAGCGTCCGGGGCGCGTTGGGGAAGCTGCGGCTGCGGCCGTGGGCGGCCTCGATGGCCTGCAGCCGCTCCAATAGTCTCACGGGCTCGAGCGCCGTATCCAGCTGCGCGACCGCGTTCACGAAGTCCGGCTGCTGCGCGTAGCCCACGGGAGCGCTTCGATAGAGCGAGGACGCGCGCACGAGCTTCGTCCGCGGAATGGCGTGCAGCTCGGCCAGCGCGCGCTCGACCTGGCGCTGCGGATCGTCGAGATTCGAGCCGAGCCCGACGAAGGCGATCGTCACGCCGCCTCGGGGGCCGGCGTTCCGCCCGCGGGGGGCTTCTTGCGCCGCCGCCGGCGGCGCTTGCGCGGGCCGGTGTCGGGAAGCAGCATCGCCTTGCGCGTTTCCGCGTCCGCCGCCTGGAACGAGCGCCACCAGACCTCGATCTCGGCGGGCACCTCGCCGCTCGCGGCGCGCAGGGCGAGGAAGTCGTACGCCATGCGAAAGCGCGGCGACTCGAGCAGGCGGTAGGGACGCTGCCCCCCGCGCTGGTCGAAGCGCGGCTGCATCACCCACACCTCGCGCATCGTCGCGGTCAGCTTGCGCGTGATCGCGAGCTTCTCGCATTGGACATCGAGCACCTCGTCCATCGCGTGCTCCAGGGCGGGGATCGAGCGCTCGCCGCGCCCCTGGCGCGCCTTCCACGCCGCAAGCACCTCGTGCCAGAGGAGCGCGGCGAAGAGAAACGCGGGCGATACCGGGCGCTCGGCGCGCACGCGCTCGTCGGTCTGCGCGAGCGCGAGGGTTACGAAGCGCTCGCCAAGCGGCTGCTCGAGGATGACATCGAGGAGCGGCAGCACGCCCTTGTGCAGGCCGACCTCGCGCAGCTGCCGCAGGCAGGCGCTCGCGTGCCCGGAGAGCAGCAGCTTCAGCATCTCGTCGAAGAGCCGCGCCGGCGGCACCCGCTCGAGGAGCGGCGCGAGGCTCGCGATCGGCTGGCGGGTGGCCGGATCGAGCGTCAGGCCGAGCTTCGCGGCGAGGCGCACCGCGCGCAGCATGCGCACCGGGTCCTCGCGGTAGCGCGTCGCCGCGTCGCCGATGATGCGCAGCGTGCGCTTCTTCAGGTCGGCGAGGCCGCCGTGGAAGTCCACCACTTCCTCGCTCGTCGGGTCGAAGTAGAGCGCGTTCACGGTGAAGTCGCGCCGCAGCGCGTCCTCTTCCTGCGTGCCGAACACGTTGTCGCGCAGCACGCGGCCGTGCTCGTCGCGCAGGTGGGCGTTGTCGCCTTCGCCGCCGGCATCCGGCGTCGCGGCGCGGAAGGTGGAGACTTCCACGGTCTCGGGCCCGAGCATGACGTGCACCAGGCGGAAGCGCCGCCCGATGATGAGGGCGCGGCGAAAGAGCGGCTTCAGCTGCTCGGGGCGCGCGTCGGTCGCGACGTCGAAGTCCTTCGGCTCGATGCCGAGCAGCAGGTCGCGCACCGCGCCGCCGACGACGTAGGCGGCGAACCCGGCCTCGCGCAGCACGGTGCAGACCTTCGCCGCGGCCGGGCTGATCGACTCGCGCGAAAGGCCGTGCTTCGCGCGCGGGACGCGCAGCACGGCATGCGAAGGCAGGCCGAATACGCGCCGGATGAAGCGCTTGATCATTCGGCCGCGGATTTTAATGAAATGACCGGCCAGCCGCGGCGCGCCGCCTGCGCGGCGAGCGCGGGGTCGGGATCCACCGCCACCGGCTGGCGCACGCGCTCCAGCAGCGGCAGGTCGTTGTGCGAGTCGCTGTAGCAGGCCGACTCGCTGAAGTCGGCGAGGCGCCGGCCGAGGCCGCCGAGCCATTCCTCCAGACGGCGCACCTTGCCCTCGCGGAAGCAGGGCGTGCCGAGCACGCGGCCGGTGAAGCGCCCGTCGCGCGACTCGGGCTCGGTGGCGACGAGGTGCGGCACGCCGAACTCGCGCGCGATCGGCGCAGTGACGAAGCTGTTCGTCGCGGTGATGATCGCGCACAGGTCGTCGCGCTCCAGGTGCCGGCGCACCAGCGCCCGCGCGGCCGGCCGGATCATCGGCGCGATGCGCTCGCGCATGAAGTCGGCATGCCAGCGCGCGAGGTCCTGCGGCGAATGCTCGGCGAGCGGGCGCAGGGCGAAGCCCAGGTACTCGTGGATGTCGAGCGTGCCGGCGACGTACTGGGCGTAGTACGCGCTGTTCTGCGCCTCGTAGCGCTCGCGGTCGAGCACGCCGCGGTCGATCAGGTACTGGCCCCACTCGTAGTCGCTGTCGCCGGCGAGCAGCGTGTTGTCGAGGTCGAAGAGGGCCAGGCGCATCAAAGCGCCCGAGTTTACCCGCTGAGAGGTGCGCCGCTCAGAAGCGGGGGAAAGGAGCGCCGCTCAGAAGCGGCGCTGGAACCCGATGCGGAAGTCCTGCAGCCGGAAGACCGAGCCGGGCTGGCTCGAGAGGGTCTCGGCGCTTACCGACCAGTCCTGCGTCAGCGAATAGCGGCCGAAGAGCCCGTACTGGCGGCCGTCGGTCGCGGGATCGTAAATCCCGTTCGCGTACGACATCCCGAGGCTGCCGCGCTCGCCGAAGGCGTAGGACCAGTTCATCCGGGTGCTCGGCGCGAAGCCGACCGCGTCCTTCCACTGGAAGCGCGAGAAGCCGTACGGGTCGTAGGTGGGCGCGAGCCAGCCGCGCGCGAACGACGGATCGAGCCCCGGCTCCGCCCGCTGCGGCAGGCGCAGCGACTGCGCCGCCGCCGGCAGGGCGGCGGCAGCGAGGAGCGCTGCGATCAGGAACCGGACGGCTTTCCGGGCTTGCATGCGCGATCTCCGGACGGGGTTGGGACCACTTTACAAAAGCGGCCTAGCCGCTGTCGAGGGCGTAATCCACGCCGACCGGACTACCCGACTTTCAGGAGGCTTACTGTTGTTTTTTGGCCTCGCCGGGACCGTAGAGCGCTTCCCGCACGAGCGGCAGGGTAATCGCGCGCCGCCGGGCCACGCCGTGGCGGTCGAGGAGGTCGAGCACCGCCGCGAGGCTGGAGAAATCGCGCGGCAGGCGGGCGAGCAGGTAGCGCACGATCTCCTCGGAGAGCGGCATCCCGCGCCGCCGGCTCTCGGCGCGCAGGTAGGCGGCTTTCTCGGCATCCGTGAGCGGCGCGAGGTGATAGACGAGGCCCCACGCGAGCCGGGTGCGCACGTCCTCGCGCAGGCGCAGCGCCGCCGGGGCATCGGCGCCTGCGGCGAGCACCCTCGCCTGGCCGTCGCGCGCCGCGTTGATCGCCGAGAAGAGCGCCTGCTCGCCGTCGGGATCGAGCGCCTGCACGTCGTCCGCGAGGACGAGCGCGGGATTCGCGCGCGCCGCGGCGCGCAGCAGATGGGTCTTGCCGCAGCCGCCCGCGCCCCACAGGTACACGATCGGCTCGGCCAGCAGACCCTGCGCGAGCTCGCGCACGCGCGAGAGCGCCTCCGCGTTGCCGCCGGCGACGAAGTTGTCGAAGGCGGGCTCCGCGCGGGCGAAGATCTCGAGCGGCAGCTGCTCCACGCTACTCCCGGCCGTAGAGCGGCCCGCCGACGTACGCGCTGCGCAGGTGGCGCAGGCCGACGAGCAGCGCCGCGCTCGCCGGCAGCGCGATCAGCACGCCGAAAAAGCCGAACAGCTGGCCGAAGGCGAGCAGGGCGAAAATGACCGCGACCGGGTGCAGGCCGATGCGGTGGCCCACGATGAGCGGCGTGAGCAGCATGCCCTCGAGCGCCTGGCCGATGCCGATCGCGAGCCATACCCAGAGGAGGCCGCTCAGCGTGCCGAACTGCAGCAGCGCCGCCGCGGTGGCGAGGAACACGCCGAGCACGATGCCGACGTAGGGCACGATCACCGCGAGGCCGGTGAGCACGCCGATCGGCAGCGCGAACTCGAGGCCGACGATCCAGAGCGCGCTCACGTAGTAGGTGCCCATGAGCAGCACGACCAGCGTCTCGCCGCGCAGCCACTCGGCGAGCACGCGGTCCATCTCGGCGGCCATCGTGCGCACCTTGGCGTGGATGCGGCGCGGCACGAGCTCGTCGACGCCGGCGAGCACGCGGTTCCAGTCGCGCAGCAGGTAGAACAGCACCACCGGGACGAGGAGCAGGTTCGCGACGAAGGCGAACAGCGCGAGGCTGCCCAGGCCGAGGGAGCGCAGCACGCGCTTCACCAGGTCCTCGTTGCCGGCGAAGGCCTCGCGCGCGAGGCTCTTCAGCGTCGCGACGTCGAACTGCAGGTCGACGTCGAAATGCGCCTTCACCCAGGGCGCGGCATTGCTGCCGAGCCAGTCGAGCAGCGCCGGCAGCTTCTCGAGGAGCGCGCTCGTCTCCTTGTAGAAGAGCGGGCCGACGACGAGCGCCAGGCCGACCAGCGCCGCGAGCAGAAGCAGCAGCACGAGCACGACGGCGACGGCGCGCGGCGCGCCGCGCAGCGTCATGCGCTCGACGATCGGGTCGAGGATGTAGGCGAGGATCGCGCCGAGCATGAACGGCGCGAGGATCGGCGAGAGCAGCCAGACGAGGAGCGCCGCGGCGAACGCAATCGCGAGCCAGGCCCAGAGCTGCGGACGAGCGAGGGCGTTCATGTCGAGTAGAATCCTTGACTCTAGCATGTCGAAGGGACTCTCCTATCGCGACGCCGGCGTCGACATCGACGCGGGCGACGCGCTCGTCGAGGCGATCAGGCCTTTCGCGAAGCGCACGATGCGGCCGGAGGTGCTCGCCGGCATCGGCGGCTTCGGCGCGCTGTGCGAGCTGCCGAAGAAATACCGCGAGCCGGTGCTGGTCTCGGGCACCGACGGCGTCGGCACCAAGCTCAAGCTCGCCTTCGCGCTCGGGCGCCACGACACCGTGGGCATCGACCTCGTCGCGATGAGCGTGAACGACGTGCTGGTGCAGGGCGCCGAGCCGCTCTTCTTCCTCGACTACTTTGCCTGCGGCAAGCTCGACAACCGGGTGGCCGCCGAGGTCGTCAGTGGAATCGCGAAAGGCTGCGAGCTCGCCGGCTGCGCGCTGATCGGCGGCGAGACCGCGGAGATGCCGGGGATGTACCCGCCCGGCGAGTACGACCTCGCCGGCTTCTGCGTCGGCGTGGTGGAGAAGAGCCGCATCCTGGACGGGCGCTCGATCGCGCCGGGCGACGCCATCCTCGGCCTCGCCTCGAGCGGCCCGCACTCGAACGGCTACTCGCTGATCCGCAGGATCGTCGCGCAGAAGAAGCCCGCCTTCGACCTTCTCACGCCCACGCGCATCTACGTGAAGCCGGTGCTGTCCCTCCTGGAGAAGGTCGCCGTGAAGGGCCTCGCGCACATCACCGGCGGCGGCCTCGTCGGCAACGTGCCGCGCGTGCTGCCGAAGGGCACGCGCGCGGCGATTCGCGGCGCGGCCTGGCCGCGTCCGGAGGTATTTCGCTGGCTGCAGCGCGAGGGCGGGGTCGAGGAAGCGGAGATGCACCGCGTGTTCAACTGCGGCATCGGCATGGTGGTCGTCGTCGCCGCACCGGATGCCGCTCGCGCGGCGGGCGAGCTGCGCGCCGCCGGCGAAACCGTCTACGAGATAGGCCGCATCGAAGCGTCCGCCGCCGAAGAGCCCGACGCCGTAGTCAGCTGAGCGCGGCGCGCCGGATCTCCGGCACGCCAAGCACGCGGATCCCCCGCGGCGGATCCTCCGCCGAAGCGACGAGCGCGCGCACCATCTCCTCCCGTCGCACGAGACCGAGGCGCAGCGCGCTTTCCCTCGTGGCTTCGAAGAGCTCGAGCAGCCGGTAGGCCGGCAGCAGGGCATACGGCCAGCGATGTCCGGGCCCGAGCACGTACCACGGGCGCAGGATGGTCGCATCGAGGCCGCTCTCGCTCACGAGCGCCTCGCCGCGCCTTCGCACCTCGATGTAGGCGCGCATGACCGGCGCCGGGTGCGCCACGCTCACATAGACGAAGTGGCGCGCGCCGTCGCGGCGCGCTGCCTGCACGGCGGCCGCGACGGAGCGCAGGTCCACCGAGCGGAATTGCGCCGCCTTGGAAGGATTGGGATGGGGCGTGCCGACGAGGTGCACGAATGTGCTTTGCGCCGGCACGGCGAACGTCGCCGCGTCGAGCGCATCGCCGGGCACCGCGCTGGCGCCGGGAGGCAGCCGCCTTTCGGACCCGGCTCGCACCAGCGCTTTCACGGCGTGGCCGCGGGCGAGGAGCGCCTGAATCAGCGGGCGGCCGAGGTAGCCGGTTCCTCCGGTCACGAACACGTTCACGCCGAGCCCCGCCGCGCGAGGTAGATCCCGAGGAGCACCACCGCGCCGCCCGCCATCTGCAGCGGCGAGAGCGGCTCGGCGAGCAGCACCCAGGCGAAGAGCGCCGCCATCACCGGCTGGAAGAGCAGGCTCACCGAGGAGAAGGCGGCCGGCAGGTGCGCAAGCGCGTACGCGATGAGCCCTTGCCCCGCGCATTGCGAGATCCACGCGAGCCCGGCGAGCGTCAGCCAGCCGGCCGCGCTCCGCGGCAGGAGCGCCTCGCCGGAGGCGAGGGCCACCGGCAGCAGCAGCAGCGCGCTCACGGCGCTCGTCACCGTCATCACCTGCACGGTGCTCGCGCCTCGGTCGCGCAGCGCCTTCACCGCAAGGATGTAGCCCGCGTAGAACATCGCCGTGATCACGCCGAACGCGTCGCCCAGAAGCGCCGTGGGCGAAAACGCCGCGCTCGTGCGCACGAGCATCGCGACCCCGGCCAGCGCGGCGCCCAGGCCGGCGAGGAAAGCGCCGCTCGGCCTTTGCCGCAGGAAGACCCATGCGGCGAGCGTGACGAAGAGCGACGCGAGGTTCGCGAGCAGCGTCGAGTTCGCCACCGAGGTGGCGCGGATCGACCAGTGCCAGAAGGCGAGGTCCCCGGCGAAGGCGACTCCCGCCGCGAGGAGCAGCCGCCATTGGGCCTTGCCGGCCGCGCCTTTCTCGAAGGCGAGCAGCGGCCAGAGGAGCGGCAGCGCGAGCGCGACTCGCCAGAACGCCGTCGCGCTCGGCCCGAGCTCGGAAACCCGGACGAAAATCGGCGACAGCGCGATGCACGTTGCGCCAAGGAGGAGCGCGAGCAGCGGGCGATTCATGGGTTAGAATTTTTATCATGGCAGCGGCGCGCTTTGTTCACCCGCAGTTCGTCCATCTCCGGATGCACAGCGAGTACTCGGTGAACGACGGCATCGTGCGGATCGAGGACGCGGTGCGGCGCGCGGCCGAGGACGCCATGCCGGCGCTCGCGCTCACCGACGCGGCGAACGTCTTCGGCATGGTGAAGTTCTACGGCGCGGCGCGCGCCGCCGGCGTGAAGCCGATCCTCGGCGCCGATTGCTGGCTGCAGAACGAGGCCGACCGCGAAAAGCCCTTCCGCCTCCTTCTTCTGTGCGCCTCGCACGCGGGCTATCACCGCCTGTGCGACCTGCTTTCGCAGGCCTGGCTCTCCAACCAGCATCGCGGCCGCCCCGAGATCGCGCGCGCCTGGCTCGCCGGCGGCACGGAAGGCCTGATCGCGCTCTCGGGCGCCGCGGCCGGCGACATCGGGCAGGCGCTGCTCGCGGGCCATGGCGCGGCGGTGGATCGCCTGGCCGCGGAATGGGCCCGCTTCTTTCCCGGGCGCTACTACCTGGAGCTGCAGCGCCACGGCGCGCCCCAGGCCGAGGCGCTCGTCGCGAGCACCGTCGCGCTCGCCGGGCGCAGCGGCCTTCCCGTCGTCGCGACGCACCCGGTGCAGTTTCTCGACGCGGACGACTTCAAGGCGCACGAGGCGCGCGTCTGCATCGCGCAGGGCTACGTGCTCGGCGACCAGCGCCGCCCGAAGCTCTTCACGCCGGCGCAGTATTTCAAGACCCAGGCCGAGATGGCGAAGCTCTTCGCCGACCTGCCGCAGGCGCTCGAGAACGCGGTCGAGGTGGCGCGGCGCTGCACGCTCGAGATCGAGCTCGGCAAGAGCCGCCTGCCGACCTTCCCGACGCCCAAGGGCGAATCGATCGACGATTTCCTGAAGAGCGAGGCGCGCGCCGGGCTGCAGAGGAAGTTCGCGCAGCCGGAAGCGCGCTACCGCGAGCGCCTGGAGTTCGAGCTGCAGACGATCATCCAGATGGGGTTCGCGGGCTACTTCCTCATCGTGGCGGACTTCATCAACTGGGCGAAGGCGAACGGCGTGCCGGTCGGCCCGGGGCGCGGCTCGGGCGCGGGCTCGCTGGTGGCGTACGCGCTCGGCATCACCGACCTCGACCCGATCCGCTACGACCTGCTGTTCGAGCGCTTCCTCAACCCCGAGCGCGTCTCGATGCCCGACTTCGACATCGATTTCTGCCAGGACGGGCGCGACCGCGTCATCGAGTACGTGCGGCGCAAGTACGGCGAGGCGAGCGTGTCGCAGATCGCGACCTTCGGCACCATGGCGGCGCGCGCGGTGGTGCGCGACGTCGGCCGCGTGCTCGACCTCGGCTACAACTTCTGCGACCAGCTGGCGAAGCTGATCCCGGTGCAGCCGGGCAAGACCATCACCCTCCAGGACGCGCGCGAGATGGAGCCGCTGCTCGCCGAGCGCGAGCGCAAGGAGGACGAGGTGAAGGAGCTGCTCGAGCTCGCCGAGAAGCTCGAGGGCCTGGTGCGCAACGTCGGCATGCACGCCGGCGGCGTGCTGATCGCGCCGGGCAAGTTGACGGACTTCTGCCCGCTCTACGCCGCGGAGGGCACGGCGAACGTCATTTCACAGCTGGACAAGGACGACGTGGAGAAGGTGGGGCTGGTGAAGTTCGACTTCCTCGGCCTCACGACGCTCACCATCCTCGACTGGGGGGAGCGCTACGTGCGCCAGATGGGAGGAGAGGCGGGGCTCGCCGATTTCTCGCTCGCGAAGGTTCCGCTGCAGGATGCCGAGACGTACAAGCTGCTCTCGGCGGGCAACACGACTGCGGTGTTCCAGCTGGAATCGCGCGGCATGCGCGACATGATCCGCCGGGCGAAGCCCGACCGCTTCGAGGACATCATCGCGCTGGTCGCGCTCTATCGCCCGGGGCCGATGGACCTGATTCCGGAGTTCATCGAGCGCAAGCACGGAAAGCGCGTGGAGTTCCTCGACCCGCGGCTGGAACCGATCCTGGGCCCGACCTACGGCATCATGGTGTACCAGGAGCAGGTGATGCAGATCGCGCAGGTGATCGGCGGCTACACGCTCGGCGGCGCCGACCTGCTGCGCCGCGCGATGGGCAAGAAGAAGCCTGAGGAGATGGCGCAGCAGCGCGACATCTTCGTCGCCGGGGCGCAGAAGAACGGCCTCTCGCGCGCGAAGGCGATGCAGCTCTTCGACCTGATGGAGAAGTTCGCGGGCTACGGCTTCAATCGCTCGCATGCGGCGGCCTACGCGCTGCTCGCCTACCACACCGCCTACATGAAGGCGCACCACGCCGCCGCCTTCGCCGCCGCCAACCTCTCGGCCGTCATGGACGACACGGACAAGGTGCGCCAGCTCTACGAGGACGCGGTGGCGAACGGCATCGCCATCCTGCCGCCGGACGTCAACGCTTCGGATTACCGCTTCGTGCCGGTGGACCGCGCGACGGTGCGCTATGGCCTGGGCGCGGTGCGCGGCACCGGCCAGTCGGCGATCGCCGCCATCCTCGAGGCGCGCAAGCAGGCGCCGTTCCAGGGGCTTGCCGACTTCTGCGCCCGCGTCGACAAGCGCATCGTCAACCGCCGCGTGATCGAGGCGCTCGTTCGGGCGGGGGCCTTCGATTCGGTGGATGCGCAGAGAGCAAAGCTGCTCGCCTCCGTGGGCCGGGCGCTCGAGGCGGCCGAGCAGGCCGAGCGCCAGGCCTCGCAGACCAGCCTGTTCGGCGATGCGGCAGCCCCGCGCAGCGAGCACGCGCTCGTCCAGGCAGCGCCCTGGGACCTGCGGCAGAAGCTCATGGAGGAGAAGGCCGCGCTCGGCTTCTACCTCTCCGGGCACCTCTTCTCGGTGTACGAGCCGCAGCTCGCCGGCTTCCCGCGCACGCCGCTCGCGCGGCTCACCGGCTCCGAGCAGCGCGCCTGGGTCGCCGGCATCGTCGCCGCCGCGCGCCCGCAGATGACGCGGCGCGGCCGCATGATGGTGGTGATGCTCGACGATTCCACCGCGCAGATGGAGATCACGGTCTTCAACGAGCTCTTCGAGAAGCACCGCGACAAGCTGAAGGAGGACTCGCTCCTCGTCGTGCAGGGCAAGATCCAGCGCGACGATTTCTCCGGCGGCCTGCGCGTGACCGCGGAGGAGCTGCTCGACCTCGAGGCGCTGCGCGCGCGCTACGCGGCGCGCCTGAGGATCGCGATGAACGGGCAGGCGGATGCGAAGAGGCTGCAGCAGGTCCTCGCGCCCTACCGCGCCTCCGGCTCGGGCGCCTGCCAGGTGGTCGTGCGCTACGCCAACGCGTCGGCCGCCTGCGAGGTCTCGCTCGGCGAGAGCTGGCGCGTGAAGCCCGACGGGCGCCTCATCGCCGAGCTCGGCGCCTGGCTCGCCCCCGAGAACGTCCAGGTGCTCTACGCCGCCTGAGGATTCCAGCGCACCTCGCACTCCTGCCGGGCGAGCAGGCTGCGGTGGTGCCGGAACCAGGGCGTGCTGAGGCGTTCCGCGGGATCGAAGCGGCGCTTTTCCGCGAGGAAGCCGGGAAGCTCCGGGTAGCAGGCGAGCACCTGCTCCCGGGTCGCCTCGGGCGTGCAGGCGAGGGCAAAGCTGCCGCCGTGCGCGATCGCGCTGTCGATCAGCTGGCGGCAGAGCTGCGTCATGCGCACGGCGCCGCCGAGCGCGGGCGGCTCCGCCAGCGTGAGGCGCATCGCGGCGTATTCGCGGCGCGCCCAGCAGAGCGCCGTCTCGTCCTCGGCCAGCGTGCGGCGCACCTCGAGCCCTTCAATCGCGACGCGCCAGTCTTGGCACAGCCTGCGGGTCTCGACAAGGAACGCCGCGTGCGAGGCGGGCGGCACGAGGAGGTCCAGCCGGCGGCAGCGCGTCTCCCCCTTCGGCAGGGCAAGCACGATGGGAGCGCTCGCTTCCGACGCGGCGCGCGCAAGGGATTCCAGGCGCAAAGTCACGCTATAAGCCGCCCCGAAGAGGCCTTGGCCACCGACCGCAAGCCGGAAGAGCTCGCGCTGCGAGCGGTTCACGCGCCGCAGCTCGCCCTCGGGCGTGACGAGCGCGATCCCTTCGACATGCGCCACTGCCGGGCGCCCGTCCGGTCCGGCGGCATTCGTCTCGACGCTTTCGCCGACCGTGCCCGCGCCGTCCCAGGCGGCCGCGATCTCGGGGGCGCTCGGGCGCAAATAGGCGGCGAGTCCGGCCCAGGTCGCGCTCGCCTGGACCTCCACCAGTCCGGCCGACGCATCGAGGCGCAGGACGCGGTCCAGACGCCTGGCATTGAAGGGCTTCGCCAGGCGCACCGCCTGGCACAGGTCCGCCGCGGAGAGCGGGAGAGCGAGCGTTGCGAGCATCGGGGCCTCCTCGTGGAAAAGTTGGCCCATTGTTCGCGGCGCCGCTGCACCGCCGCAATGCAAATCCGGGAAGTATCGCCGGCTGATACCGGCGGTCTTACAGGGTGATGCTTACGCGCTCGGCCAGCGCTCGAAGCTCTCGTAACGACGGTCGAATTCCGGCGCGGGGCCGGCGACGCGCAGGTCCGCGACGCGCGCCACGGGCGGCCCGCGCCGCGCCCAAGCGATCAGCGCCGCGACCGCATGCTCTTCGCCTTGGAGCAGCGCCTCCACGCTGCCGTCTGCACGGTTGCGCACCCAGCCGTGCACGCCGAGCGTGCGCGCCTGCGCGCGCAGCGCATCGCGGTAGCCCACGCCCTGCACGAGCCCGCTGACACGAATTTGCCGAGTGACCATGCAAGATTCCGGGGTGGATGGTAAGCTGCCCCGAGAAGCGCTGATCCAACAAGAGGATGCAATTCGGGGTGCAATCGCACGGGGGGAGATGAAATGCGCGCGGCTTTGCTGATCGTTGCCGGAGTAGTGCTGATCGGGTTCATCGTGGTGGCTTTTGTGCTGCCGCAGATGGCGGGAAGCGAGGCCAGGGCGGCCGCCGAGGCCCTCGTGGCCGGCGCCGAGCCCGCGCGCCAGCAGATCACCGCGAGCGCCGAGAAGGCGGGCAACCTGAATGGCGTCGGCAAGTCGGTCAAGCTCGCGCCGAAGAACGAGCAGAAATTCGGCGAGATGAAGTGGCTCGTGTCGGACAACGGCGAGATCCGCGGCTGGAACGAGAAGAACGCGCTCGAGATCGCGATGGTGCCGACGGTGTCCGGCAACAAGGTGTCCTGGAGCTGCCGCGGCTACCCGGTGGACGCGATGCCGCCAAGCTGCGGCGGGCGCTAGCAGCCGCGCCAGATCAGCGGCGGGTGCTGACCGCCGCCAGGATTGCCTGCATGATGCGGACCGGGCTCGGCGGACAGCCTGGCACCGCGACGTCGACCGGGATCACGTTCGACACCTGCCCGCGGCTTGCGTAGCTCTCCCCGAAAATACCGCCGCTGCAGCCGCAATCCCCCACCGCGACGACGAGCTTCGGTGCCGGCACCGCGTCATAGGTGCGCCGCAGCGCTTCTTCCATGTTGCGCGAGACCGGCCCCGTGACCAGCAGGAGGTCGGCGTGGCGAGGGCTGGCGACGAATTTGATGCCGCCACCCTCGAGGTTGTAGTAAGGGTTGCTCAACGCGTGGATCTCGAGCTCGCAGCCGTTGCACGAGCCGGCATCGACGTGCCGGATGGCGAGGGCGCGGCCGAGCAGGCGGGTGATCTCGTCGTTCAGCCGGCCGGGCGACAGGCGCAGCGCGTCGTCCGCCGCGGGGCCGGGCTCGGTGGCGATTCCTACCCGGGCGATCTTGAACAGGATCTTCTGCATCAGAGGTCCGCCCCGGAATAGGACAGGTTGAACGACTTGTTGATCAGCGGGAAGTCGGGAACGATGTTGCCGAGCACCGCGTGCTCGAGTGCCGGCCAGTTGTGCCACGACGGGTCGTGCGGATGGCAGCGGCGGATGCGCCCCGATTCGCCGGCCTCCAGGGCGACGAACACCTCGCCGCGCCAGCCCTCCACCCAGCCGACGCCGAAGGCGCCGGCGGGCGCCGGGGCCGGCGCGACGCGGGTTTCCCCGGCCGGCAGCCGCATCGCGATGCGTCGCTGCAGCGCGAGCGACTCGAGCGCCTCCTCGAAGCGCACCACGATGCGCGCCGCGACGTCGCCGTTGCGATGCGAGCAGAGGCGCGGCTCGAGCTCGTCATAGGGGGCAAGGCCCGGGTGCACGCGGGCGTCGATCGCCAGGCCGCTCGCGCGGGCGGCAAGCCCCACGGCGCCGAGCGCCGCCGCCGTTCGCGGAGCGAGGATGCCGCAGTGAATGCAGCGGTCCTGCAGGCCGGGATGGTCGTAGTAGATGGCGCGCAGCGCGGCGAGCTCGCTCTCGAGCGTGTCGGCCTGCGCCATCAGCTCCGCGCTCCCGGCGCCATCGAGGTCCACCGCCACGCCCCCGGGAAGCACCCGGTCCATGAGGTAGCGATGGCCGAAGAGCCGTTCGTTCAGGCGAAGCACGTCTTCCTTGAGGCGCGAGAATTGCGCCAGGCCGAACGCCAGCCCGCCGTCGTTGCCGAGATAGCCGAGGTCGCCGAGGTGGTTCGCGAGGCGCTCGCGCTCCAGGAGGAGCGCGCGAAGCCAGAGCGCCCGGCGCGGCACCGCGCAGGAGGCGGCCTGCTCCGCCGCCATCGCGAAGGCCCAGGCGAACGCCACGGTGCTATCGCCTGAGACGCGGCCCGCGAGGCGGGCGCCGTCGGCCACCGAGAACGACTCGAAGCGCTTCTCGATCCCCTTGTGCGTGTAGCCGAGTAGCTCCTCCAAGCGCAGGACGCGCTCGCCCACGACGGAGAAGCGGAAATGCCCCGGCTCGATGATGCCCGCATGCACCGGGCCTACCGGGATCTCGTGGACGCCTTCGCCTTCCACGCGCACGAACGCATAGCGCGCATCGTCCGCAGGCAAGGCGGCACCGGCCGGGACGTCGCGCCGCAGCGGCGTGGCGTCCTCGCGCCATGCGCCGTGGCGCAGCCAGCCGCGCGCGTCGCCGCCGCTCTCCAGGCCGTACAGGTCCCGGATGGCGCGCTGCAGGCGCTGGGCGGACGGGAACAGCGCGGAGAGATCGGGATAGCGCGTCCCGGCGATCGCGTGGTCCGCGCAGAGCAGGCCCTCGTAGGTCACCAAAAGCGCGTGCACCGCGAATCCGCCGCCGCGGTCGCGCTCGTCGCTCGCCCAAAGAGTGCCGAGGCGGCCGCCGCCCTGGGCGACGCGCGCGCACAGCTCCACCCAGCCCGCCGCGTCCACGTTTTTCCGCTCGAGCTTCACCTAGCCCACCAGGCGCGCAGCCTGCCGGTACCAGTCGGCAAGATAGGGCGGCATGTACAGGCCGAGCACGAGCACCACGGCAAGGTGCGTGAAGACCGGGACGAGGGCCGGGCGGTGCGGCAGCCGGACGCCGCTCGGCTCTCCGAACACCATCGGCTGCACCTTGCCGAAAATCGCGGCGAACGAGACGCCGAGCGCAACCAGCAGTACCGGCGTCGCCCAGGCATGCTGCGCTATGGCAGTGGTAAGGATCAGGAACTCGCTCGCGAATACGCCGAAGGGCGGCATGCCGAGTATCGCAGCGGTCCCCAGCATGAGGCCCCAGCCCACGGTCGGGCTCACCTGCACGAGGCCGCGGATGCCCTCCATGACCTGCGTGCCGCTCTTCTGCGCGGCGTGGCCGACGGTGAAGAAGATCGCGCTCTTGGTCAGCGAATGCACCGTCATGTGGAGCAGGCCGGCGAAGCTCGCGACCGGGCCGCCCATGCCGAAGGCGAACGTGATGAGCCCCATGTGCTCGATCGACGAGTAGGCGAACATGCGCTTCACGTCGCGCTGCCGCGAGAGGAAGAACGCCGCCACGACCACGGAGAGCAGCCCGAAACCCATCAGGAGCGCGGCGGCGAACGGACGCTCCAGCGCTCCGTCGGTGATCACCTTGCAGCGGATGAGCGCGTAGAGGGCCACGTTGAGGAGCAGCCCGGAGAGCACCGCCGAGATGGGCGTCGGGCCCTCGGCGTGCGCGTCGGGCAGCCAGTTGTGCAGCGGCACGAGCCCCACCTTGGTGCCGTACCCCACGAGCAGGAACACGAAGGCGATGGACATGACCGTGGGCTCGAGCTGCGCCTTGACCGCGTCGAGCTCGGTCCAGAGCAGCGAGCCGATGCCCGGACCGAGGACTTTCTGCGCCGCGAAGTAGAGCAGCATCGTGCCGAAGAGCGCCTGCGCGATGCCGACGCCGCAGAGGATGAAGTACTTCCACGCCGCCTCGAGCGAGGCGTGCGTCCGGTACAGCGCGACGAGGAGCACGGTCGTCAGCGTCGCCGCTTCCATCGCCACCCACATGACGCCCAGGTTGTTCGTCGTCAGCACGAGCAGCATCGTGAAGCTGAAGAGCTGGTACATGCTGTGGTAGAGCCGCATGCCGGCCGCGGACACCCTGCCGTGCTCGCGCTCGATGCGCATGTAGGGTCGCGAAAAGAGCGACGTCGTCATCGCCACGAACGCCGTCAGCGCGACGAGGAAGACGTTCAGCGAGTCGATGAACAGATGATTGTGGAGCGCGTGGATCGGGCCATCGGCGCCGACCTTCGCGACCAGCGACGCCGCGGCGCCGAAGGTGAGCACGCTGAAGAAGCTGTTCACCTCCGGGGCGAAGCGACGATGGCCCAGCAGGGCGAGCGCCGCGCCGCCCGCGAGCGGGCAGAGGAGGAGGAGGACGATCTCGCCCGGCACGGTCAGTGCTCCTTCAGCTTCTCGAGATGGCGCGTGTCGAGGCTGTCGAAGCGCTCGCGGATCTCGAAGACGAAGATGCCGAGGATCAGCGCCGCGACCAGCACGTCCAGCGCGATGCCGAGCTCCACCACCATCGGCATGCCGTAGACCGCGCTCGTGGCGGCGAAGAACAGGCCGTTCTCCATGGCGAGGAAGCCGATCACCTGCGGCACGGCCTTCGAGCGCGTGATCATCATGAGGAAGGAGAGCAGCACGCTCGCGAGGGCGATGCCGAGCGTCGCGCTCGTCACCGTACCGGCGAGCCGCGAGATCGGCGCGGCGAGGTTGAACGCGAGGATGACGAGGACGATGCCGACCAGCATCGTGGTCGGAATGTTGAGCAGCGTCTCCACATCCCACTTCACGTTCAGCCGGCGGATGAGGCGGTGCAGGATCCAGGGCAGCCCGACGACCTTCAGCGCGAGCGTCAGCAGCGCGGATCCCCACAGGTGATGCTGGCCGGTCAGCAGGGCCACCAGGGCGGTGGACGCGCACAGCACGAGCCCCTGGGTCGCGAACAGGTTGATGAGCGACAGGATCCTGCGCTGCGTCAGCATGGCGAAGCCGAGCAGCAGCAGCACCGCGGCGCAGAGGTTGATGAGCTGAGGGCCGTAGTGCTGCAGCATCAGGCCTCCAGCAGCACATGCACGAGCATGGCGAGCACGGCGAAGACGAACGCGCTGCCGAGGAATTCCGGCGCGCGGAAGATCCGCATCTTGGCGCTGACCGTCTCGATCAGCGCCAGCCCGGCGCCGCCGAGGGCGAGCTTCGCCAACAGCGCCGGCAGGGCGAGCACGATGCCCAGCCAGTCGCCGCCGCCCGCGACGCCGAACGGGAAGAAGAGCGCGAGCCCCATGCATGAGTACACGAAGAGCTTCAGGCTTGCCGCCCACTCCATCATGGCGAGGTGCCGGCCGGAATACTCGAGGATCATGGCCTCGTGGATCATCGTGAGCTCGAGGTGCGTGGCCGGGTTGTCGACCGGGATGCGCGCGTTCTCGGCGAGCGACACCATGGTGAAGGCGACGCCGGCGAAAGCCATGCTGGGGTAGATGACGAACTCGCGGTGCGCGAGCGTTTCCACGATCGTGGCGAGGGAGGTGGAGTGGGAGATCAGCGAGGCGGTGAAGAGCACCATGAGGAGCGCGGGCTCGGCGAGGAAGCCGACGAGCATCTCGCGGCGCGCGCCGAGCGTGCCGAAGGCCGTGCCGATGTCCATGCCGGCGAGGGCGATGAAGAGGCGCGCGAGCGCGAGCAGGCCCACCAGCGCGATGGCGTCTGCGGCGGCGTTCAGCGGCAGGTCCGTGCCGAGCGTCGGCACGATCGCCGCGGCAAGCGCGAGGCAACCGAACACGAGGTAGGGCGCGAAGCGGAAGAGCGGCGACGCGTTGTGCGCGAGCACGACCTCCTTCTCGAAGAGCTTCGCGAGCATGCGGTACGGGAGGAAGAGGCTCGGCGCGCTCTTGTTCTGCAGCCACGCGCGGCACTGGTTCACCCAGCCGGTGAGGACCGGTGCCAGCAGGATCGCGAGGACGAGCTCGGTGAACTGCGCGGCAAGGCCGGAAGTGCTCATCGCACGAAGAAAAGGAGCACGAGGAGCGTGGCGAAGCTGTACATCAGGTAGACCGAGATGCGGCCGCGCTGCAGGACGGTGACGAGCGCGGTGGCGCGCGCGGTCGCGCGCGCCACCGGCAGGTAGAGCCAGTACCAGAGACGGTCCTCGAGCGTCTCGCGATAGCGCGGGCGCGCGTCCGCCGGCGCCGGCGCCTCGGTGCTGGCGCGGAAGGCGGGCTGGAACACGTGGCGCACCGGCTGCCCGAATCCCTCGGCCGTGTCCTGCATCCTCGAATCGAGGAACGGGAAGCCGCAGTCCCACGGCGCCGCGCGGCGCACGCGGCCATGGTAGAACGCCCGCACCGAAAGCCAGGCGACCACGATGAGGAGGGCGGCGCCGACGAAGAAAAGCAGCGGGCTGTAGCTTGCGCGCTGAGGCTCGATGGGCGCGAGGTAGAGCCAGCCGTGTGTGAGGCTCGCCATCCCGGTGCCGGTGAAGCTGCGGGTGACCGGATCGAGCATGCCGATGACCGTGGCGGGCATCAGGCCGAGCGCAATGCACCCGGCGGCGAGCCATGCGAGCCCGGTGCGCTCCCACGGCCCCGCGTCGTGCGCGCTGGCGAGCTTCGGCTCGCGCGCCCGGCCGAGGAACACGACGCCGAAGAACTTGACCATCACGTACCCGGAGAGCGCGGCGGCGAGCGCCACCACGGCGGCGGCCACCGGCACGAGCATGTTGAGGTAGGCCTGCGGCAGGCCCGGCGTGAAAAGGAAGGCCTGCAGCAGCAGCCACTCCGAAACGAAGCCGTTCAGCGGCGGCAGGCCTGCGATCGCGATCGTGCCGACGAGCGCGCACCACGCGACCCACGGCATGCGATGGATGAGCCCGCCGAGGCGTCCGAGGCTGCGCTCGCGCGTGGCATGCAGCACCGAGCCAGTGGCAAGGAAGAGCAGGCTCTTGTAGAAGCCGTGGTTCAGGCAGTGGTAGAGCGTCGCAGTGAGCGCGAGCGCCGCGAGGGTCCCCATGCCGAAGCTGCGGAAGAGGAGCGTCAGGCCGAATCCGGCCATCACCAAGCCGATGTTCTCGATGGAGGAATAGGCGAGCAGCCGCTTCATGTCGCTCTGCACTGCGGCGAAAACGATGCCGAAGAGCGCGCTCACGAGGCCCACGGCGAGCACCACCACGCCCCACCACCAGAGCGAAAAGCCGATGAGGTCCAGCGTCACGCGCAGCAGCCCGTAGACCGCCGTCTTCAGCATGACCGCGGACATCAGCGCCGAAACGGGGGAAGGCGCCGCCGGATGCGCCTCGGGCAACCACACGTGCAGCGGCACGATTCCCGCCTTGGCGCCGAAGCCGACGAGCGCGAGGAGGAAGGCGGCGCTCGCCCAGGCGGGAGGCTGCGTCATCAGGCGCATCGTCTCGAAGGTGTAGTCGCCGCTTCCGCCTTGCAGGGCGCCGAAGCACAGGAGGATCGAGATGGCGCCGAGGTGCGCGATCAGAAGGTACAGAAAGCCGGCGCGACGGATCGCCGGGTCGCGATGCTCGCTCGTCACGAGGAAAAAGGACGAGAGCGCCATCGTCTCCCAGGCCACCATGAAGAAATAGGCATCGTCGGCGAGCAGCACGAGCGCCATGCTGGCGAGGAACAGGTGATACCCCAGGCATTGCAGCCCCGGCGGCGACGTCTCGCCCGCCCGCAGGTAGCCGGAGGCGAACACCGAAACCCCCGCCGACACCGAGCCAAGAAGCAGAAGGAAGAACGCGGAGAGCGCGTCGAGCCGCGCGTGGAACGGCAGGTCGGGCAGGCCCAGGGGCAGGATCCGGACGCTCGGCGCGGCGAAGAGCGCGCCGAGCGCCACCGCGGCGAGCGCGAGGCCGACGAGCGCGCCGGCGGGAAACAGCACGCGGCTCGACAGGCGCAGGCTGCGGGGCGCGAGCGTGCCGGCGAGCCCGATGGCGATCCAGGCCGCCGCGGCGGCGAGCGCGGCGTCGAGCGCGGGGATATTCATTGGAGTGGCATGTGATTATAATAGTATTCACATACAACACGCAGCCACGGCCCATGGAAGACCGCACCGCCCGCCTCACGATCCTCGTCGACCCGCGCAAGAAGGCGCTGTTCGAGAAGCTGTGCGCGCAGGAAGACCAGACGCCGTCGCAGGTCGTGCGGCGCCTGATCCGCGACTACATCGAGAAGCGCACCGGCAAGCCCTGGGTGCCCGGCGAGGCGGCGGCGAAGAAGAAGGGCTAGCGGGCTACTTGACGCGCATGCCGGGCTGCGCGCCCGAGTCCGGCGCAACGAGGAAGATCCCCGGGGTCTCGCCGGAAGCGGCGAGCACCATGCCTTCGGAGACGCCGAATTTCATCTTGCGCGGCGCGAGGTTCGCGACAACCACGGTGAGCCGTCCCTCGAGCTTCTCCGGCGCGTAAGCCGACTTGATGCCGGCGAAGACGGTGCGCGTCTCGCCGCCAAGGTCGAGCGTCAGCTTGAGAAGCTTGTCGGCGCCCTCGACCGCCTCCGCGCGCACGATCTTCGCCACGCGCAGGTCGAGCTTGTTGAAGTCGTCGATGCTGATCTCGCTCACGGTGTGCTCCTTCGCCGCGTGCTCCTGCTTCTCGGCATGGCGCTGCGGCGCGCTCGGCTGCGGTACGGATTGAACATCGAACAATTGATCGAGCTGCTTCTCCTCGACGCGCGTGAGGAGATGCTTGAAAGGCCGGATCGAGTCCGGCCTGCGCTTCAAATCATCGAACTTCAGCTCGCGGTCCAGACCGAACAGCTCGCGCGCGACCCGCGACGCCGTCGCCGGCAACATGGGCGCCAGGTAGATCGACAAAACGTAGAAGGCGCCGATGGCATCGGAACACGCCCGGTGCAGCTCTTCGCGCCTGGCGGGGTCCTTCGCCAGTTCCCAGGGCTTGCCCTGGTCGTAGCGCTGGTTCACCAGGTCGGCGATGCGCATGACTTCGCGAATCACTTTGCCGAATTCCCGGGTCTCGTATCCGTCCCGGATCGAATCGGCGGCGCCGAGGGCGATGGCCCAGCCCATTTGCGGATCCAGCGGGTCGCCCGGGAACTTGTACAGCGCGCCACCGAACTGCTTCGAGATGAAGCTTGCGGCGCGGCTCGCGATGTTCACGTACTTGCCGACGAGGTCGCTGTTGACGCGCGCGAGGAAGTCGTCCGGGTTGAAGTCGAGGTCCTCGACGTTGGCGTTCAGCTTGGCCGCGATGTAGTAGCGCAGCCACTCCGGGTTCATGCCGAGCTCGAGGTAGCGCAGCGGGCTGATGCCGGTGCCGCGCGACTTGGACATCTTGTCGCCCGAGACGGTGATGAAGCCGTGCACGAAGACGTGGTCGGGCGTCTTGTAGCCCGAGTACTCGAGCATCGCCGGCCAGAAGAGGGTGTGGAAGTAGATGATGTCCTTCCCGATGAAGTGGACCATCTCGCTCGCGCTGCCCGGCTTCACGAACGGCTCGAAGTCGAGGCCCTTGCGCTCGCAGTAGTTCTTCAGGCTGGCGAAGTAGCCCACCGGCGCGTCGAGCCAGACATAGAGGTATTTTTCCTCGCTGATGTCCGGGATGCGGATGCCGAAATAGGGCGCATCGCGCGAGATGTCCCAGTCGGTGAGCGCCTTGTCGCCCTCGCCGTCGAGCCATTCGAGCGCCTTGTTGAACACCTGCGGCTGGACGCGCCCCGGCTGCTCGAGCCACTGGCGGATGAAGGCCTTGCACTTCGGGTCGGAAAGCTTGAAGAAGTGGTGCTCCGACGTTTTCAGTTCCGGCTTCGCGCCGGAGAGGGTGGAGTACGGGTTCTTCAGCGCGGTGGGCGCGTATACCGAGCTGCAGTTCTCGCACGCATCCCCGTACTGGTCCTTCGCGCCGCAGTTGGGGCACTCGCCCTTGATGTAGCGGTCGGCGAGGAACATGCGCTTCACCGGGTCGTAGAACTGCTCCACCGGCTTCGTGTAGATCAGGGCCTTTGCCTTCAGGCGGCGATAGATGCCCTGCGAGAGCTCGGTATTCTCCGCCGAGTGGGTCGAGTGCCAGTTGTCGAACCGGATATGAAAACCGTCGAGGTACTTCTTGCGCCCCTGCGCGATCTCGGCGACGAAGGCCTCCGGCGTCTTGCCGGCCTTTTCCGCGGCGAGCATGATCGGCGCGCCGTGCGCGTCGTCGGCGCCGACGAAGTGGACCTGCGCGCCTTGCATTCTCTGGAATCGCACCCAGATATCGGCCTGGATGTACTCCATGATGTGCCCGATGTGGAAAGGGCCATTCGCGTACGGCAACGCGGTGGTGACGAAGAGACTTCGGGGCATCGGACTGCTCGGGAAACGAAAATTTTAGCTTAGACTTGGCCCATGCCCCTCAGTGAAGCCGACGTGCTGGCGGCGCTGCGCCAGCTCGTCGATCCGAATACCGGCAAGGATTTCGTCGCGACGCGCTCCGCGCGCAACGTCAAGGTCTCGGGCGCCGACGTCTCCCTCGAGATCGAGCTCGGCTATCCCGGCAAGAGCCAGCACGAGCCGATCCGGCGCCAGGTGACGCAGGCGCTCAAGCAGGCGGGCGCCGGCTCGGTCAGCGTGAAAGTCTCGTCCCGGGTCGTGCCGCATGCGGTGCAGCGCGGCGTGAAGCTCGTTCCCGGAATCAAGAACATCATCGCGGTCGCCTCCGGCAAGGGCGGCGTCGGCAAGTCCACCACCGCGGTGAACCTCGCGCTCGCGCTTGCGGCCGAGGGCGCTTCGGTCGGCGTGCTCGATGCCGACATCTACGGCCCCTCGCAGCCGACGATGCTCGGCATCGCCGGGCGCCCGGAGTCGAAGGACGGCAAGCACCTCGAGCCGATGGAGGGCCACGGGCTGCAGGCGATCTCGATCGGCTTCCTGATCGACGTCGACACGCCCATGGTCTGGCGCGGTCCGATGGTGACCCAGGCGCTCGAGCAGCTGCTCAAGGACACGAACTGGCGCGAGCTCGACTACCTGGTGGTCGACCTGCCGCCCGGGACGGGCGACATCCAGCTCACGCTCGCGCAGAAGGTGCCGGTCACCGGCGCGGTGATCGTCACCACGCCGCAGGACATCGCGCTCATCGACGCGCGCAAGGGCCTCAAGATGTTCGAGAAGGTGGGCATCCCGATCCTCGGCGTGGTCGAGAACATGTCGTACCACGTGTGCCCGAAGTGCGGGCACGAGAGCCACATCTTCGGCGCGGGCGGCGCGCAGAAGATGAGCAAGGACTACGGCACCGAGCTGCTCGGCCAGCTGCCCCTCGACGAGGCGATCCGCAGCCAGGCGGACTCGGGCAAGCCCACGGTCGTCTCCGACCCGGACGGCGCGGCGGCGGAGATCTACCGCCGCATCGCGCGGCGCTGCGCGGTGAAGATCGCCGAGTCGCAGCGCGACATGACCTCGAAGTTCCCCAACATCGTCGTCCAGAATACCTAGGCGGGGATCTCGCCGAGGACCGTGCAACGCCGGATGACCCGGGCCTCGTTGACGGCGTCGTAGGCCGTCGCGCGGTGCAGCACGCAGCGGTTGTCCCACAGGATCAGCTGCCCCATCGTCCAGCGGTGCTCGTACGTGAGCTCGGGCCGGATGGCGAGCGCGTTCAGTTCCTCGATCAGCGTCCGGCCTTCGTCGTAGGGCATGCCAACGATGGATTCGGCGTGATCGCCGAGGAACAGGCACTTGCGGCCGGTTTCGGGGTGAGTGCGCACTACCGGGTGGTCCACCGGCGGCCGCGCGCGGCGCTGTTCGTCGGTGAGCGGGTCTTCGCCGTGGCGGCGAGTGCGCGAGAAGTCGAGGTTGTGCACCGCGCGCAGGCTTGCGATACGCGCCTTCCAGGCGGGGGACAGGCGCTCGTAGGCGCCGTACATGTCGCAGAAGTGCGTCTCGCCCCCGGCCGCGGGCATGACTTCACCGTAGATGATGGTCGCCTGCCCGGTGACCCGTTGCCAGGAGCCGTCGGTGTGCCAGGCGAGCGTGCCCTTGTCCGGGTGGCTGCCGCTCGGCTTGCCGTCGGCGCCGAGGTTCGAGAGGCGGTAGAGCTCGGGGAAGCCGTCGGCGTGGTACTGGTTCATCACGTGGACCTGCACCTCGCCGAAGCGGCGCGCAAAGGCCACCTGCCGCGCCGGCGGCAGGTCCTGCGGCGGAAAGACGAGCACCTGGTAGCGCAGGAACGCCCGGTAGATCGCGGCGAAGAGAGGCTCGTCGATTTCCGCATCGAGCGTGACGCCGACCTCGGCGCCGAGCCCCGGCGCGAGCGCGCGCACGGAGAAGGGCCAGCTCTCGAGCGCGGTCGCCATGGCGATCAAGTTTAGAATGCCCCGGCACCGGGAGACAGAATGACCATCAAATCAGACAGGTGGATCCGCCGCATGGCGGCCGAGCAGCGCATGATCGAGCCCTTCGAGGCGAGCCAGGTCAAGGAAGTGCAGGGGCGCAGGATCGTCTCCTATGGCACCTCGAGCTACGGCTACGACATCCGCTGCTCGACCGAATTCAAGATCTTCACCAACATCAACTCGACCATCGTCGACCCGAAGGCCTTCGACGAGAAGAACTTCGTCGACTACCGGGGCGAGGTCTGCATCATCCCGCCGAACTCGTTCGCGCTCGCCCGGACGGTCGAGTACTTCCGCATCCCGCGCAACGTGCTGACCATCTGCCTCGGCAAGTCGACCTATGCGCGCTGCGGGATCATCGTCAACGTCACCCCGCTCGAGCCCGAATGGGAGGGCCACGTCACGCTCGAGTTCTCGAACACCACCCCGCTTCCGGCCCGGATCTACGCGAACGAGGGCGTCGCTCAGGTGATCTTTCTCGAGTCTGACGAGCTCTGCGAGACCTCCTACCGCGACCGCGGCGGCAAGTACCAGGGCCAGAAGGGCGTCACGCTGCCCCGCATCTAGCGGGTGGGGCTTAGAGCCCTACTAGATACGGTGGTTTTTCGGTCGCGGGGCGCCGGCGTAAATTCTTCGAAAAAAACGTCCCGCGGCCCTTGACTGCAGGGGGGTCGACCCTATAATCGGCTCGGATATTTTTCTCAGGCCATTCAACGCGTAAGGCGAGGAGAAGGAGGTCATCATGACAAGCACCAGGATCTATTCGCGCGTGTACGACGTCTCCGTCCGCGACGTTCCTGAAACGTAGATCGATTTCTCTAGGGGAATCCACTGATGGGCGAGCGCCCGAGCAGCATTGCACGCACAAGACAGAACGCAGTAGCCAGGCAGCAACCGCAAGAACAGCTCTTCGACACGCATCCCGAAGTCAGCCTTGACTTCGAGATCGTGCGCCAGGCCGCGCGGCAGAAGTACACCCGGCCCTTCCTGATCGTCGACACCGCCATCGTCCGCGCCAAGGCGCGTCGCTTCCGCGCGGCCCTGCCGCGCGTGCGTCCGCATTACGCGGTGAAGGCCAACCCGGACCGCCGCGTGCTGAAGGTGCTCGCGCAGGAAGGCGTGGGCTTCGAGATCGCCTCCACGGCCGAGCTCGACGTGCTGCTTTCGCTCGGGGTTGCGGCCGCCGAGGTGTTCTACTCCAACCCGATGAAGTCGCGCGAGGCCATCGCCTACGCCGCGGCGAAGGGCGTGGAATGGTTCGTCGTGGACAGCGTGGACGAGCTGCGCCGCATCCATGGCACGAAGGCGGACGCCAAGCTCTACCTGCGGATCGCTGCGCCCAACATCGGCAGCGACTGGCCGCTCTCCGGAAAATTCGGCGCAGGCACGGCCGAGGCGCGCGAGATCGTCGCCCTCGCGGCGAAGCTCGGCGCCGACCTCGCCGGCGTCACGTTCCATGTCGGCTCGCAATGCCGCAACCCGGAAAACTGGCGGGTCGCGATCGAGAAGGCGCGCTCGCTCTTCGAGCAGATGCAGAAGGCGGGGCTCAAGCCGCGCTTGCTGAACATCGGCGGCGGCTTCCCGGTGCGGCACGTCAAGCCGATCCCGTCGATCGAGGTGATCGGCGAGGTGGTGAACGAGGGCCTCAAGGCCTTCGCGGATGACGTGCAGGTGATCGCCGAGCCGGGGCGCTACATGGTCTCCGATGCCGGCTATTTCGTCTGCCGGGTGCTCGGCACGGCGACGCGCGCCGGCAAGCGCTGGATGCACTGGGACGCCGGCATGTTCGGCGGCGTCATCGAGACGACCGAGGGCCTCAAGTACCGCATCCGCACCGACCGCTCCGGCCCGGACGTGTCCTGGACCGTCGGCGGCCCGACCTGCGACTCGGTGGATGTCGTGATGCGCGACGAGCCGCTGCCCTCGGACCTGCAGGAAGGCGACTTCATCTACATCCACAACGCCGGCGCCTACACCACGGCATACGCGAGCCAGTTCAACGGCTTTCCGCTGCCGGAAGTGCGCGTCTTCGAGTCTAAGTAACTCTCTCGTAGAAGGCGAAGTCGAAGCGCACACCGTCCGCACCGGTGTGCGCTTCGCGCTGCGTCTCGCGCCATTGCGAGCGGTCGTAGTCCGGGAACCGGGTGTCGCCGGGATAGTCGCGTTGGATCTCGGTCAGCACGAGCCCGCAGGCGAGGGGCAGCGCCTCGGCGAACAGGCTCGTGCCGCCGATCACGAACGCCACGCTCTCGCCCGCGCAGAATGCCATCGCGGCGTCGAGCGAGGCAGCGACCGCGGCCCCGGGCGCCTGGAAGCCCGGATTGCGGGTGACGACGATGTTCTCCCGTCCGGGCAGCGGCTTGCCGCCCAGCGACTGCCACGTCTTGCGACCCATGATGACCGGGTGGCCGAGCGTCAGCCGCTTGAAATGCTTCAGGTCCTCGGGCAGGTGCCACGGTAGCTTGCCATTGGCGCCTATGATTCCATTGGCGGCAACGGCGGCTACCAGATAAATGCGCGGCCCGCCCGCGCCGGTGGGGTGTGACATTCGCCCTCGTTTGCGTCTTTTTTCGCGTGAAATTATAGGGACATGGCGTATCCGCGGTCGTTCTTCGGGCTGCTGCTGACCGGATTCACGGTGGTGGCGCTGCCGCTCGTCGGCGCGCTCGCCTATTCCGCGTGGAACACCGAGCGCCTCGCCGACCAGAGCCGCATCGCCGTGTTCAGCGCCTCGCAGGCGGCGCGCGCCAGCCGCTCGCTCGTGAACCGCATCGGTTCCATCGAGCGCATGGCGCAGCAGATCGCCGTGCTCGACGATCCCGAGATCGAGGCCGACTACCTCCGGGTACACCACAGCTTCAGGCAGGTGGCGGACGAGCTCCTGCTGCTGCCGCTCGACGAGTCGCAGCTCGAGGCGCTCAACAAGACCGTGGAGGGCGAGCAGGCGCTCTTCGACCTGCTGAACGCGCAGCCGCGCCGCAAGCTCGATCCCAAGGCGATCAGCCGCCAGACCGGCGAGCTGGCCGAGAACGCCTACGAGGTGCTCGCCATCAGCTACCTGGTCGCCGACCGCGAGGTCGGCCGCCTGCGCGCGAGCGCCGAGACGGTCCAGCGGCGCCTGATCCTGCTCGTCATCTTCGGCACGGCGGTCGCGCTCGCCATCGTGCTCGCGCTCACGCGCTACATCGCCCGCCCCATCAGCCAGCTCGACGCCGCCATCCGCCAGCTCGGCGGCGCGGATTTCGAGCACGCCATCACGGTGCGGGGGCCCGAGGACCTGCAGACGCTCGGCGAGCGCCTCGACTGGCTGCGCCGCCGGCTGGCCGAGCTCGAGGCGGAGAAGAACCGCTTCCTGCGCCACCTTTCGCACGAGCTGAAGACCCCGCTCACCGCGCTGCGCGAAGGGGCCGAGCTGCTCAACGACCAGGTGGGAGGACCGCTCGCGCCGCCGCAGCGCCAGGTGGTCGGCATCATGCGCGACAACAGCGTGAAGCTGCAGCGCTTGATCGAGGACTTGCTCGACTACCAGCGCGCGCTGCACGCCGCCGCCTCGCTCATGCCGCGCAGCGTGGCGCTCGACGCGCTCGTGCGGGAGGTCGCGGTCGGCCACGAGCTCGCCATGCGGGCGAAGCAGCAGCAGCTCGTGCTCAAGGCGGACAAGGCGACCGTGGAGGCTGACCCGGAGAAGCTGCGCTCGATCCTCGACAATCTGCTCGGCAACGCGGTGAAATTCACTCCCGCGGGCGGAACGATCACGGTGCTCGCCGGCGTCAGCGCGGGCGAGGCGGTCATCGACGTCATCGACTCCGGCCCGGGCGTGCCGGCCGAGGAGCGCGAATCGATCTTCGATTCCTTCTTCCGCGGCCGCGCCAAGGCGCATGGCCGGGTCGAAGGCACGGGTCTCGGGCTCGCCATCGCGCGCGAGTTCACCGAGGCGCACGGCGGGCGCATCAGCGTGGTGAGCGAGACGAGCGGCGGTCATTTCCGGGTGAAGCTGCCGCGCAAGGCTCGCCAGCTGGAGGCCGCGTGAAGTTCCTGATTGCGCTCACCGCATGCTTGCTGTCGAGCTGCGCGGCGCTGTATCCCCAGGCCGAGCAGCCGCTCGAGGTGGACGCGGTGATGGGCGAGGTCCTTGCGGCCTCGCGTGCGCCTGCAGGCGAGCAGAAGGCGGCGCTCGCGCGCGCCCAGCAGGGTTTCGTCGAATCCCAGACGCCGCTCAACCGGCTGCGGCTCGCCGCGCTGCTCGCGCTCTTGCCCGCGCCGCTGCGCGACGACGCGCGCGCCGCGGAGCTCCTCGAGCCGATCGCGGACGGGACCCACGCGGGCGTGAGCCGCTTCGCGGCGTTCCTCGCCGCGCAGGTGGCGGAGCGGCAAAGGCTTGCGCGCGAGCTCGAGCGCGCCTCGCGCGAGAACGACCGGCTCGCGAAGGACCGGGAGCGCAGCGAGCGCGACCGCGAGCGCTCGGACAAGGAGCGCGACAAGCGCGAGGACGCGCTGCGCCAGCAGCTCGAGGCGCTGCGCTCCATCGAGCGCGGCATCCTCGAGCGCGAAGACCGGCTGCGGCGAAGGAGATGACCATGGCGGACAAGAAGCGGAGCGTGCTCCTCGTCGACGACGACAAGGACCTGCTGCAGCTGATCGCGATGCGGCTGACGGCGGCGGGCTATGCGGTGACGGCGGTGGAGTCTGGGGAGGCGGCGCTGGCGGCGCTGTCGGTGTCGCGCCCGCAGGTGGTGGTGACGGACCTCAGGATGGCGGGGATGGACGGGCTTGCGCTCTTTGATGCGATCCACCGGGATTCGCCCTCGCTGCCGGTGGTGATCCTGACGGCG
>DASRFM010000096.1:0-66979 GCA_035651575.1 Burkholderiales bacterium | reverse complement strand
TGTCAGTCGCCTGGCCCTGGAAGCCGCCCATCGGCTGGTGGATCATGACGCGCGAGTTCGGCAGGCAGAAACGCTTGTCCTTGTCGCCCGCGCAGAGGAGCAGCGCGCCCATGCTCGCCGCCTGGCCCACGCACAGCGTGGAGACGTCCGGCTTGATGAACTGCATGGTGTCGTAGATCGCGAGGCCCGCCGACACCGAGCCGCCCGGCGAGTTGATGTAGAAGAAGATGTCCTTGTCGGGATTCTCCGACTCTAGGAACAGGAGCTGCGCGACGATCAGGTTGGCGGTGACCTCGGTCACCGGGCCGACCAGGAACACCACGCGCTCCTTCAGCAGCCGGGAATAGATGTCGTACGCGCGCTCGCCGCGCCCCGACTGCTCGATGACCATGGGGATCAGCCCCAGGTCCTTCACTTCGGAAGCATTTCTTTCCCAGTTCATGCGTTGGCCGCCATCAGTTCGTCGAAGGGAACTTCCTTTTCCTTCACCTGGGCCTTGGACAAAACCCATTTCACCACGTTGGTTTCAAGCGCCAGGGCCTCCATCTCCGACAACCGTTGCGGCTGCATGTAGAACCATTTTACAACCTCGGTCGGGTTCTCGTAGCTCTGCGCTTCCTGCTCGACGAGCGCGCGCACCTCGGCGGGCTTGGGCTGCAGGCCCTGCGCGCGCGCGAGCTCCGCGATGATGAGGCCGAGCGCGACGCGCCGCTTCGCCGCTTCCTCGAACATCTGCGGGTTGAGCTGCGCCTGCTCGGGCTGCACGCCGCGCGCCTGCAGGTCCTGCGCCGCGCGCTGCGCGAGCTGCTGCACTTCCATCTGCACGAGCGCCTTCGGCAGCTCGAGCGGCGTCGCATCCAGCAGCGCCTGGAGCGCCTGCGCCTTGACGCGCGCCTCGACTCGCTTCTTCACCTCGCGCTCGACATTGGCGCGGATCTCCGTGCGCATCTTGTCCACGTCGCCGTCGGCGACGCCGAGCTGCTTCGCGAATTCCGCGTCGAGCGCCGGCAGCTCCGGCTGCTCCACCTTCTTCATCGCGATCTCGAAGGACGCCTGCTTCCCGGCCACTTCCTTGCCGTGGTAGTCGTCCGGAAATTTCAGCGCGAAGGTCTTGCTCTGCCCGGCCGGCATGCCGCGCGCCGCCGCCTCGAATTCGGGAAGCATGCCGCCCTGGCCCAGCATGAACGTGAAGTTCTCCGCCTTCCCGCCTTCGAACGGCGCGCCGTCGATGGTGCCGGCGAAGTCCACCGTGAGGCGGTCGCCGTCCTGCGCGGGACGCTGCGCCTCGAGGAAGCGCGTGCGCTGCTTGCGCAGGATCTCGATGGTCTTCTCGACCTCCGCGTCGCCGACGCTCGCCTTCGGCTGCTCGATCGTCTTCGCCGCCACGTCGCCGAGCTTCACCTCGGGATAGATCTCGAAGGTCGCGTCGAACTCGAGCGCGTTCTCGGCCGAGCCGGGCTTCTTCTCGATGCGCGGATAGCCGGCGACGCGCAGATTCGCCTCCTTCACCGCGTCGCTGAAGGACTTCTGCACCGCGTCGCCGAGCACCTCGGAGCGCACCTGCGGCCCGTAGGTCTGCGCGACGAGCTTGAGCGGCACCTTGCCCGGGCGGAAGCCCGGCATGCGCACGTTGCGCGCGAGCTTCTTCAGCCGTTCGTCGACCTGGCGGTCGATGTCCTGCGCCGGCAGCGTCACCGACACGCGCCGCTCGAGTGTTCCCAGTGTCTCCACGTTTGCCATTTCCCTACAGTACGGTTCTCGTCATTGGTGCGAAGGGAGAGACTCGAACTCTCAATGCCTTGCGGCGCCAGCTCCTAAGGCTGGTGCGTCTACCAATTCCGCCACCCTCGCTTCGTCAAAAAAGCCGAAAGAAACAACGTATTATAGCTGCGCTGCCTTTACGCATCGAAAACCGAATGTCGGTGGGCCATTACGAGAATTTCCCGGTCGCTTCGCTGCTGCTGCCGTCATGGGCGCGCGCGCCCGTCGCGCTCATTTACCGCTTCGCGCGCAGCGCCGACGACCTCGCGGACGAAGGCGACGACCCTGCCGATGTACGCCTGCGCAAGTTAAACGACTACCGCCGGGAGCTCGACGCGCCGCGCGCGCCGCTATTCCTCGAGATCGAAAAACTCATTCGGGAACATGAGCTTCCGAAGGCGCTGTTTTGCGACCTGCTCGACGCCTTCAGGCAGGACGTGGTCAAGAAGCGCTACGGCGACTACGCCGAGCTGCTCGACTATTGCCGGCGCTCCGCCAACCCGGTCGGCAGGCTGCTGCTGCACCTTTTCAAACGAACGAGTGAATCAGACCTCGGGCGCTCCGACGCCATCTGCACCGCGCTGCAGCTCATCAATTTCTGGCAGGACGTCGAAGTGGACTTCGCAAAAGAGCGCATCTACCTGCCGCAGGACGAGATGGCCCGCTTCGGCGTCACGGAAAGCCAGATCGCGCAAAAGCGCTGCGACGCGAATTTCAGGGGCTTGCTGCAGTTCCAGGTCGAAAGGACGAAGGCGCTGATGCTCACCGGCGCCCCCCTCGGGCGCACGCTGCCCGGGCGCATCGGCCTCGAGATCCGCGCCACCGTCGCCGGCGGCCTGCGCATCCTCGAGAAGATCCGCGCCGCCGACTACGATGTTTTTCGCCACCGCCCGGTGCTGCGCGCCTTCGACTGGCCTCTTCTGCTCCTGAGGGCGGCGTGACGCCGGACGAATACTGCCAGGAGAAGGCGGTCGCCAGCGGATCGAGCTTCTACTACTCGTTCCTGTTCCTGCCGCCGGAGCGTCGGCGCGCCATCACCGCGCTCTACGCCTTCTGCCGCGAGGTGGACGACGTGGTGGACGAGACTGCCGACCTGCAGGTCGCGGCCACCAAGCTTGCGTGGTGGCGCACCGAGCTCGCGAACCTTTTCGCCGGCAGGCCCCAGCACCCGGTGACGCGCGCGCTCGCGCCTCACCTGACGACGTTTTCTCTTTCGGAAAGGCACCTGGGCGAGATCATCGACGGCATGGAGATGGACCTGCGCCAGACGCGTTATCTCGACTGGAAGGCGCTCGAGCGCTACTGCTACCTCGTCGCCGGTGTGGTCGGCCTGCTCGCCGCCGGCATCTTCGGCTATAGCGACCGGCGCACCCTCGAGTACGCGCGCAAGCTCGGCATCGCCTTCCAGCTCACCAACATCATCCGGGACGTGGGCGAGGACGCGCGCAAGAACCGCATCTACCTGCCGATGGAGGACCTCGAGCGCTTCGGCGTGCCCGCCGCCGAGATCCTCCGGGGCGAGGAATCCGAGCGCTTCCGCGCCCTGATGGCGTTCGAGGCCGAGCGCGCGCATCGCTGCTACAAGGACGCGATGCAGGAGCTCCCGGCGGTCGACCGGCGCGCGCAGCGCCCCGGCCTCATCATGGCGCAGATCTACCGCGCGCTGCTGGCTGAAATCGAGCGCGAGCGCTTCCACGTCCTCAGCCAGCGGACTTCGCTCACGCCGGTGCGCAAGTTCTGGATCGCCTGGAAGACATGGGTCAGCGCGTAGCGGTCGTCGGAGCCGGCTACGCCGGCATGGCCGCGGCGGTGACGCTTTCAGAAAAAGGAATCCCGGTCACCGTGTTCGAGGCCGGCGCCGTCCCGGGCGGCCGCGCGCGCCGCGTGCTGTCGCACGGCCATGCGCTCGACAACGGGCAGCACATCCTGATCGGCGCCTACACCGCCCTCTTCGGGCTCATGCGCACGGTCGGCGTCCCGGACGGCGCGGTGCTGCGCCTGCCGCTCGAGGTGCGCTATCCCGGCCGCTTCAGCCTGCGCGCCCTCGGGTTTCCGGCCGGCTTCCCGGCGCCACTCGGCCTCGCCGCCGGATTCCTTTTCGCGAGGGGCGCGCCCTTCGCCGAGCGCGTGGCGGCCCTGCGCTTCCTGCAGCGCATGCGCGGGCGCCAGTTCCGGCTCGAAGCCGACATGCCGGTGCAGGCGCTCCTCGAGCGCGAGGGGCAGAACGGCGCCCTCGCCCGCTACCTGTGGCAGCCGCTATGCGTCTCGGCGCTCAATACGCCCGTGGCGCAGGCGTCCGCGCAGCGCTTCCTCAACGTGCTGCGCGACGCCCTGCTCGCGGGCGCCGATGCGAGCGACCTGCTGCTGCCTCGCGTCGACCTCTCCCGGCTCTTCCCCGAGCCGGCGGCGCAGTACGTGCGCTCGCGCGGCGGCGAGGTGCGCTATGGCGAAACGGTGCGCTCGCTCTCCGACTTGACCGCCTACGACAGCATCATCGTCGCGGTGGGGCCCCACCAGCTGAAGAGCATCGCGCCGGAGCTGGCCCGCGACTACGCGTACCAGCCGATCTACACCTGCTACCTGCAGTACGCCCAGAGCGTGCAGCTCGGGTTCCCGATGCTCGGGCTCGCCGACGGCCTTGTGCAATGGGTGTTCGATCGCGGCGCGCTCACCGGCGAGAACGGGCGCCTCGCGTGCGTCATCAGCGCGCAGGGCGATCACCAGCAGCTCGGCCTGGACGAGCTCGCCGAGCGCTGTCATCGGGAGCTTGCTGCCCTCGTGCCCGCGCTGCCGGCGCCGTTGTGGTCGCGCGTCATCGCGGAAAAGCGCGCGACGATTGCCTGCGTCGCGGGCCTCAAGGGCATGCCGCAGGAAACGGCCCTGAAAAACGTTTTTCTTGCGGGCGACTACACCGACCCGGACTATCCGCCTACTCTGGAAGCGGCGGTGCGCAGCGGAGTGCGCGCCGCGCAGCTCGCCCTATAGCTCGCGCAGCAGCTGAACGGCCTGGTCGACCCGCTCGACGGGAAGAACGTCGAGGCCCGGGAACTTTCCTTTCGGCAGGTTGGCGCGCGGAACGATCGCCTTCTCGAAGCCGAGCTTCGCCGCTTCCCTGAGGCGCTCCTGCCCGCGCGGCGCCGGGCGCACCTCGCCGGCAAGTCCCACCTCGCCGAAGACGACGAGGTTCGCCGGGATGGCGCGGTCGGTGAGCGAGGAGACGACCGCAAGCGATACGGCGAGGTCGGCCGCGGGCTCGCCGATGCGCACGCCGCCGACGGCGTTCACGAAGACGTCCTGCTCCCAGGTCGCAATGCCCGCGTGCCGGTGCAGGACGGCGAGCAGCATCGCGAGACGGTTCTGCTCCAGTCCGACGGAGAGCCGCCGCGGGTTCGGCGCGTGCGCCGCGTCCACCAGCGCCTGGATCTCGACGAGCAGCGGCCGCGTTCCCTCGAGCGTCGCCAGCACGCACGCCCCCGGCACCGGCTTCTCGTGCGTGCTGAGGAAAAGGCGTGACGGGTTGGAAACGCCCTTGAGGCCTTTCTCCGTCATGGCGAACACGCCGAGCTCGTTCACCGCGCCGAAGCGGTTCTTCGCCGCGCGCACCAGGCGGAAGCTCGAGTTCGGGTCGCCCTCGAAATAGAGCACCGTGTCGACGATGTGCTCGAGCACGCGCGGCCCGGCGAGCGTGCCCTCCTTGGTGACGTGGCCGATCAGGAAAAGCGCGCTGCCGGAGCGCTTGGCGTGCCGCGCGAGCTGCGCGGCGCACTCGCGCACCTGCGCGACCGAGCCGGGCGCGGACTGCAGCGTCTCGGACCATAGCGTCTGGATCGAATCGATCACCGCGACCCTCGGGCGCAGCGCGTCGAGCGCGCCGGCGACGCGCTCGAGCTGGGTTTCCGCGAGCAGCTTCACCCCGCCGGCATCGAGCGCGAGCCGGCGCGCGCGCAGCGCGACCTGCTCCGCCGATTCCTCGCCGGAGACGTAGAGCGCGCCCGCGCCGATGTGGGACACCGTCTGCAGGAGGAGCGTCGACTTGCCGATGCCGGGATCGCCGCCGAGCAGGACCACCTGTCCCGCCGTGAGCCCGCCGCCGAGCGCCCGATCGAGCTCTTCCTGGCCGGTCGGCAGGCGCTCGAGGTCCTTCGCCTGCACGCTGTCGAGGCCGATCGCCGCGGCGGCGCTCGCCGCGTAGCGGTGCGCCGAGGGCTTCTCCGCGAGCGTCTCCGAGAGCGTGCCGGCGGCGCCGCACGAGGGGCAGCTGCCGAACCACTGGATCGCCGCGGCGCCGCATTCGGAGCACACGTACGCGGTTTTGGGTTTTGCCATCTAGGGAATTTCGGAAACAGGGACGCGAGGAGCCAGAGCGCAAAGAAGCTCGTAGCTCAGCGTGCCCGCGGACGCGGCAACCTCGTCCGCGGAGAGCCCTTCGCCCCATAGCGTGACCGGCGTGCCGACGTAGGCCTCGGGAATATCGCTGATGTCCACGCAGATCAGGTCCATCGATACGCGTCCAACGATCCTCGAGCGCTGCCCGTTGACGAGCACCGCGGTCCCGGTCGGCGCGTGGCGCGGGTAGCCGTCGGCGTAGCCGCAGGCGACGATGCCGATCGTCATCTCGCCGACCGCCTCGTAGGAGAAGCCGTAGCCGACGCGCTCGCCGGGCTGCAGGTGCTGCGTCGCGATCAGCTCGGAGCTCAGCGTCATCGCCGGCTTCAGCCCGAGCTCCGGGGCCGGCTGGGAGGCGCCCATCCATCCGAATGGCGAGCACCCGTAGAGCATGATGCCGGGACGCACCCAGCCCACGCGCGCCTCCGGGAAGCGCAGCAGCGCCGCGGAGTTCGCGAGCGAGCGCCGCTGGGCATCGAAGGGCTTCACGAGCTCGTCGAACCACTGCAGCTGGCCCTGGATCCCCGAGGCGCCCTCCGCGTCGGCGAAGTGCGTCATGAAGGTGAGCGAGCGGATGTTGGGATGGGCGCGCACCGCCTCATGGGCGAGCCTCAGGTTGTCGGCGGTGAAGCCGAGGCGGTTCATGCCGCTGTTCACCTTGAGGTAGACGTCGATCGGCCCGCGCAGCGTGGCGCGCTTGAGCATCTCGACCTGCTCCGCGGCGTGGATCACCGGCGTGAGCGCGTACTGGTGCAGGAGCGCGACGTCCTGCGGCTTGAAGAAGCCCTCCAGCATGAGGATCGGCTTGGTGACGCCCGCCGAGCGCAGGCGCGCCGCCTCCTGGAAATCGAGCACCGCGAAGCCGTCTGCCGCGGCGAGCGCGCGCGCCGCGCGCTCGAGGCCGTGGCCGTACGCGTTCGCCTTGAGCACCGCCCAGATCTTCGCCTCGCCCGCGTGCGCGCGCGCGACCGCAAGGTTCGTCTGCAGCGCTGCTGCGGAAATCGTGGCGCGGATCGGCCTTGGCATCGCCCCGCCCGGAGAGTTGGTCGGGCTTATTCAAGCATAAAGCATCCATGCTATAAACCCGCGGGAAAGGATCGCCCAGAATCCTCCCTTGAATTCCGGCTTCTACATCATCATGGCGGCGCAGTTCTTCTCGTCGCTCGCCGACAACGCGCTGCTCGTGGCCGCGATCGCGCTGCTCATGCAAAGCGACGCGCCGTCGTGGATGACGCCCTACCTGAAGTTCTTCTTCGTGGTCTCCTACGTCGCGCTCGCGCCCTACGTCGGCGCCTTCGCCGATCGCCTGCCGAAGGGGCAGGTGATGTTCATCGCCAACACGGTGAAGATCGCCGGCTGCATCATGATGCTCTGGGGCACCGACCCGCTGCTCGCCTACGCCGTGGTCGGCCTCGGCGCCGCGGCCTACTCGCCGGCGAAATACGGCATCCTCACCGAGTACCTGCCGCACCGCAAGCTCGTGGTCGCGAACGGCTGGATCGAGGGCCTCACCGTCGCCTCCATCCTGCTCGGCACCGTGCTCGGCGGCGTGCTGATCCACGCCCGGGTCTCGGGCGTGCTGCTGCACCTCGATTTCCCCTTCGTCGACACGCCGATCGACACGCCCGCGGAGGCCGCGATCGCGGTCATCGCGATCGTCTATGCCGTGGCGGCGCTCTTCAATCTCCAGGTGCCGCGCACCGGGGTGGCGATGAAGCCGCTGCCGGCGCATCCGCTGGAGACGCTGCGCGACTTCGCGCGCTGCGTGGTGCACCTGTGGAAGGACCGCCTCGGCCAGATCTCGCTCGCGGTCACCACGCTCTTCTGGGGCGCGGGGGCGACGCTGCAGTTCATCGTCATCGAGTGGGCGCGCGCGGCGCTCGGCTTCGACCTGTCGCGCGCCGCCATCCTGCAGGGCGTGACCGCGGTCGGCATCGCGATCGGCGCGGTGCTGGCGTCGCTCTGGATCGCGCTCGACCGCTCGGTGCGCGTCATCCCGATCGGCATCGTGATGGGGCTGGTGGTGATCGCGATGAACTTCGTCACGCACGTCTGGCTCGCGGTGGTGCTCATGGTGCTGATCGGCGCGCTCGCCGGCTTCTTCGTGGTGCCCATGAATGCGCTGCTGCAGCACCGCGGCCACCACCTCGTCGGCGCCGGGCGCTCCATCGCGGTGCAGAACTTCAACGAGAACACCTCGGTGCTCGTGATGATCGCCCTCTACTCCATGCTGCTGCACGTCGGGCACTCGATCTACGCCGTCATCCTCGTCTACGGCGCGTTCGTCTCCGGGGCGATGGCGCTGGTGCAATTGTGGTACCGGCGCAATCGCCGCGTGCACGGCGAGGAGATCGAGCGCATGCTCGCCTTCGCGCGCGCCGAGGACCCTAGCTGAGCGACTGCATGGTCTGGCGCGCGAAGACCAGGTCCTCCCAGGCTTTCGCCTTGTCCGGCAGACTGCGCAGCAGGTAGGCCGGGTGGTAGGTCACGATGAGCGGCCGCCCGGCGTAGCGGTGCAGGCGCCCGCGCAGGCTGGCGATGCTCGCATCGGTGCCGAGGAGCGTCTGCGCGGCGAAGCGCCCCATGGCGACGATCAGCTTCGGGTCGGTGAGCTCGATCTGGCGCAGGAGGAAAGGCGTGCACTTCGCCACCTCTTCCGGCTCCGGGTTGCGGTTGCCCGGCGGGCGGCACTTGAGCACGTTGCAGATGTAGACGTTGTCGCCGCGCTTCAGGTCGATCGCGGCGAGCATGCTGTCGAGCAGGCGGCCCGCCTGCCCGACGAACGGCTCTCCGAGCCGGTCCTCCTCTGCGCCGGGGGCTTCGCCGACGAGCAGCCAGTCCGCCCGCTCGTCGCCGACGCCGAAGACCGTCTGCGTGCGGCTCTTGTGCAGGCCGCACGCGGTGCACGCCGGCACCTCGCGCTTGAGCTCCACCCAGCCCGGCAGCGCCGGCTCCGCAGCGTGCGCGGCGGCCCGCAGCTGCCACACGGGCGCGAGCCCCATCTCGCGCAGGATTTCGTCGCGCCTAGCCAATGGGAAGCGAGAGCACGAGGGCGTCCTCGCGGCCGCCGGCGGCGGGATAGTAGCCGCGCCGAACCGCGACGCTGCGAAACCCGAAGCGCCGGTAGAGCGCCTGCGCGGCGAGGTTGCTCGGGCGCACCTCGAGGAAGAGGCTGCGCGCCCCGAGCCGCCGCGCGATCGCGATCGCCTCGCGCAGGAGCGCGCTGCCGTGCCCGCTGCGCTGCTCGCGCGCGCAGACCGAGAGGTTGAGCAGATGCGCTTCGCCGGCGGCCACCATGAGCACGAAGTAGCCGATCAGGGCGCCGCCCAGGCGCCAGGTGCGGCACTCGTAGCGCGCCTGCAGCGAGTCGCCGAAGTTGCCGCGCGTCCAGGGATGGCTGTAGATCGCGTTCTCGATCGCTACGACCTCGTCCAGGTCGCGCTCGCTCATTGCGGCGAGGATCGGAACGTCCTTCAGGACCGCGCTCATTTTCTTTGCAGCTCCTCCTGCGTGAACGCCACTTTGTCGCGCACGTAAAGCGGGGCCGCCTGGGCGGCATCCACGCCCTCGCCGCGCGCGAAGCGCGGCGCCGCGAGCCGCGCCACGGCAACGGCGCTCGGATGCACCGCCGGCCTCACGGCGCAAACGCTGCGCTCCAGGAACGACGGGTACGCGGCAAACCCGTTTCCGCAGCCCAGCCAGCCCTCGCCCGGCGGCGCGGGCGCCGCCTCGGGCGCGACGCACATCGCGCCGACCGCCTCGCGCCACTGCCCTGCCCGCTTCTCGAGGGCCGCATAGTAGACCTCGCGCATTCTCGCATCGAGGCACGCGATCACGCGCGCGGCGCCCGATTCCTCCGCGATGGCGTGCAGCGTGGACACGGCGAGCACCGGGAGGCCGCGCGCGAAGGCGAGCCCCTGCGCGATGCCGCAGGCGATGCGCAGGCCCGTGAACGCGCCGGGCCCCGCGCCGAAGGCCACCGCCTCCAGCGCCTGCGCGCCGATCCCCGCCCTCCCGAGCAGCTCTTCCAGCATCGGCAGCGAGAGCTCGCCATGGCGGTTGTCCGCGCGCCGCTCGAGGCCGCACACTTCGCCGTCGATCCAGAGCGCGACCGAGCACCATTCCGTCGCCGTCTCGATGGCCGCAAAGCGCATGCGCGGATTGTAGTGCGTTAGAATTTTTCATGATGAAAAACGCCACGCAGCATTCGATCGCGGTCATCCCGGGCGACGGGATCGGGCGGGAAGTGATTCCCGAAGGGGTGCGCGCGCTGGAGGCGGTCGGCGCGAAGCACGGCATCGGCTTCAAGTGGCAGGAATTCCCCTGGAGCTGCGACTGGTACAAGGCGCACGGCAAGATGCGGCCCGACGACGCGCCCGACATCCTGAGGAAATTCGACGCGATCTACTTCGGCGCGGTCGGCAACCCGGCGCTCGTGCCCGACCACATCTCGGTGTGGGGCCTGCTCATCGACTTCCGGCGCCTGTTCGACCTGTACGTCAACCTGCGCCCGGTGCGCCTGTTCGAGGGCATGCCCTGCCCGCTCGCCGGCCGCAAGCCGGGCGACATCGACTACTACGTGATCCGCGAGAATACCGAGGGCGAGTACGGCAACGTCGGCGGCCGGCAGTACGAAGGCACGGAGCGCGAGATCGTCACGCAGCTCTCGACCTTCTCGCGCAAAGGCACCGACCGCATCATGAAATACGCCTTCGAGCTCGCGAGCACGCGCAAGAAGCACGTCACCTCGGCCACCAAATCGAACGGCATCTCGATCACCATGCCCTACTGGGACGAGCGCTTCGCCGCCATGGCGAAGCGCTATCCCGGCATCCGCACCGACCAGTACCACATCGACGGCCTCACCATCCAGATGGTGCTCAACCCGGAGCGCTTCGATGTCATCGTCGCCTCGAACCTCTTCGGCGACATCATTTCGGACCTCGGGCCGGCAACCGCCGGCACGATCGGCATCGCCGCCTCGGGCAACATCAATCCGGAGCGCACGGCGCCCTCGATCTTCGAGCCGGTGCACGGCTCCGCGCCCGACATCGCGGGGCGGAAGATCGCCAACCCGCTCGCCACGATCTGGTCGGGCGCGCTCATGCTCGAGCACCTCGGCCACCCGGAAGCGGCGAAGGACGTGGTGCGAGCCGTCGAGCGCGTCATCGTCGAAGGCCCGCACACGCCCGACATGAAGGGCAAGAGCGGCACCGCGCAGGTCGGCGCCGCCGTCGCCGAGGCGATCCGCAGCCAGTCCCGGGTCGCCGCCTAGCCGCCTTGCCCACGATTCTGGTGAGCGGCGCCGGACGGGGCCTCGGGCTGGAGCTCGCACGGCAATATGCGGCGGAGGGCTGGCGCGTCATCGGGACCGTCCGCGACCGCGCCGGCGAGGCCGCGTTGCAGAAAATGTCCGTGCAGGCGTTGAAGGCGGACGTCGCCGATTTCGCGAGCATCAGGGCGCTCGCCGCCGGGCTTGCCGGAACGCCGATCGACGTCCTGTTCTGCAACGCCGGCGTGATCGGCAGGCGGGGCGCCGCCCTCGGCAGCTTCGACTACCCCGACTGGGAGCAGCTGCTGCGCGTGAACCTGCTGGGCGCCGCCGCGTTCGTCGAGGCGCTCGCGGAGAACGTCGCGGCGAGCGAGCGCAAGACGATCGCGCTGATGTCGAGCCGGCTCGGCTCGATCGCGGAGTCGAGCGGCATGACGCTGCCCTACTCCACGAGCAAGGCGGCGCTCAACATGCTCGCCAAGGGCCTTGCCGCGACGCTCGCGCCGAGCGGCGTCGTCGTCGTTGCGCTCAGCCCGGGCTGGGTGCGCACCGACATGGGCGGCGAGTCGGCGCCGCTCGCAGCCGATGAATCGGTGCGCGGGCTGCGCAAGGTGCTTGCCGGCCTGCGGCGTCAGGATTCGGGAAGGTTCTTCTCGCACGACGGCACGCCGATTCCCTGGTAGGTCGCGCGGCTGGACGTCGCGATAGCGCTCCAGTAAATTTCCCCCGGGGGAGGCGGAAAGGCGCATGGCGCTGCGCAAGGCACGCCCGTTGGGGGGCAAAAGGTCGCGGCAGGCGCGCCCGGCGCGGGCGCTGGGCCGGCTTTCGGGCGACTGGTACTGGGAGCAGGACGCGAAGCTGCGCTTCACGCGCGTCGAGGCAAACAGCGACGCGACTTCCGAGAAGGCGCTTGCCCGCCTGCTGCTCGGCAAGGCGCGCTGGGAAACCGGCATCGACACCGAAGGCGGCTGGGACGCGCACCGCGCCGCGCTCGAGCGGCGCGAGGCCTTCCGCGACCTGGTCGCCTGGCGCACCCTGGAGGATGGCAGCCGGCGCTACCTGCTGGTGAACGGCGAGCCCGTGTTCGACGCGCGCGGGCGCTTCAAGGGCTACCGCGGCATGGGCCGCGAGATCACGGCGCAGAAGCGCGCGGAGCAGCTGCTGCGCCTGGAGCACGGCATCACGCTGCGGCTGTCGGAGGCGGCGGACCTGCACGACGCGGTGCGCGGCGCGCTGCGCGCGCTGTGCGAGTCGGAGCGCTGGGACCTCGGCGAGATGTGGCTCGTGGACGAGCGCGCCACCGTCCTGCGCCGCTGCGAGTACTGGATCGATCCGGGCCTGCCGACGGCGCGCGAATTCGCGCGCAACGCCGGGCGCGAGAGCTTCGCGTACGGCGAGGGGCTCGCCGGCGCGGTGTGGAAAGCCGCAGAGCCGCTCTGGATCCCCGACTGCACGAGCGACCCGCGCACGGTGCGCGTGGAGCTCGTCACCAAGATCGGGCTGCGCGGCGCCCTGATCTACCCGGTGCGCTACGGCGGCGCCGTCGTCGGCGTGCTCGGCTTCGGCTGCCGCAGCATCCGCCGCCCCGACGAGCGGCTGCTGCAGTCGCTCAGCGTGGTGGGCACGCAGATCGGGCAGTTCGTCCAGCGCGTTCAGGCCGAGCAGGCGATGCGCGACAGCGAGGCGCGCTTCCGCAGCCTGACCGAACTCTCCTCCGACTGGTACTGGGAGCAGGACCGGGAGTTCCGCTTCACCCGCCTCGCCGGCCGCGGCGCCTCGGCCAACGCCGGGCGCGGCGACCCCTCGCTCTACCTCGGCAGGACCCGCTGGGAGACCGAGGACCTCGCCCCGGCGGAGAGAACCTGGGAGGAGCACCGCGCGCAGCTCGCGCGCCACGAGGCCTTCCGCGACCTCGTCCTGCGCCGCGTGATGGCCGACGGCAGCGTGCGCTTCATGGCGATCAGCGGCGAGCCGATCTTCGACGCGGCGGGCCGCTTCGAGGGCTACCGCGGCGTCGGGCGCGACGTCACCGATCTCAAGCGCACCGAGGACGACCTGCGCCGCTTCCGGCTCGCGATGGACAGCTCGGCGGACATGATCGTCCTCGTGGACCGCGCCACCATGCGCTTCGTGGACGTGAACAGCACCGCCTGCCGCCTGCTCGGCTACACGCGCGAGGAGTTTCTCGCCAAGCGCCCCGAGGAGCTGCTTCCGGTCAGCCGCGCGGAGCTCGAGGCGGCCTACGACCGCCAGATTGCCGATCCTTCCGTTCCCGGCGGGCTGCGCAGCAGCTACCTCTGCAAGGACGGCTCGCGCCTTCCCTTCGAGTCGCGCCGGCAGGTCATCCGTTCGGGCGGCAACTGGCTGATCTCCATCGTCTCGCGCGACATCCGCGAGCGCATCGAGGCCGAGGCCGCGCTGCGCCAGAGCGAGGCGCGCTTCCGCGCGCTCACCGACTTGTCCTCCGACTGGTACTGGGAGCAGGACGCCGAATACCGCTTCACGCGCCTCGAAGGGCGCTACCTGGCGAGCGCCAATCCGCACCTGCGCGAGGTGCAGCGCGGGCTCCTCGGCCAGCGCCGCTGGGAAAGCGGCCTGGAGATCGAGGGCGGCTGGGACGCGCATCGCGCCGTGCTCGCGCGCCGCGAGGCGTTCCACGACGCCGTGATGTGGCGCGCGGCGCCGGACGGCGCGCGCCGCTTCATCAGCGTGAGCGGCGAGCCGGTGCTCGATGCCGAGGGGCGCTTCGCCGGCTATCGCGGCGTCGGGCGCGACATCACGGACCAGAAGCGCGCCGAGGAGCTGATCCGGCTCGAGCACCACGCCGCGCTCGCGCTCGCCGAAGCGCCCGATGCCCGCCGCGGCCTGCAGTCGGTGCTGCGCGCGTTCTGCGAGTCCGAAGGCTGGGCCTGCGCGCGCTACTTCGAGCTCGATGAAGCCGCGGCGGTGCTGCGCTTCCGGGACGCATGGTCGAGCCCCGACCCCTGGGCCGAGCGCTTCGTCGCCGCCTCCGGCCCGCTCACCTTCGCGCGTGGCGAAGGCCTGTGCGGCAAGGTCTGGGAAAGCGGCGACTCGATCTGGACCAAGGACAGCCTCGCCGACGGCCGCGTGAAGGCGAAGAACCTCGCCGAGCAGACCGGCATCCGCGGCGCCTTCGTCTTCCCGGTGGTGGCCGACGGCCGGGTGATCGGCGCCGTGTCGTGCACCAGCAAGACCGTGCGCGAGCCCGACGAGCGCCTGCGCCAGGCCGCGCTCGTCATCGGGCGCCAGATCGGGCAGTTCATCCAGCGCCGGCGCGCCGAGGAGGCGCTGCGCGAGAGCGAAGCGCGCTTCCGCGGGCTCACGCAGATGTCGTCGGACTTCTACTGGGAAACCGACGCGCAGCACCGCTTCACGCAGATGGTGCACGGGCCGAACTACGCCGCGAGATTCGGCGACGCGATTCTCGGCAAGACGGCGTGGGACCTGCCGTCGAGCGCGCCCGACCAGGCCGGCTGGGCCACCCTGCGCGCGAGCTTCGACGCGCACGAGCCGTTCCGCGATTTCGAGTTCAGCCGTCCCTGGCCCGACGGCGGCACGCGCTACTTCACCGTGAGCGGCGAGCCGCGCATCGCGGCCGACGGCAGCTTCCTCGGCTACCGCGGCGTCGGGCGCGAGACCACCGAGCTCGCGCTGGCGCGCGAGCACATCGCCTCGCTCGCCTACAGCGACGCGCTGACCGGCCTCGCCAACCGCACCAGCCTCGGCCCGGCCTTCGAGCAGGCGGTGGAGCGGGCCCGGCGCCGGTCGGCCCGGCTCGCCGCGCTCTTCATCGACCTCGACGGCTTCAAGCCGGTGAACGACGCGCACGGCCACAGCGCCGGCGACCGCATCCTGGTGGAGGTCTCGCGCCGGCTGCGCGCGAGCCTGCGCGCAAGCGACCTCGTGGCGCGCATCGGCGGCGACGAGTTCTTCGTGGTGCTCGAGGACGTGCTGGACTCGGCCACGCTCGAGATCGTCGCGCGCAAGCTCCTCGGCGAGCTGGCGCGGCCCTACGAGCTCGCCGCCGGCGAGCAGGCAAAGCTCTCCGCGAGCATCGGGATCAGCCTCTACCCCGACGACGCCGCCGACGCGCCGACGCTCATGAAGCACGCCGACAGGGCGATGTATGCCGCGAAGCAGGCCGGCAAGAACGCGCTGCGGCTTTTCTCCGCGGCAGACGCGGGTGGAGCGCGCGCCGCCTCGCCGCCGCGCGTGAAGTCGCCCTCCTAGCTCAGCGCCGGCGCGGCGGCTCCATGCGGCGATTGGCCTCGTCGATGTCGCGCCGCAGGCGCTCGCGGTCCGCGGGCGTCATGCGCTCGGCGCGGCGCGGGTCGCCGCGCTGCCCGTCCGTGACGCGGCGCTCGGGCGCCGGCTTGAAGAACCCTTTCCCGCCGCGGTCGCGCTGCTGCGCGTGCAGCGGCGCCGCTGCGGCAGCCAGGACCAGCGCGAGGACAAGGGTTCTCATGCGGCCATGGTAAGGAAAACGCGGCGCCACCGCTGTAACCTTTTGTTACCCGGTCGCGCGCCAAGCAGCGGATTTATAGGTACTCTTTCCCGATGGCGGAACTGAAGACCCGCATCCTCGTGGTCGACGACGACCAGCGCCTGCGCGACCTGCTGGTGCGCTACCTCGGCGGCGAAGGCTACGAGGTGAAGGCGGTCGCCGACGCTGCCGGCATGGACAAGCAGCTCGCCCGCGAGCGCTACGACCTCGTGGTGCTCGATCTCATGCTGCCGGGCGAGGACGGCCTCGCCATCTGCCGGCGGCTGCGCGCGCAGGCCACCAGCCCGGCGATCATCATGCTGACCGCCAAGGGCGACGACGTCGACCGCATCGTCGGGCTGGAGATGGGCGCCGACGACTACCTGCCCAAGCCCTTCAATCCGCGCGAGCTGCTGGCGCGCATCAACGCCGTGCTGCGCCGGCGCGCGCCCGCCGGCCCGCCCGGCGCGCCGGCGCCGAACACCGAGGTGTTCGATTTCGGCGAGTTCTCGCTGAGTCTCTCGACCCGCATGCTCACCCGCGCCGGCAAGCCGGTGCAGCTCACCACCGGCGAGTTCTCGGTCCTCAAGGTGCTCGTGCAGCACCCGAGGCAGCCGCTGTCGCGCGACAAGCTGATGGAGCTCGCGCGCGGGCGCGAGTACGAGGTGTTCGACCGCTCGATCGACGTGCAGATCTCGCGGCTGAGGAAAATCGTCGAGGACGATCCGGCGCACCCGCGGCACATCCAGACCGTCTGGGGCTTCGGCTACGTCTTCGTCCCCGACGGCGGCGAGCCGGCGCAGAAGTGAAGCCGTGACGTTATTCGCGCGGTCGTTCCTGCTGATCGCGCTGCTCAACGTCGCCGCGGTCCTCGCTTCGTTCCAGATCTGGCGGCTGTACGAGCGCGAGCCGCGCTCGCGCGCGCTCGCCCAGGAGATGGTGAGCGTCGTCAACCTGACCCGCGCCGCGCTGGTCAGTGCCGACCCCTTCCGGCGGCGCGACCTGCTGATCGAGCTGAACGAGTCCGAAGGCCTGCGCGTCTATCCGGCGACCGCGAGCGAGAAGCTCGAGCCGCTGCCGCACGATACGCTGCTCGCGATGGTCGCCGATCGCGTGCGCCAGGCGCTCGGCGCGGACACGCGCTTCGCCTTTGCGCGCGAGGGCATGCAGGGCTTCTGGGTGAGCTTCTACATCGACGAGGACGAGTTCTGGGTGCGCCTGCCGCGCGAGCGGGTGCAGCGCCGCTTCGGCCTGCAGTGGCTCGGCTGGGCGCTCGCCCTCATGGCGATCGCGCTCGCGGGCGCCTGGCTCATCGCCCGCTCGCTCGCCCGGCCGCTCGCCGCGGTGACCCGCGCGGCGACCCGCCTCGGCAGGGGCGAGTCGCACGAGCCCGTGCCCGAGGAAGGGCCGCGCGAGCTGCGCACGCTCGCCGCGGCGTTCAACCGCATGGCGAGCGACCTGGAAAGCCTCGAGCGCGAGCGCGCCATGGTGCTCGCCGGCATCTCGCACGACCTGCGCACGCCCCTCTCGCGCCTGCGCCTCGCGCTCGAGATGAGCGGCGCCGAGCCCGGCGCCTCGGAGGCGATGAGCGCCGACATCGACGAGATCGACGCCGTCATCGGCCAGTTCCTCGACTTCGCGCGCGGCGACAGCGAGCAGAAGGCCGAGGGCGACTTCGGCGCGGTCCTCGACGAGATCGCCGAGCACTACGCGCGGCTGGGGAAGCGCGTGAGCGTGCAGCGCGGCGCGCTGCCGCCCTTCCGCTTCGCCCGCATGGCGCTGCGCCGCGCAGTGACCAACCTCGTCGACAACGCGCTGCGCTACGCCGGCGAGCCGGTCGAGGTGCAGGCGCGCGCCTCGCGCGATGCCCTCGTCGTGAACGTGCTCGACCGCGGCCGCGGCATCCCGCCGGGGGAAGCCGAGCGCCTCAAGCGCCCCTTCACCCGGCTCGACGATTCGCGGAGCGGCGCCGGCGGCGCCGGCCTCGGGCTCGCCATCGTGGAGCGCATCGCGCGCGCCCACGACGGCAGCCTCGAGCTCCTGCCGCGCGAAGGCGGCGGGCTGGACGCCCGCCTCACTTTGCGCCTCTAGGCCGGGGAGAGCTCGCTGAGCGGCAGGCTGCGCACCGGCTTGCCCGTGGCGGCGTGGATCGCGTTCAGCACCGCGGGCGCCACCACGCAGATGGTGGGCTCGCCCACGCCGCCCCAGAAGTCGTAGGACGGCAGGATGACGGTCTCGACCTTCGGCATCTCCGCGAGGCGCAGCATCGGGTAGTCGTGGAAGTTGGACTGCACGATGCGGCCGTTCTCCACGGTGCACGCGCCGTACTTGGTCGCCGTGAGCCCGTAGACCACCGAGCCCTCGACCTGCGCCGCGATCTGCCCCGGGTTCACCGCATGGCCGCAGTTCAGCGCGAGCACCATGCGATGCACGCGCACCTTCCCGGAAGCCTCCAGCGACACTTCCGCCACCGCGGCGGAATAGCTCCCGTACCCCATGAACTGCGCGATGCCGCGATGCACGCCCGCGGGCAGCGGCTTGCCGTATCCGGCGCGCTCTGCGGCCGCATCGAGCACCGCCAGGTGCTTCGGATGGCTCGCCATCATCGCGCGGCGGAATTCCAGCGGGTCGCGGCCGGCTGCGCGCGCGGCCTCGTCGATGAAGCACTCGAGGTAGACCGCGTTCTGGTTGGTGTTCACGCCGCGCCACGGGCCGACCGGCACGTGAGTGTTGCGCATCGCGTACTCGATCAGGAGGTTCGGCACCGTGTAGCCGAACTGCGCGTCGCCGGGCTCCTTCCACAGGCCCTGCAGCTGGCGCATGTCCTTGCCGCCCTTGATGCCCGCAGGGTTCAGGTAGGCGTTGATCGACTGACCCGATACGCGCAGGTGCAGCCCGACGAGATTGCCGCGCTCGTCGAGGCCGGCGGAGAGCTTGCATTGCGAGATCGGACGGTAGAAGTCGTGCGCCATGTCCTCCTCGCGGCTCCAGAGCAGCTTGACCGGCGTGCCCGGGAACTGCTTCGCGATCGCCACTGCCTGCCGCGTGAAGTCCTGCGTGCCGCCGCGCCGCCCGAAGCCGCCGCCGAGGTCGGTGCGGTACACCTCGCCCTTCTCGAGGGGCAACCCGGCCTCCTCGGTCGCCGCCGCCAGCGTCGCCTCCGCGTTCTGCGTCGGTCCCCAGACCTCGATGCGCTCGCCGGTAAACCGCGCGGTGCAGTTCATGGGCTCCATCGTCGCGTGCGCGAGGAATGGCGTGCCGTACACGGCCTCGATCTTCTTCGGCGCGCCCTCGATCGCCTTCGGCGCGTCGCCTTCGCTCCACGAGGCGAGCGGCTCGTCCGTGGCGCCGAGACCGGCGCGCAGCTGCTCGGCGATCGTGGCGCTCGAGTGCTTCGCTCCGCCGCCCTCGTCCCAGACGACGGGCAGCGCCTCGAGCGCGGACCGGGCATGCCACCACGTGTCCGCCACCACGGCGACCGCCGACTCGCCCACCCGCACCACGCGCTTCACGCCGGGGCGCCCGGCGATCTTCGACTCGTCGTAGCTCGCGAGCTTGCCGCCGAAGACCGGGCACTGCTTGATCGCAGCGTTCAACATCCCGGGCAGCTTGAGGTCGATGCCGTACACCTTGCGGCCGTCGAGCTTGTCCGCAGTGTCGATGCGCTTCAGCGGCTGGCCGGCGACTTTCCAGCCGTGCGGGTCCTTCAGCGCGATGCTCTTCGGGTCCGGCGGCGAAAGCTTCGCCGCAACGCCCGCGACCTTGCCATAGGTTGTTTTCTTGCCCGAGGGGCGATGCGTAATGACGCCGTCCGCGACAGCGAGCTCGGAGACCGGCACCTTCCACTGCTCCGCAGCCGCCTGCAGCAGCATCGTGCGCGCAACCGCGCCGCCGCGGCGCACGTAGTCCTGCGAGATGCGGATGCCGCGGCTGCCGCCGGTGGACATCTCGCCCCAGACGCGCTTGCGCGCGAGGTTCTGCCCGGGCGTGACCTGCTCCGCGCGCACCTTGCTCCAGTCGCACTCGAGCTCCTCGGCGACGAGCTGCGCGAGGCCGGTGAGCGTCCCCTGTCCCATCTCGGAGCGTGCGATGCGAATCACGCAGCTGTTGTCCGGATTGACGACCACCCATGCGTTCACTTCGGTCCCCGCCGCGTCCTTCGCCTCGGCGAACGGGATGCGCAAGCCGACCGCGAGGCCGCCCGCGGCCGAGCCGACGATGAATCTCCTGCGGGAAGGATTCCTCATGACTTCACCTTCCCTTCCGCCGCCAGGTGCACCGCGGCACGGATGCGCTGGTAGGTGCCGCAGCGGCAGATGTTGGTCATCGCGGCGTCGATGTCCTTGTCGCTCGGATTCGGATTCTTCTTCAGCAGCGCCGCGGCCGCCATGATCTGCCCCGACTGGCAGTAGCCGCACTGCGGCACGTCGAGCGCCGCCCAGGCCTTCTGCACGGGGTGCGACGCGCTTCGCGAAAGGCCCTCGATGGTCACGATGCGGTCGCCCGGCTTCAGGCTGCCGACCGGCACCGAGCACGACCGCTGCACCTCGCCGTTGATGTGCACGGAGCAGGCGCCGCATTGCGCCACGCCGCAGCCGTATTTCGTACCGGTGAGCCCGACCTGCTCGCGGATCACCCAGAGAAGCGGGGTGTCCGCCTCGACTTCGACTTCCCGACTCTTGCCGTTGATGTGCAGACGCACGGTGCCGCCCTCCTCTCCTAAGGGGGTTAGAAACTCTTACCCTTCAAGTATGCGGGCGCGCCGTCCATGTCGTCCACCTCCAGCGCGATCATCCGGTAGCGCCCGGAAGCCGAGCACATCCGTACAGGACTCGGATCGTCTTCTGCGGCTCGGCCGTGACGATCTCGACGTGGTCGATGCCCTTGAACACGGTCTCAGTCCAGCTTGGCGCCGCTTTCCTTCACCACCCTCGCCCACTTCGCGAGGTCGGCGAGCATGAACTGGCGGAACTCCTCCGGGTCGCTGCCGATCGGCTCGGAGCCGTCGGCCAGGATGCGCTTGTTCACTTCCGGAAGCCTGAGGATCCGCACGAGCTCATCGTGCAGGCGCGCGACGACCGGCTTCGGCAGGTTCGCCGGGCCGATGACGCCGTACCAGCCCACGACCTCGTAGCCCGGCAGCGCCTCCGCCATCGCCGGAATGTCGGGCATCGAAGCGAGCCGCTTCGGATTGGTCACGGCGATGCCGATCAGCCGGCCGGCCTTCACCTGCGCGTGCGTCGGCTGCATGCCGCCGAAGAGGAACTGGAACTCGTTGCCGAGCAGCGCCGTGAGCGCCGGGCCGGAGCCCTTGTACGGGATGTGCTCCGCCTTCACGCCGGCGAGAAGCTTGTAGAGCTCGCCCGCGAGGTGGCCGCCGCTGCCGATGCCCGCGGAGCCGAAGTTCAGGGCGCCCGGATAGGCCTTGGTCCACTGGATGAATTCCTGCAGCGAGCGCGGCGGCGAGGCCGGGTTCACCGCGAGCAGCAGGCCCGCGGCGGTGAGCTGGGTGATCGGCGTGAAGCTGTTGACCGGATGGTAAGGAAGCTTCGGATTGAGTGCCGCGTTCACGGTGTGCTGGTGGTACGCGAGCAGCAGCGTGTAGCCGTCGGGCGCGGCGTTCGCGGTCATCTCGCCCGCGATCACGCCGGAGGCGCTCGCGCGGTTCTCCACCAGCACGGGCTGCTTGAAGGCTTCGCTGAGGTGCGCGCCGAAGAGGCGCGCGAGAATGTCGGTGGTCCCGCCCTGCGCGGCGGGCGTGATGAGCCGGATCGGCCGGGCGGGATAATCCTGCGCGAACGCCGTGGAGCAGGCGAGAAGCAGCAAGGCAAGGACGCGGCTCATGGAAATCCTCCTCCAGCGAATTATCCGGCGCCCGCCAGCGGAAAGCGATCCAGGATTTCGTACTGCGAGCCGGCGGGCAGCGTCTGCGAGCGCGCGAGGACGAACTCCTCCACCGGCCAGTCGACGGGCGGCAGCGGCGGGATCGCCGCCGGCCTGCCCGCTTTCCTGACAAGGGTCAGATGCGCCGCGAACGGTCGGTCTTCCAGAACGAAACCTCGCCCGCGCAGCGCCGCATGCAGCTGCGCGGCCAGCCTGCCGAGCGGCGCGGGAACCTGCTCGGCGCCGATCCAGACGATCCTGTTGTGCGGCCAGTAGCGGGCAGCGTCGAGCGGCATCTCGAATTTTTCCGCGACGACCTCGCGCGCCGCTGCGCCGGCCTGGTCCGGATCCGCTTTTCCGAGGAAAGCGAGGGTGAGATGGATCTTTTCGGCAGACAGCGCCTTGCCGCCGCTTTCCTTCTGCACCGCTCGCGCCCAGCCCGCGAGGGCCTTCGCCGCCGCGGCCGGCGGCCACAGCGCGAAGAACAGCCTCACTTATTCGATGAGCGCGACGGCGCTCGCCGCGATGCCCTCGGCGCGCCCGAGAAAGCCGAGCTGCTCGGTCGTGGTCGCCTTGATGTTGATCGCGGCGGGCGCGATACCGAGGTCGGAGGCGATGTTTCCGATCATGCGCGGCACGTGCGGCGCCATGCGCGGCTCCTGCGCGAGGATGGTGGCGTCCACGTTCACGATCTTCATGTTGAGCCGCGCCAGCTTGCGCACGACGTCGCGCAGCAGCGTGCGGCTGTCCACGCCGGCATAGGCCTTGTCGCTGTCCGGGTAGTGCTGCCCGATGTCCCCAAGGCCCGCGGCGCCGAGCAGCGCATCGCAGATCGCGTGCAGCAGCACGTCGGCGTCGGAGTGCCCCTCGAGCCCGCGTTCGTGCGGGATGTCGACGCCGCCGATGATGAGCTTGCGGCCGTGCACCAGCGCATGGACGTCGAAGCCCTGCCCGACCCTCATGCCGGCCTGCCTGCGAGGAGGGCTTCCGCCATCGCCACATCCTCGGGATAGGTCACCTTCAGGTTTTCGCGGCTCCCCGGCACGACGCGCGGGCGCAGGCCGAGCTGCTCCACCGCGGCGGCCTCGTCCGTGACCTCGCCCTTCGCGGCGCGCAGCGCCTCGGCGAGCAGCCCGGTGCGGAACATCTGCGGCGTCTGGGCGAGCCACAGCGACGAGCGGTCCTCGGTGGCGGTGATCCGCGACTGCGCCACGCGCTTCACGGTGTCCGCGACGGGAAGCGCGAGGATCGCGCCGACTTCCTCGCCCTTCGCCTCAGCGAGCAACCGCTCGAGATCCGCGCGCGGCAGGCAGGGCCGCGCCGCGTCGTGCACCAGCATCCAGTCGTCGGCGTCCACGCCGGCCATCGCCGCCACCAGGCCGTTGTAGACGGAGTCGCGCCGCGTCTCGCCGCCGCAATAGAGCGGCTCGAGCTTTCCCGCGAAGCGACTCCAATCCTGCGTAGCGTAGGTACGGTCCTCGGGCGAAAGGACCACGAACACGGACTGCACCGGCGGCGCGCACACCGCGTTCACCGCGTGCCAAAGCATCGGCTTGCCGGCGAGGCGCAAATACTGCTTGGGGCCGTCGGCGCCGAGGCGCCGACCGCTTCCCGCGGCTGGAATGAGCGCGAAAACGGGCAACGGCAAAGTTCTTTTGTTTTCAGAACGATATAATTGCATGCTTTTTTAGTTGATGCATCGCGATTCGCTTCCGGCGCGCAGGCGCGTCTCCGGGCTCTCGGGCTCAGGGGATTCTCTTGCCCTCGCGCGCCTCGCCGCCGAGGAAAAGCCGCTCGTGGTCGTCACGGCCACGGCGCTCGATGCCCAGCGCCTGCTGGGTGAGATCCACTGGTTCGAGCCGCGGCTTCGACTTTGCCTGCTGCCCGACTGGGAAACGCTGCCCTACGACCAGTTCTCGCCGCACCAGGACCTCGTTTCCGAGCGCCTCGCCACGCTGCACCGCATCCAGCGCGGGGAGTTCGACGTCGCCATCGTCCCGGCCGCGACGGCGCTGGTGCGCCTGTGCCCGCCGGCGTATATCGCGGGGCGCACATTCCTGCTCAACGCCGGCGAGCGCCTCGACAGCGCCAAGCTGCGCGAGCAGCTCGTCATCGCCGGCTACCAGCACGTCACGCAGGTCGTGGCGCCGGGGGAATTTTGTTTCCGCGGCGGCCTGATCGACCTCTTCCCTACGGGCAGCGCGGTGCCCTACCGCCTGGAGCTCGACGACGACGTGCTCGACACGATCCGCACGTTCGACGTGGACTCGCAACGCACGCTCTACAGCGTGAAGCAGATCCGCCTGCTGCCGGCGCGCGAGTTCCCGATGGACGACGAAGGCCGCGCGCGCTTCCGCAGCCGCTGGCGCGAGCTCTTCGAAGGCGACCCGTCGAAGAAGCGCCTCTACCGCGACGTCTCGAGCGGGATCCCCGCCGCGGGCGTCGAGTATTACCTGCCTCTGTTCTTCGAATCGGTCGCGACGCTGTTCGACTACCTGCCGCAGGGCTGCACGCTGGCGCTGCACCGCGACGTGAGCGAGGCGATCGCGGCATTCTGGCGCGAGGTAAGCTCGCGCCACCGCATGGCCTCGGGCGACTTCGACCGCCCGCTCCTGCCGCCGGCGCAGCTCTTCGTGACTGCGGAAGAGTTCTTCGTCAGGGCCAAGGCGCTGCCGCGCATCGACATCGCGAGCGGAGAAGACGGCGCGCTGCCGCCGGTGGCGGTGGACCGGCGCGCGCACGATCCGCTGGGTGCGCTGAAGGCGTTCCTCGCCGCGGGCGAGGTGCGCATCCTGGTCACGGCGGAATCGCCGGGGCGCCGCGAGACCATGTCGGCCTATTTTGCCGAGCACGGGCTGAAGCCGGCCGCGGCGCCGACCTTCGCCGAATTCCTCTCCTCCACGGAGCGCTTTGTGCTCGGCGTTGCGCCGGTGGCGCTCGGCTTCGCGGCGCCCGCGGAGGGCTGGGCGATCGTCACCGAGGCGGAGCTCTACGCGGGCGTGGTGCGGCGCCGCGCGCGCGCGGCCGAGAAGCGCAGCTCGGTCGAGAACATGCTGCGCGACCTCTCCGAGCTCAAGGTCGGCGACCCGGTCGTGCACGAGCAGCACGGCATCGGGCGCTACCAGGGCCTGGTCCCGCTCGACGTCGGCGACGGCGCCACCGAGTTCCTGCTGCTCGAATACGAAGGCGGCGACAAGCTCTACGTCCCGGTCTCGCAGCTCGGCGTCATCGGCCGCTACAGCGGGGCGCAGCCGGAAGAAGCGCCGCTGCACAAGCTCGGCAGCGGCCAGTGGGACAAGGCGAAGGCGCGCGCGGCGAAGCAGGTGCGCGACACGGCGGCCGAGCTGCTCGCGCTCTACGCGAAGCGCGCGGCGCGGCTGGGCCATGCCTTTTCCCTCAAGCAGAAGGATCTGGAGGCGTTCGCCGACGGCTTCGGCTTCGAGGAGACGCCCGACCAGGGCGCGGCCATCGAGGCGGTGGTGGCCGACATGGCCGCGGGCAAGCCGATGGATCGCCTGGTGTGCGGCGACGTCGGCTTCGGCAAGACCGAGGTGGCGCTGCGCGCCGCCTTCGTCGCCGTGGCGGACGGCAAGCAGGTGGCGGTGCTCTGTCCGACCACGCTGCTTGCCGAGCAGCACTTCCACACCTTCTCCGACCGCTTCGCCGACTGGCCGGTGCGCATCGCGGAGCTCTCGCGCTTCAAGAGCGCCAAGCAGGCCTCCGAGATCACGGCGAAGGTCGCCGCGGGAGAGATCGACATCGCGATCGGCACCCACAAGCTCTTCGGCAAGGACGTGAAATTCAGCAACCTCGGCCTCGTCATCATCGACGAAGAGCACCGCTTCGGCGTGCGGCAGAAGGACGCCCTGAAGAAGCTGCGCGCCGAGGTCGACGTGCTGACGCTCACCGCGACGCCCATCCCGCGCACGCTCGCGCTGTCGCTGGAAGGCATCCGCGACTTCTCCGTCATCGCCACGGCGCCGCAGAAGCGCCTCGCGATCAAGACCTTCGTCGCGCCGTGGTCCGAGGGCCTGATCCGCGAGGCCGTGATGCGCGAGCTCAAGCGCGGCGGCCAGGTGTACTTCCTGCACAACGAGGTGGAGAGCATCGAGCGCATGCGCGAGAAGCTCGCGCGCCTGCTGCCCGAGGCGCGCATCGCGGTGGCGCACGGCCAGCTGCAGGAGCGCGAGCTCGAGCGCGTGATGCGCGATTTCACCGCGCAGCGCTCGAACGTGCTCGTCTGCTCGACGATCATCGAGACCGGCATCGACATCCCGACCGCCAACACCATCGTGATCGAGCGCGCCGACAAGTTCGGCCTCGCCCAGCTCCACCAGCTGCGCGGCCGCGTCGGGCGCTCGCACCACCAGGCGTACGCCTACCTCCTCACGCCGCCGGGCGATGCCCTGAACAGGAACGCGCAGAAGCGGCTCGAGGCCATCCAGCTGATGGAGGAGCTCGGCTCGGGCTTCTACCTCGCGATGCAGGACCTCGAGATCCGCGGCGCGGGCGAGATCCTCGGCGAATCGCAGTCCGGCGAGATCCAGGAAGTCGGCTTCACGCTCTACGCGAAGATGCTCGATCGGGCGGTCCGCAGGCTGAAGTCCGGAAAGGCGGACGACCTCGAGGGGACGGTCGACATCTCCGCGGAAGTCAACCTCCATGTGCCCGCCCTGCTGCCCGAGAGCTATTGCAGCGACGTCCACGAGCGCCTTGCGCTCTACAAGCGCCTGGCGGACGCGGAGTCGCGCGAAGCGCTGGATGCCCTGCGCGAGGAGCTGGTGGACCGCTTCGGCGACCTCCCGGAGCCGGCGCGCGCGCTCCTCGAGTGCCACGAGGTGCGCATCGCCTCCCGCCCGCTCGGCGTGGCCCGCGTCGACGCCACGCACGAGGCGGTGCAGCTGCAGTTCGTGAAGAACCCGCCGCTGGACGGCGCGAAAGTGATCGCTTTCATCCGCGCCCGACGCAGCGCGCGGCTCGCCGGCCCGGAGCGGCTGCGCGTGGAGGCGAAGATGCCCGCCTGGCAGGAGCGCGCCCAGGCCGTGAAGGACATCCTGAAGCAGCTCGCGGCATGAACCTCGTCGCGCAGGGCCCGGGGCTCGGAGCCGACGATGTGCTGGAGCTCGCGCGGCTCGCCGGGTGCTCGTCCTTCGCCGAGATCGCGGAGCGCGCCTTCCGCTTTCGCTGCGGCGAGGGAAAGGCCGACGTCGCCGCCTGGTGCGAGGCGCGGCGCATCGACCATGCCTGGATGCCCGAAGGCCGGCGCCTCGCGGACCTCGGGCTCCTCGCGATGGACATGGATTCGACGCTCATCACGATGGAGACCATCGACGAGCTCGGCGAGTGCGTCGGCAAGAAGCCCGAGATCGCTGCGATCACGGCCTCGGCCATGCGCGGGGAGATCGACTACTCCGAAAGCCTGCGCCGGCGCGTGGCGTTGCTCGAAGGCCTCGAGGAAAGCGCCCTGCTCCGGGTGTACGAAGAGCGCCTGCGCCTGAGTCCCGGCGCCGAGCGGCTCATCGCCGCGTGCAAGGCGCACGGCGTGAAGCTTCTCCTCGTCTCCGGCGGCTTCACCTTCTTCACCGAGCGCCTCAAGGCCCGCCTCGGCCTCGACTACACGATCTCCAACCGGCTTGAGCTGGCCGCAGGCAGGCTCACCGGCCGCCTGGTCGGAGCGATCGTCGATGCGGACGCCAAGGCGAGGAAATTTCTCGAGGTCGTTGCCGAGTTGAGAATCCAAAAAGACCGGACGGTGGCGGTGGGAGACGGCGCAAACGACCTGAAGATGATGGCGCAGGCCGGCCTCTCGGTCGCCTACCGGGCGAAGCCGGTGGTGCGCGCCCAGGCGCACTGCGCCCTGACCTGGTCCGGGCTCGACGGCGTGGTGAATCTTTTCGAGTAAATCGATTATCCTGCCCGCTCCCATCCTGAGGAGGAGGAGCCCGATGAACGGCACGATCGATTTGCGCCGCCGCGCCGCGCTGCGCGGCATGCTCGCGCTCGGCGGCGCGCTCGCGCTCGGCGGCTGCGCCGCCGGCTCGCAGGGCCTGACCGGCATCAGCGGCGCGCGCTTGTCCGGCGGCCGCGCATCGGTGCGCTGGCTGGGCGGCGGCGTGGTCGAGCTCGCGACGCCCGACGCCAAGCAGATCGCCTACGGCGATGCCTGGTTCTGGCACAACGCCGGCTGGTCGCGCTTCAACGTGCAGAAGCCCCCGGAGTACGCCACCCGGGAAGGCTTCGCGAGCTACGTCGCCGGCAAGCATCCCGATGCGGTGTTCGTGCTCCTGACGCACGACCACGGCGACCACATGGGGGACTATTTCGAGGCCTTGAAGGCGCTCTCCGACGCCGGCGTGCCGGTCATGACCACCGGCCAGAGCGACCTGCTGCGCCGCGGCCTCGTGCCGGAATTCAAGAAGGCGGGGCTCGACAACGCCAAGATCGTCTCGAACGGCGGCGGCGGCATGAATTTCGGTGGCGTCTCGACGCACGGCGCGATGACTGCGCGCCTCGTGCCGGCGGTGCATTCGACGTTCCTCGCCTACCCCGCGGCCGGCTTCATGCTCGACATCGGCGGCCTGCGCGCCTACATCAGCGGGGACACCGACCTCTACGGGGACATGAAGATGCTCGGCGAGCGCTACCAGCCGAACCTCGCCATCGTCTGCGTCGGCGGCGGCCCCTTCACGATGGGCCCGGAGGAAGCAGCGCTCGCCTGCCAGTGGCTCGGCGTGTCGCACGCCATCCCGGTGCACTACGGCCATAACGCCGTCACGCCGCTGGACGCGGGCGAGAAATTCCGCCACGCCATGGCCAGCATCGCGCCGCACGTGCAGGTCACGGTCCTGAAGCCGGGCGAGACCACGCTGGTGCAGACCTAGCCGGCCCGCCGGCCGGCACGCATCCGTCGCCTTCGAGGCGACGGTTCCTATCTCGCCGCGGTCACCATGATCTCGACGAGGGCGCGCGGATCGGCGAGCTTCGCCTCGACGCAGGCGCGCGCGGGCAGGTTCGCCTTGTCCACCCATTCGGTCCAGACCTCGTTCATCGGCGCGCGGTTGCGGATGTCGGTCACCCAGATCGTGGCGGCGAGCACCTTCGACTTGCTCGAGCCGCATTTCGCGAGCAGCGCGTCGATCTGGTCGAGGATCTCCTTCGTCTGTCCCTTCGCATCCTGCGCCAGGTCCTTCGCGACGATGCCGGCGAGGTAGACCGTGTCGCCGTGCACCACGGCCTGCGACAGGATGGCGGACTGCTGGTGACGCGTGACGCTCATGAAGCCTCCTTTAGAAGAATGTCTGCGACGGCCCGGGGCTGAAGGATCATGGCGTCGTGGCCGCTCTTCAGCTCGTGGAAGCGCCAGGCCGGGTCGTTGCGCACCTTCGCCGCGAACTGGTCGAACGCCCCGGTCGCGGGCGAAGTGCAATGCACGAAAGTTTTCGGGATGCGCCTGAACGCGGCCTCGTTCGCGAGGCGGACAGGCTGCACGAACGTCTTGTAGGGATGCGGCGTTTCGCGCGCCTTGATCCACTCGATGAGCTGCGGATCGGTGTGGCCCCAGAGCGAGTTCGGCGGCGGCTGGACGAACCCGGTCGCTTCGCCCTGCTTGCGGAATCCCGCGGCGCGCTCGGGCACCGCCTCGATGTAGTCCATCTGCGGCCTGCCGTTCTCCGGCACGAAGGCGTCGAAGTAGATCAGCCTGCGGATGCGCGCGGCGCAGCGATCCGCGGCGCCGGTGACCACCATGCCGCCGTAGCTGTGCCCGAGCAGCACGACCTCGCGCAGGTCGTGCTGCTCCAGGATCGAGGCGACGTCCCGGACGTGCAGCTCGAGGTCGACGTCGCGGCTCGCGAGATGCGCGCGGTCGCCCAGGCCGGTGAGCGACGGCGCGAACACCTCGTGGCCGGCGCCGCGCAACAGCGGCGCGACGAGCCGCCAGCACCAGCCGCCGTGCCACGCTCCGTGGATCAGCACGTAAGTCATCGCGTGCTATTGTCTCGCAGCCCGATGCGCCGCTCGATCCTCGTTTTGCTGCTGCTCGCCGGCTGCGCGGAGCGGCCCTACATCGGCGTCGAGATCACGAACGCGCCCGCGCCGCGGGACTGCATTCCGGGCTCCGCGACCAAGCCCTGCCGCTGAGCCTCATTCCCCCATCGCCTGCGCGCAGGTCGGGCCGATGGACGTCCACTGCTCGGCGGGCAGCGTCGCGCACTGCAGCCAGCTGGAGTCGCGGAAGAACACCGAGGTGCAGGCCTTGTACGGATAGCACGGCGTAAGCCCGAAGAAGTCCGCGCGCAGCCAGCCGCTGCCGGAGAGGTGCGCGATGCCCTCCGAGAAGGCCACGCGATCGCTGTTGTCGAACACGATCGCCCCGCCCGGCTTCACGCGCGCAGCGGCGGCGCGCGCGCATTCGTTGCGATGCTCGCCGTCCACGATCACGACGTCGAATTCGCCGCCCGGCGCCTCGATCGCGCGCACGTAGGCCTCCGCGCCCCGCGCGAGGGTGACACGGGCATTCCGCGGCAGTCTCGCCTGCACCATGCCGTGCCAGGCCTCGTCGTGCTCCACGGCGTGGACCTCCCTCGAGCGCTCGGCCCACCACAGCGTGGACCATCCGCTGCCGTACTCGAAGACGCGGAACTCCCGGGCGATGCGCGGCTCGAGGAAATCGATCGCGGGGTAGGTGTACCAGGGAACCGGCGAGCCATCCCGGCCGACCGGCTTGCCCTGCGCGAGCGATTCCAGCCATCCGGATTCGGAGAAGAAGTTCGAGCGCGGGATCAGCAGCTCGCTGACGAGCGGCCAGTTGGCCGCGAGGACGAGCCAGATCGCCATGTTGATGCGATGGGAGAGCAGCTCCTCGGGGATATCCGCGAGCCCCTTTTCGATCAGCGCGCCGGCATCGCGGAATTCGCGCGCCTCGATCTTCTCTACGATGCGTGCCAGAGCAGGATGCATGGAGGGCGACCTGAGCAGATGATGGAAAATAGCGCCGTATGGCAGCCGCGATGCCGCTTCCCTTGTCGATCGTTCGCAGCGCCGAAGGCCCGGGCGATGCGGGCTTCGTGGTGGCCGCCATGCACACCGCGAGCCACGCCGAGCCGGCCGAGCGCCTGCGGCGCTCCTGCGAGGCGCTGCGCATTGCGCACGTGATCTGCGAAGTCCCGACGGTCCACCAGTCCATTTCCATAAACGGAACGCCGGACCCGGCGTACACCAAGCCCAATTTTATCCGGCACATCCTGCAGCGGCAGCGCCGCCCGGTCCTCTACATGGACGCCGACTGCGTGGTGCGCGAACGCCCCGAGCTGATCGAGCGGCTGGTCAGGAAGCGCACCACGTTCGCGGTCTACAACTGGCTCGCCGACCGGGAGAACGAGGCCTTCTACCCGGTGGACGTCGAGCTCGCGGGACGCAAGCTGCACGATCGCTTCTTCGTCTGCGGCTACCGCATGCCGCTCTACTCGGAGCGACAGCTTTTCTGCAGCGGCGGCGTCCAGCTGCATGACACCTCTGCGGCCGCGGACGCCCTGCTCGCCTCCTGGCAGCGGACCATCGTCGAGGAGTTCCCGCAGGCCCCCGACGACCAGTGCCTCGATTTCGCGTTCAACAACGGCGGGCGCGAGCTCCCCGGAATGCGCAGCGCATGGCTGCCGAAGGAGTACCTGCGCTGCGCCTTCTGGATCTTCAGCCGCGCCGTCGTCGATCATCCCGGCTTTCCCGCGCTGCGCGACGTCAACCTCCATTTCCGCGATATCCCCGGCGACGGCCTGAGAAGGCGCTTCTACCCGGAGGAATGCAGGGACACCCCCTCGCGCTTCCCGGAGCGGGTGCTCGTCGACCTGGAGGAGCGTGCGCTCTATACGCTCGCCGGCGACACGCTGCGCTACGCCGGCAAGCTGCGGCAGGAGTTCTGCGGCGAGCGCGGCCACGCGCCGCGCCAGATCCTCACTGCGGCGAAGCTGGTGCGCGCCTAGCCGACCCAGCGGCGCGCGTTGCGGAACATGCGCATCCACGGCGAGTCTTCGCCGAGGCCGGGCGGCATCCACGACATCTGCACCGTGCGGAACACGCGCTCGGGGTGCGGCATGACGATGGTGAAGCGGCCGTCCGCCGTCGTCAGGCCCGTGATGCCGCGAGGCGTGCCGCTCGGGTTGTACGGATAGGCCTCGGTGGGCCGGCCGCGATGGTCCACGTAGCGCATCGCGACCAGCGCTTTTTCGAGCGAGTCCTTTTCGAACTCCGCGCGCCCTTCGCCGTGCGCGGTGACGATCGGCATGCGGCTTCCCGCCATGCCCTGGAAAAACAGCGACGGGCTCTCGGTGATCTCCGCCATGACGAGGCGCGCCTCGAACTGCTCCGAGCGGTTGCTCACGAAGAGCGGCCAGTGCGAGGCGCCCGGCACCAGCTCGCGCAGCGCCGCCATCATCTGGCAGCCGTTGCAGGCGCCGAGCGCGAACGTGTCCTTGCGGGCGAAAAAGCGCTCGAAATCGGCGCGCACGCGGGCATTGAAGAGGATGGTGCTCGCCCAGCCGCGGCCGCCGCCGAGGACGTCCCCGTACGAGAAGCCGCCGCCCGCCGCCAGTCCCTTGAAGCCCTCGAGCGTCGCGCGCCCGGCGATGAGGTCGGTCATGTGCACGTCCACCGCGTCGAAGCCCGCGCGGTCGAACGCCGCGGCCATCTCGACCTGGCCGTTCACCCCCTGCTCGCGCAGGATCGCGACGCGGGGCCGGGCGCCGGTGGCGACAAAGGTCTCCTTCGGATCGAAGGTGAGGGAAAGCGAAAGCCCGGGATCCTCCGCGTCGAGGATGCGGTCGAACTCCTGGCGCGCGCACTCGGGGTTGTCGCGCAGCGTCTGCATGCGCCAGGTGGTCTCGCTCCACGCCCGGCGGGCGTGATCGCGCTTTGCCTCGTAGACCGCGCGGCCGTTTTGCGCGATCCGGATCTCGTCGCGCGCGTTCAGCTCGCCGACCACGTGCGAGCACTCGCCCAGCCCGGCGGCGCGCAGCAGGTCCATGACGCGCGCGCGCTCGGCGGCGCGGATCTGCAGCACCGCGCCGAGCTCCTCGCTGAAGAGCGCGGCGAGCGCCAGGTCCTTCATCCGGCCGGCGAGCTGCTCGTCGGCGTTGCGCTTGAAGGCGTCGACGTCGTCCCCGGCGTCGAAGGCGAGCGCGTCCAGGTTCAGCGTCACGCCGCAGCGGCCGGCGAAGGCCATCTCGCACACCGTAACGAAAAGCCCGCCGTCGGAGCGGTCGTGGTACGCGAGCACCAGTCCCGCTTCGGCGAGCTCCTGGATCGCGCCGAAGAACGCCTTCAGCAGCGCCGGCGAATCGACGTCCGGGCAGGCCTCGCCCAACTGGGAATACACCTGGGCGAGGATCGAGCCGCCCAGGCGGTTCTTGCCCTGGCCGAGGTCGATCAGCACGAGCTCGGTGGCCCCTGCGTCGGTGCGAAGCTGCGGCGTGAGCGTCGCGCGCGCATCGTCGCAAGGAGCGAAGGCGGACACGACGAGCGAGAGGGGCGCAAGCATTTCCTTACCGTCCCACGCGGTGCGCATGGAAAGGGAATCCTTGCCGACCGGGATCGCCACGCCGAGCGCGGGACAAAGCCCGAGCGCCACCGCCTGCACCGTGTCGTAGAGCGCGGCGTCCTCGCCGGGCGAGCCCGCCGCCGCCATCCAGTTCGCCGAGAGCTTCACGCGCGCGAGCGCGCCGACGCGCGCCGCGGCGAGATTGGTGAGCGCCTCGCCCACCGCCATGCGCCCCGAGGCCGGCGCATCGAGCAGCGCGAGCGGCGCGCGCTCGCCGATGGCGAACGCCTCCCCGGCGTAGCCTTCGTAGTCGAGCAGCGTGACCGCGCAGTCCGCGACCGGCACCTGCCAGGGACCGACGTACGGGTCGCGCGCGCACAGGCCGCCCACCGTGCGGTCGCCGATGGAGACGAGGAAGCTCTTGTCGGCGACCGCCGGATGGCGCAGCACGCGATGCGCGGCACCGTGCAGCGTGACGGCCGCGAGGTCGAGCGGGCGACCAGGAGCCGCCGCGTGCTTCGCGTCGCGCAGCATCTTCGGCGGCTTGCCGAGGATGATCGACAGGTCGATGTCCACCGGCTTCTGGTTCCTTTCGGAGTCGGACACCACGAGGCGCCCGTCGGCCGTGGCGCTGCCGAGCACCGCGAAGGGGCAGCGCTCGCGCTCGCAGATCGCCGTGAACTGCCCGAGGCTCGCGGGCGCGATGGCGAGCACGTAGCGCTCCTGCGCCTCGTTGCACCAGATCTCGCGCGGCGACATGCCGGTGTCCTCCACCGGGATCGCGCGCAGCTCGAGGCGCGCGCCGCGGCCCGCCGAGTGCACGAGCTCGGGCAGCGCGTTCGACAGGCCCCCGGCGCCGACGTCGTGGATGGAGAGGATCGGGTTCGCCGCGCCGCGCTGCCAGCAGCGGTCGATCACCTCCTGCGCGCGGCGCTGCATCTCGGCGTTGCCGCGCTGCACCGAGTCGAAATCGAGCGCCTCGACGTTCGCGCCCGATCCCAGCGAGGATGCGGCGCCGCCGCCCATGCCGATCAGGAGCCCGGGCCCGCCGAGCTGGATCAACAGGCTGCCCGCGGGAATATCGCGCTTTTGAGCGTGGTCGGCCGAGATGTTGCCGAGGCCGCCCGCGAGCATGATCGGCTTGTGGTAGCCGCGGTTCTCGAATTCGAAGGTGCGGAAGTACCCGCACAGGTTCGGGCGGCCGAACTCGTTGTTGAACGAGGCGGCGCCGATCGGGCCCTCGATCATGATGTCGAGCGCCGAGGCGATGCGCCCGGGCTTGCCGAGGGACTCCTGCTCCCAGGGCAGCAGGTCGCCGGGGATGCGCAGGTTGGAGACCGAGAAGCCGACCAGGCCCGCCTTCGGCTTCGCGCCGCGCCCGGTCGCGCCTTCGTCGCGGATCTCGCCGCCGGCGCCGGTCGCCGCGCCCGGGAAGGGCGAGATGGCGGTGGGATGGTTGTGCGTCTCGCACTTCATGACCGTATGCATCAGCTGCGGGTTCTTCCCGTAGACGCCGGTCTCGTTCGGGAAGAACCTTGTCGCCTCGCGGCCTTCCATGATGGCCGCATTGTCCGAGTAAGCGACCACGGTCCCCTGCGGATTGGCGGCGTGCGTCTTGCGGATCATGCCGAAGAGCGAGTCCGCCTTCCTCGCGCCGTCCACGATCCAGTCGGCGTTGAAGATCTTGTGGCGGCAGTGCTCGGAGTTCGCCTGCGCGAACATGGTGAGCTCGGCGTCGGTCGGAGCGCGGCCCAGGCCGCGGTAGGCGCGCTCGAGGTACTCGATCTCGTCCTCGCTCAGCGCGAGCCCGAGATCGCGGTTCGCCTTCGCCAGGGCATCGAGCCCGACCGTACCGAGCGCGCGAGGCGCAACATGCTCGAACAACCGGCCGGCGTCCTCGGGCGAGGCGAGCACCGTTTCCGTCATGCGATCGTGCAGCAGCGGCGCCACCTGCGTGGCGTCCCAGTCGCCCGCGATGCGGTAGAGCGTGCCGCGCTCGATGCGCCGCACCGCGTCGAGCCCGCAGTTGCGTGCGATGTCGGTCGCCTTCGACGACCAGGGCGAGATCGTGCCCAGCCGCGGCACGACAAGGACCGCGCCGCCCTTTAAGTCTGCGGGCGGCGATCCATGGGCAAGAAGCCGATCGAGAAGCGCGCGCTCGCGCGCCGCGAGCGGCCGCGCGAGCTCCACGAAATGCCAGCGCTCCGCCGCCGCGGCGCGGATGCCCGGGGCGGTCTTCTGGAGCTGGGCGAGGAGCTTGGCGAGGCGGAACTCCGACAGCGCGGCGGCGCCGCGAAGCTTGAGAAGGTCGGCCACTAGTTTCTGACCTGCGGCTCCTTCGCCGTGCCGCCAAGGCTGACGGCGGCGCGCAGCGTCTGGCTGGAGGTCTTGACGTCCGCGATGATGCGGCCGGAGAGCGCACCGCCCGCGGCGACGTCCACGCTGGCGCCCGCGTTCATCGCGCCGGCGGAAATCGTCAGGTTGCGCAGCGACACCGCGCCCTTGTCGTAGACCCCCTGCCCGTTCAGCTCGTTGAACTGCGTGCGGCCGCTCCACTGGCGGCCGCCGGTCTCGATCGCGCGCGCGAGGTCGATGCTGCCCAGCGTGCCCTTGGTGACGGTGAAGCTGCCCTCCACCCGCAGGGTATCGCCCAGCTTCTCCGGGTGCGAGCCGTTCATGGAGAAACGGCCGCTGCCCTCGCCCTTGCCCTCGGAGACGAGCGCGGGCGCGAACACCGCGACGTTGACGCCGCGCACCTTGAGCGGGCCCTCGGCCGCCCAGGTCGAGCCCCATTTCAGGTCCGCCGCGCCTGAAAAGCGGCCCTCGAAGAGTCCGCCGTCCCACGAATCGATCTTCACCCCGTGCGCCGAGGCGCTGCCCTTCATGGAGAAATCGTTGAGGCTGATTTCCGGCGCCATGGGGAGCGCAAACCTTCCCGCGGTGAGCTCGAGCTGCACTTCTCCCGCCTTCGGCGCCAGGTTCGCCAGCAGGTTTTCCGGGCCTGTGAGCGTCACGTTCTTGAGGCCGCCATCCGGGGCGAAAGCAAAGTCGGCATCCACCGGCGGCAGCACGAGGGGCGCGCCGAGCTTGAGGTCGTGCGCGACCACGCGGTGCACCACGAAGCCGTCGCCCTTCAGCTTGCCGAAGAGCACTTCGCCGAGAGCGCGCTCGGGGACCGTCACGCCGTCCAGATCGAGGCGGCTGAAGGCCTTGCGCGCGCCGCCGAAGAGCGTGCCGATCTCGGGCGAGGCGCGCACGGTGGCGACCCGCACGTCGTCGCCGACGCGCACGTCGCGGAAGGTCATCTGCAGCCCGCTCAGGAGGGAAAGCCGCGCGCTGCCGATGCGCACCGGGCGGCCGAGCGCGCCGCTCGCCGCCTTCTCGAAATCCGCCGCCGGCAGCGGCGTGAGCTGCAGCCAGGCGAGGCCGGCGACGAGCGCGAGCACGAGCCCCGCGCCCACGATCCTGCCCCACTTGATGGGCGGCCCGCGCCGCATGAGCACGGGCGCCGGCTCCGCCTTCGCCTCGATCGCCTTTTCGCGCTTCGCGGACGCGGCAATCACGCGCTGGTCCTGCTTGACCTCGTCCATGTCGAGGTCTGCATCGCTGACCCCGATGTCGTCGTCGGGCTTCGACGCAGCGGCGCGCTGCGCCGCGACGAGCGCCGCCTCGCGCTCGCGCTCCGCCTGCTCGCGCGCGGCCTGATCGCGGCGCTCTTCCTCCTCCCGCGCGCGGCGTGCTTCCTCGTCGCGGCGCCGCTCGTCGTCTTCGGCGCGCCGCCTGCGCTCGGCCTCATCCGCGCGCTGGCGGCGCTCGCTCTCTTCCCTTGCCTGGCGGTCCGCCGCAGCGCGCGCCTGGCGCTCGGCCTCCTCCTTGGACTTGCGCTCTTCGTCGTCGCGCTGGTCGAACGACTCGAGGTCGGCAAGGAGCTTGTCGTCGAAGCTCTCGGCCTCCGGCTGCTGCGGCGGCGGAGCGGCCACGCGTGGCGCGGTCTCGGCCGCGGCCGCCGCGACGGCTGCAGCCTTCTCTTCCGCCGCGCGCTTCGCTTCCTCCTCTTCCCGTTCCCTGCGCTCGGCCTCTTCCTTCGCCTTTTCGGCAGCCTCCCTCGCCTTGCGCTCCACCTCTTCCTTCGCCCGGCGCTCCACCTCTTCCTTCGCCCGGCGCTCCGCCTCTTCCTTCGCCTTGCGCTCCGATTCTTCCTTCGCCCGGCGCTCGGCTTCTTCCTTGGCCCGGCGCTCCTGCTCCTTGCGTTCTTCCTCGATGCGCTTGCGCTCTTGCTCCGCCCTCTTGCGCTCTTCCTCGAGCTTCGCGCGCTCGGCCTCGAGCTGCTTGCGCAATGCCTCGGCCTCGGCGCGCGCCTTTTCCTCCGCTTCCTTGCGCAGCCGCTCGGCCTCTTCCTTCGCTCTTCGCTCGGCCTCCTCGCGCGCCTTGCGCTCCTCCTCGATGCGCTTGCGCTCCTCCTCGAGCTTTGCGCGCTCGGCCTCGAGCTTGGCCTTCATCTCGGCTTCGGCCTTGGCCTTCGCCTCGGCCGCCGCCCGCACGGCCGCTTCGCGCGCCGCCTTCACCTTGGCGTCCGCCTCGGCCCGCATCTTCGCCTCGAGGTCCGACTGTCCTTTCGCCGCCGCCTCCGCTCGCAGCTTCGCTTCCATCTCGGCGCGCAGCTTTGCGTCCGCGTCCGCTTTCGCGCGGTCGCGGTCCCGCTGTGCGCGCGCCTCGGCCTCCTGGCGCGCCTTCGCAAGCGAGGATGCCTGCTCCTGCGCCCGGCGCTCGGCATCGGCACTCGCGTGCGGCGGCGGCGGAGCGCTCGGCTTCGCAGGAGCGCCCGGCTTCGCAGGAGCGCCCAGGGTGCTGAAGTCCAGACCGCTCGAGCCGCCCAGGGAAGCGCCCGGGCTCGGCGGCGGTGCGCTCGGCTTAGGCGCGGGAGCGCTCGGTTTCGCCGCCGGTGGGATGGCGCTGAAATCGAGGTCGGCAGCAGGATCGGACGGCTTTGACGCCGCGGGCTTTGCGGCCGGGCGCGCGCCGGGCGTTGCAGCGGGGGCGGTGCCCGGGACCTCGCGGATGAAGCCGTCGCGATCGAGCTTGGTCACGAGCTGCGTGAACGCCGCATCGAACGCCTTGCCGCATTTCTGCGCCACTTCGCCGAGGGTCGCCCTGCCATCGAACGCCGAGAGCACCGCGCGCTCCGCGCGGCCGAGCAGACTGGTCTTTCCCGAAGCCTCCTGGACGCCCTTGCCGGACTTCGAGTAGATGGAGCTGGGAGTCATTCTTTGTGTCCTACTATTATATTTCCGTACCCTCCGCCGCCGGGCGTCTCGACGACGAAGACGTCGCCGGGGCGCATCTCGGTCTGGTCGAACGGCCCGAGCTGCGCCAGCGTTCCGTCGGTACGCTCCACGAAGTTGCGCCCCGCGAGCCCGGGCTCGCCGCCCGCCATGCCGTGCGGCCGCACCAGCCGGTGGCCCGAAAGAATGGCCGCCGTCATGGGCTCCAGGAAGCGCACGCGGCGCACCGCGCCGTGCCCGCCGCGCCAGCGCCCGGCGCCGCCCGATCCCCGCCGGATCGAGAAGCTTTCCAGGAGCACCGGGAAGCGCCACTCCAGGACCTCCGGGTCGGTGAGGCGCGAGTTCGTCATGTGGGTCTGCACGACGTCGGCCCCGTCGAAGCCCGGCCCGGCGCCCGATCCCCCGGCCACGGTCTCATAGTATTGGTAGCGCTCGTTGCCGAAAGTGAAGTTGTTCATGGTGCCCTGCGAGGCCGCCATCACGCCGAGCGCGCCGTACAGCGCGTCCGTGATGCACTGCGAGGTCTCCACGTTGCCGGCGACCACAGCCGCCGGGTAGCTCGGCCGCAGCATGCAGCCCTCGGGGATTAACACCTCCAGGGGCTTGAGGCATCCCGCGTTGAGCGGAATGTCGTCGTCCACCAGCGTGCGGAACACGTAGAGCACCGCCGCCATGCACACCGCCGACGGGGCATTGAAGTTGTTCGGCAGCTGCGCGGACGTGCCCGTGAAATCGATGGTCGCCGTCCGCTTCTCCTTCTGGATTGCGATCCGCACCCGGATCCGCGCCCCGTTGTCGAGCGGGTAGTCGAATTCCCCGTCCTTCAGGTCCCCGATCACGCGGCGCACCGATTCCTCGGCGTTCGCCTGGACGTGGCCCATGTAGGCGCGCACCACGTCGAGGCCGAAGTGATCCACCATGCGCCGCAGCTCCTGCACGCCTTTCTCGTTCGCCGCGATCTGGGCCTGCAGGTCGGCGATGTTCTGCTGAACGTTGCGCACCGGGTACTTGCCCGAGGCGAGGAGCGCGATCGTCTCCTTCTCGCGGAAGCGCCCCTGCTCGACGAGGAGGAAGTTGTCGATGAGCACCCCCTCCTCGTCCACCGTCTTCGAGCCCGGCGGCATCGATCCCGGGGTGATGCCGCCGATGTCCGCGTGGTGGCCCCTCGATCCCACGTAGAAGAGAATCTGCTCGCGCTTTTCGTCGAAGACCGGCGTGATGACCGTCACGTCGGGCAAGTGCGTGCCGCCGTTGTAAGGCGCGTTCAGCACGTACACGTCGCCGGGCTTCGTCTTGCCCGCGTTCAGGCGGATCACGGTCTTGATCGACTCGCCCATCGAGCCGAGGTGCACCGGCATGTGCGGAGCATTGGCGATCAGGTTGCCGGCGGCGTCGAACAGCGCGCAGGAGAAGTCGAGGCGCTCCTTGATGTTCACCGAGTAGGCGGTGTTCTGCAGGCGCAGCCCCATCTGCTCGGCGATCGACATGTAGAGGTTGTTGAAGATCTCGAGCATCACCGGGTCGACCGTGGTGCCGATGGCCGCCGGGTTCTTTCGGGGCGCAATCCTTTCGAGAACAAGATGGTTCTTCGCGGTGACCGCGGCGCGCCACTCGGGCTCGACCACCGTGGTGGCGTTCGCCTCGGCGATGATCGCCGGCCCGTCGATGCTGCAGCCCGGACCCAGCTCGCCGCGCCGGTAGAGCGGCGTGTCGTGCCAGCGCCCGCCGGTGAACATCCGGACCACTTCCGCGGGCGCCGGCATCTGTCTTTTCTGCGGACGGTTCTCCTCGGCAAAGGCATCCCCGGCGGCGAGCGCCTCCACCGAAACCGCCTCGGCGATGAGCGCGCGCCCCGGCATGAGGAAGCTGAACTGCTTGCGGTAGAGCGCCTCGAACTGCGCGCGCATCGAGTCGAGATCGTCGAGCGCGACCTGCAGCGCAGTGTCCGTGCCCTCGTACTTGAGGTGCACCCGGCTCACGATCCGCACCCGGCCGGCGACGATGCCCTGCGCGAGGAGCTCGCTTCGCGCCTGCTCCGCCAGGCGATCGGTGGCCTGCCGCACGGCGCCGAGCGCTGCCTCGTCGAGCCTCACCTCGAGCGACTGCTCACGCATCGCGACCTGGTCCGCGAGCCCCATGCCGAACGCCGACAGCACCCCGGCATACGGATGGATGAAGACGCGCGTCATGGCAAGCGCGTCGGCCACGAGGCAGGCGTGCTGGCCGGCGGCCCCGCCGAAGCAGCACAGCGTGTACGCCGTGACGTCGTGGCCGCGCTGCACCGAGATGTGCTTGATCGCGTTCGCCATGTTGCCGACGGCGATGTCGATGAAGCCCTGCGCGACCGCTTCGGGCGCGCGGCCGTCCGCGATCTGCCGCGTCAGCTCGAGGAACTTCGCGCCAACCGTTTGCGCATCCAGGGGCTGGTCGCCCGCGGGGCCGAAAACCGGTGGAAAGTGCTTCGGCTGGATCTTGCCGAGCATGACGTTCGCGTCCGTGACGGTCAGCGGCCCGCCCCGGCGGTAGCTCGCGGGCCCCGGGTTCGCGCCGGCGGAGTCCGGGCCGACGCGGTAGCGCGCGCCGTCGAAGTGCAGGATCGAGCCGCCGCCCGCCGCCACGGTGTGGATGCTCATCATGGGCGCGCGCATCCGCACGCCCGCGACGCGCGTCTCGAACTCCCGCTCGAGCTCGCCGGCGTAATGCGACACGTCGGTCGAGGTGCCGCCCATGTCGAAGCCGATGATGCGGTCGAAGCCCGCCGCAGCCGAGGTGCGGACCGCGCCGACGATGCCGCCGGCCGGTCCCGAGAGGATCGCGTCCTTGCCCTGGAACCGGTGCGCGTCCGTGAGGCCGCCGTTCGATTGCATGAAGAGCAGGCGCACGCCGCCCAGCTCCGCCGCGACCCGCTCGACATAGCGCCGCAGGATGGGCGAGAGGTAGGCATCCACCACCGTCGTGTCGCCGCGCCCGACGAGCTTCATGAGCGGGCTCACCTCGTGCGACACCGAGACCTGCGCGAAGCCGATGCGGCGCGCGATCTCGGCGACCTGCCGCTCGTGGCCGGGAAAGCGGTAGCCGTGCATGAAGACGATGGCGACGGAGCGAAACCCCTCGTCGAAGGCCTGGCGCAGCGACGCGGAGGCTTTGCCCGGGTCGAGAGGCCGAAGCACGTCACCGCGCGCGCCGACGCGCTCATCCACCTCGAAGACCTTCTCGTAGAGCATCTCGGGCAGCACGATGTGCCGGTCGAAGATGCGCGGCCGGTTCTGGTAGGCGATGCGCAGCGCGTCGGCGAAGCCCTTCGTGATGAAGAGCGCCGTGCGCTCGCCCTTGCGCTCGAGGAGCGCGTTGGTCGCGACCGTGGTGCCCATCTTCACCGCCTCGATCCGGGCGGCGGGGATGGCCTCGTCCTTCTTCAAGCCGAGGAGCGCCCGGATCCCGGCAAGCGCGGCATCGGCGTATCGCTCCGGATTTTCCGAAAGCAGCTTGTGCGTGAGCAGAGAGCCGTCGGGCCTGCGCGCGACGATGTCGGTAAAGGTGCCGCCGCGGTCGATCCAGAACTGCCAGCGGCCGGAGTGCGAGGGCGCAGCCATTACAATCGCGATACTAATTGATGGCCGGCGCCTCCTCCCTGACTCTTTTGCTGGGCGTGCTGATCGCGCTCACGCCGCTCGGCACGGACTCGTGGCAGCCGATCCTTCCGGCGCTCGCGGCGTCGCTCGACGCGCCGGTCGCCGCCGCGCAGCTCACGGTCACGACGTTCTTCATCGGACTCGCGATCGGCCAGTTCGGATGGGGCCCGCTCTCCGACCGCTATGGCCGCAAGCCGATGCTCGCCGCCGGGCTCGTGCTCGCGTGCCTCGCCGCGCTCGCCTGCGTGCCCGCCCGCTCGATCGCAGAGGTGGCGGCCGCGCGCTTCGTCCTCGGGCTCGGCATGTCGAGCGGCCCGGTGATCGCGCGCGCCATCGTGCGCGACCTGCACAGCCACGAGAAGGCGGCGCGCCTGATGGCGCGGATGGTCGTGGTCTTCAGCGTCGTGCCGATCGCTGCGCCGCTCGCCGCCGGCGCCGTGCTCGCCCTCGCCGGATGGCGCGGCGTGCTCTGGCTCTACGCCGGCATCTGCGCGCTGCTCGTCGCCGCGGCGGCCGTCTCGCTGCGCGAAAGCGCGCCGCAGCGGCGCGCCTCGCTCCATCCCGCCGCGCTCCTGCGCGGCTATGCCGCGATCCTCCGCGAGCCGCGCTTTCTCGCGCCCTACGGCGCGCAGCTCTGCTCGCAGGTCGGGATCTTCGGCTTCGTCTCGAGCTCGGCCTTCACGCTGGTGAAAGGCTTCGGCGTGAGCGCGGGCGCGTACAGCGTCATGTTCGCGACCGTCATGCTCGGGCAGATCGCGGGCGCCTGGGTGAGCAGCCGCTGGGTGACGCGCTTCGGCCTGCAAAGGCTGCTCGCCGTGGGCACCCGCATCGTGGCGGCGTCGGGGCTCGCCGCGGCGGCGCTCGCCTGGAGCGGCGCGGCACACTGGTCCGCGGTCATCGTGCCCTACATCGCCTACATGTGCGGCACTGCGCTCATCATGCCCAACGCCACGGCGGCCGCGCTCAGCCCTTTTCCGAACAGCGCCGGCGCCGCCTCGTCCGTCATGGGCGCAAGCCAGTTCGCCGTCGGCGCGATCGTCAGCACCGCGCTCGGCCTGCTCTTCGAGGGCACGGCGCGGCCCTTGACGTCCGCCGCGGCCCTCGGCGGGGTGGGCGCGTTCCTGATCGAAAAAAACTTCCTCCGTGGAAAGCGTTGATGCGGTAGTGCTCGGCGCGGGCGTGGTCGGCCTGGCCGTCGCGCGTGCGCTTGCCCTGCAGGGCCGCGAGGTCGTCATCCTCGAGGCGGAGGAGGCCATCGGCACCCACACCAGCTCGCGCAATTCGGAAGTCATCCATGCCGGCATCTACTATCCGAAGGGATCCCTGAAGGCGAGCTCCTGCGTGGAAGGCAAGGCCCTCCTCTACGAGTACTGCGCCGGGCACGGCGTGCCGCACAAGCGCTGCGGCAAGCTCATTGTCGCGGCCGACGAGTCCCAGCTCCCCGAGCTGAAGGCGATCCAGGAAAAGGCGCACGCCAACGGCGTCACCGACGTCGTATGGTTCACGCGGGACCAGGTGCTCGCCCTCGAGCCCGAGCTGCGCTGCGTCGCGGGGCTCTACTCGCCCTCGACCGGCATCATCGACAGCCATGCCCTCATGCTCGCTTACCTGGGCGACGCCGAGGCGCGCGGCGCGATGCTCGCGCTGCGCAGCCCGCTCCTCGGCGGCGAGGTGACGCGCGGCGGCATCGTCCTGCATGCGAACGAGCTGACGATCCAGGCGCGGGCGGTCGTGAACTGCGCCGGCCTGCGCGCGCCCTCGGTCGCCGGAAGCCTCGAAGGCTTCGAGAAAAAATTCATCCCGGGAGAGTTCTACGCGAAAGGCAACTACTACACCCTGACGCGCCGCTCGCCGTTCTCCCGCCTGGTCTACCCGATCCCGGAGCCCGGCGGCCTGGGCGTGCACGTGACGCTCGACCTCGCCGGGCAGGCGCGCTTCGGACCGGACGTGGAATGGATCGAGCGCATCGACTACGGCGTCGACCCGCGGCGGGCGGAGCGTTTCTACGCCGCGATCCGGCGCTACTGGCCGGGCCTTCCCGACGGCGCGCTCGCGCCCGGCTACGCGGGCATCCGCCCGAAGACCGCGGGCCCGGGGCAGCCGGCTCCGGATTTCGAGGTCCAGGGCCCGGGCCGGCACGGCGTTCCCGGGCTCGTGCACCTTTTCGGCATCGAGTCGCCCGGGCTCACCGCCTCGCTCGCCCTCGCCGGCATGGTGCTGCGCGAACTAGGCTAAGATTTGCCGCGCGATTCGCAAAAAAACGGGGAGGCTGAGATGAAAAAAGCGATTCTTCACTGGCTCGGGGCGCTCGCGGCGCTGCTCCTCGGCACCGCGCAGGCGCAGACCAAGTGGGACATGCCCACGCCCTACTCCGACGGCGAGTTCCACACGCGCAACGTCGTGACCTTCGCCGACGAGGTGCGCAAGAGCACGAACGGCGCGCTCAACATCGTGGTGCACTCGAACGGCTCGCTCATCAAGCACCCGGACATCCTGCGCGCCGTGTCCACCGGGCAGGTCAGCATCGCCGAGTTCCTGCTTTCGCAGTTCGGCAACGAGGACCCGATCTTCGAGGCGGACAACCTGCCCTTCGTCGCCGCGGGCTACGACGCCGCATGGAAGTTCTACCAGGCGCAGAAGCCGGTGCTGGAGAAGCATCTGGAAAAGCGCGGCCTGAAGCTCCTCTACTCGGTCGCCTGGCCGGGCCAGGGCATCTACACGCGCGAGCCGCTGAAGAGCGTCGCCGACCTGAAAGGCAGCAAGTTCCGCACGTACAGCCCGCTCACCGCGCGCCTCGCCGAGCTCCTCGGCGCGAGCCCCACCGTGGTGCAGGTGCCCGACGTGCCGCAGATGTTCGCGACCGGCGCGATCCAGGCGATGATCACCTCGTCCGCGACCGGCACGGCGACCAAGGCGTGGGAGTTCGTGAAGAACTACTACGACACGAGCGCCTTCCACCCGAAGAACGCAGTCGTGGTGAACGCGCGCGCCTTCGCGCGCCTTCCCGACGACCAGAAGAAGGCGCTGACCTACGCCGCTTCGACCGCCGAGACGCGCGGCTGGGGGATGTCCAAAGTGCGCGAGCTCGAGGCCGACGAGCTGCTGCAGAAGAACGGCATGACCATCCACAAGCCGGACGCGGCGATGAAGACCGCCTACCAGAAGGTCGGCGACCAGATCCTGCAGGAATGGCTGAAGAAGGCCGGGCCCGAGGGCCAGGCGCTCATCAAAGCCTATCGCAGCAAATAGAGTGAGGCGGTTCCTCGACCGCCTCTACTACGCGAGCGGCGCCGCCGCGGCGGTCTGCCTCGCCGCGATCTGCGTCCTCATGCTCGCGCAGGCCTTCGGCCGCGAGGCCGGGATCCTGATCCGCGGCGCCGACGACATCACGGCATGGCTCTGCGCGGCTTCGGCCTTCCTCGCCGTGGGCCATACCTTCCGGCACGGCGAGCTGGTGCGCGTCGGCCTGTGGCTCGACATGCTCGGGACGAAGGCGCGCTGGCATGCGGAGCTGTTCGCTCTCGGCATCACGGCGGTGTTCGCGGTCCACATGGCGTGGGCGGTGACGCGCTTCGTGTACGACAGCTTCCAGTTCAAGGAAGTCGCCCAGGGCCTGATCCAGATCCCGATCTGGATCCCGCAGCTCTCGTTCGTGTTCGGCGTGCTGATCTTCCTCGTCGCGGTGCTCGACGAGCTGGTCACGGTCCTGAAGAAGCAGAAGCCCGCCTACCAGGTCGCGGAGGAGGAGCGCCGCGCCGCCGGCGACTTCTCGGAAACCGTATGACGCCGCTGGAAGCCGGGCTCATCCTCTTTGCGCTGCTGCTCGTGCTGCTGATGGGCGGCGTCTGGATCGCGATCTCGCTCGCCGCGGTCGCGTGGTTCGGGCTGCACTTCTTCACCACCACGCCGCCCGACGTCAACCTGTTCCAGTCGTTCTGGGGCTCGAGCGCCTCGTGGACGCTCGCCGCGCTGCCGCTGTTCGTCTGGATGGGAGAGATCCTGTTCCGCACCAAGCTCTCGGAGGAGATGTTCGAGGGCCTCGCGCCCTGGCTCGGCTGGCTTCCCGGGCGGCTCATGCACGTCAACATCCTCGGCTGCGCGATCTTCGGCACGGTGTCGGGCTCCTCGGCGGCGACCTGCGCGACGATCTCCAAGGTCGCCCTGCCCGAGCTCAAGCGCCGCGGCTACGACGAGAAGACCTGCCTCGGCTCGCTCGCCGCCGCGGGCACCCTCGGCATCCTGCTGCCGCCCTCGATCATCATGGTGGTGTACGCGGTCGCGGCGGAAGTCTCCATCATCAAGGTGTTCCTCGCCGGCTTCATCCCCGGCTTCGTCCTCACGGCGCTCTTCTCCGGCTACATCATCGTCTGGGCGCTGCTCAACCCGGACAAGACGCCGCGCGAGACGGCGCGGCTGTCGCTGAAGGAGAAGCTGTACAAGACGCGCAACCTCATTCCCTGCACCGTCCTCATCGTCTTCATCGTGTGGGTCATGGTCATCGGCTGGGCGACCGCGACGGAGGCGGCCGCCTACAGCGTTCTCGGCGCCCTCGCCATCGCGTGGTGGTCGGGCGGGCTGAACCGGGAGACGTTCTGGATGAGCCTCATGGGCGCGACGCGGCTCTCCTGCATGATCATGTTCATCCTCGCCGGGGCGAGCTTCCTTTCCTCGTGCATGGCCTTCACCGGCATCCCGCAGGCGCTCGCCGAGTGGGTCGCGTCGCTGAACCCGAGCCGCTACATGCTGATCGCGGTGCTCGCGGGCATCTACATCGTCCTCGGCACGGCGCTCGACGGCGTGTCCATGATCGTGCTGACCACCTCGATCGTGATCCCCATGGTCGAGAAGGCCGGCATCGACCTCGTCTGGTTCGGCATCTTCATCGTGCTGCTGGTCGAGATCGCCGAGCTGACGCCGCCGCTCGGCTTCAACATCTTCGTGCTGCAGACGATGACCGGGCGCGACAGCAACTACGTCGCGCTTGCCTCGATGCCGTTCTTCTTCATGATGGTGCTATGCATCGTGCTGCTCGCCATCTTTCCCGAGCTCGCCACCTGGCTTCCCGACTGGCTGATCGGGGTGACGAAGCAATAGCAGCCTAGTTCGGCAGGCGGTGCATCGCCCACGCCAGCCGGACCGCGCCCGGCGGCGCGGCCTCGCGCGGCAGCAGGTGCGGGTCGCACTCCGGGCCGACCTCGCTCGGCGACGCGGTGACCGCAACGCGATAGTGCCTGCGCGCGCAGTCGCGCACCGCCGCGTTCTGGTCGCCGTTCGGATAGGCGAACAGGTCCACCGGGCGCTGCAGGCGCGCCTCCAGCTCGCGCCGGCTCGCGCCCACCTCGCGCTCGAGCTCCTCCGGCGGCAGCGACGGCAGGATCGGGTGCGTCAGCGTGTGCGAGCCGATGGTGATGACCTGCGGATCGAGCGCGGCGAGATCGTTCCACCCGGCGACGTCGAACTGCTCGCGCTCCTCCTCGCTCGGGGCAAAGCCGCGGGTGGCCGCACGCACCTGCTGCTCCACGCGGCGCCGCTCCGCGAGCGGCAGCGCCTTCATCCAGCCGATGATCTCCTCCGCCCGCGCCTGCGGCAGGCCGAGGGCGCGCGCAAGCCTCTCGAGGGGCGCGGCATCGAGCCGGCTCAGGCGCTGGCGCATCTCCTGGTTCCAGAGCCAGCGGCCGGTGTCCGCGAGCGCCGGGCAGACGAAGAACGTGGCCGGGAGCCCGAGCTTCCTGAGGATCGGGTAGGCCACGCTGACATTGTTGCGCAGGCCGTCGTCGAAGGTGAGCGCGACCTTGCCCGCCGCCGCGGCGCCGCCCTCGTGCAGCGCATCGGCGAGCGCGCCCAGGCTCACGACGTCGAACTGCCGGCGCAGGTAGCGCAGCTGGCGCTCGAACTGCGCCGCGAGCCGCCGCGGTATGCCGTGCCACATGAGGATGCGCGGGCTCATCCCGGCGCGCAGCCGCGTCCCGGCGGCGCCGGCCCAGTAGGCGAGCGCGAGAGGCGCATGGCTCAAGCGGACTAGGCCCTTAAAATGCATGGATGCCCGAGCCGCTCTATCTCTCCGATGGAATCCGCCGCATCGAGGAAGCGGCGCGCGATGCGGTGCCGCCTTTGATGGAGCGCGCCGGCGCCGCGGTGGCCGCGGCCGCGGCGCGGCTCGCCTCGAGCAGGAACAAGGACGTCCTCGTGCTCGCCGGGCCGGGCAACAACGGCGGCGACGCCCGCATCGCCGCGGCGCGCCTTGCCGAGCAGTTCTTCCGGGTCACGCTCGTCACCACTCCTGCGGAAATACCAAGCCTAAGGAATTGGGGCCTCGTGGTCGATGGTCTGTTCGGCATCGGGTTGAAGCGCCCGGTCGAAGGCAGCCATGCCGAACTGGTGCGCTATGCCAACCAGCAGCCTTGCGCCATCCTCGCGATCGACGTGCCGAGCGGGCTGGACGCCGATACCGGGCGCGTGCTCGGCTGCGCGGTCCGCGCGACGCACACGATCACGTTCCTCGCGCTCAAGCCCGGCCTGCTCACGCTCGACGGCCCGGACTGCAGCGGAGAGATCTCGGTCGACCCGCTCGGCCTCGAGGTCCGCGAGCTGGCGGCTGCGCCGGGCTGGGTGGCGGACCCCGGGCTCTTTCCCGAGGCGCTGAAGAAGCGGCCGCGCAACTTCCACAAGGGCAACGCCGGCTCGCTCGGCATCCTGGGAGGCGCCTCGGGCATGAGCGGCGCGGCGCTGCTCGCCGGCCGGGCGGCGCTCAAGCTCGGCGCGGGAAGAGTGTACGTGGGGCTGCTCCAGGAGAATGCGCCCGGAATCGATCCTGCCGCGCCCGAGCTCATGCTGCGGCACGCCGACGACGCGCTCGGCCAGGACCTCGACGCGCTCGTCGTCGGCCCCGGCCTCGGCCAGGGCGAGCGTGCGGAGACGCTGCTTGCCGCTGCGCTCGCGAGCGACCTGCCCTGCGTGCTCGACGCCGACGCGCTCAACCTCATGTCGGACAACGCCGACCTGCGGCGCGCGTGCGCGCGGCGCAAGGCGGAGACGATCGTCACGCCGCATCCCGCCGAGGCGGGACGGCTGCTGAATCAGGCCACGGCCGAGGTGCAGGCGAACCGCATCGAGGCCGCCAGGCGCCTCGCCGGCGAGCTGAATGCGCACGCGGTGCTGAAGGGTAACGGCAGCATCGTCGCGGCGCGGGGCGGCCGCTGGTACGTGAACCGCAGCGGCAATCCCGGCATGGCGAGCGCGGGCATGGGCGACGTCCTCGCCGGGCTGCTCGGCGCGCTCCTCGCGCAGCGGCTGCCGGGCGAGGCAGCAGCGGTCCTCGGCGTGCACCTGCACGGCGCTGCGGCGGACGACTGCGCCGCAGGCGGCCGCGGACCCGTCGGCCTCACGGCGAGCGAGCTCCTCGAGCCGGCGCGCCGCATCTGGAATTCCTGGCTGCGATGAAGAAGCTCCTCGACCAGCTGGTGATCGCCAACCGCATCCTCGCGAACGAAGGGGTCGTCGACGCCTACGGCCACGTGAGCGTGCGCCATCCCGACGACCCGCAGCGCTTCTTCCTTGCCCGCTCGCTCAGCCCCGACCTGGTGCGGCACGAGGACCTCATGGAATTCCGCCTCGACGGCACCCCGGCGAGCGACGACAAGCGCCAGCCTTACCTCGAGCGCTTCATCCACGGCGCGATCTTCGAGGCGCGGCCCGACGTGCAGGCGGTGGTCCACGCGCACGCGGAAGACGTCCTGCCCTTCGGCATCACCCGCGTGCCGCTGCGGCCGGTGATCCATTCGGGCGCCTTCATCGGCGCGGAGGTGCCGGTGTGGGATATCGCCGACCGGTTCGGCGACGCCACCAACCTGCTCGTCACCAACATGGCTCAGGGCCGCGACCTCGCGCAGTGCCTGGGCGGGCGCAACGTCGCGCTGATGCGCGGCCACGGCTTCGCCGCCGCGGCGCGCTCGCTCATCGACGTCGTGCGCATGTCGGTCTACCTGCCGCGCAATGCGCGCGTGCTGCTGAAGTCCCTGCCGCTCGGGGACGTGAAGCCGCTCTCGCGCGGCGAGATCGAGGCGCGCGCCTCGGGCTACAAGCCCGAGTCTCCCGAGACGCAGCGCGCCTGGCGCTACTGGGCCACGCGCGCCGGCTGCGCGGAGCTGCTCGACTAGCCTTTCAAGGCACGCCGGATCCCGCCCGAAGGATCGGGCATGTCGCCCGCGTAGCGCGGGATCAGATGGAAATGCACGTGCATCCGGTTCTGGCCGGCGGCCCTGCCGACGTTCGCGCCGATGTTGTAGCCGTCGGGGGAGAACTGCGCCTCCACCAGGCGGTGCGCCTGGTTGAGGAGCCGCAGCATCTCCGCCTGCTCCTCGGGCGTGAGGTCGAAATAACCCGCCACGTGCCGCCGCGGCACGACGAGGATGTGCCCCCGGCTCAGCGGCTGGCTGTCACGGCGCGCGTACGCGAGGGCGCCCTCCAGGAGCACCTCCGCGGGCGTGCACAGCTCGCACAGCACGCTCAAGCGGCCTTGATCTTCGCCTTGAGCTCGGGATACGGATAGAGCATGTTGAGCGCGACCGACTGGCCGCTCGCCTGCACGATGCGCACGTGCTCGCGGCGCAGCTCGCGCGCGTGGCGCAAGCCGCACGAGTGCGCGATCATGTCGATCTCCCGGTTCATGTTGTTCGCGTAGTTCGCGACGCGCAGGTACTTCTCCTCCACGACGAGCGCGCGCTGCAGGCGCTTGTTGTGGGTCGTCACGCCGGTCGGGCAGGTGTTCTGGTGGCAGCGCAGCGCCTGGATGCAGCCGAGCGAGAACATGAACCCGCGCGCGGTATTCACGAAGTCCGCGCCGACGCACAGGGCCCAGGCGGCGCGCGCCGAGGTGACGAGCTTGCCGGAGGCGACGACGCGCACGCGCTGCCTCAGCCCGCTCTCGATCAGGGCGTCGACCACGCGCGGCAGCGCCTCCTCGATGGAGAGGCTCATGTGGTCGGCGAGCGCCTGCGGCGCCGCGCCCGAGCCGCCCTCGCCGCCGTCGATCACCAGGAAGTCGGGCGCGAACTCCATGCCGCGCCGGTGCACGAGCTCCGCCATGTCGTTCATGAAGCGCCAGCCGCCGACGGCCGTCTTCACGCCCACCGGGCGCCCGGTGATCTCGCGGATGCGCACCACCTTCTCGAGCAGCTCGCTCATGCTCGCGATGTCGCGGTGCCGGTTGGGGCTGATCGAGTCGCGCCCCTCGGGGATGCCGCGGATCTGCGCGATCTCGGCCGTCACCTTGCGCCCGGGCAGCACGCCGCCCTTGCCGGGCTTCGCGCCCTGCGAGAGCTTGATCTCGAACGCCTTCACCGCGCGGGAGAGCTCGATCAGGCGCTCCTCGGAAAGATTCCCCTGGGGATCGCGCACGCCGTACTTCGCCGTGCCGATCTGCATGATGATGTCGCAGCCGCCCTCCAGGTGGTAGGGCGAGAGCCCGCCTTCGCCGGTGTCCATCCAGCAGCCGGCGACCGCGGCGCCGCGCGAGAGCGCGCGCACCGCCGGCGCCGAGATCGCGCCGAAGCTCATGCCGCTGATGTTCACGATCGACTTCGCCTCGAACGGCTGCTTGCAGAAGCCCTCGCCGAGCACCAGGGACGGCGTCGGCAGGCGGTCCTCCTCGAGCACCGGGAAAGGATGGTTCACGAAGATGAGCGCGCCGGGGTGGTGCAGGTCGTAGGTCGAGCCGAAGCCGATGGTGCCGCCCTCGTTCTTCGCCAGGCGATAGACCCAGCCGCGCGTCGCGCGGTTGAACGGCATCTCGTCGCGGTCGCCGGAGAAGAAGTACTGCCGGAAGTATTCGCCGAGCTGCTCGAAGTAGTAGCGCAGGTGCCCGACCACCGGGTAGTTGCGCAGCACCGCGTGCTTCTTCTGCGTGATGTCGCTGATGAAGACGAACACCAGGCCAGCGATGACCGCGAACGCGGCCAGCGTCCCGATGCCGTACGAAAGGATGTCCTTCAGCATGCCCCCTCCCCGGTTCCTGCGTCACTGCTTTGGGGGCAATGATACTCCGCGCTCGATTTCCTCCGGGCTTGCAATTCTTACACTGAGCACCTCGCACGCGAACCGCAATGCCATCCCCGCGAGCGGGTGGTTCGCGTCGAGCACCACCTTGCCGCCGGCGACGTCGGTCACGGTGTAGAGCGTCGCGTCCTCCTCGATCTCCATGCCGACGGCGACGCCGGCGCCGTAGCGCTCGGCGGGCTCGAGCCGAACGAGCTCCGCGTCGTACTCGCCGAAGGCCTGCTCCGGCTCGAGCTGCACGCGCACCGTCTCGCCCGGCTTCCGGCCCTCGAGCGCCCGCTCGAGCGCTTCGAGCAGGCCGCCGTGGCCGCCGTGCAGGTAGCTCACTTCGGAGGCCGGCTGCAGGAGCGCGCCGTGCGCGTCGTAGAGCTCGACCCTGAGCGAGACGACGGTGTCTTTGCCGACCGCGGTCAGGCGCGCAGCCGCTTCACCACGTCGAACACCTCGGCCGCATGGCCGCGCGGGTTGACGCCGTAGGCGGCGTGGCGGATGACGCCGCTCTTGTCGATGACGAAGGTGGAGCGCACCATGCATTCGCGCCGCACGCCTTCGTTCTCCTTCTCCTGCAGCACGCCATATTTGCGGCACACCTCGCCCTCGGGATCCGAGAGCAGCGCGATGGTGACGCCGTTGCGGTCGCGGAAATCCGCGTGCGTCAGGCAGTCGTCGCGCGACACGCCGATCACCACGCAGTCGTGCTTGCCGAACTGGTCCTCGTGGTCGGAGAAGTCCGTCGTCACCATGGTGCAGCCCGGCGTGCCGTCGCGCGGATAGAAATACAGCACCACGTGCTTCTTGCCCTTGAACGCCGCCAGGTCGACGGCCTGCATGTCCGCATCGGGAAGCGTGAATGCAGGCGCCGGTTGTCCGGGTTCAAGCATGTTGCGACGATTCTATTCCAAAATTTTTTTCGTTTGACAAGCGCCGCCGCGCGCCTGTCGCGCGCTCACTACACGCTCCTATAATCGATCGATGAAGCTGCTCGGTGGCCTCACTCCGGACGCGTTTCTGCGCGGCTATTGGCAGAAGCGCCCGCTTCTGGTGCGCGCCGCCGTGAAGGATTTCGCGGGCCTTGCCGACGCGCCGCAGCTGCTGCGCTTCGCCGCGCGCGGCGACGTCGAATCCCGGATGGTGGAACGCCATGGCAGGCAGTGGGAAACGGCGCACGGCCCTTTTCCTCGGGCGCGACTTAAACAACGCGACGCAACGCTGCTTGTGAGCGGGATAAATCTCCTCCTGCCGGCGGCCGATGCGCTGCTGCGCCGGTTCGCTTTCATCCCGCAGGCGCGCCTCGACGACGTCATGGTGAGCTGCGCGACGCCGGGCGGCGGCGTCGGGCCGCACGTCGACTCCTACGACGTCTTCCTGCTGCAGGGCCCGGGGCGCCGGCGCTGGACCTGGTGGTTCGCGGGGAAAAAGCACGCCGCCACCCTGCAATGCGGCGACATGCTCTACCTGCCGCCCGGCGTGAAGCACGACGGCGTGGCGCTCGACGCCTGCAGCACCTGCTCGATCGGCTTCCGCACGCCGCGCGGTCGCGAGCTCGCCGCCGCATTCCTCGACTGGCTGCACGAGCGCGGCCTGCCGGACGCGGTCTACCGCGACCCGCGGCTGCGGCCCGCCGCGCGGCCGGCGCGCATCCCGCGCGAGATGCTCGCGTTCGCGCGCCGCCACCTGGCGCGGATCCGCTGGAGCGCGCGCGACGCGGAAGACTTCCTCGGTGCATTCCTCACCGAGCCGAAGGCGCATGTCGTCTTCCATCCTGGAAAGCGCGCCCGCCTCGCCCGCGGCTCGCGCGTTACGCTCGCGCCGAGCACGCAGCTCCTCTACAGCGGGGCCCGCTTCTACCTCAACGGCGAGGCGCTGACCGTGCCGGCCGCGGCGCGGCCGGCCCTGCGCGGGCTGGCCGACAAGAGATCGCTGGACGGCTCGGTGCCGGCAGCGTTGCGCCCGCTGCTCGACCGCTGGCAGCGCCTCGGCTATCTTCGCGTTACGTGAAGCATGGACGCGGCTGAGCACCCTCTCTACGAGCGCTTCGACACCGGGGCCGGATTCCAAGCCGCGGTGGACCGCCTGATCGAGCAGTTCGGGCGCGAGCTGCGCATCTTCGACCGCGACCTGTCGGCGCTGCGGATGAACGACCCGGAGCGCGTCGCGCGCATCGAGCGATTCCTTTCCGCGAGCCGCACGCGCCGCCTGTTCATCGTGGTGCACGACACGGACTACGTCACGCGCAAATGCCCGCGCATGATGGCGCTGCTCGCGCGCTTCTCGCACGCCATCCAGATCAACCGCACGCACGACCACATCCGTTCCCTGCAGGACGCCTTCCTCGTGCTCGACTCGATCCACTACGTGCGCCGCGCCTCCTCCAACTTCTTCCGCGGCGCGCTCGGCTTCGGCGACGAGCCGGAGGCGCTCCTCATGCGCCAGCGCTTCATGGAGATCTGGGAGGCGTCCTACCCGGCCGTCTCCGCCACCACCGCGGGGCTGTAGCCGAACCGCGGCACGCCCCTTGCATCGCCCGGCAAACCTGAATCCGGGTGACAGCTTAAGAGGTGAAATGACGAATGGACCGCGCAGCATTTGCGATAGACTCGCCCCGCGCCCGCAAACAGGCGCACTCCTCCTGTTTAACTTCAGTACAAAGGGAAACTCAATGAAGACCAGCACCGTGCTCTTGGCCGCGGCGACCGCGCTTGCGCTGTCCGCTTGCGGCAACGAAGGCAGCAAATCGGAAAGCAAGGCGACGCCGCCGGCGCAGTCGAGCGCGCCCGCCGCCCCCGCCACGCCGCCTGCCGCGGCCGCCCCGGCGACGCCGCCGGCGAGCTCCACCGGCCCGTCGTCCGCCGCGCCCTCGGGCGACTCCTCCGCCTCCGGCGCCGCCGCGGGCTCCGCGCCCGCCGCCGGCTCGGCTGCCGCGCCTTCCGCCCCGGCCGCTGCTACGCCGCCCGCGGACGAGAAGAAGGACGAGAAGAAGTAAGCCCTAGATCAGGTCTCGCCACCCGAAGCCTTCTTCCTGGGTGGCGAGGCCGATCCAGCTTTCCTCGCAGCCCATCGCGCGCGCCAGCGCGCCGCGCGCGAGCTCCGGCCGGTTGTTCTGCTGCGAGAGATGCGCGCCGATCACGTGCTTCAGCCTGCCGCGCTCGAGCGCCCCGAGCAGGCGCTCGGACTGGCGGTTGTCCAGGTGGCCGAGCGGCCCGGCGATGCGCTCCTTCAGCCACTTCGGGTAAGCCCCGCCCCACAGCAGGTCCGAGTCGTAGTTGCATTCCAGCACCAGCGCATCGAGCCCCGAGAGCGTCTGCTCGACGTGCAGCGTCGAGGCGCCGATGTCGGTGAGCATGCCGAACCGCGCCGCGCCGTCGGAGAGCACGTACTGCACCGGCTCGCGCGCATCGTGCGGCACGGTGAACGGAGCAATCTCTAGCGCGCCAAGCGCTGCCTTCTCCCGGCCGTTCACGAACACCACCTTGACCCCGTCCAGGACCTTGCCCTCGCCCTTGAGGGCGGCGAAGCAGCCGTGCGTGAGGTAGACCGCGACGCCATGCGCCGCGGCGAAGTCGAAGACGCCGCAGGCATGATCGCCGTGCTCGTGCGTGACGAGGATCGCGTCCACCCGCGAGGGCTCGATGCCGGCGCGCAGCAGCCGCTTCTCGGCGTCGCGCAGGCCGAGCCCGCAGTCGATCAGGACGATGGTGCCGGATGCGCCGGCGCGCGCCTCCACCACGAGGGCGTTGCCTTTGCTGCCGCTCGCGAGCGAGGCGAAGCGCAGCAAGGGGCTATCTGAGCTGCTCGTGCAGGAGCGACAGGATGCGCTGCGCGGTCTTCGAGCCGTCGGCCGCCCCATCCTTGTTGAGCACCGAGACCTGGCTCGTGTCCTGCTCCTGCTTCACCTGCACGCGGTACTGCTCTGGCTTGACCTTCGAGTCCTTGCCGCCGAAGCTCAGCAGCTTGGAAAAGATGCTCGTCTCGCGGGTCTTCTTGTCCATCTCCTGGTCCGGGTCGGCGTAGCGCACGAAGTACAGGCCCTTCGCGCGGTCGCGGTCCTCGACCGTGAAGCCGACGCGGTCGAGCGCGAGGCCGACGCGCCGCCAGGCGCGGTCGAAGGGCTCGAAGACCTGCAGCGCCTCGGTGCCGTCGTTCGCCTTGCGCATCGTCGCGCGGTCCTTGTTCGCGCCGGTGGCGGCGAGCGCCTTCGCCTTCTCCTCCTGCGCGCCGAGGCGGACCATCAAGCGGCGCAGGAACTCGGCTTCCAGTCCCGGGTCGGAGGGGCGCGACTGCCACGCCGTCTGGTTGGTGCCGCCCGCGGTGTCGCGCGCGCTGGTGAAGACTTCCTCCATGCCGCGATGCGAGATGTAGATTTCCGTGCCCTTGCCGTCCGCAGTGCGCTCGAGGCGGGTGCGGAATTTGTCGCGCTCGGCGGTCGAATAGATCTGGTCGAGGTACTTGCTGAGGAAGTTGCGCAGCGCGTCCTGCGGAATCTTGGCGCGATTCTCCGCCCAGTCGGTCTCCATCACGCCCGCCTCGGGCACCTCGGTGCTGATGAGGAAGCCGTTCTCCTGCCAGAAGTCCTTCACGACCGGCCACAGCTTCTCCGGCGTCTGGTTGGCGACGACGATCCAGCGCTCGGAGCCGCCGCGCTCGACGCGGATGTTGTCGACGTCGGGCAGCACCGCGCTGTTGCCGATGCGCTGCTGCTCCTTGCGGTCGGCCTCGTAGCCGGAGAGCGTCGCGGTCGACTTCCCGGTCTCCGGGACGAGGTAGCGGTTGTCCCGCGCGGGCGTGGTGAGGTCGGGCGGGATCTCGAGGCGCGGCAGGTTCGACTTGCCCTCGGTCTTGTAGTCGATCTTCTTGTCGAACATCTCGCCGATGCTGCTGCAGCCGGCGAGGAGGAGCGAAAGCGCGAGGAGCGCCGTCTTCTTATGGCTCATTTGGACTGCGTCCGGCCCTCCACGACGCGCAGGCCCGGCAGCGCGATCCCCGCCTCGTGCAGCGCCTCGCGCAGCGTCTCGTGGAATTTTTCGGAGAGCGGCGACATCGGCAGGCGCAGGCCGTGCTCGATCAGGCCCATCTGCGCGAGGGCCCATTTCACCGGAATCGGGTTCGCCTCGACGAAAAGCCGCTGGTGCAGCGGCAGCAGGCGCAGGTTCAGCTCGCGCGCCTTCTTCACGTCGCCGACGAGGGCCGCGGCGCACATCTGGTGCATGAGCTTCGGCGCCACGTTGGCGGTGACCGAGATCACGCCGTGCCCGCCGAGCAGGATGAGCGCGAGCGCGGTGGAGTCCTCGCCGCTGTAGATCGCGAAATTGCGCGGCGCGCGGCGCACGAGGTCGCTGCCGCGCTCGATGCTCGCGGTCGCGTCCTTGATGCCGATGATGCCCGGCACCTGCGCGAGGCGCAGCACCGTGTCGTTCTGCAGGTCCGCGACCGTGCGCCCCGGCACGTTGTACAGGATCATCGGCAGGTCGACCGATTCCGCGATCTTGCGGAAATGCAGGACCATCCCTTCCTGCGTCGGCTTGTTGTAGTACGGCACGACCGAGAGGCAGGCGGTCGCGCCGGCCTTCTTCGCCGACTCGGTGAGCTCGATCGCCTCGGCGGTCGAATTGCCGCCGGTGCCGGCGATGATCGGGATGCGGCCGCGCGAGTGCTCGACCGCGACGCGGATCAGCTCCTTGTGCTCGTCGAAGTCCACCGTCGGCGATTCGCCGGTGGTGCCGACCACGACGATGCCGTCGGTGCCTTCGGCGACGTGCCAGTCGATGAGGCTGCGGAAGCGCCCGAGGTCGAGCGCGCCGCCTTCCTTCATCGGCGTGACGATCGCGACGAGGCTCCCTGTAATCATGCGGCGATTCTAACCTTTTCGGCCTGGCCGCGCAGCGCGAAGAGGCGCTGCACGACCGCGCTTCCCTGTTGACGCTCGACAACCCCCTGCTCGAACGCCACGACCTGAAGATTCGCGAAAGCCTGCAGGAGTTCCCCGGGACGCAGCAGGAAAGCGGGATTGGACGGCCGGCCGTAGCGCTCGTTCCCCGCCATGAACGTCTCGTAGATCAGAGCACCGCCGTCGTCGAGCGCGGTCTCGATGAGCGGAAAGAGCGGGCGATGCAAATAATTTGTTACAACGATCGCCGCGAAGCGCCGCTCGCCGAAGGGCCAGGCGCCCTTCTCGAGGTCCGCTTGCACGAATTCCACGCCGTCGATCGACCGGGGGTCGCGATCCGCCGCCACCACGCGCAGACCGCGCGCGGCGAAGAACCGCGCGTGGCGGCCGCCGCCGCAGGCGACATCCAGGACCGGACTGCGGGTAATGTAGTCGCCCCACCGCACGACCCACGGCGAAGGAGTCTCGATCATGGCGTCCAGGGCCATCGCGTTTGCGTCCTCAAAGGGCCACGAGCTCGCCGGGCGCCTCGATCTCCCCGCCGACGCTCCGCGCGCCTGGGCGATCTTCGCCCATTGCTTCACCTGCTCGAAGGACTCGAAGGCCGCAGCCTACCTCAGCCAGGGGCTCGCCGCGCGCGGCGTCGCGGTGCTGCGCTTCGACTTCACCGGCCTCGGCGCAAGCGGCGGCAATTTCGCCTCCTCGACCTTCTCCGCGAACGTGGACGATCTGTGCGCCGCCGCCGACTTCCTGCGGCGCGAGCACTCGGCGCCCGCGCTTCTCGTCGGCCACAGCCTCGGCGGCGCCGCGGTTCTCGCCGCGGCGCGCCGCCTCGCCGAGGCGCGCGCGGTGGCGACGATCGGCGCGCCGTTCGAGCCGCGGCATGTAGCGCACCTGGTGAAGGACGGCAAAGTCGAGATCGGCGGCCGGCCGTTCGCCGTGGACCCGTCCTTTCTCGAGGACCTCGAGCGGCACGATCCGGCGAAAGCGATCGCGGAGCTCGGCAAGGCGCTGCTCGTCATGCATTCGCCGAGAGATGCGGTGGTCGGCATCGACAACGCCGCGCGCATCTTCCAGGCGGCGAAGCATCCGAAGAGCTTCCTTTCCCTCGACGACGCGGACCACCTGCTGCTGCGGCGCGAGGACGCCCTCTACGCGGCCGACGTGCTCGCCGCGTGGGCTTCGCGGTTCATCTCAACGCCGTCCTGACGGTCTCCACCATCCGCAGCGTCGCCGCCATGCGCGCCTCGTCGACCGGCATCGCCTGGGAGGAAAACTTCGCGACGACGAGCTGCAGCTTGCGGTCCACGAAAAGATGCTGGCCGTGGATTCCCCACCCGAGCAGGAGCGGCTCGGGGCCGCGCACGACGTACGACTTGGAGCGGTAGTGCATCGGCAGGCGCCCGAAGACCTCGACGAAGGGTCCGGCTTTCCACGCCTGCGCATCGCCGTTGGCGTAAATGTCCTCGACCCATGCCCGCGGCACCACGTCGCGTCCGCCTTCGCCGAGCATCTGCCCCACGCGAGCGAGATCGCGCGCCGTGGCGCACATGCCGCCGGCGCAGCGCGGCGCCCCGAGCCGATCCACCGTGATGTAGGCGCTGCGCTCGGCGCCGAGCGGCTTCCACAGGAGCTCGCTCATGAGGTCCGCGTAGCGCGCCCCGGCCGAGCGCTCGATCACCCAGCCGAGCAAGTCCGTATTGGGCGAGACGTAGTGGAAGCGCCCGCCGTGCGGCCCGTCCGCTTTTTTCAACGAAGAAAAATAGGCCCGCAGGTCCGAAGGCGTCTCCCCGGGCCCCAGCGGGTTCCATCCCGTCGCCTTGCGGTACTCGATAATGGGTCCGCTCGTTGCGAGGTAGTCCTCGTCGAAAGCGATGCCGGCGCGCATGTCGAGCAGGTGGCGCACCGTCGCGCCGGCGTATGCGGTCGCCTTGAGCTCCGGAACGCTCTCCGTGACGAGGCGATCGGGATCGAGCAGGTTGCGCGACGCCAGGATGCCGGCGAGAAGCCCGAGCAGGCTCTTGCTCACCGACATGAGGATGTGCGGGTCGTCGCCCGTCATGCCGTGCGCGTAGTGCTCGTAGACGATGCGTCCCTTGTGCAGCACGACGAGCGCGTCGGTGTCCGTCGCCTCGAGGTCGCCGAGCGGCAGGGCGGCGGGCGCTCGGACGAGCTCGCGCACGTTCTTGCGATCGTTCGCAATGTCTGCGGAGGGCACGATCTCGCGCACGTGGTGGAACGCCCAGCGGCTGAAGGGCGCGCTGCGCCAGTTTGCGAGCGTGACCTGTCCCGGCGGTTGCGGCGGGAAGCCCTCCATCAGCTTCATGACTGCTTGCGAAGCACGACGTGCATCGCACGCTCGCCCTGCACGAACTCGGCGCATTCATACCCGAGCGCACGCAGGTCCAGGTCCCGGAACAGCGCCTCGCCCTCGCCGAGCGCCACCGGCCGCACTGCGAGGACGAGCTCGTCGATCAGGCGCGCCTTCAGGTACTGCCTGATCGTCGCGACGCCGCCGCCGAGACGCACGTCCCTCGCGCCGGCCGCGGCCTTCGCCTGGGCGAGGGCCGACGCGATGCCGTCGGTGACGAAATGGAACGTCGTGCCGCCTTTCATCTCGATCGGCGCGCGCGCGTGGTGCGTCAGCACGAAAACCGGCACGTGGTAGGGCGGCTCCTCGCCCCACCAGCCCTTCCAGCTGCCGTCCAGCCACGGCCCGCGCACCGGCCCGAACATGTTGCGCCCGAGGATCCAGGCGCCGATGTTCTGGAAGCCGCGCTCGGCCATGCGGTGGTCGACGCCGCTCTCGCCGCCCTCCATGCCGTGCATCGCGCGCCACGCGCGGGTGTTGAAGAACCAGTCCATGAGCTCGGGGCCGCGCACGCCGAGCGGATTCTGCAGGTCCTGCCCGGGCCCTGCCCCGAAGCCGTCGATGGAGACGGCGAAGCTCAGCACTCGCAGCTTCGACATGCGCCAGGTGCCGCCTAGGCCATCCAGGCGACGCGGCCGGTGCCGACGTCGTGCATGGCGGAAACGATCTTGAGCTTTCCCGCGCCGACGAGCTCGCGCAGCACTTCGCTGCGGGTGAGCAGCATCGCGGCCGCATCCCTCGCGTTCTGGTCGGCGACCGCCTGGACCAGCTTCTTGTTCCTGGAGTCCGCGGACCCCTCGATGCCCTTGACCTTCAGGACCGCCGGCCTGATGTTGGCGAGCATCGCGGTCAGGTTGCCGAGCTGCGCGTTGTCGATCGCGCCCTTGATGGCGCCGCATTCCGAGTGGCCGAGCACGACGATGAGCTTGGCGCCGGCGAGCCGGGTCGCGAACTCGAGGCTGCCGATGATGTCGGTGTTGACGAAGTTGCCGGCGACCCGCGCGGCGAAGATGTCGCCGATGCGCTGGTCGAAGACGAGCTCCGGCGGCACGCGGCTGTCGATGCAGCCGACGACGGCGGCAAAGGGAGCCTGCGCCGTCGCGGTGGCCTTCACCTGGGCCCGCAGGTCGCAGTGGATCATCGTGCCCTTGACGAAGCGCGCGTTGCCCTGCTTCAGCATCTCGAGGGCCTCGTCCGGCGTCGTGGCCGCCTGGCGGGCCGCGTCGAACGGACGGCAGGCCGCCGGGCCCGCGGCGCCTGCAGTCCTGGAAAGACCCGCCGCCGCGAAAGCTCCTGCGGCGACAAGAAACCTGCGGCGTTCCTTCATGGCGGCTCCTTTATTGAGTTCCCTCACGCGGCATTTCGTGCGGCTCGATGCTCCGCTCTTCGACCAGGCGCAACTGCAGCGCGACGATCTCGCGCCAGACGCCTTCACTGAAGCGCTCGCCCTCGGCAAGCTCCATAAAATGTCCCCGGGCATCCTCGAACAATCCCAGGCGTCGCTGCAGCTCGCCCACCAGGAGCTGCTGCGCGCGCCAGGTTTCCTCGTCGCCCCGGGCGCGCGCCAGGATCCGCCGGTACGCGCCCAGCGTTTCGCGGGCATAGCGCGCATATTCGGACGGTGAGCGCGCCTCCCACGTCGCCTGCAGCAGCGAGAAGGCGACGGCGTCGTCGCTTTCTCCAAGGAAGCGCCGCGTCCTCGCGACGCGATAGTAAGCGGTTTCCTTGCGCCGCAGGGCGGCGTACTGCGGCGTCTTCACGAAGCGCTTGAGCCGCTCGATCTCGCGCGGCCTGAACTCCCGGTAGACGACGAAGCTGTTGCCCGGGCACACCGGCAGGGGCCATGGCGCCTGCAGGGCGCCGACCGGCTTCAGATCGAGCATCTGCCCGACCTGCGTCCCGGACATCGCCATCGTCTGCCTGAACGGCTTGCCGTCGAGCGGGCAGACCATCTCGGCGGGCGCGTACGTGGAAGCGCGAGCCGCCGGGCTCGACGCGCCAAGCAGAAGGATCAACGCTTCGACCAGCATGCGGCGGACACGTTACGCCGCGCCTGCCGCGCAGGCAACTAGGCGGGAGGCCCGTCGCCGTTCTTGTTGAGCGCGGCCGGGACGATGAGCTCGCGAATCTTGTTGACGGCGGTCGCGAGCCTGGTGACGACCTCGTCCGCGCCGGCCTCCTGCAGCCGCTGCAGCGAGCGGTCAGCGCCCTCCGCGTCGACCCAGTGCGCGACGATGATGCGCAGCTTCGGGAAGGCGCGGCGCAGCCGCTTGCAGAGGTAGCTCGCGTGCGCCGTGCCCGAAGGCGGCACGGCGGAAATGCAGACTGCGCCGCGGCATTGCGTGGCGACGCGATCGAGGGCTTCCGCGGCGAGCAGCGTGTGAGGCAGCACGGTCGCGTTGAAATGGTCCGCGCAAAGCTCCCGCGCGAGCACCAGTCCCGCGATGTAGTCAGCCTCGTCGTGCGCAGGGACGATGCAGAGGTCCACCGGCCCGCCGTCGGGCAGCTCCGCGCCGTTCAGCTCGTCGAGGATGCCGACCAGCGTGTCGTAGACGAAGCGCTCGCGCCGGTCGGAAAGCGCGTCGCGATGGCGATCGCGCTTGGCGAGCGCGAGCGCCGGAATCAGCACCTCGCCGCGCGCCGCGCCTGCGCCGTGCTCCTTCGCATGGCGCTGGACGACGTCGAGCGCCTCGTCCTGCTCGAGCGCGAGCAGCCTCTGGTACAAGCGCGCCTCGGGCGGCAGCACGGGCTCGACGCCGAGCATCACGTTGAGGAAGCCGAACTGCGGCACGTGGCGCCCGATCACCGCGACGCAGACGGTGAGCGGCGTCGCGACGAGCAGGCCGATCGGTCCCCAGAGCCACGACCAGAACACCACCGCGCCCACGATGGCGAGCGGCGACAGGCCGGTGCTCTGGCCGTAGAGCCACGGCTCGACGCCGTACGCGACCAGCGTCTCCAGGACCGCGATCGTGCCGAGCGTCCACAGCGCGAGCGACCAGCCGTCCGAGATGGCGAAGGCAAGCATGACCGGCATCGAGCCCGCGATCCACGAGCCGATGTACGGCACGAAGCGCAGCACGGTCGCGAGCAGGCCCCAGAGCGCGGCGTTCGGGATGCCGAGGAAGTGCAGGATGATGCCGAGCGGAATGCCGAATGAGGCGTTCACCACCGTCTGCATCATCAGGTAGCGGCTCACGCGCTGCGCGGCGTCCTGCATCGCCTGCGTGGTGGCGTGCATCTTCCCGGAGCCGACCAGCCGGATGAGCCGCTCGCGCAGGTCGTCGCGCTGCAGAAGCATGAGGATCGTGAGCGCGATCACCGCCACCGTAGTGGCGAGCAGCCCGAGGAGCGGAACGCCGAGCTTGCCGATCACCTCGAGCGCGCTCGTCGGCAGCACGGAGGGCGCGGGCGGCTTGGGCGGCGGCTGCGCGCGCGCCGGCGCGCTCTCCTTCTCGATCTCCTTCAGGGCCTCGGCCGCCTTGCCGAGCGGGCCCTCCTTCGGCGGCGCGCGCAGCGCCTGCAGCTTCTTCACGATGTGCTCGCGGTACTCCGGCAGCTTGCCGACGAGGCTCACGAACTGGTTGCCCGTCACCCAGCCGATGCCCGCCACGAAGCAGAGCGCGAGGGCGACGACGACCAGCGTGGCGGCAACCCGGTTCAGGCGCCAGCTCTCCAGGCGGCGTACCGCCGGCGCGAGCAGGAGCGCGAACAGCACCGCGAGCGCGAGCGGGATCAGGACCTCGCGCGCGAGATAGAGCGCGGCGGTGAGGCCGGCGAAGAAGGCGAGCGAGGCCACGCGCGGCCGGGGACTGTCGAGCGCGGCGGCCGCCATCGCGCGCCTCAGGCGAGCTGGAAGAGGAGCAGCGACCGCGCCGTCACTTCGTAGACGTGGCCGATGGGAAAACGCGGCTCCTCGGTGCTGTCCGGGAAATTCGTGTCGGCGACCAGCGTCCACTCCTTGCCGCCGTTCGCCGCCGGCAGCTTGAACTTCACCACGTCCTGCCACGGATTGAAGACGATGAGCAGCGTCGCCTCCTCGCCGCGCCGCGGGATCCCGGTCGCCGGGGCGCGGCCGTCGAGCAGCATGCCGAAGCAGCGCACATTCGCGTCCTTCCAGTGCTCCTCGCGCATCTCCTCGCCGTTGGCGTTGATCCAGGCCACGTCCTTCACGTCGAGCGCCTCGTCGAAGCGGCCGGTGAGGAAACGCGAGCGCCGCAGCACCGGATAGCGGTGCCGCAGGCCGGTGAGCTTGCGCACGAAGCGGATCAGGCGCTCGGCGCGGTCGTCGTGGTTCCAGTCGACCCACGAGATCTCGTTGTCCTGGCAGTAGGCGTTGTTGTTGCCGCGCTGCGAGCGCCCGAACTCGTCGCCCGCGAGCAGCATCGGCGTGCCCTGCGACAGCAGCAGCGTGGCGAGCAGGTTCTTCATCTGCCGCTTCCTCGGGCCGCGCACCGCCTCGTCGTCGGTCGGACCCTCCGCGCCGTGGTTCCACGAGCGGTTGTGCGAATGGCCGTCGCGGTTGTCCTCGCCGTTCGCCTCGTTGTGCTTCTCGTTGTAGGAGACCAGGTCGTTCAGCGTGAAGCCGTCGTGCGCGGTGATGAAGTTCACGCTCGACCACGGCTGGCGGCCGTGATTGTTGAAGATGTCCGGCGAGGCGCACAGGCGCGGCGCGAGCTGCGCCGGCAGCGCCTCGCCCCTCCAGTAGTCGCGCGCGGTGTCGCGGAACTGGTCGTTCCATTCCGCCCATCCGGGCGGAAAGCGGCCGAGCTGGTAGCCGCCGGGGCCGCAGTCCCACGGCTCGGCGACGAGCTTGACGCGCGCGAGCAGCGGGTCCTGCATCATCGCCTTCATGAAGCCGTTGAAGGTGTCGAATCCGCCCGGCTCGCGCGCGAGGATCGTGCCGAGGTCGAAGCGGAAGCCGTCGACGTGCATCTCCTCGACCCAGTAGCGCAGGCTGTCCGTGACCATCTGGATGACCCGGGGGTGCGAGAGATTGAGCGTGTTGCCGGTGCCGGTGTCGTTGATGTAGTAGCGGCGGTTGTCGGGCTGCAGGCGGTAGTACGAGGCGTTGTCGATGCCGCGGAAGCACAGCGTCGGCCCGCGCTCGTTCCCCTCGGCGGTGTGGTTGTAGACCACGTCGATCACGACTTCGAGGCCGGCGTCGTGGAAGCGCGCCACCATCTCCTTGCATTCCTGCAGCGTCTTCGCCTTGTCGGCGGCGTAGCGCGGGTCCGGGGCGAAGAAGCCGATGGAGTTGTAGCCCCAGTAGTTCCTCAGGCCCTTCTTCAGCAGGAAGTCGTCGTCGACGAAGGTGTGGATCGGGAGCAGCTCCACCGTCGTCACGCCGAGCGCCTTGATGTAGTCGACGACGTCCTTCACGGCGAGGCCGCAGAACGTGCCGCGCTGGTGCTCCGGGACACGCGGGTGCAGCTTGGTGTAGCCGCGCACATGGGTCTCGTAGAGGACCGTCTGGTCCCAGGGCACCGGCTGCCGCACCTTCTCGCGCGCCCAGTCGAAATTCGGATCCACCACGACGCTCTTCGGCATGAAAGGCGCGCTGTCGCGCTCATCGAAGGTCAGGTCGTCGCCGCTTTCCAGCCGGTAGCCGAAAATCGCCGGGTCCCATTTCAGCTCGCCGATGTGAGCACGCGCGTACGGGTCGAGGAGCAGCTTGTTCGCGTTGAAGCGCAGCCCCTGGTCGGGCTCGTATGGACCATGCACGCGGAAGCCGTACACCGTGCCCGGCCCGGCATCGGTCACGTACCCGTGCCAGATCTCGTCCCGGTATTCCGGCAGCTCGATGCGCTCGCGCTCGGTGGTCCCGGCGGAGTCGAACAGGCACAGCTCGACTTTGGTCGCCGAAGCCGAGAACAGGGCGAAGTTGACGCCCGCGCCGTCCCAGGCCGCGCCGCGCGGATGCGGCAGGCCCTCTTTCACTGCCATTTGGGCAAAGACAATAGTCTTCGCCCGAGCTCGCCGCTATCCGCCCTTCAGACTACGAGCACAGCACCATGTTGGCGAATTCGACCAGCATCCCCGGGCGCAGGTAGGCGGCGAAGGCGGCGCCGGCGGCGAAGCACGCCGCGGCCACGGCAAGCGCCTTCCAAATCAATGCCCTTTTCATCGCCGCGATGGACAAGTCATCCTTCAGGCGGCGGCGAGCGCCGCCTTGCGCTCGGTCAGCGGCTTCTCGTTCACCGGCAGGTTCACGATCGCGGCGAAGATCCCGAGCCCGATCGAGGCGAGGAAGGCGCCGGTGTAGGAGCCGGTCGTGTCATACAGGTAGCCGGCGAGCCACACGCCGATGAAGCTGCCGATCTGGTGGCCGAAGAACACGATCGAGCCGAGCATGGCGGCGTAGCGCATGCCGAAGATCTGCGCCACGAGGCCGTTGGTGAGCGGCACCGTGCCGAGCCAC
>DASRFM010000095.1:0-5865 GCA_035651575.1 Burkholderiales bacterium | reverse complement strand
GTCCTCCGGCCGCAGCGTGCGCGTGAGCGTCGAGCTGTCGCCGACCTTGATCTCGTCGTAGGTCCGGTTCTCGATGAATTGCGACGCGGGAGGCATGGCCCGATGCTACCGCACGCCGGGCCCGCATTTTGATCCACGTCAACCGGGCGACGGCGCCGGATGAAACCATCGACCGATGAGCACCGCTTCCGTGCCGCTGCGCCGCCCGCTCTTTCGCGGCGGGCGGCGCCTGCGCATCGCGCTTCTCGGGCTTCCCGGTGCCGGGACGAGCACGATCTTCCGCGCGGTCCAGGGCGCCGCGGCGGGCGAGGCCGACATCGACATCGGCTTCGACCAGGCGCGCGTCGTGGAGCTGCCTGCGACCGGCGACCTTTCCGGCGCCGACGTCGTCATCCAGGTGCTCGACGCGACGAACCTCGGGCGCGACCTGGCGCTGACCCTCGAGCTGCTTGCCCGCGGGCGGCCGCTCGTCCTGGCGATGAACAAGATGGATGCGGCGCGCGAGAAGGGCATGCACGTCGGCACGCGCTCGCTCGCCGAGCGCCTCGGCGTCCCGGTCGTGCCGACGAGCGGCGCCATGGGCTACGGCATCCGCGAGCTTTTCTCTGCCGCGGCTGACGCTGCACGCACCTTCAGCACACATGCATTGCAGCCCTTGAGTGCGGAAAATCTCGCGGAAATCGCCGTGCGCCCCGGCGGCGTGCGCGAGCGGCACGACTGGCGCTACTGGCTGGACGAGGTGTTCCTAAGCCCGCGCTGGGGCCTCTTCGGCAGCGCGCTCGTGTTCGCCGCGGTGCTCTTCGTCGTCTTCGGCGTGAGCGCGTGGATCGACGGCCTGACGACCGCGCGCCTCGCCGAGGCGCTCTCGGCCTGGCAGCCGGCCACGCTCGGCGGCGTGCTGCTTCGCGCGGTGGCGGACGGCCTGGTCGGCCTGGTCGGGATCGTCGTGCCTTACATGATCCCGCTTGTACTCCTGCTCATCGTGCTCGAGCAGGCCGGCATCATGGCGCGCATCGCCTTCGCGCTTGACCGCATCTTCCACCGCCTCGGGCTGCACGGCGATGTCGCGCTGCCGCTCCTTCTCGGCCTGGGCTGCAACGTCCCGGCGCTCGCCAGCCTGGGGCGCCTTTCGCGCGGGCCGGAGCGCACCATCGCCTCGATGCTGGTCGCGTTCGTGCCGTGCTCGGCGCGCTCGGCGATCGTCCTTGCGCTCGCCGGCAAGTACCTCGGCGCGTGGGGCGTGCTCGCCGTGCTCGGCGCCGCGGCGCTCGTCATCGCGCTCCTCGGCACGCTGCTTCGCCGCGGCATGGGGCAGGGCATGCCCGGGCACATCCAGGAAATACCGCGCTACGCGCTGCTACGCCCGAAGCTTCTCCTGAGTGAAACCTGGGCGCGCACGAAGGACGTGCTCACCATCGTGACGCCGCTCCTCGTCGCCGGCAGCGTCGTGCTCGCGCTTCTCAGCTATGGCGGCGCCGAGCGTGCGATCAACGCGGCTTTGTCGCCGCTCACCGCGGGCCTGCTCGGCCTTCCCGTCGCGCTCGGCGTCCCGCTGCTCTTCGGCGTGCTGCGCAAGGAGCTCTCGCTCGTGATGATCTACCAGGCGCTCGGCAGCTTCGACGTCTCGGCGCACATGGACGCCCGGCAGATCCTGGTCTTCCTCGTCTTCCTCACGCTGTACGTGCCGTGCCTTTCCACTTTCGCGGTAATGACGCGGACGATCGGCGCGCGGCACGCGGCCTATTCGGTCTGCCTCTCCATCGGCATCGCGCTCGCCGCGGCCGTCGCGGTGCGGGTCGGCCTCGGTTTAATGTAGCTCAACGCTCGATGGACTCCAGGGCGCGCTGGCTCGTCTATCATCCGGTCCGTGTTCAAGCGGATCGACCACATGGAGCTCCTCACCGCGGCGCCCGAGCGCGCGGTGCGGTTCTACACCGAGACGCTCGGCTTTCGCGTGCGCGAGCGCCAGCGCATCCCGCAGACGCCGCGCGGCCCGCTCGAGCTCGTCTACCTCGAGCTCGGCGGCACGACGCTGGAAGTCATGTGCTACCCCGAAGCCAAGAGCGCCGATCGCGTGCCGGACCGGCTCGGCTGGCAATGCCTCGCGCTCGAGGTCGACGACATGGACGCGGCGCTCGCGCACCTCAACGCGCGCGGCGTCGCGACCGCCTGGGGACCGATGAAGCGCCCGGAGTACGCGCGCGCCGAGATCCGCGATCCCGACGGCAATCCGATCGAGCTGCGCCAGTGGTTCAAGCGCTAGGGTGGCGAAGGTCCTCCCGACGGTCGAAGGGCAGACGGAAAAGATCGCGGGGAGTACACGGACTGGGGTGAGGTCGAGGCCTTTGCCGAGGGCTTTTCCGCGCTTTTGACTTGAGTCAAACGCACTCCCGGCGCCTGTGGTCAACTGGCAGCGTGCCAAGGGACCCTGCCCGGCGCTAAGTGACGGATTCTGCAAAAATAACCTGTGCTGGAAGCGATCGACCTGGAGTGCGAGCGGGGCGGCCGGGCCCTTTTCCGGGGCCTTTGCTTCGAGCTCGCCGCCGGCGAGCTGCTGCGGCTCGCTGGCCCGAACGGCAGCGGCAAGACGAGCCTCCTGCGCGTCCTCTGCGGGCTGCTCGCGCCGGTCGCGGGCGAAGTGCGCTGGAAGGACGAGCCGATCCGGGCCCTGAGGGAAGACTACGCGCGCGAGCTCGTCTACGTCGGCCACGCGCCGGCGGTGAAGGACGACCTCACCGCGGCGGAGAACCTCGAGATCGCCTGCCGGCTGGCCGGCAATCCGGCGTCGCGCGCGGAAGCGCTCGCGGCGCTCGACCTGATGGGCCTCGCGCGCCACGACGTGCCGGTGCGCAAGCTCTCGCAGGGCCAGCGGCGGCGCGCGGCGCTGGCGCGGCTTGCCTTGAGCGGCGCCGCGCCGCTCTGGCTCCTCGATGAGCCCTTCGCGGCGCTCGACAGCGCGGCCAGCGAGGTGCTGGAGCGCCTGATCGCGCGGCACGCCGGCGCCGGCGGCGCGGTGGTCTACACCACCCACCACGAGGTGGGCCTCGCCGCTTCGCTGGTGATCGAGCTCTGACGTGGCCCGGGCCCTCGATGCCGCCCGCTCGCTCGTCCGCCGCGACCTGCTGCTTGCGCTGCGCAGGAAGAGCGACGTCGGCACCGCGCTCCTCTTCTTCGTGATCGTGGCGAGCCTCTTCCCGCTCGGCGTCGGCGCCGAGCCGAACCTGCTGCATGCCATCGGCCCGGGCGTGATCTGGGTGGCCGCGCTGCTCTCCTCGATGCTGTCGCTGTCGCGGCTCTTCGCCGACGACCACGCCGACGGCACGCTCGAGCAGATGCTGCTCGGCGCAGCGCCGCTCGGGGTCGTGGTCGCGGCCAAGGCGGCGGCGCACTGGCTCGTGTCGGGGCTGCCGCTCGTGCTGATCGCGCCGCTGCTCGCGATACAATACGACCTCTCGGCGTCGCTCATCGCAGTGCTCACGCTCTCGCTCCTCCTCGGCACGCCGGTCCTCAGCATGATCGGCGCCATCGGCGCGGCCCTGACCCTCGGGCTGCGGGGCGGCGGCGTGCTCCTCGCGCTGCTCGTGCTGCCGCTCTACGTGCCGGTCCTCGTCATGGGCGCGGGCAGCGTGGACATGGCGGCCGCCGGGCTCGGCGCGCAGTCGCAGCTCCTGCTGCTCGCGGCCATGCTGATCGTCTCGCTTGCCTTCGCGCCCTGGGCGATCGCCGCGGCCCTCAGGATCTCGATCGAATGAGCGCGCGCCCCATGCGCTGGTTCTGGTTCTCCTCGCCGCACACCTTCTTTCCGCTCGCGGGCAGCATCGCGCGCATCTGCGCCCTTGCCGCCGCGGTGCTCTGCGTCGCGGGACTGTATGTCGGCCTGTTCGTCGCGCCGACCGACGCGCAGCAGGGCGAGGCCTACCGCATCATCTTCATCCACGTCCCGGCGGCCTGGATGTCCATGTTCCTCTACGTGGTCATGGCGTTCTGGGCGGCAATGGGGCTCGCCTTCAACACGCGGCTGTCCGGCATGATGGCGAGCGCGCTCGCGCCGACGGGGGCGCTCTTCACCTTCATCGCGCTGTGGACGGGCTCGCTCTGGGGCAAGCCCACGTGGGGCACCTGGTGGGTCTGGGACGCGCGCCTCACTTCGGAGCTGATCCTGCTCTTCCTCTACTTCGGCTTCATGGCACTCAAGGCCGCGATCGAGGAGCCGCGGCGCGCGGACCGCGCAAGCGGAGTGCTTGCGCTCGTCGGCGTGGTCAACGTGCCGATCATCTATTACTCGGTGAAGTGGTGGAACACGCTGCACCAGGGCGCGTCGGTCAGCTTCACCAAGGCCCCGAGCATGGCGGCGACCATGCTGGTCGGCATGCTGCTCATGGCGCTCGCGTTCTGGATGTACAGCATCGCCGTGGCGCTCACCCGCGTGCGCTGCATGATCCGCGAGGAAGAGCGGTGAGCGAGTTCCTCGCCATGGGCGGATACGCTTTCTACGTCTGGGGCTCGTACGCAGTCACCTTTCTTCTTCTTTTTGCAGAAATCTTTCTGGTGTGGAAACGAGCGACGCGTGAAACCCCGGCATAAGCGCATCGCGGCCATCCTCTTCGGCGTCGTGGCGCTCGGCATCGCCACCGCGCTCGTGCTGAGCGCCTTCAACCGGAACCTGGTGTTCTTCTTCACCCCCTCGCAGGTCGTGGCGCACGAGGCGCCGCAGGGCCGCACCTTCCGCATCGGCGGCCTGGTGGAGAAGGGCAGCGTGAAGCGCCAGGCCGACGGCGTGAGCGTGGCATTCGTCGTGACCGATACCGCGAAGAGCATCGACGTGCTCTACAAGGGCTCGCTGCCCGACCTCTTCCGGGAGGGCAAGGGCGTGGTGGCGCAGGGCCAGCTCGGCCCCGACGGCGTGTTCCGCGCAAGCGAGGTGCTCGCCAAGCACGACGAGAACTACATGCCGCCGGAGGCGAAGGAAGCGGTGGAGAAAGCCCACCAGGCCGCGAAGACCTTCAAGCCATGACCCCCGAGCTCGGACAGGTCGCCCTTTCGCTCGCGCTCATCGTGGCCCTCTTCCAGGCCGCATGCGGCTTCGCCGGCGCGCATCGCGGCAACGCGGCGTGGATGGCGAGGACCCGCCCGGCCGCGCAGACCCTCGCGCTGCTCGTCGCGTTCGCGTTCGGCTGCCTCGTGTACTGCTTCGTGACGAACGACTTCTCGGTGACCTACGTCGCGAGCAACTCGAACTCCTCGCTGCCGCTGCACTACCGCATCGCCGGGGCATGGGGCGGCCACGAGGGCTCGCTCCTGCTCTGGACGCTGATGCTCGGCGTGTGGATGACGGCGGTCAGCCTCTTCAGCGCGCATCTTCCCGACGAGATGGTGTCGCGCGTTCTCGGCGTGATGGGCTTCGTGAGCGCGGGCTTCCTCGCGTTCATGCTCTTCACTTCGAACCCCTTCGACCGGCTGTTCCCGCCGGCCGCCGACGGGCACGACCTCAATCCGCTCCTGCAGGACCCGGGGATGGTGGTGCACCCGCCGATGCTCTACATGGGCTACGTCGGCTTCTCGGTGGCCTTCAGCTTCGCCGTCGCGGCGCTGCTGTCGGGCAAGCTCGATGCGACCTGGGCGCGCTGGTCGCGGCCCTGGACCACGGTGGCGTGGATGTTCCTCACCATCGGCATCGCGCTCGGCAGCGGCTGGGCGTACTACGAGCTCGGCTGGGGCGGCTGGTGGTTCTGGGACCCGGTGGAGAACGCCTCCTTCATGCCCTGGCTGGTCGGCACGGCGCTCATCCATTCGCTCGCGGTCACCGAGAAGCGCGGCACCTTCCGCAGCTGGACGGTGCTGCTCGCGATCGTCGCCTTCGCGCTC
>DASRFM010000094.1:0-38834 GCA_035651575.1 Burkholderiales bacterium | reverse complement strand
ATGTCGAACTCGGTGCCGAACGCGCGCAGCGCGAGCAGCGCGCCGACGCCCGCCGAGGGCAGCGTCGCGAGGATCGTCACCGGGTGGATGTAGCTCTCGTAGAGCACGCCGAGCACGATGTACATCGTCGCCACCGCGGCGAGCAGCAGCCAGATGGTGTTGCTAAGCGAGGCGCGGAAGGCGAGCGCCGCGCCCTCGAAGCCGGTGCGCACCGCGACCGGCATGCCGATCTCCTTCTCGGCGGCCTCGATCGCCTTCACCGCGGCGCCGAGCGAGGCGCCCTGCGCGAGGTTGAACGAGATGGTCGCCGCCGGGAACTGGCCGATGTGGTTGACGGCGAGCGAGGTCGGCTTCTCGACGATCTTCGCCACCGCGGAGAGCGGCACCTGCGTGCCGTTGGTCGAGGCGACGTAGAGGTCGTTGATCGCCTGCGGGCCGCGGCCGAACTCGGGCTTCACCTCGAGCACCACGCGGTACTGGTTCGACTGCGTGAAGATGGTGGAGATCAGGCGCTGGCCGTAGGCGTTGTAGAGCGCGTTGTCCACCGCCGCCGCGGTGACGCCGAGGCGCGAGGCGCTGTCGCGGTCGATGTCCACGTAGGCCTGCAGGCCCTGGGTCTGCAGGTCGCTCGCGACGTCGACCAGCTCGGGCGCCGTCTCGAGCTTGTCCAGCAGCTTGGCAACCCATTCCGCGAGCAGCGCGCCGCTCGGCGCCTCGAGCGTGAACTGGTACTGCGTGCGGCTCACGCGGTCCTCGATCGTCAGGTCCTGGATCGGCTGCAGGTAGAGCGTGACGCCCTCGACCTCGGCGACGCGGTCCTGCAGCCGGCGCATCACCTCGAGCGCGCCGGCGCGCGCGCTGTGCGGCTTCAGGTTGATGAGGAAGCGCCCGGTGTTGAGCGTCGGGTTGGTGCCGTCCACGCCGATGAAGGAGGAGAGGCTCTCGACGTCCGGGTCCTCGAGGATCGCCTTGGCGAGCGCCTGCTGGCGCTCGGCCATCGCGGCGTAGGAGACGCTCTGCGGCGCCTCCGAGATGCCCTGCAGCACGCCCGTGTCCTGCACCGGAAAGAAGCCCTTCGGCACCACGATGTAGAGCAGCACCGTGAGGACGAGCGTGCCGAGCGCGACCCACAGGGTTGCGCTCTGATGGTCCAGCACCCACTCCAGCCTGGCGTGGTAGTAGGAGATGACCTTGGAGAACCAGTCGCCGTGCGCCTCCTTCTCCTTTTCCTTTTTCAGCAGCCGCGCGCTCATCATCGGCGTGAGCGTGAGCGAGACGAACGCCGAGATCAGGATCGCGACCGCGAGCGTGATCGAGAACTCGCGGAAGAGCCGCCCCACCACCTCGCCCATGAAGAGCAGCGGGATCAGCACCGCGATGAGCGAGATCGTGAGCGAGATGATGGTGAAGCCGATCTCGCCCGCGCCCTTCAGCGCCGCTTCCAGCGGCTTCATGCCCTGCTCGACGTAGCGCGAGATGTTCTCGATCATGACGATGGCGTCGTCCACGACGAAGCCGGTGGCGATGGTCATCGCCATGAGGGTGAGGTTGTTGATCGAGAAGCCGGCGAGGTACATGACGCCGAAGGTGCCCACGAGCGAGAGCGGCACCGCGACGCTCGGGATGATGGTGCCCGCCGCGGTGCGCAGGAAGAGGAAGATCACCATCACGACGAGCGCGACCGCGAAGAGCAGCTCCACCTCGACGTCGTGCACCGAGGCGCGGATCGTGGTGGTGCGGTCGGTGAGGAGCTGGATGTCGATGCCCGGCGGCAGCTGCGAGCGCAGGTCGGGGAGCAGCTTCTTGATGCGGTCCACGACCTGGATCACGTTCGCGCCCGGCTGGCGCTGGATGTTCATGATGATCGCCGGCTCGGCGTTCGCCCAGGCGCCCAGGCGCACGTTCTCCGCGTCCTCGACGACGTCGGCGACGTCGGAGAGCACCACCGGGGCGCCGTTGCGGTAGGCGACGATGATCTTCTTGTACTCGTCGGCCGAGCGCAGCTGGTCGTTGGCGTCGATGGTGTAGGCGCGCTCCGGGCCGTCGAAGCTGCCCTTCGCCTGGTTGACATTCGCCGCGCCGATCGCGGTGCGCACGTCGTCGAGGCTGAGCGAATTGGCGGCGAGCGCGCGCGGGTTCGCCTGCACGCGCACCGCCGGGCGCTGCCCGCCGGAGAGCGAGACGAGGCCGACGCCCGTCACCTGCGAGATCTTGGTCGCGAGGCGCGTGTCGGCGAGGTTCTGCACCTGCGGCAGCGGCATCGTCTTCGAGCTGATGCCGAGGGTCAGGATCGGCGCGTCCGCGGGGTTCACCTTGTTGTACACCGGCGGCGCGGGCAGGTCGGTCGGCAGGAAATTGGAGCCGGCGTTGATCGCCGCCTGCACCTCCTGCTCGGCGACGTCGAGGCCGACGTCGAGCGTGAACTGCAGCGTGATCACGGAGGAGCCGCCGGAGCTCATCGAGGACATCTCGCGCAGGCCCGGCATCTGCCCGAACTGGCGCTCGAGCGGCGCGGTGACCGAGGAGGTCATCACCTCCGGGCTCGCGCCGGGATAGAAGGTGAGCACCTGGATCGTCGGGTAGTCCACTTCCGGCAGCGCCGAGAGCGGCAGCTGGCGGAACGCGAGCAGGCCCGCGAGCAGGATCGCGACCATCGCGAGCGAGGTGGCCACCGGCCGCAGGATGAACAGCCGGGACGGGTTCACTGCGCCTTCTTCCTGCCGCCTTTTTTCTGTGCAGGTTGCTGGACCGGGAGCGGCGCGCGCTGCGCCGAGGCTTCCACCTTCATGCCCTCGCGCAGGCGGTCGAGGCCGTCGGTCACCACCACCTCGCCCGGCTGCACGCCGCCGGTGACCTCGGCGCGGTTGCCTTCCTGCGGCCCGAGCTGCACCGTGCGCGCGGTGACCGTGCTGTCGTCCTTCACCACGTAGACGAAGTTGCCCTGCGAGCCCTTCTGCAGCGCCGCGATCGGGATGGTGGTGACGTCGTGGTGCGTGTCGATCAGCATGCGCGCGTTCACGAACTGCTGCGGGAAGAGCGCGTTGTCCTGGTTCGGGAACTCGGCCTTGAGCTTCACCGTGCCGGTCTGCGGGTCGACCACGTTGTCCACCGTGATGAGCGTGCCGGAGGCGACCTTGTTGCGGTTGTCGCGGTCCCAGGCCTCGACCGGCAGCTTCTCGTCGCGGCGCTTCATCACCGGCGCGAGCTGGTCCTGCGGGATGGTGAAGACGACGCTCACCGGCTGCAGCTGCGTGATGACGACGAGGCCGCCGGCGTCGCCGGCGTGCACGATGTTGCCCGGGTCCACCTGGCGCAGGCCGAGGCGCCCGGTGATGGGCGAGGTGATGCGCGCGTAGGTGAGCTGCAGCTTCGCGTTCTCGACCGAGGACTGGTCGGTCTTGATCGTGCCCTCGTACTGGCGCACGAGCGAGGCCTGCGTGTCCACCTGCTGCTTCGCGATCGAGTCCTGCTTGAAGAGCGTGGTGTAGCGCTCGAGGTCGATGCGCGCGTTCTGCAGCAGCGCCTCGTCCTTCGCGAGCTGGCCCTCGGCCTGCTGCAGCATCACCTGGTAGGGGCGCGGGTCGATCTCGGCGAGCACGTCGCCCGCCTTCACCATCTGGCCCTCGTTGAAGTTGACGCGCATCAGCTCGCCGTCCACGCGCGAGCGCACCGTCACCGTCTTCAGCGGCACCACCGTGCCGAGGCCGCTCAGGTAGAGGTTGATGTCGCCCTTGCGCGCCGGCTCGGCGATGACCGGCTGCGGCCGGTTGGGATCGAAGCCGCCCTTCTTGCCCTTGCCCTTGGAGGAGGTCTGCGCGCTCGCGGTGCCGTCGCCGCCCTTGTCGCGCCAATAGAAATAGAGCGCGGCGGTGATGCCCGCGATGATCGCGATGACTACGGCGATGACGACGGTCGAGGGCCGGCGCCGCCGCGGATTGAGGGGGTCCGCCATGGGAAGGGCCAATTAAATCAGATGCGGGGCTTTCCCGCTTCGCGGGCGGCGCGCGGGGACCCCCCTATTTGTATCGAAACGTTTCCGGACGCTCCGTGACAGTCCTGAAACATCCCGATACCGAAGTTACACCGGCGCGGGTTCCTTCGCGCCCGCTCGCGCGTAGCTTGGGCCCATGGGAGGTGCTCTTACCCAACCGCAGCAGAACCCAGTGGAGGCTCAAATGCTTCGCAAGACCGCAATCGCAAATGCAATCGCTTTCGGGCTCGGCTTCACCCTTCTCGGCGCGGCGACGGCGCACGCGGCCGATCGCGAGGACCTGCGCGCGCTGCGCAGCGACATCCGCTCCGACTACCAGGCGATCCGCCAGGACCGCGCCACGCTGTCGCAGGACAACCAGGCGATCGGCGCCGACCGCAGCGCGCTCTCCGGCGCGGAAAGCCAGCGCCGCACCGACCTGAGGCAGCTGCGCGCCGACGAGCGCTCGGGCAACACGGCGGGCGTCACCGCCGACCGCGCCCGGCTGCAGGCCGACCGCGCGAGCATCGGCGCGGACCGCCAGAAGCTCGGCTCGGACGGCGCCAAGCGGGGCGCGGACTACGCTTCGCTGCGGCGCGACCAGCACGAGCTGCGCCACGACGAGCGCCAGCTGCGCCACGAGCGCCACGAGGTGCACCGCGAGGCGCGCCACGACTGGCACGAGCACCGCGTTGCCCAGAGCCAGCATTCGCATCCCCACACGACGCGCGTTGCGTCCAAGTAAGGAGCGAGCCATGGGAGGCCAGCGACTGACGATGCTCGCGCTGGCCGCCCTGCTGCTTCCGCTGGCAGCGCAGGCGGAAGAGCAGGGCGGCGGCAGCGCCGCATGCCGCGCCGACGCGCAGAAGTTCTGCGCGAGCGCGTCCGACAAGAAGGAATGCCTGATCGACCACCAGAAGGACCTGAGCGAGGCCTGCTACGGCTTCCTGAAGGGCGCGCTGCAGCGCGAGCGCGGCTACCAGGCGTGCAAGGCCGACGCGCAGAAGTTCTGCGCCGGCGTGAAGCCCGGCGGCGGCGGGATCAAGGAATGCCTGATCGACCACCAGAAGGACATCTCCGACGACTGCTACGACATGCTGAAGAAGTCGCTCAAGCAGGGCAGCGCGGAGGACCCCGCGCCGGCGGCGGTTCCCGTGGCCGCGGCGCCGATCGTCAAGTACCGCGACGCGAGCGGGCACCTCGTTTACACGAACGCGCCGGTGGCGAACGCCTCCGAGGTGCGCGACCGCACGAACGGCGCGCTGCCGCTGCGGTAGCGCGCGGCTTCGGAGGGGCTTGACGGGAGCCGGGCGTCTTGTATATGATGAGCGTCATATGCAACGCGCCGGCCCCCGGGCATCGCCGAGGAAAGCGGAAAGCCACGAGCGCATCCTGCGCGCCGCGGCGCGCGCGATCCGCAAGCACGGCTACGAGGGCGTGGGGGTCGCCGAGGTCATGAAGGAAGCCGGCCTCACGCACGGCGGCTTCTACGCGCACTTCGATTCGCGCGACGCGCTCCTCGCGGCGGCGGTGGACCAGGCGGGCGCGGAATCCACCGAGAACATGAGCCGCGCGGTCTCCGCCGCGAAGCCGGGCGAGGAGCTGATGGCGCTCGTCGACACCTATCTGCACGACCGGCACGTGGCCGCGGCGGAGCAGGGCCTGGGCTGCGCGATCGCCGCCGCCGGCACCGAGATCCCGCGCCAGGCGCCCGAGGTGCGCCGCGCCGCGAGCCGGCGCATCAAGAACCTCATCGCCCTCATCGAGCAGCAGTTCCCGGGATGGGGCAAGGCCGCCGCGCACGAGAAAGCCATGGGCGTCGCGGCGAGCCTCGTCGGCGCGCTGATGCTCGCGCGCGCCGTGGACGACCCGCAGCTCTCCAGGGCGATCCGCAAGTCGGCGCGCGAGCTGATCGCGCAAGCCGCCGGCTGATTTTTTTTGCCCCTCGATATGACAGTCATCCTATGACGCGCCGGCAGCTCGGGATCGTGCTCGCCGCGGGCCTGGTGTTCGCGCTCATCTTCGGCGTGCGCCAGTCGGTCGCGCTCTTCATCAGCCCGCTCAACAGCGCCACGGGCCTCGGCATCGCTTCCATCAGCCTCGCGTTCGCCTGCGCCCAGCTCATGTGGGGCATCACGCAGCCGATCGCCGGCGCGGCCGCGGACAAGTACGGCACCGGGCGCGTGGTCGCGGCGGGCTCGGTGCTCGTCATGCTCGGCACTGTGCTCACGCCGCATGCGACGAGCACGTGGATGCTCGTGCTCCTGATCGGCGTGCTCGCCGCCGGCGGCGGCGGCATGGCGGGGCTCGGGGTGCTGATGTCGGCGCTCGCGCGCGTGCTGCCGCCCGAGAAGCGCGGCATCGCGAGCGGCATGGTCAACGCCGGCGGCTCGTTCGGGCAGTTCCTGGTCGCGCCCCTCGCGGCGCTCCTCACCGGCGCGATCGGCTGGGTCGGCGCGCTGACCGCGCTCGGCCTGCTTTCGCTCGCGATCGTGCCCCTCGCGTGGGTGCTGCGCGGCAAGCCGTCGCACGAGGCCGCGGCAAGCGGCGGCGCTTCCAAGAACCTGCGCCAGGCGGTGCGCGATGCCGGGCGCGACCCGAGCTTCCTGCTCCTTACCGCCGGGTTCTTCGTGTGCGGCTTCCATGTCGCGTTCATCGCCACGCACCTGCCGGGCGTGGTCGCGCTGTGCGGATTGCCGCCGGCGGTGGGCGCGTGGTCGCTCTCGCTCATCGGCCTTTTCAACATCGCGGGCAGCTTCGGCGCCGGCTGGGCGATCGGCCGCTGGCGGATGAAGAGCGTGCTCTCGGTGGTGTACGCCGCGCGCGCGGCGGCGGTGCTCGCCTTCGTGTTCGCGCCGAAGACCGCCGCCACGTTCCTCCTCTTCGCGGTGGTGCTCGGCTTCACCTACCTCTCCACCGTGCCGCCCACGGTCGGGCTGGTGGGCAAGCTGCACGGCACGCGCTACATGGCGACGCTCTTCGGCATCGTGATGCTCTCGCACCAGGTCGGCGCCTTCTTCGGCGCGTGGCTCGGCGGCACGGTGTTCGAGCGCACCGGCAGCTACGACTGGCTCTGGTACATGGACATCATGCTCGCGATCGGCGCCGCGCTCGTCCACATGCCCATCCGCGAGGCGCCGCCGCGCCTGCGGCCGGTGCTCGCAGCCTAGGAGGCCCGATGGATCCGCGCACCCGCGCCCTGCTCGAAGCGCCGATCGCGCCGACGCTGCTGCGCCTCGCCGCGCCCAACGTGCTGGTGATGGCGGCGCAGGCCGCGGCGGGCCTGGTGGAGACCTACTTCGTCGGCAAGCTCGGCACCGACGCGCTCGCCGGCGTCGCGCTCGTCTTCCCGGTGATCATGCTGATGCAGATGATGTCGGCCGGCGCGATGGGCGGCGGCATCGCCTCCTCGATCGCGCGCGCGCTCGGCGCCGGGCGCCGCGCCGAGGCGGACGCGCTCGCGCTGCACGCGCTCGCCATCGCCGCGGCCTTCGGCCTCGCCTTCATGCTCGGCGTGCTCGGCGGCGGCCGATCGCTCTATGCCGCGATGGGCGGGCGCGGCGCCTCGCTCGAGGCGGCGCTCGCCTACTCGGACCTGTTCTTCGCCGGCGCGATGCTGGTGTGGCTCTTCAACTCGCTCGCCGCGGTGGTGCGCGGCACCGGCAACATGGCGCTGCCGGCGCTCGTCACGAGCGCCGGCCTCGTGCTCCTCGTGCCGCTCTCGCCGCTGCTCATCTTCGGCTGGGGGCCGTTCCCGCGCCTGGGCATCACCGGCGGCGCGGCGGCGTTCCTCCTCTACTACGTGCTCGGCTCGGCGGCGCTCGCGGCGTACCTGTGGTCCGGGCGCAGCGTGGTGCGCCCGGGGCTGGGCGCGATGCGCTTGCGCTGGCCGCTCTTCCGCGACATCCTGCGCGTGGGCCTCGTCGCCGCGCTCGTCACCGTCGCAACCAACGTCACGATCATGATCGGCACCTCGCTCGTCGGCGAGTTCGGCCCGGCGGCGATCGCCGGCTACGGCACCGGTGCGCGCCTCGAGTACCTGCTCGTGCCGCTCGTCTTCGGCCTGGGCGGGCCGCTCGTGGCGATGGTGGGCACGAGCATCGGCGCCGGCCGGCGCGAGCGCGCGCTGCGCACCGCGTGGATCGGCGCGGCGATGGCCGCGGCGCTCACCGAGGCGATCGGCCTGCTCGCCGCGGCGTTCCCGCACGCCTGGCTCTCGCTCTTCGACACCGACCCGGCGATGCTCGACGCGGGCACGCGCTACCTGCGCGCGGTCGGACCGTTCTACGGCATGCTCGGCCTCGCGCTCTCGCTCTACTTCGCCTCGCAGGGCGCGGGCAGGCTGCTGTGGCCGCTGATCGGCAACCTCACGCGCCTCGCCATCGCCGCGCTCGCCGGCTGGGCGGCGCTGCGCTGGAGCGGCAACCTTTCGCACGTGTTCCTCGCGCAGAGCCTCGCGCTCGTCGCGTTCGGGCTGATCAACGCGCTGGCGATCGCCGGCGGCTCGTGGTTCGGGCCGCTGCGCTGGCCCGCCGGGCTGAGGAGGGCCGCGACATGAGCGCGAAATACCTGGAGGACTTCGCCGCCGGGCAAATCTATCGCACGGCGTGCCTGCGCGTCGCCGCCGAGGACATCAAGGCGTTCGCGGCGCAGTTCGACCCGCAGCCCTTCCATATCGACGAGGCGGCGGCGCAGGCGACGCTCTTCGGCGGGCTCGCCGCGAGCGGCTGGCACACCGCGGCGCTCACGATGCGCCTCTCGGTGGCGAGCGAGTTCGCGCCCGCGGGCGGCATCATCGGCGCGGGCTTCGAGGAGCTGCGCTGGCCGCTGCCGGTGCGCCCGGGCGACGAGCTCTGCGTCGAGTTCGAGGTGCTCGAGGTGCGCCCCTCGAAGTCGCGCCCCGGCCAGGGCCTGCTCAAGATGCGCATGACCACGCGCAACCAGGACGGCAAGGCGGTGCAGGTCGCGGTCGGCACGCTCGTCGTTCCGCGCCGCCCGGGCTGAGGCGCGAACCGCCGTCTCGCGCGCGGGGAGCGCGGTGATACCATTTTTGCCGCATGTCCGGTTCGTCCCCGAAGATCCCCTCGGAGCGCCTCGCCGAGCACGCGCCGGAAGTCGCCGCCGCGTTCAAGCAGCTGCGCGCCGCGATCGAGAAATCGGGTCCCCTCGACTACGCCACGCGTGAATACCTGATGCTCGCGGCGTTCGCCGCCGCGGGCTTCGAGGAGTCCTTCCGCATCCACGCCATGCGCGCCGCGCAGCGCGGCCTGCCGAAGGCGGCGGTGCAGCAGGCGGTGCTCGTCCCGTTCGGCGCCACGCAGGCGATGCTGCCCGTGGTGAAGGCGCTCGCGTGGATCGAGGAGGCCTACAGGGGATTTTCTGCGGAAGTTTTTTCGGTGAAAGCGAAGATCGAGCTCGGCTGCTCGAAGAGCGGCGAGGGGCCGCCGCTGCTGCTCGTGCACGGCACCACGTCGGAAAAATCGCGCTGGGCGCCCGTGCTTTCGAAGTTCCAGGGCAGATTCACCGTCTATGCGATGGACCGGCGCGGCCGCGGCGCGAGCGGCGACGCAAGCGAGCACCGGATGGAGCTCGAGTTCGCCGATGTCGCGGCAGTGGTCGATGCCATCGGCGCCCCGGTGAACGTGGTGGCGCACTCCTACGGCGCGATCTGCGCGCTCGAGGCGACGCGCCTCACGAAGAACATCCGGCGCCTCGTGCTCTACGAGCCGCCGATCGCGACCGGGACGGATGCGCAGGCGGACGCGGCTCTCGAGGAAACGATCGGCCTTGTCGAGAAAGCCCTGGCGAAGGACGACCGGGCTGGCGCGCTTTCGCTCTTCTATTCCCGGAACCTGAAGATGAGCGAGACCGAGATCGCGGCGATGCAGCGCCTGCCGAGCTGGCCGGCGCGCCTCGCGCTCGCGCACACGCTGCCGCGCGAGCTGCGCGCGACGCGCGCCTACCGCTTCAGCGCGGGCGCTTTCCGCGGCTACGACATCCCGACGCTCCTCGTCCTGGGGGGCGACAGCGCGCCGCGCTACAAGAACGCGATCGAGCTGCTGCACACCTCGCTCGCCGGGAGCAAGCTCTCGGTGCTCGCGGGCGAGCGCCACGGCGCGATCGACACCGCGCCGGAGCTCTTCGCGGCCACCGTCCTCGATTTCCTGCGCCGTTCCTAGGAACCCTGCATGTCCGTGATGCTCGACAAGAAAGCGACGGCCTCGGCGGAGATCCGCCGCAGGCTGAAGCACCCGGTGATCGACGCCGACGGCCACACCATCGAGTACGGCCCGGCGTACTTCGAGTTCCTGAAGCAGGTGGGCGGCACGCGCATCGCCGAGCAGTACCGCGCGAAGCTCGACGCCGGCGGCTGGTACCGCATGACGCCGCGCGAGCGCATCAAGAAGCGCGTCACGCGCCCGACCTCGTGGGGCCTGCCGACGAAGAACACGCTCGACCGCGCCACCGCCATGCTGCCCGCGCTCTTCCGCAGCCGCATGGACGACTTCGGCCTCGACTTCTCCATCGTCTACTCGACGCTCGCGCTGGTGGTGATGCGCGAGGAGAACGACGAGCTGCGCCAGGCGTGCTGCCGGGCGCTCAACCACATGTTCGCCGACATCTTCTCCGGCCAGAAGGACCGCATGGCGCCGGTGGCGGTGATCCCGGCGCACACGCCCGGCGAGGCGATCGCCGAGCTCGAGCACGCGGTGAGGAACCTCGGCTTCAAGGCGGTGATGCTCCAGAGCAACGTGCGCCGCCCGGTCCCCGAGGTGCTCGAGCGCGCGCCCGACGCCGCGCCCTTCGCCGCGTGGATGGACCCGCTCTGCATGGACGGGCCCTACGACTACGACCCGGTGTGGGCGAAGTGCATGGAGCTGAAAGTCGCGGTGACCACGCACTCGCCGAGCGTCGGCTACGGCGCGCGCGTCACGACCGACCACTACATCTACAACCACGTCGGCAGCTTCGCCGCGGCAGGCGAGGCGTTCGCCAAGGCGCTGATCCTCGGCGGCGTGACCAAGCGCTTCCCGAAGCTGCACTTCGCCTTCCTCGAGGGCGGCGTCGCCTGGGCGAGCGAGCTCTACGCCGGGCTGCAGAGCCATTGCGGCAAGAGGAATCCGGTCGGCATCGCCAACTACGACCCGCGCAACCTGAACCTGGAGGAGCTCGCCGACCTCTTCGGGCAGTACGGCGGCAGCATGGTGAAGGGCCGGCCGAGCCCGAAGGACCCGGACTTCGCGCGCTGGCCGGGGGGCTGGTGGTGGGACGGCGACCCGATGATCGCGCACGAGCTCGACAAGCTCGGCATCCGCAAGGCCGAGGACCTGCGCGAGCTCTTCGAGCGCAACTTCTACTTCGGCTGCGAGGCCGACGACCCGCTGGTGGCGCTCGGCTTCGACACGCGGATGAATCCGTTCGGCGCGCGCCTCAAGGCGGTCTTCAGCTCCGACATCGGCCACTGGGACGTGACCGACATGGAGGAAGTGCTCGAGGAGGCGCACGAGCTCGTCGAGCACGGCCTGCTCGACGAGGCGCAGTTCCGCGACTTCGTCTTCGCCTATCCGGCGCTGCTGCACGCCGGGATGAACCCCGACTTCTTCAAGGGCACGGTGGTCGAGCACGACGTCGCCGCGCTGCTGCGGGAGCAGAAATGAAAAGAAGGGACTTCGTGCAGGGAAGCCTGGGTCTCACGCTGGTTTCGGCGTGGAAGCCGCTCCTTGCCGCCGAGCCCTATCCCGGCGGCCCGGTGAAGATCATCGTCGCGAGCACGCCGGGCACGGTGATGGACGCGAGCGCGCGCATCTGCGGCAAGCAGCTCGAGCCGACGTGGAAGCAGCCCGTGGTGGTGGTGAACCAGGCGGGCGCGGGCGGCGCGATCGGCACCGACCAGGTGGCGAAGGCGAAGCCCGACGGGCTCACGCTGCTCGTCGCGCACGAGGGCATCCTCTGCGTGCAGCCGCTGCTGGCGAAGCAGGACCGTCCGCGCAGCGACATCCGCGCGGTGGCGCCGCTCGTCGAGATCGAGCTCCTCGTGGTCGCGAACCGCGACACCGGCATCCGCACCATGAAGGAGCTCATCGCCGAGGCGAAGGCGCGCCCCGGCAAGCTCACCTACGCCTCCGCGGGCGTCGGCACGCCGGTGCACCTGCGCACCGAGATCCTCAAGCAGCGCGCCGGGATCGATATCGTGCACGTGCCCTACAAGTCGGTCGCCGCCGGCATGACCGACCTCGTCGGCGGCCAGGTGAACGTGATGCTCGTCGGCGTCTCGACCGCGATGCCGTTCATGCGCGACAAGCTGAACGTGCTCGCCACCTGCGGCCCGAAGAGGAACCCGCTGCTCCCGGAGGTGCCGACGCTCTCCGAGACCATTCCCGGTCTCGCCTTCACCACCTGGTTCGCGCTCTTCGCGCCCGCCGAGACGCCGGCGGAGCTCGTGAGCTTCATCGCGCGCGACTTCACCAGCGCGATCCGCTCGGGGCCCGCGGCGAAGGCGCTCACCGACCAGGGCATCATCCCCACCGGCGGCGGCCCCGACGACCTCGAGGCCATCGTGCAGCGCGACTTCAACGACTACTCGAAGGTCATCAAGTCGCTGAACCTGACCTAGGCGGGCGCGCGATGTTCAGGGACGGACCGCTCAGCCGCAGGGCGCCGGAGACGATCCGCTACGGCACCGGCCGCTGCCCGCTCGGCGCCCTCCTCGTGGCCGCGAGCGAGCGCGGCATCGCCAGCATCGTGATCCGCGACACGCGCGCGGCGCTGCTACGCGAGCTCGCCAGGCGATTTCCCAAGGCGAGCCTGGTTGGCGACGAGAAGGGCTGCAAGGCGACGGTGGCGAAGGTCGCGCGCTACATCGCCGCGCCGTTCCGTCCGTTCACGCTGCCGCTCGACATCCGCGGCACCGCGCTGCAGAAGCGCGTCTGGGAAGAGGTGCGCAGGATCCCGTTCGGCGAGACCTCGACCTACTCGAAGATCGCCGAGGCGATCGGGCATCCGAAGGCGATCCGCGCGGTGGCGGGCTCCTGCTCGCGCTGCTGGTTCTCCTTCGCCATTCCGTGCCACCGGGTGCTCCACACGGGAAAACCACAAGACGGGCCCCAATACCGCCGCGTCGCCTACGAGGAAAAGCTGAAGGGGATGTATCATCGCCGGCCTACCGGGAGGAGACCCAGATGAGACAGCAACGCAGGAAATTCCTGAAGCACGCAGGGCAGGCCGCGGCCGCTGCGCTCGCCGCGCCGTACGTGATGCGCGGCTACGCCGCCGACACGATCAACATCGGCGGGCTCTATCCGTCGACGGGCAGCATGGCGCAGATCGGCCAGGCCTGCGTGGTCGCGGCGAAGATGGCGGTGGAGATGGTGAACAACGCCGGCGGCGTCAAGGCGCTCGGCGGCGCGAAGCTGAACCTCATCCTGTCGGACGTGCAGAGCGACACCACGGTGACGCGCACCGAGACCGACCGCCTGATCTCGGGCAACAAGCTCACCGCGGTGCACGGCTGCTACGCGTCCGCCCTGACCCTCATCGCGAGCGAAGTCTGCGAGCGCGCCAAGGTCCCGATCATCACCGGCTCCTCGAGCGACCAGCTGAACAAGGGCCGCCACTTCACCTTCACGCCGTTCGCGCGCGCCTCGCAGTTCGCGAAGGCCCAGCTGCAGATGTCGAAGCTCGTCGGCGACAAGCCGAAGGTGGCGGTGGTGTTCGAGAACACCGCGTTCGGCACCTCGACCTCCAACGGCCTGAAGGAGCTCGCCCCGGGCGAGGGCGTCGAGATCGTGATGTTCGAGCCGTACTCCGCGGGCTTCACCGACGCCGGGCCGCTCATCAACAAGGTGAAGGCCTCGGGCGCGAACATGCTGTTCTCGGTGTCGTACCTGAACGACCTGATCCTCATCGTGCGCACGGTGAAGCAGGTGGGCCTGAACATCGCCATCAACGGCGGCTCGGGCGGCTTCGTCATCCCGGACTTCTACAAGAACGTAGGCAAGGCGGCCGAGGGCCTCCTCGGCGTCGCGCACTGGAACCACGACGTGAGCGACCTCGCGCAGAAGCTGAACGACGAGTACAAGAAGCGCACCGGCGAGTTCATCTTCGAGTACGCCGGCGGCCTGGTGGCGCAGACCTTCATGCTGAAGGAGGCGATGGAGCGCGCGAAGAGCGCCGACCCGGTGAAGGTGCGCGATGCGCTCGCCGCGCTCGACGTGTCGAGCGGCTACGCGGCAATGGCGCCCGGGGGCAAGGTGAAGTTCGGCCCGGACGGCAAGAACGTCTACGGCCACCCCGTGGGCGTGCAGTGGCAGAACGGCGACCTCGTCAGCGTGTTCCCGAAGGAAGACGCCCGCAAGCCGCTGATGAAGTCGTAGCGCCCGCGCCGGCCGCGCAGTGCTCGAGACCGTCACGCAGGCCGTGATCAACGGCCTGCTGATCGGGGGCATCTATGCCCTCGTCAGCATCGGCGTCACGCTGATCTTCGGCGTGGTGAAGATCGTCAACTTCGCGCAGGGCGAGTTCGTGATGATCGGCATGTACATCACGTTCTTCCTCGCGACGCAGCTCGGCATGGACCCGATCGTGTCGCTGGTCGTGTCCATGCCCGTGCTCTTCGTGATCGGCCTCGGCGTGCAGCACTTCCTCATCCGGCGGGTGCTCGGCCTGAACGACCTGCCGCAGATCTTCCTCACCTTCGCGCTCTCGCTCCTCATCCTCAACGTGGCGCTGATGGTGCTCACGCCCAACTACCGGACGCTCCACACCTCGTACTCCGACGCGGCGCTGCACTTCGGCGGCTTCTACGTCCCGGTGGCGAAGCTGATCGCCTTCGGCGTGGCGATGCTGCTCTCGGCGATCCTGTGGGTGTTCCTGCACACCACCGACCTCGGCCGCGCGATGCGCGCCGCCTCGCAGAACCGCGACGTGGCGCAGCTCATGGGCATCAACCCGCACCGCGTCTTCGCCGTGGCCCTGGGCATCGCGCTCGCGCTCGCCGGCGCCGCCGGGTCGCTGCTCATGCCCTTCTACCCGGCGTACCCGATGGTGGGGCAGGTGTTCGTGCTGATGGCGTTCGTCGCGGTGGTGCTCGGCACGCTCGGCAACGTGATGGGCGCGCTGGTGGCGAGCCTCCTCATGGGGATCGCCGAGTCGCTCGGCATCCAGTTCATCGGCGCCGACTCGGGCCTCATCGTGGTGTTCCTGCTCCTCCTCATCACGCTCGCGGTCAAGCCCAGCGGTCTTGCCGCATGAATTTTTCAGCAAGGATAAACGCGGTCCTGGCCGTCCTGCTGGCAGCCCTCATCGCATTGCCGCTCGCCGTGACGAGCAACTTCGCCTACGACATCCTGATCCGCATCCTGCTCTTCGCTTTCATCGGCACGAGCTGGAACCTGCTCGGCGGCTACGCCAAGCAGTTCTCGCTCGGCCACGCCGCGTTCTTCGGCCTGGGCGCCTACACCTCGAGCCTCCTGCAGATCAACTACGGCGTCTCGCCCTGGCTGGGGATGCTCGCCGGCGGCGTCGTCGCGATGCTCGCGAGCCTGCCGATCGGCTGGCTCTGCTTCCGGCTGCGCGGGCCGTACTTCACCATCGCCACCATCGCCACCGCGCAGGTGCTGATGCTCGTCTTCCTCAAGTTCCGCGACTTCGCCTGGGGCGCGGAGGGCACCACCATGCCGAACCTCGGCAGCGCGCCGCTCATGATGCAGTTCGAGGGCAAGGCGCCTTACTACTACGTCGCGCTCGGCCTGCTCCTCCTTTCCCTCGTCGTCACCTTCTACATCTCGCGCTCGCGCACCGGCTACTACCTGCTCGCGCTCGGCGAGGACCAGGACGCGGCCGAGGCGGTCGGCATCGACGTGCCGGGCGAGAAGCGCAACATCTTCATGGTCTCCGCCTTCCTCACCGCGATGGGCGGCACGTTCTACGTCCAGTACATCTACTTCATCGACCCGAACACCGCGTTCAACTTCGACGTGTCCATCAAAGCCGCGCTGGTCTCGATCGTGGGGGGCGTGGGCACGCTGTTCGGCCCGCTCATCGGCACCGTGCTCCTCGAGACCACCGCGGCGCTCCTGCAGAGCTGGCTCGGCAACCAGGCGGGCGTGCAGGTGACCGTGTACGCATTGATCCTGATGGCGATCATCCTGTGGCGGCCCACCGGCATCATGGGTTTCGCAAAAGAATTTCTCCTTAGAAAAAAATTGCGAGCCACCCCGTAGCAATGCCCGAAGCCCTCGTCGTCAAAGACCTCTCCAAGCGCTTCGGCGGCCTGCGCGCGGTGCAGGACGTGAGCCTGACCGTGCGCGAGAACGAGACGCTCGCGCTGATCGGCCCCAACGGCGCGGGCAAGACCACCGCGTTCAACCTCATCATGGGCTTCTACCGCCCCGACGCCGGCTCGGTGGTCGCGTTCGGGCGCGAGCTCACGGGCCTGCGCCCGCACGACGTCTGCAAGCACGGCCTCGCGCGCACCTTCCAGGTGGCGAAGCCCTTCGGCGGCATGACCGTGCTCGAGAACGTGATGACCGGCGCCTTCCTGCGCGACCGCCACCCGGGCTCGGCGCGCGACAAGGCGCGCGAGGCCATCGCCTTCGTCGGTCTCTCCACCAAGGAAAATGTCGCCGCCCGCGACCTCACCACGATCGACCAGCGCCGCCTCGAGATGGCGCGCGCGCTCGCCACGCAGCCGAAGCTCCTGCTGCTCGACGAGGTGATGGCGGGCTTGAACCCCACGGAAGTGGACCAGGCGGTGGCGCTCGTGCACCGGCTCGCCGAGCGCGGCCTCACCATCGTCATCGTCGAGCACCTGATGCGCGCGGTGATGGCGGTGGCGAAGCACATCGTCGTCCTCGACCACGGCCAGAAGATCGCCGAGGGCAGCCCGAACGACGTCATGGCGAACCCCGAGGTGATCCGCGCCTACCTCGGCTCCACGGCGGCGCGCTGATGCTCGCACTCGAGTCGGTCAGCGCCGCCTACGGCACCGTCCCCGCGATCCGCGACATCGCGATCGAGGTGGGCGAGGGCGAGGCCGTCGGCCTCCTCGGCGCGAACGGCGCCGGCAAGAGCACGACGCTGCGCGCCATCTCCGGCCTCGTGCGCCTCACCGGCGGGCGCATCCGCTTCATGGGCCAGGACCTCGCCTCGATCCCGCCCTACCGCGTCACCGAGCTCGGCATCGCGCACGTCCCCGAAGGCCGCCAGGTCTTCCCGGAAATGAGCGTGCAGGAAAACCTCATCGTCGGCTCCTACGCGCCCCGCGCCAAGCCCGAGCGCGCCCGGTCGCTCGAGCTCGTCTACAGCATCTTCCCGCGCCTCGGCGAACGCAGAAAACAACTGGCGGGTACCATGAGCGGCGGCGAGCAGCAGATGCTCGCCGTCGGCCGCGGCATGATGCTCAAGCCCCGCCTCCTGATGCTCGACGAGCCCTCGCTCGGCCTCGCGCCCGTCATGTGCGACGTCACCTTCGAGAAAATCAGCGAGATCCACAAGATGGGCACCGCCATCCTGCTCGTCGAGCAGAACGTCTCCCGCGCGCTATCGCTAGTGCAGCGCGCCTACGTCCTCGAGAGCGGCTCCATCATCATGCACGGCACCAGCGGGGAGCTGGCGAATAACAAGCAGGTGCAGGCAGCGTATCTAGGGATTTAGCTTTAGCTGTTTCTTCACTTGCCTGGCGACGGGCAGGTAACCGCCGGCCGCCAGTCGCTCGCCCGCTTGCCTGTGGTGTTCGTCTGGAGCCGATGCGGAGAAGCCGTTGAGGACCCGGCTGATCCAGTTCGCGAGTGAAGCAACGACGATCGTGTCGATGATCGCCTGTTCGCCCCAGCCTGCGCGATAGATCGCCTTGGAATCGGCCGCGCGCATTCGGCCTGGCGAGATCGTGAGCTTGTGCGCGAAGGCCAAAATAGTTTGAAGCTTCGCGGGAATAGCCGCACGGTCTATACCGCGAGACGTGAAGACTCGCGGACTGATCCCCAACGCGATCGCGCAAGCCTTGTGCGACGTGTACGCGTAGTGGCAGCGGTTTAGGGCGGCGCAGTACGTGTAGATGAGCTCGCGCTCCGCCGGTGTGAGAGGAGAAGGACCCCGCAGCACGTCCTCGTAGTAGCGGACGATGCGCTCGGCGTGCTTCGGCATGAGACCGAAGATGTCTCTCAGATTAATCGGCCCGGGTTTCGACTTGAGGATTGACATGGACCTGCTTTCGACTAATGTGGGCGTGTCAGGCACGGAGAGTAGCGAATGAATCGTCGGGGTGCCACGATCACCGAAGATCAAGTTCTCGCATACCAGCGGGACGGCGTCGTAGTTCTTCGCGGAGTGGTCGATGTGGCATGGCGCAAAAGACTGGAGCGCGCCATCGAGCGGGATATTGCCCGGCCGGGCGAATACCACCACGGCTACGAAGCGAAGACCGGTCGCTTCCACGCCACTTCCAGGCAATGGCAGGTCGACGAGGACGTAAGGGCCTATGTTCTCGAGTCGCCGTTGCCTGCGCTCGCGGCGGCGCTCATGCGATCCAGGAAGGTGAACCTGCTGTACGACCAGATGTTCGTGAAGGAGCCGGGCACCGACACGCCAACGCCTTGGCACTGCGACCACGTCGTTTGGCCCCTCAACGGCAACAATGTGATTTCGTTCTGGCTGGCCCTAGATCCCGTGACTGCGGAATCGGGTCGCGTGGAATACGTGCGGGGCTCGCACCTCTGGGGCAGGAAATTCCAGCCGCGCTCGTTCACCAAATCGCGCCTGAGCTATCCGACGGTGCCCGGCCTCGAGGAATTCCCCGACATCAACGCGAACCGGTCGGACTACGACATCGTCGGGTGGGACATGCAGCCGGGTGACGTGGTGGCTTTCAGCTCGTGGACCTTCCATGGCGCATCGGGCAATTCGCGCAACGACGTGCGCAGGCGGGGCTTTTCCGTGCGCTATACCGGCGACGACGTGAAGTACGCGCCCGATCAATTCACCGTGCCCGTCACCATGAACCCGGAGCTGAAGCCCGGCGATCCGCTGGACAGTGCGCTGTTCCCGGTCGTCTGGCGCGATGGCGCGCCGGTGGCGGCTGCGAGCGTTCAATAGAGTTCAGACAGGAGGGGAAATGAAACAGTTGAGACGCAGTCTGCTGATGACCGCCTGCGCACTGCTTACCGGGGTTGCGACGCCGTCGATGGCTCAGGAAGCGAAGCTCACGGCCGTGAGTTTTCTGCCACTCAATGTCAACTTCGGCGCGCAATTCAAGCGATGGGTCGACGCGGTCAATGAACGCGGCAAGGGCGTGCTGCAGATCTCGGCCATCGGACCGGACGCCATGCCGCCCACCGAACAGGCGAATGCGCTCAAGAACGGCGTCGTGCAGATGGGCTTCATCGCCGCGACGTACTACGTGGGCATGATGTGGGAAGGTGAAGTCCTTCCGCTCGGCGAACGCCCGATGAAGGAGCTTCGCGCCAACGGGGCGTGGGAATACCTGGACAAGCTCCATCGCGAAAAGCTGAATGCGGTCCTCCTCGGACAGATCGGCGACGGCGTGAAGATGTTCGTGTACACAACGAAACCGGCACCGGCGGCCTCGGCCGACAGGCCGATGGACGGCTTGGCGCTGCGCTCGGTGCCGATCTACAAGCCGTTCTTCGACGCCATCGGCGCGCGCACGGTCTCCATGGCGCCCGGCGAGGTCTACACCGCGCTCGAGCGCAACCTCGTCCAAGGCTACGGCTGGCCGATGTGGGGCCTGAAAGACATGGGATGGCTCTCGATCACGAAATATCGTTACGGGCCTGGATTCCTCGGCGCCAACACGCCGATCCTCGTCAACCTCGATGCCTGGAATCGCCTGAACGATCGCCAACGCGCATTTCTGCAGGAAATGGCGCTATGGCTGGACAGCGAGTGGCCGCAATGGCGCGCCGCGCGCGACGCCGAAGAAGACAAGCTGCAGTCGGCCGCCGGCGTGAAATACGTGGATATGGGTCCTGGGTTCGCCAAGCGGGCCAACGATCTGCGTTGGACCGAGCTGCAGAGCCACAGCCCCGAGCACATTGCTCATCTGCGGAAGCTAATGACGCGTTAGCCGTCCGGCCTGCAGTACCACGCCGCGGCATGATGCTGAAGCCCCGGCTCCTCATGCTGGACGAGCCGATCGGCGACGCCTAGGACGTCGCACCCTTATCTTCTTGTCCGCCCTGCAGAGCGGTGCTGGGCGACATCCGACAACCCCTGTTTCGGCGTAGTATTTCCCCCAATAAAAGCCCTGAGGGGAGGGACCTGTGAAGCGTCTTGCGTTGGCTTTTGCTCTCGGCTTGGGCTGGAATTCCCTTGTATATCCACAGAGCGGCGACATCGCCTTCTGGCTTCCGGATCCGATGAATCAGAGCGATATCAAGAGATCGCAAGTCATCCGGGGCGGGGAATACATAACCATAAAACTTCAATCAGCTTACGCGTACTACGAATCCGGCTTCTTCGAGAACATTGGCAATCTCGTAGTCGCGTCAACCGTTACGTTCGTAGACGATGCGCGATCGATTGAAGGCACGGCAATCAATAAGACGCTCCAGAAACTTCATGACGATGGCGATTACATCGGCATCGGAGACCATCTGGCGGTCTTATCTCCAAGCACGCCGGCGAATATAAAAATAAAGGTCGGATTCCGCGGGATAAGTGGCGATCAATTTAAAAGTCTTTTCGATATTCTCGGAAATTCAAGTCTTAAAACCGCGCTGAATCTCGCCCCGACGATCTTGGGCCGAGTGGCGGCATTAAGCTCAATAGCGCAGCAATTCCTCGCGCCGCCCTATACGAGTGCAAATCCGCTCCAAGTGTTGGAAATGGAGCAATCGTTTGTGCTGTATCCGTCTGGAGCTGATATCAAGGGCGATGGTCTCAGAGAGGGCTTTTATGTGATCGTAAGTGGGAGGCATGGAAAGGGCGATGATCTATCGAAGTTTGGCTCCCTAACCACCCAAGACATTCGGATGACTTCGCTGGGATATGGGTTGGAATACAAAGATAAGTCAGGAAATTGGCAATCTCTACGAAAGAACTCCTATGCCGTGATCAGCGTAACTAAAACGCCAGTGCGCGGTGAAGACCAAACATCTCCATGGTTCAAGAAATTTGCAGATGCGGAAACGGCTGCTGAGGACAGTACAGATGGCACCGCTGATGGGAAGCACGCAAGGGACCTTTTCCGTGAGGCAGGCGCCCTATTGGCTGCCGATCCGAACTACATCGAAAAAGAGCGTATCTCCATAAAATCTCAATACCTCACCGCGCTCAATGAAGTGCTAAGCAAAAAAAGTAAGCAGACGGCGAATGCGAGCGATTACGACTTGCCTCGCGATTATCAACGCATCGCGAAGGCATACCAAACTCAGCTCGCCGCAATCGCCAGTGATGTAACGATTCAGTTGGTGGACGCGAATCGGCGGCCTTTACCTGGGGCATTCCTTACGTATGCCTCACTGGATACTCAAACGCCGAAGTTTGAATCGCGCCAAGCGGACAAGGATGGTGTCGTTCATTTGAAGTTTGCGAGGCCGGGAATTTACGGATTCCAAACCGATTTCTCGACGATGAAGGCGTCTCTTTACAATAGCGGTGAACCGGTGCCTGCTCTTACAGTAGAGCCGGGTAAGCCGGCAATGGTTCTGTTGCACGCCAAGCAAGGTTCGCCGTGGGCCACGCTGGTGAAGCAGCCCTATGAAGCTCCTGTGCTAAAGGCGGGCGTACGTAACGACTAAGTCGATTACTTAGCTCCGCTCCCGGAAGCCGACGTTCGCTGCAATAGCGATTCGCTATGGAGATGACTGTCGCTTGGGTAAAGCCGCCAACTGCAATTGGTGGGCTTGACCATCTCGCTGTCCAGGCTCCATGCATCAGCATTTATTCACAGGTTCTTCCCGGCATAACGAACGTTACGGATCGAGCTCGGGGGAGTGTGCATGACCAAGAAAGAGCTTTTACAGTACATCGATGCTCTGAGAGCCGATGTCGAGCAGCACGGCGATGAGGTGCCATTGCCTCCATGGTTTTGGTTTCATCACTTGGGGTTTGAAAATGAAGAACTGGAAACACGTCTACGGCGCATAGAAGCGGGTCTTGCGCGGCTCCTCGAGAGATCAGCCTCATGTCGATTTTCAAGCGAGCAGGCCGAGGGGGTAGCGAGGCTAATCTTGGGCGTGGGAGCTGGGGCCCGCGCCGAAGCATCTATGTTCCTCCGGGACATGCTGGTCGGTGCATCGGAAATAACAATTTGCGACCCGTACTTGCTCGTACCTTATCGGGACCAGACTGCTAGCGTCTACGTCGCGGCGCTTATCGAGGTATTGCCACAACAGCTTCGCCGGCTAGAAATCTTCACAAAGCCCAGAACCCGCAATCGGGAGGTGGCCGCATTGCTAATGGCCGCATGTCGCCAGCGCGGCATACGTATAGAGGCAAGGCGTACGGATGTCCTACACGATCGCGTTTGGGTTGCGGATCACGATCGCGCGTATGCTGTTGGCACGTCGTTCAACGGCTTGGGTGCGCGCTGTGCGTTCATCCTTCCTTTGCCGGATGAAGACCGACAAGACTTCCTGCGCCACTTGCGCGATTTACGCAGCACCACGACGCGATCAAAGAGTCCATGATCAGGGGGCTCCGGCAAGTGCATCCACAGGCGGACCCCGCTACGGCGCGAGATAATACTGGCGCCACCCCTTAGGGGTCATGTTCCCGTAGATGGTGGTTTCAGGCCAGCGGGAATGGCTAACAAGAACCGCGACAACTTCAGTCCTAAGACCTGGCTGCAGATTGCAAGGCGTGCTGGTTGGCTTTGCTCGTACCCATCATGTCGACGCCCCACGGTTGGCGGTGACATCCTGGTTGGAACGGCGTCGCATATTTGTGCGGCTGCACCCGACGGTCCGCGCTACGACCCGAATCAGACGTCAGCGCAGAGAACTTCAGCGGAAAACGGCATCTGGATGTGCCGTAATCATGGCACAGCCATCGACTCAAAGGACCCGGAGTTCACCGTTGAAAGACTGCGCGAATGGAAAGTACGTGCAGAAGCCGACGCGCGCTCGCGCGTTCTTCGTGACGAGCCGCTGTCCGGTCCAGCCGTCACGGTCAAGGAAGATAACCTAGCCAAGCGTTTTCATGCGGCGGCGCATAAAGATCTCGAGGTCTTCCGACGCTCGGTCAGGTGGCCATCGACTGGCATCGGGCTCACGCTCGAGGTTGAGGGTTTTAGCGATCCCGTAAGTCCGCGCGCATTGGCGACTATGCTCGCCACGCTTGATGACCTTGTACTTGTTGCCCCTCCCGGTATGGGGAAGACCACGACGGTGTTCCAGATTGCGGAAGCCCTTTCGGTCGGTGGCGGGTCGCCGATCGTTGTGCTGCTCGCTGATTGGGCTACCGAGGGCGCTTCGCTCTTAGATTCCGTGCTAAAGCGCCCAGCATTCCGAGGAATTTTCGAGGAAGATTTTCGCGGCGCCGCGGCCAAGTCCGGCGTGATGCTGTTACTTGATGGCTGGAACGAACTTGACGGGGCAGCGCGTAAGAGGCTGACCGCTCAAGTGCGGCAGCTGCAGGCAGAGTTCCCGCAGGTCAGCTTATTGATTTCGACGCGTCGGCAGGCACTTGATGTTCCAGTCGACGGCGCCCGGGTCAATTTACTGACCCTGAGTCAAACACAGCAAGTCGATATTGCTGAGGCTTTGCGTGACGACGCCGGTATGAGAATACTAGACCTGGCATGGCGTACGCCGGGTGTACGGGAACTGGTCGCGATCCCGCTTTACCTCAGGGCATTGCTAACTCTTCCCGAGGGCAAGCCTTTCCCAACCACGAAGGAAGAGCTGCTTAGTCGCTTCGTCGCCGTGCATGAAAAAGAAGTACAGCATGCCGAGGCTCTGGTCGATGCGATGCACGGATTGCATACGTCCTTTCTCGAAGACCTAGCGGTAAGCGCCACGCGGATGTTGAGCACCAGCATCGGCGTAGATATGGCTCGTAAATCCGTTGCGGCGACTATCGAGTTTCTTGTCGCGCAAGGACAGCTAACGGAGAAGCCGCAGCCGAATACCGTGCTCGAAGCCCTTGTCAGTCATCACGTTCTGACAAGGGGAGGGGATCCGGCCAGCTATTCCTTTCAGCACCAGCAATTTCAGGAATGGTATGCATCGCACTTTGTCGAGCGCTTGATGATGGAAAGCATCGTCGACGCTGATATGCGCGAAAAGCTGAAAGGCGATGTTCTTAACCAGCCTGCGTGGGAAGAGCCGATTCTTTTTGCGTGCGAGCGCTTAGCTCGCGCCGGAATGCGGCAGCAGGATGCCTGTTCGGCAGCAATCTTATCTGCTTTCGAGATCGACCCAATGCTCGCCGCCGAAATGGTTTTCCGGTCTGGGGATGCGGTGTGGGAGCGTTGTGGTAAGACCATTGAGCAGCGGATTCGCCAATGGCATAAGCCAGGGACGGTCGACCGAGCGGTGCGATTTATTGTTACCTCTGGTCGTCCAGAATTTGTGGACCTCGTCTGGCCACTGATTTCCCATACTGATAATCAGGTACACCTCCGCGCGCTCAGAGCCGGCAGGCGGTTCCGACCGTCGATTCTTGGCGCCGAAGCGTCTCACAGGATTGAAGCGCTACCACCTGAGATTCGAAAGAACGTGCTGCACGAAATCGCCTTCAACAGCGGTATGGATGGAATGGATGTCGCCACCGCAATCGCGAAAAATGATCCCATGCCAGATGTTCAGGCGGCGGTTATCGAGGCACTGGCCTTCCGGCGGGCTGATCGACACGCTGTTGACATATTACGGTGTGCCGGTGACACGACCTTCGATCTCGTCATGAGGACTGAATTGCTCGACCACCTTACTGATGCAGAAATAAAAAGCCGTCTTGAGGCGGCACGGGAGCGGCAGCGCAAAGTCGCCCCCTCGCCTTACGCGCGGCTGCATGCGATCGTGCGTACGGCTGCGACGGCGGACATGAATGCGGAGGTGACAAGGATCGTTGCCGAGATGGAGTTCTCTAGCGGCCAACACGCGGCACATCTAGTCTATGAGGCTCGCAATCGTTACCCACGAGCCGTCGCTGACGGCCTTCTGCAGCGTGTGCGGACCGGTAAACACTTGTTCTATGGTGCCGATAGCTTGCTGGCTTCGGCGGGCGTCAGCGTAGAGGATGAGCAGTTGCTTGCGGTTGCCCTCGGAGACGAGCGCCGCGATGATCGAGCCGCCGCGGCCGCTTCCGTTCTTGGCCCACGGGCCATCGGTCGCATGATAGATGCGATCCTCGAAGCGAAGAAGCTCTGCACCCACGCGGACGGAAAGCATAACGAGGCGGCAGCGGAGCGTTATTACGAATTACTGTCACGCCTTGCGCATGCGCGCGGCACAAGCCTTATAGGCGCCATACGCGCGCGATCCCCCGCTGCTGAAAATGAAGAACTCGCGGATTTGGCAGACCTCATCGCACGCCACCCCGAGGGGGAAGACGATCGTGGCAGGCCATTCGACGACAGGGCGCGCGCCGAGATCAGGTCGCTTGCCGAGGACTGGGCTGCTCGGCTCCTGGCCTCCCGAGATGCGACGAGGTGGCAGCTGTCGTCGGTGGCCGCGATGGCGCGTCGAGCCCCATCGGTGTCACTACTTCCGTTGCTGAAGCGCATGTTGGAGGAGAACCTACGTCGCTATCGGTTGGCGAGGGAGGAGGCCAAGGCAAATGGTTGGCGCCCTGGGAAAGCGCGGGACGAGGCTCAAAATCCGCTTACTCATGAGTATTTCCGCGCTTTCCAGGCAATTAGCGCACCGGAAACTGCTGCCTTAATGCGCCAATTGCTCGCGGACGAGTATCTGGGCGAGGACGCCGCCAAGGTCTTGGCGATTCAATGGATTGCCGTAAACGAGCCAAATGAGGAGCGTGCTTTTTTGCGCCGGGGTATTGAGTTCTCTCGATTGGCGGAGAAGCGGGCCATGCGCGCGCGGGAGCCATCGTCCACATCGGCTGAAGCTGAAGCCATCTTCGGTTGCGTCGAGGCGCTCCTTACCGGAAATCCCACGGAAGAGCAGAAGAAGCTCGCTGTCGCACTTGCAATCGTGGCCGCCCCGCTTCCGCATGGGGAACGCGGCGCGTTGATTCAACGTCTGATTTCTCTTGCTCCGCGCCGCTCACGTGCCGCTTTGCTTCGGAACCTCACATTGTCCGGAGAAGTGATCGATACCGACATCGTAAAAAATGGCATCGCGGAAGTTTTCGACGCGGCGAAGAAGGAGGCCTGGATCGTCTATGAAGGGTATGAACCTAGTGAATGGCTAAGCTTGCTGCCGCTTACAAGCCATCCGGGCGAAACACTGGATGTCGTGCGCAATTTGCCCGAGTATCGAAGCAAGAACGACATCCTTCAAGGATTGATTGCATCGCTCGGGGTCGCACCCGACGAGGACGCAGAAAGAGTGTTGTTTGAGCTCGCTGCCGACAACCATAGGCTGTATGCGAGCCACGAATGGCGGGATGCTGCTTTTCGGCGTAGTTCGTTATCCGCCGCGCGAAAACTGGTCGAACTAGCAGGCGGCGGGGCATTCGCAGTCCAAGGGGTCGATGGCCGACATATCGCGGGTCAGATCGCCGGCCTGATCACAACATATCCAGAACTTCGAGCGTACGTGCACCGACTCCTCAAGGACGGTGAAATGACCGCCGGCCGCCGCCTGCTTTCGCAAGCGATTGCCGAATCTCCCGACGTGGATGGCGTGGTGCTTTTGGTTGAACTAGAGATCCAGCACAAGTCGTCGTTTATGTCGTGGCGCACGGTCGAGAGCGTGGTGACGGAGCACGTCCCAGTGGAGGGCTCGGAGAATGCTTACAACGTGGCTCCCATCCCTGCCGGCGAACTACGCGAGAGGTTATTGGCGCTGACCACTGACGGTGGCCCGATGGACGCTGCTGCGCGCTGTTTGCGGACGATTGATGATCTGCGGGATGAGCATGGCATTCCGGATGCCGAACCGCGCCATCCTGATCTCGCATCGGGCCGCCCTTGGCCGATTCTGAGTCCGGCTGGTGAATAAGAAATTTCGGCCCCAGATCGGGTCAGGGGCCCAACATGGCGTCAAACTTTGACGCTCTGAAAGGCAAGTCGAAAAGTTTAGTCTTTCTGCTGCGAGAGCTTTTGCGGTCCTTGCCAGTCGCCGCCGAGGGCCTTCACTAGAAATACCGAGGTAAGAAGCCGCTGGCCGACGAGCTGCGAGGCGAGGCGCTCGGCGTTGAGGAGGTTTTGCTGGGCGGTGATGACTTCCAGCGGGCCGGCGATGCCGCCTTCGAAGCGGGCGTTAACGAGGTCGAGGGCCTTGCGGGCGGAGTCGACGGCGACGCGCGCCTGGGTGGAGGCGCGCTCGAGGGCGGCGAGGCCGATGATGCCGTCCTCGGCTTCCTGCATCGCGGTGAGGACGGTGCGGCGGTAGTTCTGCACGGCGATGTCGTAGCCGGCCTTCGCGAAGTCGACGTTGGACTGGGTGCGGCCGGCGTCGAAGAGGGGCTGGAGCAGGTTGACGCCGAGCGACCAGACGTAGCTCGGCGACTTGAGGAGCGTGTCGAGCAGGCGGCTTTCCTGGCCGCCGGTGGCGCCGAGGATGATGCTCGGATAGAACGCGGAGCGCGCGACGCCGATCTGCGCGTTGGCGGCGGCCATGGCGCGCTCGGCGGAAGCGACGTCGGGCCGGCGCTCGAGGATGTCGGACGGGACGCCGAGCGGCACCGCGGGCGGAACGATGTCGCGCGTGTCGGGGGCGAGCGAGAACACCGGCGCGGGCGTGGCGACCAGCGTGGCGATGGCGTGCTCGAACTGCGCGCGCTGCTTCCGCAGGAGGTCCACCTGGGTGAGGGTGCTGTCGAGGAGCGCCTGCTGCTGCGCGACCTCGAGCCCGGTGCCGGCGCCGAGCTGGTGGCGCGTGGTGGCGAGATCGAGCGAGCGCCGTTGCAGGTCGATGGAGCCGGCGAGCACCTGGAGCTCGATGTCGGTCTGGCGCAGGTTGAAGTACGCGCTCGCAAGGTCGCTCACGAGGAGCAGGCGCACGTTCTCGAGGTCGGCGGCGCTCTGCTCGACCGAGGCGCCCGCGCCCTGCACCAGGCTCGAGACGCGCGCGCCGAAGTCCACCTCGTAGCTCGCGGTGAGGCCGAAGAGGATGTCGTTCTGCGTGGTGGAGAAGTTCGGCGCCGCCTCGTTGGTGAGCGGCCGGTTCTCGGTGCTGCGGAAGCGGTTGAAGCGCGCCTGCAGCCCGAGCTGCGGATACTGCTGCGAGGTGGCGACGCCGAACTGCGCGCGCGCCTGCGTGAGGCGCAGCGCCGCCACCTGCAGCGTCGGGTTGCTCGCGAGCGCCTGCTGCGCGAGCTCGTTCAGCTTGGCGTCGCCGAAGCGCTCCCACCACGCGCCCTTCAGCGCGGCGTCGTTCGGCGTGCTCTCGCGGAACGGCGCCTCGACCTTCCAGGCCGCGGGCAGGTCGAGCTTCGGCGGATCGTATTTCGGAGCGGAAGCGCAGCCCGCTACGAGCGCCGCGAGCGCCAATGGAGCGAAAAGCCTCACTTCCTGGCCGGAGCGGGCGCGGCGGCGATCGCCACCGTGTCGCCGGTGTTCAGCGAGTCGGGCGGGTTCAGCACCAGGCGGTCCTTCTCGGAGACGCCTTCGAGCACTTCCATGGTGTCGCCGAAGTTGCGGCCGACCTTCACCGGGCGCAGCGTCACCTTGTTGTCGGGCCCGACGAGCGCCACCTGCGTGCCCTCCGAGCGGAAGAGCACGGCGTTCCCCGGGATGGCGAGCGTGCCGGTCGCGGGCAGCGGCAGCGCCACCTGCACGAACGCGCCCGGAAGGAGCCTGCCGTCCTTGTTCGGCAGGTTGATCTCCACCTGCATGGTGCGCGTGGCGGCGTCGATCGAGGCCGCGGTGCGCACGATCTCGCCCTTGAAGTCCTGGTCGCGGAGCTCGGCTTGCGTGACCGTGACCTGCTGGCCGGGCTTCACGAGCTGCGCGTAGGACTGCGGCACGTTCACGTACACGCGCAGCGGGTCGGTCTGCGCGAGGAGGAAGAGCGCGCGCCCGGCGCCGCCGCCGGCGTCGATGAGGTCGCCCACGTCGACGTTGCGCCGGGTGATGATGCCGGCGAAAGGCGCCACCACGCGCTTGAAGCCCTCGAGCTGGCGCAGCCGCTCGACGTTCGCCTGCGCGGCGGCGAGGTTGGCGCGCGCCTGGGCGTCGGCGCTGCGGCGCTCGTCCACTTCCTGCTGCGAGACCACGTCTTTCTTCCTCAGCGCCTCCCAGCGCTCGAAGCTGGAGTGCGCGAGCTCGAGGCTGGAGGCGGCCTGGTCGCGCGCCGCGATCGCCTGCGAGAGCTGCTGGTCGAGCTCGGGCGCCTCGAGCTCGGCGAGGAGCTCGCCTTTCTCGACCCGGCTGCCGATGTCCTTCAGCCAGCGCTTCACGTAGCCGCTCGCGCGCGCCGAGATCGGCGCCTGCACGAAGCCCTGCAGCGTGCCGGGGAGCGAGAGCGTCGGCCCGCTGTTCGCCGAGGCGGGCGTGGCGACGCGCACGTAGAGCGCGCTGCTCTCGGCGGTGCGCGCCTCGAGCGTCCTCGCGTTCGAGATGCGGCTGAATACGGTGCGCCCGCCGAGCACGGCGAGCACGACCAGCGCCACGACGGTCAGTGTCTTGGCGCGGCGGACGGTTGGAGCCCGTTCTGCCAGCTTGCTTTCCGGTTCGATAGCCATAAGTGGAGCGCAGCGTACACCGCGGGAACGAAAAGGAGGGTGGAAATGGTGGCGAAGACGAGGCCGCCGATCACCGCGCGGCCGAGCGGCGCGTTCTGCTCGCCGCCTTCGCCGAGGCCCAGCGCCATCGGGATCATGCCGATGATCATGGCGAGCGCGGTCATCAGCACCGGGCGCAGGCGCGTCGCGCCCGCCTCGAGCGCCGCGATGAGCGGCTCGACGCCTTCCTCCAGGCGCTGGCGCGCGAACGAGACGAGCAGGATCGAGTTCGCGGTCGCCACGCCCATGGTCATGATCGCGCCGGTGAGCGCCGGGACGCTGAGCGTGGTGCCGGTGACGAAGAGCATCCAGGCGATGCCGCCGAGCGCGGCCGGGAGCGCCGCGATCACGATCGCGGCGTCGAGCCAGGACTGGAAGTTCACCACGATGAGGAGGTAGACGAGCACGATCGCCATCAGCAGCCCCAGGCCGAGGCCGACGAAGGAGCTCTGCATGGTCTCGACCTGGCCGCGCATCGCCACCTGCGTGCCGCGCGGCAGCTTCGGGCGCATCTCGTCCACCAGCTTCTTCACCTGGCCGGCGACGCTGGCGAGGTCGGTGCCCTGCACGCCGACGAACACCTCGATCGCGGGCGAGATGTTGTAGCGCGTGAGCACGGGGAGCTGCTTGCCGGCCTTCGCCTCGACGAGGTTGCCGAGGAGCTGCGCCGAATTGTTCGCCGCCGCGGCGCCGCTCGCCGCCACCGGCATGTTGAGGAGCGAGTCGATCGAGTCCACGGCGTACTGCGGCGCCTGCACCGCGATGTTGTAGACCACGCCGTTCTGCGGGTTGAGCCAGAACGCGGGCGCGGTCTGCGAGCTCCCGGAGAGCGAGAGCAGCACGTTCTGCCCGACGTTGAACGCCGAGAGCCCGACCTGCTGCAGCCGCGTGCGGTCCATCTCGAGGTCGATGGAGGGCCCGTCCATGCGCTGGTGCACGTGCGCGTCCACCGCGCCCGGGATCTTCTGGATGCCGCGCGTGAGCTCGGAGGCGAGCGCGTAGTTCTTCTCGATGCTCGGGCCGCTGAACTGCACGTCGATCGCCGCCGGCAGGCCGAAGTTCAGGATCTGCGTGACGATGTCCGCCGGCTGGAAGAAGAACTGCACGCCGGGAAAGCGCCTGGGCAGCTCCGCGCGCAGCAGCGTGACGAGCTCGTCGGTCGGGCGGTGGCCGTGCTTGAGCGACATCAGGATCTCGCCGTCGAGCGTGCCGATGGTGCCGGCGTTGCTGTAGGAGAGATTGATGCTGGAATTGGGCACGCCGAGGTTGTCGAGGATGGTGTCGAGCTCGCTCGCCGGCACCATCTCGCGGATCGCCTGCTCGACGCGGTCGGCGATGCGCGCGGTCTCCTCGATGCGCGTGCCGGTGGCGGCGCGGAAGTGCAGCCGCAGCTGGCCCGCGTCCACGCTCGGGAAGAAGTCGCGCCCGAGGAGCGGGTAGAGCAGGCACGAGGCCATGCAGAAGCCGAAGAACGCGGCGGTGAAGAAGCGCCGCTTCGCCAGCACTTCCGCCAGCACCGCGGCGTAGGCGGCGCGCGCCCGCTCGAAGTGCGCGTTGAACGCCTTGTAGCCCGGGAACTCGCCGCCGCCCGCGCGCATCATGAGCAGGACGAGCGTCGGCACGAGCGTCCGCGAAAGGATGTAGGACGCGACCATCGCGAACACCACCGCTTCCGCCATCGGCACGAAGAGGAACTTGGCGACGCCGGAGAGGAAGAACATCGGCACGAACACCACGCAGATGCACAGCGTCGAGACGAACGCCGGCACCCCGATCTCGCCCGCGCCGATCAGGATCGCGCTTTGGATCTCCTCGCCCGCGTGCAGGTGGCGCTCGATGTTCTCGATGGTGACGATCGCCTGGTCCACCAGGATGCCGACCGAGAGCGCGAGCCCGCCGAGGGTCATGATGTTGAGCGTCTCGCCGAGCGCGAAGAGCGTGAGGATCGAAGCGAGGATCGACAGCGGGATGGTGAGCGCGATGATGAAGGTGCTGCGCCAGCTGCCGAGGAAGAGGAGCACCATGGCCGCGGTGAGGAGCGCGGCGATCAGCGCCTCCACCGCGACGCCCTCGATCGCGGCGCGCACGAAGAGCGACTGGTCGAAGAGCGGCGTCACCTTGATGTCGGGCGGCAGGATCTGCGTCGCCTGCGGCAGGATGGCGCGCAGGTTGCCGACGATGTCGAGCGTCGAGGCGCCGCTGTTCTTCAGGATGGAGAGGAGCACGCCGCGCTCGCCGTCGCGCCGCACGATGTTGGTCTGCGGCGAGAAGCCGTCGCGCACCTGGGCGACGTCGCGCAGATACGTGGTGGCGCTGCCCTGCGTGCGCACCGGGAGCTCGTTCAGCCCGGCGATCGCGTCGGGCGAGGCGTTCATGCGCACCGTGTACTCGGTGTCGCCGAGCTTCGCGGTGCCCGAGGGCAGGATCAGGTTCTGGGTGTTCACCGCGTTCACCACGTCGGCGGGCGAGAGGCCGCGCGCCTGCAGCGCCTGCATGTCGAGGTCCACCGAGATGACGCGGATCTTGCCGCCGTAGGGGAACGGGATCGCGACCCCGGGGATGGTGACGAGCTGCGGCCGCAGCTGGTTGATCGCGGAGTCGAACACCGCCTGCTCCGGGAGCGTCGGGCTCGACATCGCGAGCTGGATCACCGGGATCGCGGAGGCCGAGTACTTGATGATGAGCGGCGGCGTGATGCCCGGGGGCAGCTGGCGCACCTGCGGCTGCATCGCCGCCACCACCTGCGCGATCGCGGTCTGGATGTTGGCGGTCGGCTGGAAGAAGATCTTGATCACCGTGCTGCCGGCGAGCGAGGTGGACTCGATGTGCTCGATGTCGCTCACCGTGGTGGTGAGGCCGCGCTCGCTCTGCCCGGCGATCCGCTGCCCCATCTCCTGCGCGGGGAGCCCCGTGTAGTTCCAGATGACGCTGATCACCGGGATGTTGATCTCGGGGAAGATGTCCATCGCCATCTTCGCGAGCACGAACGGCGTGGCGAGCACCACCAGCATCGCCATCACGATGAACGTGTAGGGCCGGCGCAGCGCCAGCCCGACGACGGAAAACGAATCGCGCCCGGCTTCGGCCGGCCTCTCCCCCATGGCGGCTATTGTAGGGCCGGCAATCAGGAACTCTTCGAAGACCTGGGGGCGCTAGGCACGTAGTGCAGCGGCTTCGGCCCGCCGCGCCGCAGCCGCTCGCGCGCCTGCGCCGGCGTCTCGAGCTTCGCCGCGGCGGCGATGCCGGCCTTCCGGTCGACCGGGAATGCCTCGCGCCAGTCCGGCGGCGGCAGCATGTCGGCGTTGACGTAGGCGATTTTCTGCTTGCCCTTCAGCGAGTCGGCCTTGGCGATGTCGAGCCGGCGGCGGTTGACGATCGCGGGCTTCACCACCTTGCCGTCCACCACTTCGAGCTCGGCCCACCAGCGCTTCACCGGGTTGATGTCGCCATTTCCGATCTGGTCGTCCTTCCTGATGAAGAACGGCTTCGTGGCGGGAAAGCGGGTCGCCATCCAGGTCGCAAGCCGGTGCACGGCCAGGCCCTCGTTGTTGTAGGGGCACGCCTTCATGCAGCGCCCGCAGGCCGCGCCGCCGGGGTTGGTCATGCGGTAGGAGGTGCAGCGCTGCACGTCCTGCTTCCACTGCTCGTAGCCGTTGAACATCACCGGCTCGCCGTAGGTGATCGCGTCGCACGGGCACTCGCGCGCGCACTTGTAGCACTTGCGGCAGCTGTCCTGCAGGCCGAAGTCGATCGGCTGGTCGTGCGCCAGCGGCATGTTCGTCGTCAGGACCGCGGACTTGGAGCGCGGGCCGAGGAAGGGATTCAGCACCGTCTCGCCGATCCGCGACATCTCGCCCAGCCCGGCGAGGACGACGAGCGGCGTCTGGATCACGTCGGAATCGGCATTGGTGTGCGAGCGCGCCGGATGCCCGAGGCTGCGGATCCACGCCGCCACCACGCCGGTGATCTGCCCGCCGCGCACGTAGGCGCGGAAGCTCTGCGTGCCGCTCACCCAGTCGTCGCCGGAGGCGCCCTCCATCGTCTCGAAGCCCTGGTCGATGACGATCACCGCGGCGCTGCGGTGGTAGATGTCGATCGGCTCGCCGCCATAGTCGTGCGAGTACCAGACGTAGCGCTTCGCCTCGCAGGTGCCGGCGATGTCGGCGCCGAGGTGGTGGAGCAGCGTCTTGATCGCGCGCCGGTTGCGCCCGGCATCGAGGCTCGAGGGGTCCACCTGCGGCGCCACCGCGCCGTCCTGGTGCGGCGTCTGCGCGATCTGCAGGCCCGCGAGCGCCAGTCCGGCGGGCGTCTTGATCGCGAAGCGGCCGAACTCGCGCGCCACTTTGTCGCCGAAATCGCCCTTTTTCCCGCGGTAGAAGCCGTTGGAGCGCTTCGGCAGCCGCGGCACCTCGTCATCGATGATGAGCGTGGTCGCTTCGTCGACGCGCTTCACCTTCTCCATCGGGTAGCGGCCCCACTCTCCGGGCCGCCTGCGCTCGAGCCAGCGGTTCCACCAGGTCTGGGTGCCGCCCGTGCCCAGCCACCAGCTCGAGCCGCCGTCCAGAAGCGTTTTTTCTGCCAGGGGCAGGTCGACGGCAAGCGCTAGGTCGGTGGTGACCGCAGCAAGCGCGTAGCGCGGCCCGATGAACGGCGCCTCGCCGTTTTTGCGGATCAGCCCGGCGTCGTAGGCGAGCTCCTTCAGATTCACGTCCGTCGCGTAGGGCACGTGGGCCGTGGCGGAGAAGCCGAGCTGGCGGATGTAGGTCGAGATCACCACGCCGACTTCCGTCGCGCGCAGCTTCGCCGCCGCGCCGTCGCTTTCCTTGATGAGGTCGTGCACCGGGTTGTCGGCCTCCACTGCGTCGTTCACTTCCACGAGGATGACGAGCGCATAGCCGGGGTCCGGGCCGCGCACCTTGCAGGTGGCCACCATCGTGGCGTCGAAAAAGAGCGCCATGGACTTGAGCTCGTTCGCCCGCGCCTGCGGATCGTCGAGATAGGGCGCCTTTTCAGCGGCCGGCTTGCCGGCGCGGAATTTCTCGTAGATCGCGCAGTAGTCGCGGCAGATCTTCGCCAGCACGTTCCTCGGGACTGGCTCTTCTTCCCGGGGAAACTTCACTGCACCCGAAAGCGGAACGCGCGCCAGCCGCTCGAGCGGGAAGCGCCCGAGGTGCACCGGGCGGCTACGGTTCGAGAAAATTCGCATCGCGTCCTTCGCGGGCTTTCAGCGCGGCTTCCTTCAAGGGCTTGCGCATCACCTTGCTCGCCGGGGTGCGCGGCAGGGCGTCGAGCACCAGGTAGGCGCGCGGCCGCTTGAACCGCGCGAGCGGGCTCGAGGTGAAATGGCTCTCGAGGCTTTTCACGTCGGCGCCTTCCCCGGAAAGCACGACGCAGGCGACGACCATCTCGCCCCACTTTTCGTCCGGGATGCCGATCACGCACGCGTCGCGCACCGCCGGATGCCGGGCAAGCACCGCCTCCACCTCCTCGGGGTAGACGTTCTCGCCCCCCGAGCGAATGACGTCGTCGAGGCGGCCGACCAGCTCAAGGTCGCCATCCTCGCGCAGCACGCACGCGTCGCCCGTGTAGTACCAGCCTTCGCGCAGCCTCTCCGCCGTGGCGTCGGGACGGTGCAGGTACTCGGTGAACGTCGTCGGCGCGGACGCGTCCACGATGAGCTCGCCCGTCTCGCCGGGCGCGACGCGCTCCTCGGGCCCTGCGCCGGGCCGCACCACGCGCACGCGCGAGCCGTAGTTGCAGCGCAGGCGAATCGGCTGCCCGACCGGCTCGGAGAAGTGCAGCGGCGACATGATCTCGGTCGTGCCGTAGATGTGGCGCAGCTTCGCCGGCCACTCGCGCCCGAGCCGCTCGAGCAGCGCCGGGGCGATCGGCGCGCCGCCGAAGAGCACGAGCTCGAGCGAGGCCATGCGCTCGGGCCGGTAGTTCGGCGCCGCCAGCATGGCGCCGTAGAGCGTCGGAATGGAAAAGAGGTACGTGATCCCGTGCTTCTCGACCATGTCGACCGCCGCCGCCGGATTGAACGCGGAGACCACGTAGTAGGTCCCGCCGTAGGCGAGCGTGGCGAGGAAGACGCAGTAGAACCCGATCGCGTGCGAAAGCGGGACCATGCCGAGCGCGCGGTTGTGGCCGCCTGCGCGCAAGCCCCCGTGCGTGGAGAGGAAGGCGAGGCGGTGCTCGGTGGTGCGATGGGTGATGACGGCGCCTTTGGGCAGGCCGGTCGTTCCCGAGGTGTAGAAGATGAAGGCGACGTCCCCGGGATCCGGCTTCGGCCGCGGCGGCAGCTTCGCCGGATCGCCCCGGCAGGCGGAAAAATTTGCGGCCGTCAGGACGAAGTTCATTTTGGGAAGCGCGGCCTCCAGCGCGGGCTCGTCGCGCACCACCGCGCCGAACATTTCGCCCTGCTGCACGAGCTTCGCGAGCTCCGGCGGCTGCAGGCGAAAGTTGAGCAGCGCCGGCACCGCAGCGAGCCTCTGGAGGGCGAGCAGCACGACGCAGTGCTCGAAGAGATTGGGGAGGATCGTGGCGACGCGGGTGCCCTTCTTCACGCCGCGCTCGGCGAGCCCTGCGGCCACCGTGTCGATCTCCGCGATCAGCTCTTCGTAGGTGAGCGCGCGGTCCGTGCGGTCGTCCACCAGCGCGAGCTGCCTGGGCGCGCGCTCCGCGGCGAGCCACACCAGGTCGTAGGCGGTGTTCACGGCGCTAGTCGGGCAGCTTGACTTGCGCGTGGCTCGACTTGCGCTCGCCGGCGAGGAACTTCTTCAGGCTGGCGGCGAAGTACGGATGCTCGACCGACTTCATCACGTTCTGGATCTCGAACTCGGTCGCCTCCTCGATCGAGCGGCGCCAGCCCATGTGGAATCCCTCCTTCGCCATGGCCTGGAGATGGGTCGGCCCGTCGGCGAGCTGGCGGGCGATGAGCTTCACGTTCTTGTCGAACTCCTCGTTCTTGTAGACGCGGTTCACCACGCCCCATTCCCTGGCGGTCTTGGCGTCGATGGTGGCGTTGGTCATCATCCACTCCATCGCGCGGCGAAAGCCGACGATCTTGACGAGCGAGTAGCTCGTCGTCGCGTCGTTGGCGAGGCCGATGGTGTGCCACGCGGGGAGGAAGCGCGCGCGCTCGTTGCACACCGCCATGTCCGAGCACAGCGTCATGCCCAGGCCGGAGCCGGCGGCGACGCCGTTCACCGCGGCGAGCACCGGCTTGCGGATGCGGGTGATGAGGTGCAGGACCTGGTGCCACCACATCGCGAGCACGCGGAAATGCGCGCTCATCTGGTCGACGTCGAGCTCCCCGGCGGGGATCTCCTTGAGGTTGAATCCGGAGCAGAAGGCGTTGCCGCGCCCGGTCAGGACCACGACGCCGGCATCGTCGCGCTTCTCCGCGTCGTGGAGCGCCTGCAGCGTCTCCTGCACGCCCTTCAGGTTGAGCGCGTTGCCGTACTGCGGCAGGTTGAACTCGAGCGTCGCTACCCCGTCGGCGATGCGCAGCTCGATGGTCTCGTACGCCATGTCGGCCTCCTCAGGTGATAACAAAAGATACTATCAGCTTAGCGGCCGAGGCGGCCCGCCCGCGCGATGAGGCGCTGCAGCGCGCGGTCGAGCGCGGCGGCCTGCGCCGCCGAAAGGCAGCCGAGCAGCTCGCGGTAGCGCGCGTTGGCGTCCGGCGCGACGCGCCCGTGGGCGCGCCGGCCCGCGGCCGTGAGCGAGAGCGAGAAGCTGCGCCGGTCGTCGCTGCGCCGCTTGCGCGCGATCCAGCCGCGCCCCTCGAGCGTGCGGATGGCGCGGCTCGCCATCATGGGCTGCATCGCCCAGCGCTCGACGATGTCCGCGGCGCTCGCGCCGGGGTGCTTCGCGAGCGTGATCATGACCCGCCACTCGGCGAGCGACAGGCCGTGCGCCGCGGCGATCCGGCCATGGAAGGCGCGGCCGATCAGGCTGGAGAGCACGTGCACGAGCGCGAGCACGTTGTCCGCGGGGCGGACCGCCTTTGCAGCTTGAGGATTAGGTTTCAGAAACCCAGTCGCGCGAGCGCTTCACCGCCTCGCGCCAGCGCCGCATGCGCTCCTGCGCAGCCTCGCGCTTCGCCTGCGGCTCGAAGCGCTTGTCGAGCTGCCAGTGCGAGGCGAGCTCGCCGCGGGATTTCCACAGGGCGGTGGTGAGGCCGGCGAGGTAGGCGGCGCCGAGGGCGGTGGTCTCGGTCACCTTGGGGCGCAGCACCGGGACGCCGAGGAGGTCGGCCTGGAACTGCATGAGGAGGTCGTTGGCGGCGGCGCCGCCGTCGACGCGCAATTCCTGCAGGGGCGAGCCCGAGTCCTTCTGCATGGCGTCGAGGACGTCGGCGCTCTGGAAGGCGATGGATTCGAGCGCGGCGCGGGCGATGTGGGCGCGCGAGGTGCCGCGCGTGATGCCGAGGATCGCGCCGCGGGCGCGCGCGTCCCAGTAGGGCGCGCCAAGGCCGGTGAAGGCGGGGACGACGTAGACGTCGCCCGAGTCGAGCACGCTCGCCGCCAACCGCTCTATTTCATTCGAGCTTTGAAAAAAACCGAGCTCATCCCGCAGCCACTGCACGACCGCGCCGCCGATGAAGACGCTGCCCTCGAGGGCATATTCGTACTGGTCGGTCTTGGTCTGCGCGCAGGCGGTGGCGACGAGGCCGTTGCCGGAGGGCATGGCCTTGTCGCCGGTGTGCAGCAGCATGAAGCAGCCGGTGCCGTAGGTGTTCTTCGCCATGCCCTTCTCGTAGCAGCCCTGGCCGAACATCGCGGCCTGCTGGTCGCCGGCGATGCCGGCGATGATGAGCGCTTCGCCGAGCAGGTCCTTGGGCAGCATGCCGAAGGCGTGCGCGCTCGGGTGGACGTCGGGCAGGATGGCGCGCGGCACGCGCAGGAGCTTGAGGAGCTCGTCGTCCCAGTCGCCCCTGTGGATGTTGTAGAGCATGGTGCGCGAGGCGTTCGACGGGTCGGTGACGTGCGTGCGGTTGCCGGTCAGGTGCCACACGAGCCAGGTGTCCACGGTGCCGAAGGCGAGCTCG
>DASRFM010000093.1:0-35625 GCA_035651575.1 Burkholderiales bacterium | reverse complement strand
ACGGGCCTTCGGGCAGGGTTTCGTCCAGCAGGACTCCTTCGAGCACGCTCTCCGCGCGCGCCGGCACCGGCAGGCCTGTCTTCGGCCCGGGCACGACTTCCAGCGGCCGCCCGAGAATCGCCCCGGCGAACTCGTACTCGGATACGCCCTCGGGCAGGTACTCGAACCCGGAGATGAAAACGGCCGGGTCGGGCCCGTTGACGACGGCGATGGGGCAGGGCTCGCCGCGCTCCCAGTACTTGCGGGCGATGATCGCGCCGTGGCGCCCCGGATGGTCGAATTGCACGGTGACGCGGTCCGGAGCGTGGACCTGCACGCGATAGATGGAAGCGTTGATCCAGCCGCTATCGGGATCGCGCATGACCACGATGCTGCCGGAGCCGATGTAGGCACCGCCGTCATCCTTGTGCCACACCGGAGCGGGGAAACGGCGCAGGTCCGGCTTGGTCGTCGAATTCTCGAGGACGGGGCCGCTTCTGACCGCAGCGGGCTTCTGCATCTTGAGCGAGTCGCGCCGCTCCTTCCATGTGCGCAGCGCATCGATGGGCCGGAGCCCCGGATCGATGCCGAGCGCGAGCGCCGCCCGCTGCGGACTGACGGTCGCATTGGTGAAGACGCGAAAGCCCTTGGGGTAGCCCTTGATCGAATCGAACAGGAGCGCCGGGCACTCGGGCGTGCCGGCCGCCACCTCGGTGATGGCGCCGAGCTCGAGCACCGGATCGGCGCCCTCGACCCGGCGCAGCGTGCCGAGCGCCTCCACCCGGGCGATGAAGCCGCGCAGGTCCTCGTAGTCAGTCATGGAGGCGCAGCGCCCGGTCGACGAGCGCGGTGGCGCGCCTGAAGTCGTAGCTGCGGAAGAGGTTCATCTTCACGAGGAACGAGGCGCCGCCGTAGAACTTCTCGTACTGCTGGTGGCGCGAGCCGAACTCGGTGCCGATGAGGTCCCACGCGAGGCGCATGAGCGCGATGCGCTCGCGCGCCGGCGTCGAGGCGGACTGAAAATAGCGCGCGATGTCGCGCGCCGCGTCCGGGTTGTCGAAGTCGCGCACCGAGGAGGGCAGGGTGATCATGGCGGCGCCGGTCAGCTCGCGCACGATGTCGATCATGTGCGGATTGATCTCCGCCTGGAGCGCCATGACGGAGTAGAGCGCGCTGCGGCTCGGCCAGAGCACGCCGTCCTCGTCGATCGTGGACACGGTCTCGTGCGCGCAGAGCATGTTCTCGACGAGCGAGGCGTAGGCCGCGAGCTCGCCCATCTCCACCATGACCGGAGGCACGGCGTCGTTGCCGGTCGCCTCGTTCATGCGCTTGGCCAGGCCGAGGAGGAAGCGCAGCTTCGTCGCGTAGCGCGCCTGGGCCTGGTGGTTGCCGTAGAGATGGGAGGGCGTCTTCCACCACTGGTCGCGTACGCGCTCGATGTCGCGGTAGACGAAAACGCGCTCCCACGGCACGAAGCAGTTGTCCAGGACGACGAAGCAGTCGGCCTCGTCGAACCGGCTGGAGAGCGGATAGTCGAACCGGCTCGTCGCGCCGAGCGCGAAGGGGCGGCGCGCATACAGGCGCAGCCCGGGGTCGTCGGTCGGAATCGCGACGTTGATGGCGTAGCTCTCATCGCCCGGCTGCAGCGGGTGGATGCAGCTCACCTGGACATAGTCCGCGTAGACCGCGGCGGTGGCGAGCTGCTGGCCGCCGCAGAGGAAGATGCCGGCATCGTTCTCCTTCACCACCCCGGCATAGAGCGTCGGATCCGACTGCTTGTGCGCCGGCTTGCTGCGGTCGATCTGCGGCGGCACGATCGCGTAGGTGAGGTAGCGGTGCGTGTCGCGCGCGTGCCGGTAGAACGCGACCAGGTTTTCCGAAAGCTCGCCGAAGAGCCCGGGCTTCGCCGCGTAGCCTGCGAAGAAGTTCGCCACGTGGTCCGGCGTGCGGCCCATGAGGCCGAAGGTCGCTTCCGCCCATCTTTCAGCGGCGATGCGCTTCGCGCGCAAGTCGGCGTGCGAGCGCGGGATCTGCCAGCAGCGCCACACCGGGGCGCCGCTCTCCGGCGAGGGGAAGGTCATCGCGTCGCGGTTTTCCGGCGCCGCGGCATAGTCGAACAGGCGCGCCAGGGAGCGCGCGCCCGCCGCGAACGCCGGGTGATCGGCGACGTTGGCGATCCGCTCCCCGTCCACGTGGACGGCTCGGCGAGTTCGCCGCAGGTCTGAAACGAAGTCCTCTCCAGTGCGCAGCGCCATCCTTTGCTCCAGTGACACTCAGGCCGGTTACCGGCGTAATGTACCTATAATCCGTCGCGGTGGACGTCGTAGCAGAAAACCTCCGGCAAGTGTGGCCGGGCCGCGGCGGCGCGGACATCGTGGCGCTCGAGCAGTTCTCGCATCGCTTCGCCTCGCGCCGCTTCTCCTGCCTGCTCGGCCCCAGCGGCTGCGGCAAAAGCACGCTCCTGCAGATCGTCGGCGGCCTCGAGAAGCCGACGAGCGGCACGATCCGCATCGCGGACCCGGCAAGCCCTTCGCTGGCGCGCCCGCTGGGCGCGGACTCGGTGATGGTGTGGCAGAACCTCAACCTGTTTCCATGGCGAACCGTGCTCGACAACGTGGCGTTCGGCCTGGAGATGCGCGGCGTGCCGAAGGCGGAACGCCAGCGGCGCTCGCGCGCCCTCGTCGGCTCCGTCGGGCTCGCCGGCTTCGAGCATTTTCTGCCGGGCCAGCTTTCGGGCGGCATGCGGCAGCGGGTGGCGCTTGCCCGCGCGCTGGTGCTCGAGCGGCCGATCCTGCTCATGGACGAGCCGTTCGCGGCGCTCGATGCGCAGACGAAGATCATCATGCAGGAGGAGCTCGCGTACATCGTCGAGCGCACGCACAAGACGGTGCTCTTCGTGACGCACGCGATCGAGGAGGCGATCCTGCTCGGGGACGAGGTCGTGGTGATGAGCGCGCGCCCGGGCCGCATCAAGGAGGTGCTGCCGGTGGACCTGCCCCGGCCGCGCTCGCTCGAAATGGTCAATACGAAGGCCTTCGGCGCGCTCTTCGACCATGCCTTTCACCTGATCCGGGAGGAAGTGATGGCCTCGATGAAGCAGCAGGAGAGGGCGTTGTCGGGCGCATGACTGCCGCCAGGACAGCGCTGGAGATCGGCGAGCGCGCCTTGCCCGCGCTCGTGGTGGCGGCTTTCTTCGCCGCCTGGGAGATCTTCGTGCGCGCCCGGGGAATTCCGGCGATCTATCTGCCGCCGCCCAGCTCGATCGCCGTCTACTTGTGGCGAATGATCGCCGACGGTTCGCTCGCGATAAACCTGGGGGTCACGCTGCTGCGCATCTTCGGCGGCTTTGCCATCGCCGGCCTTGCCGGCGTCGCGCTTGGCGTGCTCATGGGGATGTCGCGGCTGGTCGCCCGGGTCGCCGACCCGTGGATCGCGGCGCTTTACCCCCTGCCGAAGATCGCGCTCATCCCGCTCCTGCTGATCTGGCTTGGCACGGGCGAGGCGTACAAGATCGTCATCAGCGCCGTGACGGCGTTCTTCCCCATCGTCATCAGCACCTATGCCGGGATCCGGGAGGTCGACCGCGGCCTGATGAAGGCCGCCGAGGATCTCGGCGCGAGCCGGCGGCAGGTCCAGCTCAAGGTCGTCATCCCGGCCGCCATCCCGAGCATCTTCGCCGGGCTCCACCTCGGAATGGGCGTTACCATCATCCTGGTCATCGCCGCCGAGATGATCGGCGGCTCGAGCACCAGCGGCATGGGATACCTGCTGATGCAGGCGGGGCAGGTGATGGAGACCGAGAAGGTTTTCGCGGACCTGGTGGTGCTCGCGGTGGTCGGCGCGCTGGTGGTCAAGCTGCAGCGCTGGATCGACCGCAAGGTCGCACCGTGGTCTCATTAACGCAAAGAGGAGGTGGGACATGATCTGGAGGATTCTGCTTGCGGCTTCGCTGCTCGCCGCGCTGGCGCGGCCCGCGTCGGCCGACGACGTGGTGCGGGTCGGCGAAGGCCCGTTCATCTCTGGAGGTGGATTCTTCGTCGCCGAAGGGCGCGGCTACTTCAAGAAGATGGGCATCGAGCTGCAGGTGAAGAAATTCAACGATGGCGCGTTCGCGGTGCCGGGCCTGGTCTCGGGGGAGCTCGATCTTGCCCTCATGCCCTCGAACGCGAGCCTCTTCAACAGCATCGCGAAGGGCGCGCCCCTCGTCTTCGTGCTCGACCGCGGCCACAACCGCACGGGCTACGGCTATCTCGCCATCAACGTGACTCAGGAGCTCTACGACCAGGGCGTGCGCACGATGGCGGACCTCGGCAAGCTCAAGGGCAAGAAGATCGGCATCAACGCGGTCGGCAGCATCAACCAGTACGACATCGGGCGAGCGCTGCAGAAAGCCGGGCTCGATCCGCGCAAGGACGTGCAGTGGGTCATCGGTCCGCCGCAGCCCGAGCTCATGAAGATGCTGGGCCAGAAGCAGGTGGACGCCATCGACGTCGCCTATCAGTTCGGCTTCTTCGCGCAGAACAACAAATGGGGGCCGATCGTCGCCACGGGCGACCAGGTCGAGCCGAACAGCTCGATCTCCGTCTACGCGGCGCGGCGCGACTTTCTGCAGAACAAGCGCGACGTGCTGATCCGCTTTGCCATGGCCTACCTCCAGGGCGTGAAGGAATTCAACGCGGCGGCCGTGGCGCCGGACAAGCATCCGGACATCGTGGAGATGCTCGCCAAGAACACGTTCCTCGGCAAGCCCGAGGTGGTGAAGGCGATCGCGCCGCACTGGTCCTATGTCAGCGAGGACGGGACCCCGCCGGTCGAGTCGGTCCTCGCCATGCAGGACTACTGGGCCGACTACTTCACGTACGTGGAGAAGAAAGTGCCGCGCAGCGAGCTCTTCGACCTCTCGGTGGCCGAGGAGGCGAAGCGCCGCCTGGACCGGGAGAAGCCTTTCGCGAAGTAGGCTGCCTGGCCGCTAGTTGGCCTTGATGCCGGCGCTGGTTATGGCCGCGCGATACCGCGGGACTTCCCGCCTGATCCGGACGGCCGCTTCCTCCGGAGTCGTGCCGAGCGGCTGCACGCCGAGCTGCGCCAGCCGCGCCCGGACCTCGGAGTCCGCAAGCGCCTTGCGCACCTCGGTGCTCAGCCGCTCGATGATCTCCTGCGCGACGCCCGCGGGCGCCGCCATGCCGACCCAGATTCCGTCCGCGAAGTCCGGCACACCCTGCTCCATCAGCGTCGGCAAGGACGGATAGTCGCTGTTCCGGCTCGCGCTCGTGATCGCCAGCGCTTTCGCGCGCCCGCCTTTCATGAGCGACGTGGACGAGCCGAGGTTGAGCAGCCCCATCGCGACTTCGCCGCTCACCATCGCGGCCGAAGCCGGCGCGCCGCCCTTGTAGGGGACGTGGAGCAGGCGGATGCCGGCGTGCTGCGCCATCATCTCCGTCAGCACGTGGCTCGTCGAGCCGGTCCCGGCGGTCGCATAGGTGAGCTCGCCGGGCTTCGCCTTCGCGGCCGCGATGACTTGCGCCGCCGAGTCGAACGGGCTGGCGTTGGGAACGATCAGGACCAGGGGACTCTCGATCATGATCGAGACCGGCGCGAGGTCCTTGAACGGATCGTACGGCAGCTTGGAATAGATGAACGGATTCATCACGAGCTCGCCGTTCGTGGCCATGAGAAGCGTGTAGCCGTCGCGGGCGGCCTTGACCACCGCGTCGACGCCGATGATGCCACCCGCGCCCGGGCGGTTCTCCACGATCACCGGCTGGCCGAGCGCCTCGCTCATCCTGGGCGCCACGAGGCGCGCCGGAACGTCGGTCGCGCCGCCGGGCGCGAACGGCACGATGATGCGGATCGGGCGCTGCGGATAGTCCTCGGCCGCCGCCCCGAGCGCCAGGCAACAGAGCGAGCCTGCAACAAGGATCCTGAGCATGCTTTTCTCCTTCATACGTGGGCGGGCGGGCGCGCGGTCTGCGCCTGGATATCGGCGGCAGTGAACGGCCCGGCGCCGAGCGCCTGGCGCACGTCCCACTCGATGAGCTCGAACTCGCACTGGCCATCCGCGGTGAAGGGGTCGGACTGCGCGATCCTGCCGGCTGCCTCTTCGGAAGATGCGCGAATCACATAGATGCCCAGGCCGCGCTTGGGCGAAGGGCCGGAGAAGAGCACGTTGCCGAGCTCATGCTGCAAGCGCATCCACGCGAGATGCTCGTCGAGCGTGACGCGCCGCTCCCCGGGCGGCTGGACCGCTTTTCTCTTGCGCAGGCAGATGTACCACATGGCGCTCTCCCGATTGCCGAAGAGCGAACTCTAATTGAATGCCGGCGGCCCGCGATGTACAGTTCCACGGATGAAGAAAATCAAGGAATTCGTGACGTATTGGGGCCCGTCCATCGCCGACTGGGGTGACGGCACCGAGAAGCGGTTCGTCATCGACCGGGACGAGGATGACCTCAAGAAGGGCGCCGACGGCGGACGCAGGATGCAGAAGATCTCGCTCAACGAGATCTTCAAGGAAGGCGTCGTCACCGGCGTGGACATGGTGAACGGCTACATGCCGCTCGTGCTGTATGCGAACGAGGACATGATCATCGAGGTCGCGAACTGCGATCGCGAGCAGGGCGGCTGGCACCGCAACCTGGGGGCCGACGAGTGGGCCTTCCAGTACAAGGGCAGCCGCACGCTGAACTCCGAGACGGGCCCGATCACCATCAACGAGGGCGAGATGACCGTGATCCCGCGCGGCGTGTCGCACCAGAATGTCGGGCACGGCCCGAACATCGAGATCACCATCTACTCCAGGAAGCCCCTCAAGAGGCTGGCCCCGACCGACGCCGAGCAGGCGAGGCAGCGCATGAAGATCAAGGACGGCAAGGCCGTCGTGCCGCCGGTCACGCTCGAGGACGGCGAGAAGTAATACCGTCGGTGCGCTTGCCGCGATGACCGCGAAAGCCCTCGACGACCGCGGGAGCTCGGCTTTCAGCATGTTCGAGTTCTTCCCCGGGCACTACCGATGGTCGTACAACACGCTCCTCGCCTTTGCCGCCGGCGGGCAGCTCGGCGACTTCGCCCTCATCCAGCGCCAGCTTCGGGAAAAGGTCGGCGACGACGAGACCTGGCATCGCGAATGGGCGCGCCTCGCCGCGATCCTGGAGGCCCGGGCGAAAGCCGGGTCGAGGCATACCGCGGCGGAGGACTATTTCCTCTCCAGCCTGTACCACACGATCTCCGAGCACTTCATTCCCCCGGGCTCGCCGGAGCGGCTCGCCTCGTACCGCGAAGTGCTGCGGACCTTCGATCTCGCCCGCGAAAGCTCGGCGTATCCCGTGGAGCGGGTGCTCGTGCCGTTCGAGGGGGCGACGCTGCCCGCGTATTTCGTCCCGGGTATGGGAAGCGGCCGCCGGCCGGCCGCGATCTTCATCTGCGGCCTCGATACCACCAAGGAGCTCTGGTACCTGCGCGCGCGCCTGCAGTTCGCGCAGCGCGGTGTCGCGGCGCTCTTCATCGACACGCCGGGCATCGGCGAGGCGCTGCGTCTGCAGAAGCTCGTCACGCGCCACGACTACGAGAAGCCGGTCGGCGCCGCCGTCGACTGGCTGGAACGGCATCCGCTCGTCGATAAAGGCAGGATCGGCGTCGTCGGATCGAGCCTCGGCGGCTACTACGTCGCGCGGGCGGCGGCGTTCGAGCCGCGCCTCAAGGCGGCCGTGGCGTGGGGCGCGATCTACGACTACCACCGCGTCTGGGTGAGGAGGATGCAGGGGCAGGGCATCATCGCCGCGCCGCGCTTCCAGCTGATGTTCATCACCGGCGCGGACACGCTGGAAGCCGCCGTGGACAAGGTCAAGGACTTCCGCGTCGGCGATTTCGCGGCGAAGATCCGCTGCCCGTTCCTCGTGATGCACGGCGCCGAGGACCAGCAGGTGCTGATGGAGGACGCGCGCGCGATGCACGAGGCGATCGGCTCGAAGGACAAGGAGCTGGTGGTCTTCGACGGCGCGAACGGCGGCGCGGCGCATACGCAGTTCGACAACCATCTGCCGGCGCTGCAGATCTGCGCCGACTGGGTCGCAAGGAAGCTCTCATGAAGACAGCCATCGTCAACCTCGGTCCGATCGTCAGCGGCGACTGGCGCGAGCCGTACGCCAAGGGCGATTCGATCCTCACCGAGGGCGGAAAGATCACCGCGATCGGCACGGCGCCCGCGTCGCTCAAGGACTTCGACGTGGTGATCGACGCGGACGGCGCGACCGCGATCCCGGGCTTCATCGATTCCCAGGTGCACAACACGTTCGGCGACTGGACGCCGCGGCAGAAGACGGTCGGCTTCCTCGAAAGCTATACGCACGGCGGCACGACCACGGCGATCAGCGCCTCCGAGGTCCACGTCCCGGGGCGGCCGAAGGACCCGGAAGGCGTGAAGGCGCTTGCCGTGGCGGCGCAGCGCTGCTTCCTGAACTTCCGGCCCGGCGGCATGCGCGTGCATGCCGGCTCGATCATCATGGAGCCGGGCCTCAAGGAGGAGGATTTCCGGGAGATCGCGGAGAAGGGCGTGTGGCTCGCCAAGGCCGGCTTCGGCGCGGTGAAGACGCCGTACGACTACGGGCCGATGATCGCCTGGGCGAAGAAGCACAGGATGGTCACCATGGTCCACACGGGCGGCTCTTCGATTCCGGGCTCTTCGGGCATCTGGGCCGACCATCTCATCAAGATCCAGCCCGACGTCTCATTCCACGTCAACGGCGGGCCGGTGGCGATGCCGGACGAGGACTTTCCCCGCATCGTGAACGAATCGAAGATCGCCTTGCAGGTGTGCACGGCCGGCAACCTGCGGACCACCCTGCTGCTCTGGAAGCTCACGAAGGAAGCAAAGCAGGTGGACCGCTTCCTCATCGCGACCGACACGCCGACCGGCTCCGGCATCATGCCGCTCGGCATGATGTACACCATCACCCACCTCGCGAGCCTGACCGACATGCCGGTCGAAACCGCCATCGCGGCGGCCACCGGCAACAACGCGGTGATCTACCGGCTGAACTCGGGATTCCTCAAGCCCGGGAAGGATGCCGACATCGTGATCCTCGACTCGTGCGTCGGCGGATCGAAGAAGGAGGCGCTCGACTCGCTGCGCAACGGCGACATCGCCGCGGTCGCCGCGGTGATTACGGACGGCGTGCCGCGCTTCGTCGGGCGCTCGCGCAACACGCCGGCGCCCAACCGGAAGGTCCGGGTGGCGGAATGCCGCGTGCCCATGGATTTCGCCGGGGCGGCGCACTGATGAGCTACAGGATTCGCGGCTGGCTGACGTTCTCGGAGGAGATCCTCGCGAACGAGACCGGTCGGGCCGCAGACGGCGAGCCGGTGCGCAAGTTCGCCGTCGTCTGTGTTCTCGAGAACCCGTATGCCGGGCGGTTCAGCGAGGACCTCTCGCTCCTCGTGAAGCCCTCGCCGGAGCTCGGCAGGCAGTTCGGCCAGCGCCTGACCGCGTTGTCCCGGAACCTGAAAATTCAGAGCTATGGCAAGGCCTGCATCGTCGGCGTGGACGGCGAGTACGAGCACGGCAACGCGCTTCTCACCACGGCCTTTGCCGACCCGGTGCGCGACGCGGTCGGCGGCGGCAAGGCGTGGATCGCATCGAGCGGCAAGCGCGGCGGGCCGGGCACGACGATCGACGTGCCCCTCGCGCACAAGGATGCGCTGTACGTGCGCTCCCACTACGACACGATGAGCGTGACGCTCCACGACGCTCCCATGCCGCGCGAGATCGCGGTGATCTTCTGCGCGGCGACTCGCGGGCGCCTGCATGCGCGCCTCGGCGGGCTGGATGCGGACGCCATCAAGGGGCAGGACGGTCTCCGCTAACCCGCCGGCGCGCAAGCTGTCGCTTCGGGTCGGCATTCCGATCCTGCTCGCGGCTTCGACGCTGTTCGCGTCGAACCACGTCGGCGCGCGCCTCGCATTCGACCACGGCGCGAGCGTCGCGACCGGCGTCGTGGTGCGCGCCACCGCGACGGCGCTCGTGCTGCTCGCGCTCATCACCGCGCAGGGCGTGCCGCTCGCGCTGCCCCGCCATGTGCGGCTCCCGGCCCTTCTGACCGGCCTATGCGCCGCGGTCCAGAGCTACTGCCTGTATTCCGCGGTCGCGCGCATCCCGGTCGCGCTCGCGCTCCTCGTGTTCCACACGGCGCCCATCCTGTTCGTGCTGCTTTCCTGGGCGATGGGGCACGAACGGCTGCGGGCGAGCTCGTTCGCCGCGATGCTCGTCGCGCTCGCGGGCCTCGCGCTCGCGCTCAACATCCGCGTCGAGGGCTTCGCCGAGCGCTGGGCGGAGATCGGCGCCGGCGTGAGCTGGGCGCTCGGCGGCTCGGTGAGCTTCATGCTGATGCTCTATTCCAACGCCCATGCGCTGAAGGAGGTCGACGGGCGGGTGCGGACTTTCGTCATGACCGCGGTGACCGCGCTCATCGTGGTCGCGGCCGGCGCGGCAACGCACGCGTTCGCGCTGCCCAAGGACTCGCAGGGCTGGCTGGGTCTCGGCCTGCTGGCGATGTTCTACTGCGGCGGGATGTTCATGCTCTTCATGTGGCTGCCGCGCCTGGTCGCCGCCAGCACCGTGGCGCTCAACTTCGAGCCGATCGCGCTTCTCGGTCTGGGCTGGATGGTGCTCGGCCAGGTTGTCGCTCCGGTGCAGGTCGCGGGCGCCTTCTTCACCGTGGGCGCCATCGCCTGGCTCGGGTCGTCTAAGAAATGACGACGCGCTCTGCGGAGGCGTAGAGCTTCTCGACGAGCGCCGCGCGGCGCTCGAGCACCGCGCGCTGGTTCATGTAGCCCTTGTCGGTGATCTCGTTGGCGTCGATCGACGGAGGCTCGCTCATCGCCATGAGGCGCACCGGATGCGTCGAGCTTCCGGCCTGCGAAGACAGCCTCTTCAATACTTCTTCCAGCTTTTTTCGCACCTCGCCGGGCGCGAGGCTCTTCGCGGCGGGGCTCAGAAAGACGAGCGCGCCCACCTCGCTGCGGTCGTGGCCGGTGATGACCGCGTCCTGGATCAAAGGATCGCCCGCCGCGATGAGCTTCACCCGCACCGCGCCGACGTGCACCCAGGTCCCGGTGGAGAGCTTGAAATCCTCGGCGACGCGGCCGTCGAAGACGATGCCCTTCGACGCGTCCTCGGCATCGGCGAAGCGCGCGGCGTCGCCGATGCGGTAGAAGCCGTCGCTGTCGAACGCCGCCGCGGTCAGGTCCGGGCGCTTGTAGTAGCCGGGCGTGACGTTCTCGCCGCGCACGCGCACCTCGAGCTTGCCCGCGGCGGGCACGAGCTTCAGCTCGCAGCCGGCGACCGGCAGGCCGATCACGCCGGGGCGCTCCATGCGGAAGTGCACCGAGGTCGCGAGCGGCGAGGTCTCGGTGGAACCCCATGCCGAGAGCATCGCCAGATCTTCCCTGCCTTCCATGGCGGCGAGGCGCCTGATGCGATCCCAGAGGTTCTGCGGCAGGGCCGCCGCCGCGTAGAACAGCACGTCCAGGTCGCGGAAGAAGTTGCGCCGCAGCGCGGCGTCCTTCTCGAGAAAGGGGAGCAGCAGGTCGTAGCCGCGCGGCACGTTGAAGTACATCGTAGGCGCGATCTCCGCAAGGTTCCGCACGGTGGTCTCCACGAGGCCGGGGACCGGCTTGCCGCCGTCGATGTAGAGCGTGCCGCCGTTTCGCAGCACGAGGTTGAAATTGTGGTTGCCGCCGAAGGTGTGGTTCCACGGCAGCCAGTCCACGACGACCGGCGGCCGGTCCTCCACGAACGGCCACGCCTGCGCGAGCTGCTGCTGGTTGGCGCACAGCATGCGCTGCGTGTTGATGACCCCCTTCGGGACCCCGGTCGAGCCCGAGGTGAAGAGGATCTTGGCGACGGTGTCTTCGGTGACTTTCGAAAATTCCCGCTCGAGCGTCGAGCCGGGGTTGGTCTCGATCAGCTCGGCGATCGGCGTCGCCTTGGCGCCGACCGCGGCGAGGGCGGCGGCGAATTTCTGCGGATCGGCGGCGTAGACGAGGCCCGGCTCCAGCAGCTTGAAGATCAGCTTCAGCTTGCCGAAGTCCTGCGACATCAGCGAATAGGCCGGCGACACCGGCGCCGCCGGGATGCCGACGTGCATCGCGCCCAAGGCCATCAGTGCATGGTCGATGCCGTTGTCGGAGAGGATCGCGACCGGCCGCTCCCCGGTCAGGCCGCGGTCGAGCAGCGCCTGGCCGATGCGCCGCACCGCGCCGTAAGTCTCGCGGTACGAGAGCTTGCGCCAGGCGTCGCCTTTTCTCTCGGCGAGAAAGACGCGCTCGGGCGCGGCGTGCGACCAGTGCACGAGCCACTCGGTGACGCAGCGGGGATACGCGCCGAGGCGCTGCGGCGAGCGCAGCAGCACGCTGCCGTCCGGACGCTTGTCGAGATTCACCTGCGGCGGCGCGAAGCGGAGAGGCATGCCGCGATTCTAGGAGCGGAGCAGCGTTTCGAGCGCGGCGATGCTGCGCAAGTGGGAATCCCTCATGCGCGTGAAGAGCGCCTGCGGCTCCTGCGGCAGCCGCGCCAGCGCCTGCTCGAACTCGCGCACCGCCCAGCGCAATCCGCGGACCAGGATCTGCAGCCGCTCGCGCCTGCCCTGGACCGCCGTCGCCTTGGCGTAGAACTCGCCGGTGGCGTGGCTGTAGTCCCGGCCCAGCTTCTTCAGCTGCTCGCCGATGAGCGCGCAATTGTGCGCCTCGTCGTCGTGGATCCTGCGCAGCACCGTCCACTCGGCGCCGTTGCGCGGCCATTCGTCCATGAAGACGACGAGCGCCTTCGCGCCGGCCCGCTCGGACTCCAGCATGCGGCCGAGAAACTCCTCAGTGGAGATGAACGTACTCGTAGTCCACCGGCAGGTTGTTGATGCCGCGCTCCGGCGGCGCGATCCAGGCGGCCATCTTGCCGGGCTCGATCACCTTGCGCATGAGAGACTGGATGAACGCCTGGTCCTCCGGCGTGGGAATCCACGATTTCAGGTTTTTCTCGTAGGCAGCCTGGTCGATGAGGCGGCCGCCGGGGTCGACCGGCAGCCCGGCCCAGGGACCGATCGAGCGGCGAAAGCGCGAGGAGGGCAGCGCAAGGCGCAGCGCATGCCCGGCGCGCTCGATCTGGCGGTTCCAGCGCTTCAGCCCGATCTCGCAATCCTTCAGGTAGGACTCGCGCATCACCTCGTTCAGCGCGTTCAGCATCGGGACTTGCTGCTCGCCGTCCGGCATGAGCAGCTGGATGGTCTTGTCGCGCAGCACATGATCCTCGTACTGCGTCTCGTCGGGACGGCCCTTCATCCCGCTCGCGAAGTTCGCGGCCGAGTTGGAGGAGATCTCGGAGCCGAAGAGGTCGAGCGAGCTCGAGCACCAGTAGTTGAGGTAGCGCTGGAGCGTGGGCAGGTCGATGGCGCCGTGCGCGCGGATGCGCGCGGGGTCGTCCGTGCCGAGCTCCTTCATCGCTTCCAGCGTGCGCTTCACCACGCGGCTGATGCCGGTCTCGCCGACGAACATGTGGTGCGCTTCCTCGGTGAGCATGAAGCGGCAGGTCCGAGACAGCGGGTCGAACGCGCTCTCGGCGAAGCTCTTCAGCTGGTACTTGCCGTCCCGGTCGGTGAAGTAGGTGAAGCAGAAGAACGAGAGCCAGTCGCGCATCGGCTCGTTGAAGGTGGTCAGGATGCGCGGCTTGTCGGCGTCGCCCGAATGGCGCGCGAGCAGCTCCTCGGCTTCCTCGCGGCCGTCGCGGCCGAAATACGCGTGCAGCAGGTAGACCATCGCCCAGAGGTGGCGCCCTTCCTCGACGTTCACCTGGAACAGGTTCCGCAGGTCGTAGAGGGAAGGGCAGGTGTGGCCCAGCATGCGCTGCTGCTCGACCGACGCGGGCTCGGTGTCGCCCTGCGTGACGATCAGGCGGCGCAGCGTGGAGCGGTACTCGCCCGGGACCTGCTGCCACACCGGCTGGCCCATCGCATCGCCGAAGCCGATCTTGCGCTCGGGGACCGCGTCGGCGAGGAAGATGCCCCAGCGGTACTCGGGCATGTGCACCGCGCCGTAGTGCGCCCAGCCCTGCGCGTCCACGGAGATGGCCGTGCGCAGGTAGACGTCGGCGCTCTCGAAGTCCGTCGGCCCCATCTCGTGCCACCACTGCAGGAAATGCGGCTGCCAGTGCTCGAGCGCGCGCTGCAGCGTGCGGTCGTTGCCGAGGTTGACGTTGTTCGGGATCTTTTCCGCGTAGTTGATTGCGCTCATCACACCCGCTCCCAGTTGAATTTCGCCTTGGCGCCCGTGCCGTAGACCTTGAGCGCGCCCTGCTCGCCGATGGCGTTCGGCCGCTGGAACACCCAGTTCTGCCACGCCGTGAGGCGCCCGAAGACGCGGGTCAGCATCGTCTCCGGGCCGCTGAAGCGCAGGCTCGCCTCCATGCCGGTGAGCGCATCGGGACTCAGGCTCGCGCGCTCCTCGACCGCGATGCGCAGCTCGTCTTCCCAGTCGAGGTCGTCCGGCGCCGAAGTGATGAGCCCCTTGTCGCGCGCCTGCTTCGTGTCCAGCGTTTCATTCAGCGGAAAAGCAGGAACCTCGCCGCAATAGTGCGCATGCAGCCGCGGGAACCCGCTCGCCATGGGATAGGCGCCGTAGTTCATCGCCGTCAGCGCGACCTGCGGGCCCTTCTCCGCGTCGAGCATGTAGATGCGGTCGGCGGCGAGCGCGAGCTCGAGGAGCGTGCCGGCGAAGCAGGAGCCGGGCTCGAGCACCGCGAACATCGAGCGCGAGGAGACGTCGAGGCGGGACAGCGTGCGGCGCAGGTAGCCGAGCGTCTCGCGCACGAACCAGTCCGCCTTGTTCTTCTCCAGAACGGCGTCCATTTCCAGGGCGGATTGCACGGAACCGCGCGTTTTCAGCAGCCAGAGCCCGATGTCCAGGTGGTTGTGGCGCAGGTCGAGGAGCGCGCGGTCGAGCTCGCGCGCGAGCCGCAGCGGATACCAGTCGGCGCTTCTTTCGAGCGCCGTTCGCTCGGGACCCGCGACGGTGATTTCCGCGGTCCGCGTCGCGGCGTCCACCTTGACCGAGACGATGCGGTTGTAGCCCAGGGGAGCAAGGGGAATACCCGCGCCGCCCGGCCGGTCCGACTGCTTCGCCAGCTCGAGCGCGCGCGCCTTGACGAACTCCGCGAACTGCTGCGGCTTCGCGACGTGGTCCACCAGCTTCCATTCCTTGGCGCGGTCGGCGCGCACGCCCTCGGCGGTGGTGCAGAAAACGTCGGCGAGGTCGCGACGCATTTTCCTCTTGTCGATCAATCGCGTCAGGCCGCCGGTGCCCGGCAGCACGCCGAGGAGCGGCACCTCGGGCAGCGACACCGTGGAGGAGCGGTCGTCGATCATCGCGATCTCATCGCAGGCGAGGGCGAGCTCGTAGCCGCCGCCCGCGGTGGTGCCGTTCAGGGCGGCGAGGAACTTGAGCCCCGAGTGCGCGCTCGAGTCCTCGATGCCGTTGCGCGTCTCGTTGGTGAACTTGCAGAAGTTCACCTTCCAGGCGTGGCTCGAGGCGCCGAGCATGTAGATGTTGGCGCCGGAGCAGAACATGCGGCTCTTGCCGCTCGTGAGGACCACGGCCTTCGCTTCCGGATGCTCGAAGCGGATGCGGTTCAGCGCGTCGTGCAGCTCGATGTCGACGCCGAGGTCGTAGCTGTTGAGCTTGAGCTTGTAGCCGGGCACGAGGCCCTTGTCCTCGTTCACGTCGAGGGCGAGGGTGGCGAGCGGCCCGTCGAAGGACAGCTTCCAGTGGTTGTAGCGCGAAGGGTCGGTCTCGAAGCTGATCATGCGAGGGCCTTTCTGATCTCGTCCAGGCTTTGACGCGCGCTCTTGCCGGAAGTGTCCACGGTGAGGTCCGCGCGCGCATAAAGGCGGTCGCGGTCCGCGAGGAGCTTTCTGATCTCGTCGAGGGCGGCCGAGCGGCCCTTGAAGGGCCGCAGGTCGCCTTGCGCGATGACTCGGGACATGTGATCTTCAGGCGCCGCCTTGAGCCAGACGCAGACACAGCGCTCGAGCAGCGTCTCGTAGGTGGCGGGCGCAGTGACGAGGCTGCCGCCGGTCGCGATCACGGCGCGCTCGTGCTGGTTCAGGACGCGCTCGAGCGCGCGCTCCTCGAAGCGCCGGTACGCGTCCTGCCCGTACATGACGAACACTTCGCCGAGCTTCGCCCCGGCTTCCTTCTCCACTTCGCGGTCGAGCTCGACGAACGGCACGCGCAGGGCCTGCGCGAGCTTCGCGCCGAGCGTGGACTTGCCGGCGCCGCGCAGGCCGACGAGCGCGATGCGCCGCGCGCGCGGCTCCACGTCCGCCTCGTGCACCAGGCGCTCGACCGGCACGCCCATGGCGCGGCCGACTTTGCGCAGCAGCAGCACCGACATGTTGCCGCGGCCGGCCTCGAGCTGAGCGAGATAGCGCTCGGAAATGCCCGAGGCCTGGGCGAGCGCCTTGCGCGTCATTCCGTGCTCGCCGCGCAGCGCGCGCACGCGCTCGCCGAGGCGGGCGAGGTAGGCGGCGTCCGGGTCCTGGACGGCGCGGAGGGAGGTGGGTGCGTTCACGTGAAGTATAGTGCTTGACGGTCATTGTAGCGTGCAATATAGTTTTAGGGCAATGCCCCTCAAGATCACGATCCTCGTCGGCACCATGACCGGGACGGCGCAGCTCTGCGCGCAGGAGATGGAGCTCGCGCTGGACGACGGCGACACGCAGGTCGAGACGCTCCTCATGGACAGCCTGGACAGCTCGGTCTTCGCCCGCGAGGGCGTGTTCCTCGTCTGCACCTCCACCTATGGGCAGGGCGACGTGCCGGACAACGCCCGCGCTCTGTACGAGGACCTGCAGAAGAAGCGCCCAAGCCTCGCGAAGGTGCGCTACGGCGTCTTCGGCCTCGGCGACCGCACCTACGCCGAGACCTTCAACTACGGCGGGAAGCGATTCGACGACATCCTCACGGAGCTCGGCGCCGAGCGCGTGGGCGAGCGGCACACGCACGACGCGTCGAGCGGCGTGCTGCCGGAGGAAACGGCGCTCGAGTGGTGCCAGCAGTGGCTCGGCAAGGTGAAGGAAAGACTGCAGCAGCCCGCCTAGCAAGGCACGAAGTTTGCCTCCGCGTGAGGCATGCGGGCCCTCAGGTGGATCGTCGGTATCGCGGGCGTTGTCTTCCTCGCCTGCGTCCTTTTCCTGTTCTTCGGGCTGAATCTCCTGCGCGAGCCGATCGCGCACGCGGTGCAGAAGGCGACCGGGCGCGAGCTCGTGATCCGGGACATCCGCCCGATGTGGTCCTGGGTCCATCCGCGCATCCGGCTGGATGGAATTACCTTCGCGAACGCGCCGTGGGGCCGGGAGAAGTACCTCGTCAGCGCGGACTCCGCGGTCGTCACCTTCAGCGGCTTCCCGCTGGTCGCCGGGCGCCTCGTCCTGCCGGAGGTGCACCTCGTGAAGCCGGTGGTCAACCTGGAGCAGGACGCGCAGGGCCGGAAGAACTGGATCCTGGAGCGCAACCCGCAGCCGCACAAGCGCTCGCGCGTCAGCATCCGCAAGCTGACGCTCGACAACGGCATCCTCACGTACGCCGACGGCGTGCGGAACACCGATGTGCGCGTGGAGCTCTCGACGGATTCGTCCGGCGTCGGCTTCCGCGCTTCAGGCAAGCACGCGGGGCTGCCGCTCGCCGCGTCAGGGCACGGCGGCCCGGTGCTCGCGCTGCGCGACGACGACGGCACCCCGTACCCCGTCAAGGCGCAGGCGAAGATCGGCGACACCGCCGCCGCGGTGGACGGCAACATCACCGGCCTCGTCGGCCTGAGCGGCATCGACATGAAGGTGCGGCTCTCGGGCAAGACCATGCAGCAGCTCTACGACATCCTCGGCGTCGCGTTCCCGCACACCAGCCCGTACGACACCGCGGGCCACCTCGTGCGCAACGGCGAGCGCATCCGCTACGAGAACTTCACCGGCAAGGTGGGCGAGAGCGACCTCGCCGGGACGCTCGAGGTCGACATCTCCGGGGAGCGGCCCGTGATGCGCGGCGACCTCGTGTCGAAGGTTCTCGACCTCGCCGACCTCGGCCCGGTGGTCGGCACGCAGCAGCCGGCGAAGAGCGGCGTGCTGCCCGACGCGCCGTTCGACGCGAAGCGCTGGAAGAGCGTGGACGCCGACGTGAGGCTGCGCGCCGGGAAGATCGAGCGCCCGCAGCAGCTGCCGATCGAGAATCTGTCCACGCGCATCCGCATGCAGGACGCGGTGCTGACGCTCGACCCGCTCGAGTTCGGCGTCGCGGGCGGGCGCCTCGTCGGACCGATCCGGCTCGACGGGCGCGAAGGCAACGCCATCAAGGCGGACGCGAAGATCCGCGTCGAGCATCTCAAGCTCTCGCAGATGTTCCCGACGCTGAAGATCACGCGCGCCTCGGTGGGCGAGCTGAGCGGCGCGGTGGAGATCGCCGGGCGCGGCAACTCGGTGGCGAAGATGCTCGGCTCGGCGAACGGCAAGATCGGGCTCTACATGGACGGCGGGCACGTGAGCGAGCTCATCATGCAGGCGGCCGCGATGGACCTCTGGGGCGTCGCCAAGGTGTACATGAAAGGCGACGAGCAGATTCCCATCCGCTGCGTCGTGGGCGACTGGGGCGTGAAGAACGGCGTGATGCAGACCAACGCGCTGGTTTTCGACACGCAGGTGGTGAACGTCGGCGGCAGCGGCGACATCAACCTCGGCAAGGAGTCGCTCGACCTCACCTTCCTGCCGGAGCCCAAGGACAAGAGCCTCGCCTCGCTCAACAGCCCGCTCTACGTGCGCGGCACTTTCAGCGATCCGAAGGTGCGGCCCGACGTGAAGAAGATGGCGGCCAAGGGCGCGGGCGCGCTGATCATGGGAATCCTCAATCCCCTGCTCGCCGTGATCCCGCTCGTGAACGAGGGGCCGGGCAAGGACAGCAACTGCGGCAAGCTGATCGCCGAGGCAACGAGCGAGCTGCGCTCGGCCTCTACTTCTGCGGCTCCTTCTTCAGGCCGATCAGCGACATCAGGCGCATCAGGGCGGCGTCCTCGCGCGCAATCCGCGCGCTGAACGCCTCGGCCGGAAGGAACGCCGGCCGCACGCCGAGGTTCTCGCTGCCCTTCGCGAACTCCGGCGACTGCGCCGCCGCCTCGATCGCCTTCTCGAGCGTCGCGATCACCTGCGGCGGCGTGCCGTGCGGCGCGGCGATGCCGCGCCAGGCCTCGAGCGCGACCTCGAAGCCCTGCTCCTTCGCCGTCGGCACATCGGGCAGCGCCGGATCCCGCTCGCTCGTGAGCACCGCGAGGAGGCGCGCCTGGCCCTGCTTCAGCGGGCCGGAGAGCGCCGCGGGGAGCTGAAGCACCGCATCGACGTGGCCGCCGAGCAGGCTCGGCACGACCTGCGCGGCGCCGAACGGCACCTCGTTCACCTCCATGCCGGCCTCGTTCTCCAGCGCGGCGAGCGAGATGTGCGTGTGGCTGCCGACGCCCGAATGGCCGACCGAGATCGCCTTGGGCCGGCGCTTCGCGTCGGCGACGAATTCGCGCAGCGTCTTCCACTTCGCGTCCGCGCGCACCGCGAGCACCGGCGACTCCGAGAGCACGCAGGCGACCGCGTCGAACGCGTGATAGTCGAAAGGCAGCTGGCCGGAGTGGTAGGTGGTCGAGATGGAGTTCGAGTTCCACACCAGCGCGTAGCCGTCCGCCTTCTGCGCCGCGACGTACTTGTAGCCGATCGCGCCGCCGGCGCCCGGGCGGTCCACCACGAGCACGCGCTGCCCGAGCTGCTTCGACATGCCGTCGGCGAGCATGCGTGCCGTCACGTCGGCCGAGCTGCCGGCGGGAAAGAGCACCGTGATTTCGATGGGTTGGCGCTGCGGGAAGGGCGGTTCCTGCGCATTTGCCGTCAGGGCAAGCAGGAGGGGCAGGAAAATCTTCATGTCAAAACCTCCTTCACCTCGACGCGCCGCCCTTCGCGCGCCGAGCGGATGCCGGCGAGGATGACCGCGAGCGAAGCGGTGCTGCGCTCGCCGTCCATCTCGGGCGGCGGCCCCCCGCGCACGGCGGAGGCGAATTCCTCGAGCTCCTCGGCGATGGTGTCGTTCTTCGGGCAGCTCACCGCCTCGGCGCGCTCGCTGCCGCGCTTCAGGTGGCGCAGGCCCGAGTGCATGTCGTAGTACGCCGTGGCCTCTTTGCCGTAGATATTCATCAGGTAGTACTCCGAGGCCGAGGCGTAGCTCGCATTCAGGGTGGAGAGCGCGCCGCCCTCGTGCTCGAGGACGAGGCTCGCCACGTCGGGGTTGTCGCCGGGAAGCACGAGGCGCACGAAGCGCCCGCTCACCGCCTTCACCGGGCCGAGCAGGTACTCGAGCACGTCGGTGTAGTGGATGCCGATCTGCAGCATCACGCCGCCCGGCATGCCTTCGGCGGTGTAGCGCCACGAGGAGAGGTCGATCTTGCCGAGGCGGTCGCGGCTGATGTTGGCTTCGGCGTTGACGAGCCTGCCGAAGCGCCCGGCGTCGATCTCGTTCCTCACCCAGCGGAAGTGCGATTCGCGCCGGCGCTGGTAGCCCAGCGCGAGCACCACGCCGGCCTTGCGGCAGGCCTGGGTGAGGGCGCGCGCATCGGCGACGGTGTTCGCGATCGGCTTGTCGAGGAAGACGTGCTTTCCAGCCGCGGCCGCAGCACGGGTCGTCTCCAGGTGCACGCCGTTCGGCGTCGTATTGACGAGCGCCTCGATGCTCCTGTCCGAAAGGATCTCCTCGTAGGAGGCGGCGGCGCGGCAGCCATATTTCTTCGCGAACGCCGCACGCTTCTCCGGCGAGCGGGTGTAGCAGGCGGCAATCGTCAGCTTGCCCGAGCGCTTGATCGCATCGGCGAGGACGTCGGACCACCAACCCATGCCGATGCACGCCACCTTGAGCGGCGTGCTCACTCGGCGCGGGCTCCGACGGCCTGCACCGCCTCGCGCGCGATCTTCTCGTCCACGTCCCAGCTGCCGCCCGCGACGCCGACGCCGCCGAGGCATTCGCCGTCGACCAGGATCGGGCAGCCGCCCTCCATGGCGGTCCAGCGCTCCGGCCCGGCGGCGAGCGCCAGGCCGAGCGCATGCGCGACGTCGAGCGCCTGCCCCTGCGCGCCGCGCGGCGAGGTCGCGCGCCGGTTCGAGGCGGCGCACACCGCTTTCGTGGTGGCCGAGTGCACCGTGTGGAAGCGTCCGCCCTCCATGCGCTCGAGAAGCAGCAGGTTGCCTCCCGCGTCGGCGATCGCCACCGTGACCGCGATGCCTTCCTGCTTCGCGCGCTCGAGCGCCGCGGACATGATTTTTTTTGCACCTGCGGCGGTCAGGCGCTTGGAATCGGCGAAGTACATCGTTCCCCCTCTTCCGTAATATATTAGTGCATGGCTCTTTCCCACATCGAGCACTTCCTCCTCGCCGCCGACGACATCGACGCGACCCGCGACTGGTACGCGCGCGTGCTCGGAATGAAGTCCGGGCCGCATCCCGACTTCGGCTTCCCGGTGCACTGGATGTATCTCGGCGACGTCGACGTGGTCCACATCGGGCCGAGCGCGAAGCAGGCGGGCGAGATCCAGAAGAAGTATCTCGGCCGCACCTCGCAGGACACGGGTGCCGGAACCGGCGCGATCGACCACATCGCGTTCCGCGCCACCGGGCTGCGCGGAATGCTGCAGCACCTGAAGCAGGAGAAGGTCGCCTTCACGCAGAGGAGGGCGAACGGCCAGGCGCTGTTCCAGCTTTTCCTCTACGACCCGAACGGCATCAAGATCGAGCTGAACTACGCCGCCGCGGAAGCCGAAGGCATCGAGCCGGAGCTGATGGCCTCGGACCTCATCAAGGCCGCGCGCGCATGAAGGACCTGCCGCGCGAGTACAACGCGGCGGTCGATCTCCTCGGCGGCAACCTCGCCGCGGGCCGCGGCGCGAAGATCGCCTATATCGATGATGCGGGCCGCTGCAGCTTCGCGGCGCTCGCCGAGCGCGCCGACCGCGCGGCGAACGCGCTGCGCGCGCTCGGGATCCAGCGCGAGGAGCGCATCGCGATCGCGATGCTCGACTCGAGCGACTGGGTGGCGCTTTTCCTCGGTGCCATCAAGGCCGGGGTGGTGCCGGTGGCGATGAACACGCTCCTGACGCCGCCGGACTACGAATACCAGCTGCGCGACAGCCGCGCGCGCTCTCTCTTCGTGTCCGAGCCGCTCCTGAAGAACTTCGAGCCCATCGCGAAGGGCTGCGCCGACCTGAAGCACGTCGTGCCGCACGCGAAGCTGAAGGAGCTGCTCGCCGCGGCGCCGGCGAAGGCCGAGGCTGCGCAGACGATGCGCGACGACATGTGCTTCTGGCTTTACTCCTCGGGCTCGACCGGCGCGCCGAAAGGCACGGTGCACCTGCACTCCCACCTGGTCGCCACGGCCGAGCTCTACGCGAAGCCGGTCCTCGGCATCCGGGAATCGGACGTGGTGTTCTCGGCGGCGAAGCTGTTTTTCGCCTACGGCCTGGGCAATTCGCTGACGTTCCCGCTCGCCGTCGGCGCCACGACCGTCCTCATGGCCGAGCGGCCGACGCCGGACGCCGTGTTCAAGCGCCTGGTCGAGCAGAAGCCGACCCTCTTCTACGGCGTGCCGACGCTCTACGCCGCCCTGCTCGCCAGCCAGAATTTTCCGGAGAAGTCGAAAATCAGCCTGCGGGTGTGCACTTCGGCCGGCGAAGCGCTCCCCGCCGACCTCGGCAAGCGCTGGACCGAGCGCACCGGCGCCGAGCTTCTCGACGGCATCGGCTCGACCGAGATGCTGCATATCTTCCTCTCGAACCGGCCGGGGGACGTGCGCCCCGGCACGACCGGGAAGCCGGTGCCCGGGTACGAGCTGCGGCTGATCGACGACCACGGCAACCCGGTGACGAAGCCGAACGAGCTCGGCGAGCTGCAGATCAAGGGGCCGACCGCCGCGATCATGTACTGGAACCAGCGGGAGAAGACCAAGAGCACGTTCCTCGGCGAATGGACGAGGAGCGGCGACAAGTACAGCGTGGACGAGCAGGGCTACTACGCCTACGGCGGGCGCTCGGACGACATGCTGAAGGTGAGCGGCATCTACGTCTCGCCGGTCGAGGTGGAGGCCGCTCTCATCACGCACGATGCGGTGCTGGAAGTAGCCGTGGTCGGGCACGCCGACGAAGCGAACCTCATCAAGCCCAAGGCCTTCGTCGTGCTCAAGCCGGGCCACAGCGCCGACGACAAGCTCAAGGCGGCGCTGCAGCAGCACGTGAAGGATCGCCTCGCGCCCTACAAGTACCCGCGCTGGGTCGAGTTCCTGGGCGAGCTGCCGAAGACCGCGACCGGAAAGATCCAGCGGTTCAAGCTGCGAAAGTAAGCGTGTATCCTTGACGGCATGAAGCAGGCGATGCTCGCCCTCGCGCTCCTCGCGCTCGCAGCCGCCGGGGATTCGTGGGCCGGCGGCCGGGGACGCGGCGGGCATTTCGGCGGGCACCACGGCTTCGCCCACCACCCGCATTTCGTGCACGGCGCGGTGTTCCTCGGCGTGCCGGTCGTGGCGCCGTATTTTTATGCGCCGCCCCCGCCGCCGTATTACTATGCGCCCCCGCCGGTGTACGTGGAGCCGTATCCCGCAGTGCCGGCGCCGCAATCGCAGGAGTGGTATTACTGCCCGAACGCGGGCGCGTACTACCCGTATGTGAAGGACTGTCCCGGCGGATGGCAGCACGTGCTGCCGCAGCCGCCGCTGCAACCCCCTGGCTTAGGCTGACATGGCGACGAAACCCGAGCAGAACGAGATCAAGATCGACCCGGCATCGCTGTACCTCGAGGAGGTGTTCACCGACCGGCGGATCGGCACCATCCGGCGCATGACGCCGGTGACGAAGGAGGGCAAGCCCGAGGCGGCGCGCCCGGTGCTCTACATGGGCGAGACGCAGGTGCTCACGCCGGCGGGCGCGCTGCCGATCGCGTTCGACATCCCGGCCGGCTCGCTCGAGGAGGCGGCGCAGAAATTCGGCACGCTGGCGCGCGAAGCCATCGAGCGCACGGTCAAGGAGCTGCAGGAGATGCGCCGGCAGGCGGCGTCCTCCATCGTGATCCCGCAGGGCGGCTTGCCGTCCGGCGGCGGCATGGGCGGCGGCGGCAAGATCCAGATGCCGTAGCGCGGCGTTGAGGCCCGTCGACGACGTCCGTTCCTGGATGGGCGCCGCGCGGCGCGTGGTGGCGCTCACGGGCGCGGGCATCTCGACCGATTCGGGCATCCCGGACTTCCGCGGGCCGCAGGGGCTGTGGACGAAGGATCCGGTGGCGGAGAAGATGTCGAACATCCACTATTACCTCGCCGACGCCGAGGTGCGCCGGGCATCCTGGAAGAACCGGCTTTCCAGCCCGGCGTGGAGCGCGAAGCCGAACCCCGGGCATCTCGCCCTGGTCGAGCTGGAGAAAAGGGAGAAGTTGCACGTCCTTGTCACGCAGAACATCGACGAGCTGCACCAGATCGCGGGCAATTCGCCGGCGCGGGTGATCGAGGTGCACGGCACGATGCGCAAGTTCATGTGCTGGGGCTGCGGCATGCGCGGGCCGATGCAGGCGGTGCTCGACCGGGTCCGCGCGGGCGAGGACGATCCGCGCTGCCTCGACTGCGGCGGCATCCTGAAGAGCGACACCATCTCCTTCGGCCAGCCGCTGGTTCCCGAGGTCATCGACCGTGCGATGCAGGCCGCGGCCGAGGCGGAGCTCTTCCTCGCGGTCGGCACGACCCTGCAGGTCCATCCCGTGGCCGGCACGGTCGACGTGGCGCGCGCCGCCGGGGCGAAAATAGTGATCGTGAACGCGCAGCCCACGCCCTACGACGACGTCGCCGACGCGGTCCTGCGCGAGCCCATCAGCGAGATCCTGCCGAAGCTATGCTGACCGCGGAAGAAAACGAGCGTCTCGTCCGCACCGGCCCCGGCACGCTGATGGGCGATCTCTTTCGCCGCTACTGGCTGCCGGCGGTGCTGAGCTCGGAAATCCCCGACCCGGACTGCCCGCCGGTGCGGGTCAAGCTCCTCGGCGAGCCGCTCGTCGCCTTCCGCGACAGCGAAGGGCGCCTGGGCCTCCTCTCCGAGTTCTGCGCGCATCGCGGCGTCTCGCTCTGGTTCGGGCGCAACGAGGAGTGCGGGCTGCGCTGCCCATACCACGGCTGGAAATACGACGTCACGGGCCAGTGCGTCGACCTCCCCTCGGAGGGCGAGGGCGGGCCGATGCGCAAGCGCATCAAGCTCGCGGCGTACCCGTGCATCGAGCTCGGCGGCGTGGTGTGGACCTACATGGGACCGCCCGCGCTCAAGCCCGAGCCGCCGGGGGTGGAATGGGCGCACGTGCCGGCCGAGCGGCGCTATGTGTCGAAGCGCTTCCAGGAATGCAACTACCTCCAGGCGATGGAGGGCGGCATCGACTCCTCGCACGTCTCCTTCCTGCACTCCGGTGCGCTCAAGCGCGATCCGCTCTTCGTTGGCAGCAAGGGCAACGAGTACAACGCGAACGACCTCATGCCGGAGTTCGACGTTGTGGAGTTCCCGGGCGGGCTGCTCATCGGCGCGCGGCGCAACGCCGAGAGCGGCCGCTACTACTGGCGCATCACGCCGTGGATCATGCCCGCACACACCATCATCCCGCCGCGCGCCGGCCACCCGCTCGGCGCGCACGTCTGGGTGCCGATCGACGACGAGCACTGCTGGGCCTGGAGCATCAACTATCACCCGAGGCGCGCTTTGGCTCCGAAAGAGCTCGAGGCCATGAGGAGCGGCAAGGGCATCCACGTCCAATACGTGCCGGGCACGTTCATCCCGCTGCAGAACAAGACGAACGACTACCTGATCGACAGGGTCAGGCAGAAGTCGGGCGAGTCGTACTCGGGCGTCGAGGGCATCGCGATGCAGGACGCGTCGCTCCAGGAGAGCATGGGGCCGATCCAGGACCGCACGCGCGAGAACCTTTGCCCGACCGACCGCGGCATCGTCCTGGCAAGGAAAAGGCTGCTCGACGCGGCCAAGGCGAACCGCGACGGCAGGGAGGTTCCCGCCTTGTCGGCGAAGGATCAGAGGGTCCGATCGTGCTCGCTCGAATTGCCGCGCGAGCAGCACTTCAAGGAGCACGCGCGCCATGGCCTCTTCGCCCCGCCCGACAGCGATCCCGTCAGCGTCTGACGTTCTCCGGGTCGGCGCGATCGAGGTCCGGCGCGTCGTCGAGTCCGTCTGCACCGGCTTCGAGCCGCGCGAGTTCTTCCCGGAGACGACTGCCGAGGACTGGGCGCGACACCGCCCCTGGATGGAGCCTCGTGCGCTCGATCCGGTCTCGGGCAATCTGGTGCTCCCGATCCAGGCGTTCCTCGTGCGCACGCGGCGCCACACGATCCTCGTCGACACCTGCGTCGGCGACCACAAGCCGCGGCCGCAGCGAAGCTTCTGGCACCTGCAGAAGTTCGACACCTTCCTGCCGCGCCTCGCCGCCGCCGGCGTGCGGCCCGAGGAAGTGGACTACGTCCTGTGCACGCACCTGCACTCGGACCATGTCGGCTGGAACACGCAATTGCGCGACGGACGCTGGATCCCGACCTTCCCGAATGCGAAGTACGTCTTCGCGCGCGAGGAATGGAAGGCGTTCGAGGCCATGCACCGCAACCATCCCCAGCCGCAGTTCCTCGACAGCGTGCTGCCCGTCATGGAGGCGGGGCAGGCGGAGCTCGTCTCGGGCGACTTCGCGCTGGACGACGAGGTCCGTCTCGAGCCGACGCCCGGCCACACGCCCGGGCACGTGTGCGTGCGCCTCGCGTCCCGCGGCAGCGAGGCGCTCATCACCGGGGACCTGATCCACAGCCCGGTGCAGTGCCTCGAGCCGCAATGGACGATGCGCGCCGATTCGGACCCGGCGCTCGCCAAGAAGACGCGCCGCGCTTTCCTCGAGCGCTGCTGCGGCCGCCCGGTCACGGTCTGCGCGACCCACTTCCCGGAGCCTTCGATCGGCCGCATCGTGCCGCGCGAGAACGCCTTCTGGTTCAGCTACGACGGAGAGCGATGAAAGGCCTCATCCTCGCTGCGGTGCTGCTGTGCGGCGCCGCCCATGCCGCGGACATCGACTGGGCGGGTGCTCGATCCGTCACGGTCGGGATGGTCGACGACGTGTTCGTGCCGGACAAGCTGACCTTCAAGGCGGGCGTGCCCTACCGCCTGCGCCTGGAGAACCGCGGCAAGGAGATGCACGAGTTCACCGCGCCGGAATTTCTCAAGACCGTCGAGGTGAAGAACCCGGAAGTGCTCGAGCAGGCGGGGAACGAAGTGCTCGTTCAGCCGGGGAACGCGAAGGAGCTGCTCTTCGTCGCGCGGAAGCCCGGGCGCTATCCGCTCACCTGCGCCGACCACGACTGGGACGGCATGGTGGGCGAGATCACCGTGGAGTAGCGTCGGCCTCGGCCTCGGGCTGCGGATCGAGCTCGAGCCAGTCCTCGCCGAAGAGCTCGACCGGATGCTGCGTCCGGCTCGTGCCGTTGCCGCAGGCGAGCGCGCCTACGGGGCAATACTTGTCGCAGCCCCAGCAGTTGCGCTCCGGATGCGCCGGATGGATCGGAAACTTCTTCGCCACGCGGCCAGTCTGCGCCGCCGGCCGGCGCCGGATTTGATCCCGGTCAAGCGCTCGGCGCGCCGCCGGCGATCTCGCCCAGCTTGCGGCGAAGCTCCAGAGGGTCGGAGATGCCCTGCAGCGGCTCGAGCGAAGAGCCCGTGCCCACGACGGTGACGTCGCCGTAGCCGAGCATGCGGCCCATCAGCGTCTGGTTGACGTGCAGGCTCTCCACTTTCGAGAGGTTCATCTCCACGGTGTCGCGCGAGATGAAGCCCCGCTTCGCAATGACTCGCCGGTCGGTGAGGACGAGCTCCGTCGTGCTGCGCCGGATGAGCGCCACCAGCGCCACGATCACGCCGAGGGCGAAGGGCGCCGCGGCTACGACGGCGGGCAGGTCCTGGTTGTGCCTCGACAAAACGAGCACAAGCACGGCGCCTGCGAAGCAGACGATCGCGAAAAGGTACGAAGCGAAGTACTTCCAGTGCGACACCGCGGCGCGGTGCACGATGCGCTCGCCCGGCGCGAGCACCGACTCGGCGTAGGAGGCCATCTCAGGCCGCCTTCGGCGGCAGCTCGACGAGCTCCGCCTGGTAGGCGTCCTCCATCCTTGGCGCGAGGCCGTTCTTCGCCAGCGCCTCGGAGAACCAGCGGCGCACCACGGGCGCCTCGTCGGCATAGTCGATCTGGTCGCCGCCGAGGCGGCGGCTGATCCAGGCCTTCGGCACGCCCTGCGGGTTGCGGATCGCAACCGCCTCGTGCTTGAACGCGAGGTAGCGCGAGGGCGTGCGCCCGCTGTTGAAGTGCTGGTGGAACCAGCGGTTGGGCGGCACGACCATCGTGCCGACCTGCCACTCGTAGCGCCTCGGCTCCTCGTTCTCCGGCCACATGAGGGTATAGCCCTCGCCCGAGAGGATGATGACGTGCGCGCCCGGCCCGTGCGCGTGCGCCTTCTTGTAGGTGCCGACCGGGAACTGGCTGATGTGGCTGTTCATCGAGCCGTTCGCCATGTTGAAGCGGATGTGGCCGCCGCCGGCGCCGCGCTCCTTCGCGCTGATGAGCGGCAGGTTCACGGCATCGGCGACGAAGTTGGTCTGCAGCAGCAGGCCTTTCTGCTCGCCCTTGCCGCTGAAATAATCGGCGCGGCCGTCGAAGCGGCTCTTGAAGTCGTAGTCGCAGCCGAAGACGAATTCGACCTCGCCGAAGGTGTTGATCACCGAGGGCGCGTTGGTGACCGCGACGTAGCGCGCGGGCTCACGCCCGGAGCCGTTGAAATGCTGATGCCAGGCATTGAGCGGGATTGCGAACAGCGAGCCGGCCTGCCACTCGAAGGCGACGCTCTGCCCGGCGTTGTTGCGCACGGTGGTCGAGCCGCGCCCGGACAGCACCAGGATCATCTCCTCGATCAGCTGGCGCTGCGGCTCGAGCTTGCCGCCGGCCGGGATCTCGCAGACGTAGCAGTCGTTCGACGTGCGCGAGGCCTCGTGGTTGATGTAGACGCCGCGCCCTCCGCGCCGCGCCCAGGGCTTGAGCTCCACCGTGTGCAGGTTCGGCACATAGTGGGCGCTCAGGATGTCGAGGCCTTCCTCGCGGATCCAGCGCGAGTAGGGCGTGTCCTTCTCGGTGGCGAACTTGCCCGCCATTGCCTCCGATACGAGCGCGTCCTTCGCCATGGCTATCTCCGGGGATCCTGGTTGAAGAGCAGCGACTTCACCGTGACCGGCACGGTGCGGGAGGGAAGGCGGATGCGGCCGAGGTCCACGTAGTCGAAGTCGAGCAGCGTGATGCCGTCGAGCACGAGGATATCGCTCTTTACGCCGCGCTCCTCGCGCAGGATCGCGCCCAGCGTCTGGGCGATGTCGGCGTCGAGCACCAGGTAGAGCGGGTGGCGGTGCTCGAGGGTGTGCGAAAGCCCCCGGCAGAGTCCCTCGGCGAATGCCGCGAGCCGGTCGTAGGTCGGCGGGCCCTGCCAGCGGAAGGCGAGCGCCGCCTCGTCGTGGCCCTCGTCGAGGTCGAAGGCCGCAAAGTGCGAGCGAATCGCCTGCGCGAGGTTTCCCGGAGAAATATCCCCGGAAAAATCGAAATCGGGCTGCAGGACCTGGAGATTGCGGCGCGGCAGGAGCTTGCCGGGGTCGCTGATGTAGCAGGTGTTGCCCGAGAGCTGCACGCTGTACTCGGAGGCGCCGAGCGCCGTCGCGCGGATGCATTCGCCGGCCGGAAGAAGGGGCCACGGCAGCTCCCGAATCCTTGTTCTGATGCAGGCACCGAGGCGCTTTCCCAGGTCCGCGAAGTCCCGGGACTCTCTTTCATAAACGTATTCGGCCACGCCGCCAGAGAACATCACTCCGGCGACGCCTTCCAGGCTCGGCAGGGGCTCGGTGAGATACAGATCCTTGCGCCCGTGAAGCAGGGAATCGAGCAGGGCCGACGCCATGGTGTCCGCGACGCGATCGAGGCCGGCCGGAATCGTCATGTCGCCGCGCTTCCACTTGCATCCCGCAGTTGCCGCATGCGCTTCTCCGGCCGGCTCGAGGCGGACGATGCGGCCGGTCTCGTCCATCGCCTGCAGCCGTCCGCCGATGTGCAGCGCCGCGGTGGCGAGCACGCGGCCGTGCTCGACGATCGCGAGCTTGGTCGTGCCACCGCCGATGTCGATGTTGAGCAGGCGCGCGCCGCGGTCCTGCGAGGCCTGCGCCGCTCCGGAGCCGAAGGCGGCGAGCATCGCCTCCATGTGATGGCCGGCGCTCGCGCAGACCAGGTCGCCGCCGCGGTTCGCGATCACCGCGGCGATCGCGCCGGAGTTCTCGCGGCGCAGCGCTTCCCCGGTCAGGATCACCACGCCGGTGTCGATGTCCGCGGGCTGCACGCCCGCCTGCGCATAGGCCTGGTCCATGATGGCGCCGAGCTTCGCGGCATCGATGCGATCGTCCTCGCCGTAGGGCGTGAGCGCCACGGGCGACTCGAAAAGCGTCTCGCGCGAGACGACGACGTAGCGGCTGGTGAGCGCCTCGCCGTGCCGGCGCAGCGCGAGGCGCGAGAAGATGACCTGGGTCCCGGAGGAGCCGATGTCGATGCCGACGCTCGCGAGCGTGACATGGTCCTGGATCCAGATCGGGTTCTCCTCGAGCGGCAGCGTCTCGTCGAAGTGCTCGTGGTCGTGGTCGGCATCCGCCCCCTCGTGCGAATGGCCGTGCTCCTGGCCGAGGAGGTGGTCGGCGATGGTGTGCTTGGGGCTCACTCGATCCTCGCGCCGGACTGCCGGATGGCGAGCGCGAAGCGCTCCATCTCGGCGCCGAAGAACGCGCTGAACTCGCGCGCAGCCATGAAGTGGACGGTGACTCCCGCTTTCTCGAGGAGCGCGCCGGCCTCGGCCCCGGCGAGCGCGCTGCGCGTCTCGGCCTCGAGCCGGGCGACGACCTCGGGCGGCGTGCCGGCCGTGGTGGCGAGGCCGGTCCAGCCGTTGACCTCGAAGCCCGGGAAACCGGACTCGATGAACGTCGGCACGCCGGGAAGCTGCGGCAGCCGCTGCGCCGTCGCCACGGCGAGCGCGCGCACCCGCCCGGCGCGGATGTGCGGAAGGAGCGGCAGCGCCGACTCCACCATCATGTCGACGTTGCCGGCGACGAGGGCGTTGATCGCCGCGGCGGAGCCGTGGAACGGCACGTGCACGATGTCGACCTTCGCCGCATTCTTGAAGAGCTCGGCGGTGAGCTGAACCGAAGTGCCCTGGCCGGTGGAGGAGTAGTTGAGCTTCCCGGGATTGCGCCGCGCCAACTCGATCAGCTCCTGGAGGCTCGCCGCCGGCGTGCGGCTCGAGACCGCGAGCACGTTGGGAATGATGCCCACGAGCGCGATGAGCGCCAGGTCACGCCGCGGCTCGAAGGGGAACTTTCGCTGCATGAGCGGCGAGATCGCGAGCTGCGGCGTCACCGAGAGCAGCGTATGGCCGTCGGGCGGGGCCTTGGCCACCGCCTCGCCGCCCACGGCGACGCCGCCCGAAGTGCGGTTCTCCACCACCACAGGCTGTCCGAGCGCCCTGGCGAGGCTCGGGCCCAGCACGCGCGCGGTGAGATCGGCGATGCCGCCCGGCGCGCTCGCCACGATGTAGCGGATGGGATGCCACGGATACGCCTCGGCGCGCGCGCCGCAGGCGCCGAGGAGCAGCAGCGCGCCGAGCAGCGCCCGCATCTAGAGCATGGCGGAGCCGCCGTCCACGACGAGCGTCTGCCCGGTCATGAAGGCGGCGTCGTCGCTCGCGAGGAAGCTCACCGCGCCGACCAGGTCCCCGGGATGCTCATCGCGCGGGATGGCGCGCGTCGCGCGCGTCACCTCGCCGCTGCGCACGTGGTCGGGCTGCCTGGCGACGTTTTCCGAGAGCGTGAATCCGGGCGCGAGCGCGTTCACCGTGATGCCGTCCTTGCCGAGCTCGCGCGCGAGCCCGCGCGTCATGGCGATCACCGCACCCTTGCTCGCGATGTAGTGCAGGAACCACGGCACGCCCTTCAGCGGCGCGCCGGAGGCGAGGTTGATGATGCGGCCCGTGCCGCGCCCGCGCATGTGCGGCACGCACGCCGCCGCGCAGAGCGCGACGCCGACCACGTTGACGTCGAGCAGCCGGCGCCACTCCGCAGCCGGAATCTTCTCGAAGGGACGAAGCTCCAGGGTGCTGAAGATCGCCGCGTTGTTCACCAGGATGTCGATGCGGCCGAAGGCCTTCATCGTCTCGCCGGCAAGGCGCGCCGCGTCGGCCTCGGAGGAGACATCCACCTTGAGCCCGAGCGTCCGCGCGCCGGTCGCCTTCGCGATCTCCGCGGCGGCGAGCTCGTGCTTCTGGACGTCGGCGACGACGACGCAGGCGCCGTCGCTCGCGAGGCGCGAGGCGAGCGCCTTGCCGATGCCGCTGCCGGCGCCCGTGACGATCGCGACGCGGCCCTCGAGCTTCACCCGATCCTCGCCACCACGTGCTCGCAAGGCACGTCGCGCGAAAGCAGGCCAAGCTCGCGCGCGAAGCGGTTCATGGATTCGACCGCGCTCCTGGAGATGGAGGGGTCGTAGTAGGGCGCATCGCGCCGCACGAGCTCGGCGATGAGCTCGGCCTCGGTCGGCGGGAAGAGCTTTTTCCCGACCGCCGTGGCGCGCGCCGGATCCTCGCGCAGCGCCGCCTGCGCGGCGTGCACCGCGCGCACGGCGGCTGCCGCGGCTTTCGGATCGTCACGCAGGGTGCGCTCGGCGGCCACCAGAGCCGGAAAGGTATACCCCTTCGCCGCCTCGGGGCCATCGCGTCTTGCATCGATGACGACCGCGCCGTAGCCGCCGCGGACGGCCACCTCCGCGCCCATTCCGTTCGCCCAGAAGCCGTCGATCTTGCGCTCCTCGAGCGCCTTGGCGGCCATCAGGCCGAACGAGACGCTGCCCGCAGCGGTCCCGGGCACGGGGCCGAGCTCGACGTCGCGGCCGGGCTCGATTCCCGCGACCTGCAGCATGCGCTTCAGGCCGTCCACCGGGCCGGGCGCGGCGCCGATCTTCAGGCCCTTGACGACGGCGAGGTCGCCCCGTCGCGGCTTGAGCTCCGCGCGCACAACGAGGAACCAGTACATGTTCTGGGCGAGCGCGCAGAGCAGCTTGCCGCCCGACCAGTCCTTGAATGCGTAGAGCGCCGCGTGCGCCGCGCCGCCGACGAAATCGAGCCGCCCTTCGCGCAGCGCCTCGTAGGTCCTGGTCACCGGGTAGAGGAGCTCGAGCGTCGCGTCGAAGCCCTCGCGCTTGAAAAAACCGAGCTCGACCGCCGCGATCGCCGGAAAGTACGACGGCGAGATGAGGTCCGGGATCGCGACGCGCAGCGCCACGGCTACTCCATCTTCATGCCGGCGGCGCGCACGCCCTCGCGCCAGAGCTCGAGGTCCTGGCGGATGGTGCGCGCGAACTCCGCCGGCGTGCTGCACACCGGGTCCACGCCGATCTTGGCGAGGCGCGCGGCGAAGCCCGCATCCCTGCATCCGGTCGCGATCTCGCGCTGGATGCGCTCGATGGCCTCGGGCGGCGTGCCGGCGGGCGCGACCACGCCGTTCCAGGTCTCGGTATGGAAGCCCGGGAAGCCCTGCTCGGCGACCGTCGGCGTGTCTGGAAGCTGCGCCGCTCGCCTCGCGCCCGAGACCGCGAGCACGCGGATGCGCCCGCCGCCGACGTGCGGCAGGAACTCGTTCAGGTTGCCGAAGTACATCGGCACCTGCCCGGCGAGGACGTCCGCGATCGCCGGGCCGCCGCCCTTGTAGAGCACGGGCTCGATCTTCAGCCCGGCGCGCGCGAGGAACAACGCCATCGTGAGGTGGCTCACCGTGCCGGTGCCGGCCGAGGCGAAGTTGAGCTCGCCGGGGCGCGCCTTCGCATACTGCACGAGCTCGCCCAGCGTGCGCGCCGGAAACTTGTCGTGCACGCCGAGGGCGAACATGTTCTCGCCGACGATGGAGACCGGCGCGAAATCGCGGATCGGGTCGTACGCGATCTTCTGCACGTGCGGCACGATCACAAGCTGCGGCGAGGCCGCCATGAACAGCGTGTAGCCGTCGGGCGCCGAGCGCGCCACCGCCTCCGCCGCGATGGCGCCGCTCGCGCCGGGCTTGTTCTCCGCCACCACCGGCTGCCCGAGCTTCTGCGACAGCCACTCGGCGGTGATGCGCGCCATGCTGTCGGTGACGCCGCCCGGCGGGAAGGGCACGACCAGCTTCACCGGCTTCTGCGGCCAGGTCTGCGCGCCGGCCGAAGCGACGCCGAGGGCGAGGAGGAGCGCGAGGAGCAATCTCATCGGGTCAGTATAATCGCCGCTCGCTGGATCCCTGCGTGTCCCGTCGAAACGTCATCGTCGTAGGCGCCGGCCCCGTCGGCAGCGTCGCCGCGCTTGCGTGCGCGCGGCTCGGCCTGGGCGTGACGCTGCTCGAGGCGGAGGAGAAGGTCGATTCCAGCCCGCGCGCCTCCACGACGCAGCCGCCCACGCTCGAGATCCTCGCCGCGCTGGGCCTCATCGAGGAATATATCCGCGTCGGGATCGTGTCGCGCACCTTCCAGTTCTGGGAGCGCGCGACGCGCCGCCTGGTCGCGGAATTCGATTTCGAGCGCCTGCGCGGCGAGACCGAGTTTCCCTACGTGGTGCAGACCGAGCAGCACAAGCTCGCCAACATGGCGATCGCGCGGCTGCGCGCGAGCCCGAACGCCGAAGTGCGCTTCGGCGAGCGGGCGTCCGACATCCGGCAGGACGCCGATGGCGTGGAAATCGTCTGCGGCGACAAAACCTATGCAGCCGACTACGTCATTGCCTGCGATGGCGGGCGCAGCACGCTGCGCAAGCGCCTCGGCATCGAGTTCGAGGGCTACACCTGGCCCGAGCGCTTTCTCGTGATCACGACCGCGTTCGACTTCCAGGCGGCGCTCGGCTGCTCGCTGCGCAACTACATGGCCGACCCGGACGAGTGGACCAACCTCTTCAAGGTCGCGGGCGACGACCTGAAGGGCCGCTGGCGCGCGGTGTTCAACACGCGCGAGGACGAGGCCGACGAGGAGGCGCTCTCCGACGCCGCGGTGCGCGCTCGCCTCGGCCGCATCTACGTGCCGGAATCAAGCCGGGACTACCTGCACCTCAATCTCTACAACGTGCACCAGCGCGTGGCGAAGCAGTTCAGGAGGGGGCGCGTATTCCTCTGCGGCGATGCGGCGCACGTCAACAACCCGATCGGCGGGCTGGGGCTGAATTGCGGCATCCACGAGGCCTGGGACCTCGTCGGCCTGCTCCAGCGCGTCTTTCGCGGCGAGCCGGAGGCGATCCTCGCGGAATACGAGGCGCGCCGCCGGCCGCTCAACATCAAATACGTCCAGGAGCAGACCGTCGCGAACAAGAAGCGGCTCGAGGAGCGCGAGCCCGCGGCGCGCGAGAAGCGCTTCGACGAGCTGCGGCGCACGCAGGACGACCCGCGCGCGCACAAGGCCTTCCTCA
>DASRFM010000092.1:0-41756 GCA_035651575.1 Burkholderiales bacterium | reverse complement strand
TCGACGAGGAATTCGCGCGGCGCTCGAGGTTCGGCGGCCGCATCCTGCACGGGCCGTTCACTTCCGCGCTCGTCTCGGCGCCCGTAGGCATGTACTTCTCCGGCACCGCGATCGCCTACCTCGAGCACGCGTGCCGCTTCAAGGCGCCCGTGCGCCCGGGGGACACGCTGAAGACCGAATGGCAGGTCCTCGAGAAGCTCGACAAACCGAAGCACAAGGGCGGCATCTGCGTGCTGCGCGGCGCCGCGGTCAACCAGAAAGGCGAGACCGTCATCGAAGCGGACGGCAAGATCCTCGTCAGCGGGAAGCCCTGAGGCTCTCCATCCAGCGCCGGTCGATGCGGTCCTTCCACCGCCACACCCATCGCCCTTCCACCGCCCAGTCGCCCCACATCGCGAGCGCATAGCGCGCGCCGCAGGCCAGGATGGAAAGCGCGCGCGGCCGCGGTCGATACTCCGAAAGCGGCGCGCCCGTCACGGCCGCGACCAGGTTCCGGTGCAGCGTCTCGCCTTGCCGGACGGCGTGCACCCCGGACTTCGGCTCGCGCCAACCTTCCATGGATGCGCAATCGCCGGCGGCGAACACCTCCGGATGCGACACGCTCTGCAGCGTGCGCGTGACCTCCACGTACCCGGCCTCGTCGCACGCGAGACCGGCCTCCCGCGGCCAACCGAGCGCGCGCGCGCCGGTGGCGAGGATCACGAGATCGAACTCCTGGCGCGTCGCGCCGCTCCGCACGATCATCCCCGGCTCGATCGCCTCGAGCGCCATGCCCGGCCGGTGGTCGACGCCCGCGCGGCGCAGCACGCGCGCGACGCGCCCCGCGAGCGGCTGCGCGAACGCCGGCTCGTCTGAATAGAGGGTCACCGCCTCGGCGCCGCGGAAGCGCAACGCCATCGCGAGCTCCGCGCCGGCCGCGCCGCCGCCGGCGATCGCGATGCGCCGCGGCGTCCCGAGTCCGTCGAGGAGCGCCGGAAACGGCCTGCTCCGCAAAGCAAGCTCGGCACCGGGAATCGACGCGTCGATGGCCGAGCCGACGTTTAGCGAGATGAAATCGTAGCCGAGCTGGCGGCCGTCGGAGAGCTGCGCCGCGCGCCGGCCGGCGTCCAGGCGAGTCACCGCGCCCTGCAAGAACTCGCAAAAGGCCCGCTCGGCAAGGGCGCGGAAATCGATCTCGGCCGCGGCGCGCGCGTAGTGCCCGGCGATGACGCCCGGCACCATGGCCGAATAGAGCTCCAACGCGCGCGGCGAGACGAAATCGATGCGCGCGCCGAGGAGCGGCTGCCGCGCAAGCTCGCGCAGGACCACGGCGTGCGCGTGGCCGGCGCCGATGAGCAGGACGCGCTTCACGCCCGGCGCAGCTTCTCTTCTTCCCTCCGGCGCAGCTCCTTGCGCTGCACCTTGCCCGTGGTCGTCATCGGCAACGCGTCGATGAACTCGATCTCGCGCGGGTATTCGTACGGTGCGAGGCGGCCCCGCACATGGGTCTGTATTTGCTCGATGAGACCGTCCGAGGGGGAATGTCCCGGCTGAAGGACGACAAAGGCCTTCACGATGGCGCCGCGCGTCTCATCGGGCTTGCCGATCACCGCCGCGTTCGCCACCGCCGGGTGCTTCACCAGGCAGCTCTCGATCTCCGCCGGTCCGATCCGGTAGCCCGCGCTCTTGATCACGTCGTCGCTGCGCCCCTGGTACCAGAGGTAGCCCTCCTCGTCCATCTTGCCCTGGTCGCCCGTCGTCGCCCAGTCGCCGATGAACTTGTCCTGCGTCGCCTGGGGGTTCTTCCAGTACTCGAGGAAGAAGACCGGATCCTGTTCCCGCTTGACCGCAATCTCGCCCAGCTGGCCGCGCGGGACTTCAGCCCCTGTCTCATCGATGACCGCGACCCGATGCCCCGGATAGGGCCGGCCGATGGAGCCGGGCTTCACCGGCCATGCGGCCTGGCAGTTGCCGACGACGTAGTTGATCTCGGTCTGCCCGAACATCTCGTTGATGGTGACGCCGAGCTGCTCCTTCGCCCACTCGAGCACCGTGACGCCGACCGACTCGCCGGCGCTCATGATGCTTCTCAGCTTGAGGTCGTACTTCCCGGCGGGCGACGGCACCGCCTTCATCATCAGCTTCAAGGCGGTGGGAAACAGGAACGAATTGCGGATGCCGTATTTCTGCAGGAGGGAGTAGGCCTTCTCGGCGTCGAACTTGCCGCGGTAGCCGAGCACCGGAACGCCGTGGTGCCAGCTCGGCAGCAGCGCGTCGAACAGGCCGCCCGCCCACGCCCAGTCGGCCGGCGACCAGAAGACGTCTCCCTTCTGCGGGAAGAAGTCGTGCGAGTGGTCGAATCCCGGCATGTTGCCGAGCATGACGCGGTGCGCGTGCAGCGCGCCCTTCGGCGCCCCCGTGGTGCCGCTCGTATAGATGATCAGCGCAGGATCTTCCGCGCTCGTCTCCAGGCAGTGAAACGAATCCGCCGCCGCCTCGACGATGCGCTCGTACGCAAGAGCGCCGCCTTCACGCGTCGACACGCCGATGACATGCCGCAGGCTGGGGACACTGTCCTTCACGGCCAGCAGATTGGCGATGGTCGTCGGCTCGACGATCGCAATGCTCGCCTCCGCGTGATGAAGGCGATATTCCAGGGCGTCCGGACCGAAAAGATGCGACAGCGGCAGCGCGATGGCCCCCATCTGGAAAATGGCCATGTATGCAATTGCTGTCTCGGGCCGCTGCGGCAGCAGCAGCGCGACGCGGCCGCCGCGCCGGACTCCGAGAGCCGCCAGGGCGTTCGAGAGCCGGTTTGCCGCCCGCTGGACCTCGCGGAAGGTCAGCCTGGCCGTCTCGCCGCTCTCGTCCTCCCAATGGAGCGCGATGCGGGAAGGATCGCCGGCCCACCGCCCGCAGCAGGCGTGCGCGATATTGAAGCGCTCGGGGACCTGCCAGCGGAACGAGCCGTAGAGCTCCTGGTAGCGGTCCGACACGGGGTCCGGCATGGTTCCAAAGCAGTTTACCATTCAGCCACCATGGACCTTCGCGCGCTCGTGTTCGACGCCTACGGCACGCTCTTCGACGTGCACAGCGTCGTGCGACGCTGCGACGCGGCGTGGCCCGGCAAGGGCGCGCAGCTCTCGCAGCTCTGGCGCGCGAAGCAGCTCGAATACACGTGGCTGCGCACGCTCATGGAGCGCTATGCGCCGTTCTCGCAGGTCACGCGCGAGTCGCTCGCCCACGCCTGCGCGATGCTCGGCCTGCCGCTTGACGACGAGACGCGGGAGGCACTGATGGCGGAATACCTGCGGCTCTCGCCCTACAGCGATGTGCCGCGCGCGCTGCAGCAGCTGCGCGGCCCGCCGCACGCGATCCTCACGAACGGCTCGCCCGACATGATCGACCCGCTGGTGCGCGCCTCCGGGCTCGCGTTCGACGCGGTGCTGAGCGTGGATGCGCTCAAGCGCTTCAAGCCTGCGCCGCAGGTGTACCAGCTCGCGGTCGAGCGCCTCGGCGTGCCGAAGGAGTCGATCGGCTTCGTCTCGTCGAACTGCTGGGATGCGGCCGGAGCGAAGTCCTTCGGCTTTCGCGTCTGCTGGATCAACCGCCTCGGCGCGCCTGCGGACCGGCTCGGCTTCGAGCCCGACGCCATTTTGAAGTCGCTCGGAGACCTGCCTGAAGTTCTGCTCTAACTGCGCCGCGCCGGTCCTGCGCCGCGTGCCGCCCGGCGACACGCTGGCGCGCTGGGTCTGCGAGCAGTGCGGCGACATTCACTACGAGAACCCGCGCCTCATCATCGGCACCGTGCCCGGGTACCAGCAGCAGGTGCTCCTCTGCCGCCGGGCGATCGAGCCGCGCTACGGCTATTGGACGCTTCCGGCCGGCTTCATGGAGAACGACGAGACCACGGCGCAAGCCGCCCTGCGCGAGACGCTGGAAGAAGCGGGCACGCAGGTCGAGCTGCTTGAGCCCTTCACGCTCATCTCGGTGCCCCGCGTGAACCAGGTGCACCTCTTCTATTGCGCGCGCCTCTCCGGGCTGGACTTCAGGCCCGGCGAGGAAACGCTCGAGGTGGCGCTCTTCGAGGAAGCCGGCGTGCCGTGGAAGGACATCGCCTTTCGCACCGTGGCTCTGACCCTCAGGCACTGGTTCGCCGACCGCAGCCGCGGCCGCTTCGGCTTCCACGCCGAAGACCTGATTTCCGGCTAGCATCCGGAAAAAAACGGCTAAAACCTATATAGAGGCTTGAATGTCGAAGGAACTGTTGGCAAAGGAAGCGAGGCAACGAAAGATCCTGCACAAGCATGCCGTGCCGGGAAAGGTCCTGCGGGAGTTCGTCATCCCCGCCAAGGAATACGCCAGCCTCACGATGAAAGCGGGGCAGACGCTGCGCTTCGTCGACATGGAAGGCAAGCAGGTGCCCGACGTGGTGTGCTTCAACGAGCGCGACCTCAGCGAAGAGCTCAACCTCGGAAATACGCTCCTCATCAACAAGCGCCGTGAGCTCGTCAAGGGAAACGTCCTCTACTCGGTGATCTGCAACCCGATGATGACCATCACCGGCTATTCCAACGAGCTGAGCTATTCCTACGGCCCGATGTGCAGCGAGGAAGTCAATCGCATCCGCTACGGCGTAGCCGGCACGCGCAATTGCCGCGATAACTTCGCGCTGGCGCTCAAGGACTGGGGGTTCAACGCCCGCACCATCCCCAATGCGTTCGTGCCTTTCATGAACGTGCAGGTCGACAAGAAGGGCAACATGGAGATCCTGGAGCCGACGAGCAGGCCCGGCGACTATTACGACATGCGCGCGGAGATGGACCTGGTGATCGGCATCTCGAACTGCCCCCAGGAGCGCAATCCCTGCAACGGCTGGCGCCCCACGCCGACCGGCGTAATCATCTACGAGGACTGAACGGCGGCCGACCTGCGCTCGGGCCGGATGCCGAGCTGCTGCACGCGCTGCTGGGTATACAGGTCGTTCCAGTTCGTCCAGGCCAGGTCGGTGACCTGCCGCGGGTCGTAGGAGCGCTCGGGCACCGACATTCGCCTGCCTCCCAGATGAACGTGGCGGATGCAGGCTTTGTCCTGCAGCACAGACACATCCTTCAGCGGCGAGCCTGCCACCGCGATGAAGTCCGCGATGCGGCCGGGCTCGAGGACGCCAAGCGAGGCGCCCTTCGCCATGAAGCCGGCGGTGACCGCGGTCGCGGCGCGCAACGCCGCCGGCGCGCTGAAGCCCAGGTCGTTCACGAAGATCTCGATCTCGCGCGCGTGCCATTCGCCATACGGCGTCACCGCGAAGCCCGAATCCGTGCCGGTCATCATCGGGATCCCCGCCTCGCGCGCCTTGCGCAGGTTCGCGCAGGCGGTGTCGTATTCGCGCTGCACGTCGGCGATGCGCCCCTTGAGGTAGGCCGGCTCGCTGGGACGCGTGAAATCCACGATGTTGCGCGGGAACGTGAGCGTCGGCCCGATCGCGCAGCCGTTCTCGAGCATCGCGTCGATGCACTCGCGGTCCAGGTAGTAGGCATGGAAGATGAGGTCGACGCCGGCGCGCGCCGCGTACAGCGTCGCTTCCCGGCCGCGCGCATGCACCACGACCTTGCGTCCCAGGCGATGCGCTTCGACCACCATCGCGGTGGTTTCGTCCTGGTTGAAGGCGGCGATGAACTCGCCGTCGGGCCGGCGCTGCACGCCGTCCAGCGCGATCTTGATGCAGTCCACGCCGTTCTTCGCCTGGACGCGGATCTCCTCGATCGCCTCGTCGCGGCTGGTCACCAGGCGCCCGATCGAGGTGTCCGGCACGCCGATCCAGGTGGGGTACCAGTCGGTGAGGCCCTGGCGCGTGGTGAGATAGCGGCCGGCGGCGGTCACGCGCGGGCCGTCGAACAGGCCGAAGTCGATGGCGTTGCGCACGGCCAGGCTGATCTGCCCGGCGTCGCCGGGCGCGCAGATGGACGTGTAGCCGGCCGCCAGGCATTTCTGCGCGAAGAACAGCCCGCGCAGCGAGCGGAACTCCATCGGCTGGTAGAGATCGATGTCCTCCTCGGTCTTGGCGTTGCCGTACGCAAGATGCGTGTGCACGTCATGCAGGCCGGGCATGACGAACAGATCGCCGTAATCCAGGACGCTGTCGCCTGCCGCAGGCGGCGCAGCGGCGGCGGTCGGGCCCACGTACGTGAGCCGGCCGGTGTCGTCGACGACGAGCGTCTGGTTCGCCTTTGCCGCCTCGTCCGCGCCGGTGAAGAGGCTGCCGCATCGCACATGGGTTCGCATGGCTGACAGCATAATGCATCCATGTCGGCAAGAAAGGGGGCCGCTCTCCTCCTGCTGGTCGTTCTGGGCTGGGGGCTGACCTGGCCGCTCAACAAGGCGCTGCTCGAATCGCTTTCGCCCTTCTGGCTCGCGGCGCTGCGCGCCGCCCTCGCCGCGCTCACCATCCTTGCCGTCGTCGTCCCGCGCGGCCGCATGGTGCTGCCGCCGCGCTCGGATCTGCCGGTGCTCCTCAGCATCACGCTGCTGCACATGGTGGGCTTCGTGATCCTGGCGAACATCGGGCTGCAGCTCGTCCCGGTGGGGCGTTCCGTCGTGCTTGCCTACACCACGCCGCTCTGGGTCATGCCGGGGGCCGCGCTGTTCCTGGGCGAGCGGCTCACCGGCCGGCGCATCGCCGGCATGGCGCTCGGGATGGCGGGGCTCGGCGTGCTCTTCAACCCATTCGCTTTCGACTGGAGCGATCGCCGCTCGATCCTCGGCCACGCCGCCTTGCTGCTCGCAGCGCTGCTGTGGGCCGCCAGCATCCTCCACATACGAGGGCACCGGTGGACCGCCACGCCGTTCCAGCTCCTCCCGTGGGAGACGCTGCTTGCGGCGCTGCTGCTTTTCGCCGTGGCGCTCGGATTCGAGCCGCAGCCCGAAGTGCAGTGGAGCGTACGGCTCGTGCTGCTCCTCGTTGCGACGAGCACGGTCGGCGTCGTAGTCCCCTACTGGGCCGCCGCAGCCGCCGGCCGCGCGCTTTCCGCCGGCACCGTCTCGCTCGGCGTCCTCGGCGCCCCGCTGGTCGCCATCCTGTCGGCCGCGGCGCTTCTCGGCGAGGTCCCCGAGCTCTCGGTGTGGATTGCGATCGCCTGCGTGCTGGGCGGCGTGGTGCTTGGCACCATGCAGAGGAAGCCCTAGCGCGCTGAGCGCGCGTGCAGGGCCGCGCGATAGCCGAACGTCACGGCCGGCCCGAGGGTGGTGCCGGGGCCCGGATAGTGGCCCGCGAACACCGACGCCATGTCGTTCCCGCACGCGTAGAGGCCGGCGATCGGCATGCCGCCGCCGTCGAGCACGCGCGCATGCTCATCCGTCGCGAGCCCCGTGGCGACCGAGATGTCCGCCGGCCATACGGCCATGGCGACGAACGGCGGCTTGAGGATCGGCCTGAGGCAAGGATTGCCGGGCAGCGATTCGTCTCCGTTGAAGCGGTTGAGCTCGGTGCTGCCCTTGCCGAAATCCAGGTCGACACCGCTGGCCGCGAATCCGTTGTGCCGCGCCACGGTGTCCTGCAATGCGGCTGGGTCGATCTGCAGCCTGCGAGCGAGTTCGCTCATCGAGTCGGCCTGGATGACATATCCCGAAGCCACGTGCGCCGAGAGATCGCGCGTTCCCGGATGGATCGCGCCCAGGCCATAGGCCGCAACGAAAGAGGCTTCGCAGATCAGATAGGCTGGAATCGTCGGCACGCTCCGGTGCGAGGCGTACATCGCCTCGACGAAATCGTGGTACGAGCAACCCTCGTTCACGAAGCGGCGGCCGGCCTGGTTCACGGCGATGAGGCCGGGCTTCGCCCGGTCGTAGAGAAAATGCGGATAGAGGCCCCGGCTGCCGTCGCGGCGGCGCGTGACCGATGCGGGCGTCCAGAGGCCGGCGCCGCGCTGCTGCCGGATCTGCGCTCCGAGGCTCGAGGCCAGCGAAAGGCCGTCGCCGGTGTTGTCCGCGTGCGCCATGGAGTGCTCGGGCACCGGCTGCGGCATGAAGCGGGCACGCAGCTCGCGATTTTGGCCGAAGCCTCCGGTCGCGAGCACGACGCCCTTGCGCACCCTGAACAGCGTCGTTGCGCCGCCTTGCCGGACGCGCGCCGCAGCGACACGTCCATTTTCGCGCAGCAGCTCTGCGAGCGCGGCATCGAAAAGAACCGGGACGGTTCGTTGTCGCAGGCTGTAGTAAAGACGAGCGACAAGGGCATTGCCCATCGTGAGGCGGGTGCCGCGCGGATAACGCACGCGGTCCGCGGCATAGCGCAGCAGCAGGCGGCTCGCGTAAGCGAAGTTGGCGAAAGACCGGAAGCGGCCGAGCAGCGGCCCGATGTCCGCCTTGGTGATCATCATGCCGCCGAGCAGCATGAATTCATCGATCGGCGGCCGCACCCGGGCGAAATCGGCGCCGAGCAGCCGGCCGTCGAACGGCACCGGGATCAATCCGCGTCCGGCGATCGCGGCGCCCGGCAGCTCCCGGTAATCGGGGTGGCGCCCTGTCGGCACGAACCTCACCTCGGTATTCGCTTCCAGGTAATCGATCGCCTCCGGAGCGCTCGCGAGAAACGCCGCCCGCAGGGCGCGGGGTTCGGGCCCTTCGAGCAGCGCGTCGAGGTAGGTGCGCGCCTTGTCCGCCGAATCGTCGAAGCCGGCGCGCCGGCTCTGCGTGTTGCCCGGGATCCACAACGTGCCTGCCGAGGTGGCCGAGGTGCCGCCGACCTGGCCGGATTTCTCGCACAGCGCGACGCGCAAGCCTTCATGCGCGGCAACCAGCGCCGCCGTCATTCCCGCCGCGCCGGCTCCGGCGACGAGGAGATCGACTTCCCTCTCCGGCGCCGCGCTCAGTACAGGCGCCGCGGCAGCCAGAGCGCGATCTCCGGGAAGAAGATCAGGATCCAGATCATGAGCAGCATGACCGCGAGGAAGGGCAGCGAGGCGCGCGCGATGTAGAGCACCGAGAACTTCGGCAGCACCGCGTGCATGGTGAAGAGATTGAGGCCGAAAGGCGGCGTCACGAGCCCGATCTCGGCGAGGAGCACGAACGTCACGCCCCACCACACCGGGTCGTAGCCGAGCTTGGTGATCACCGGCATGACGAACGAGAGCGTGAGCAGCATCATCGCCATCGAGTCGAAGAACATGCCGAGGATGAGGTACAGGATCACGATGAAGAGCATCACCCAGTACTTGCTCAGCCCGAGCTCGAGCACCAGCCCCGAGAGCTTCACCGTCGCGCCGAGGTCCTGGAACACGAACGAGAGCAGCCGCGCCGCGAAGATGATGAAGCCGATCATGGCCGTCACCTTGACCGCCGAGAGCGCCGCCTCGCGCACCATCCGGTAGCTGAGCCGCCCGTAGTACCAGGCGATGCCGAGCGCCATGATGGCGCCCAGCGCGGAAGCCTCGGTAGGCGTCATGAGGCCGCCGAAGATGGAGCCCATCACGATGACGATGACGACCAGCCACGGCAGCATGTCCTTGATCGCCGCGATCCGCTCGCCCCACGTCGCGCTCGCCGAAGGCGGCGCGAGCGAGGGCTTGAGCTTCACCATCACGATGACGCTAAGCATGAGCAGCAGCATCAGGATGACGCCGGGAATCATCGCCGCGGCGAAGAGGCGCGCGACCGAGACGTTTTCCCAGGAGCCGTACACGATCAGGATCAGGCTCGGGGGCACGAGCACGCTCAGCGTGCCGCCGACCGCGATGGCCCCGAGCGACAGCTCGGGATCGTAGCGCCGCTTCTCCATCTCCGGGTAGGCGATCATGCTGAAGGTCGCCGCGGCTGCGACGCTCGAGCCGGAGATGGCGCCGAATACGCCGTTCGCCGCCACCACCACCGAGGCGAGGCCGCCGGGCAGCCAGCCGAGCCACTTGTCGAGCGCCGAAAACAGAAGATGCACGGCACCGCTTCCGGAAAAAACCGCGCCCATGAAGACGAAAAGCGGCATGGCGAGGAGCGTGAACGAGTTGAGCGACTCCCAGGCAGTCCACGCCATCTGCACGAGCGGCTTGTCGACGACGAACACCAGCCCGAACGCCGCAGTGAGCCCCATCGCGGCGCCGATCTCAAGCCCGAAGGCGAGCAGCACGAGAAGCCCGCCCATGAGCAGCGTGGTGCTGAGTTCCGGGCTCAAGCTAGAACTCCTCGGCCTTGAATTCGTCGGCGTTGCGGCCCGCCTTCAGGTCCTGCACCACCTTGACCAGGTGCACGAGCAGGACCAGGGCGAACAGCGTGAACCCGATGGGCAACGCCATCTGCGGCCATTTGAGCGGCGTCATCAGCATGGAATTGGAGCGCATGTTGCGCGCGAAGGAATCGGCGAGGAACTGCCAGCTCACCCACGCGGCCACGGCGATGAACGCAAAGCCGAGCGCGAGCGTGACCAGGCGGATCCACCCTGCGGTGCGCGGCCGGAAGCGCTCGACGATGAACGTAATGCGAATGTGGTTCTTGTCGCGCGCGCAGTAGGCGAGGCCGAGGAACGTGATCGCCACCAGGGCATAGCCGCCGAACTCGTCGGCGAGGATCAGCGGCTGGTGGAGCACGTAGCGCGACACCACCTCCGCCATGGTGAGCACGATGATGCCCACCAGGAAGATCGCCGCCAAAGCGCCCGCCGCGTACGCGAGCTGCCCGACCAGCCGCTCCGCCTTGCCCCCCACGCGCTTACTTCGCCATGTCCCTGATGAAGCCGGAGGTCGGGCCGCGGGCGTAGGTGGAAGCGATGCGCAGGACGTCCTTGCCGTGCGGGCCGGCGGTCTCGAGCCACTCCTTGACCACGGGCTGCATCAGCCCCATGGCCTTCTGCACTTCGGCGTCGTCGGGAACCACCATCTCGGTCTTGGTGGAGCGGATCCACAGCGTGTAGGAGATGTCCATCTGCTCGAGCGCGAGCGGCATCTCGCGCGTGAGCTGCGCGGAGGCGGCGAGCAGGCCGCTCTTCTGCTGCGGCGAGAGCTTGTCCCATGCCTTGAGGTTGATGGCGATCACCTGCGGAAAGATCGGCGTGATCGGCCAGATCGAGACGTACTTCGTCATCTGCGTGAGGCCGCGCTCGGCGCCGAAGCTCTTGCTCGTCATGACCGCGTCGACCGTGCCGCGGCTCAGCGCCTCCTCGATCTCGGCGAGCGACAACGTGAGCGGGCTGCCGCCGAGATCGCGCAGCGCCGAGGTCTGGGTGCGGCCCGAGGCGCGCATCTTGACGCCCTTGAAGTCCGCCAGCGTCTTGATCGCCTTGTTGCCCCACAGCGCGTTGTTGGCCAGGCTGATCGCCGCGCCGAGCACCTTGAAGCCCGCGGGCTTGGTGTAGTCGTCGAGCGCCGCCATCATCTTCGGGTCGAGCAGTGCATTGCCCCATTCGGTCGCGCCGTCGGGCATGGCGGAAAACAGCCCCGGGATGCCGCCGAAGTCGAGCAGCGGGTACGTCCCGGTCGCCGCCGGAACCGACTGCGTGCCCATCATCACGCGCCCGTCGCCGATGGCGTAGGCGGAGTCCATGAGCCCGAAAAGCTTCTCCTTGATGTCCAGCTTCACCGTGCCCTTGGTGTGCTGGTTGACGAGCTGCTCGAAGCGCCCGCCCGGACGGAACGGCCACACCAGGATGTTGGCGCGCCCGTAGGCCCCTTCCCAGTTGAAGGTCAGCGTGGTGGGGGCGGCGGCCGTCTGCGCGCGCGCCGCCGGCAGCGCGACGAACCCGCATGCCAGCATCGTGATGCCCAGCGTCTTCTTTATCGTGCCCATGTCTCCTCCTCCTTGAATGAGGATGCTAAGGTAATGGAGGCGCGGCCCTCCATCAACAGAAAACGCGCCGGGCCGTTCCGCATAGTCATCGCCGGACGGCCGTCCAATCCGTAGTATTCGTCCATGTTCGTCGGAAAATCGCGGGAAGACGACCGGCTGCTGCGCGCCCTGAAGGAGCGCGCGGCATGAGCTCAGCCATCGCCGGCGGCGCGATGCTGCCGCACGCGCCGCAGTTCTTCACCCTGCCCGACACGGAAGACCGGCGCACCGTGGCAAGCGTCCAGGCGATCGCCGCGCGCATCGGCGCCGAGCTGAAGGCCCTGCAGCCCGACGTGTGGATCTCGGTGTCGAACGATCATGCGTTCCAGTTCTTCCAGAAAGTCGCGCCGCCGTTCACCTTCCATGTGGGCGGCGAGGCAAGCGGCGAATTCGCCGGCAAGAAGTTCTCCCACCGCATCGCAAGCGAAACCTCGTTCGCCGTGGTTCGCGAGCTGTACGCGATGGGCTTCGACCCGGCCTTCACGAGCACGGCACAGGTGGACTACGCGCTCGGCATCCCGCTCGCCCACATGGGCGTTTCGACGCCGATCCTGCCGATCTTCGTCAACGCCTACCTTCCTCCGCAGCCGCCCATGGAGCGCTGCTATGCGTTCGGGCGCGCGCTCGCGCAGGCGCTCGAGCGCCTTGGCGTGCGCGCCGTGCTCACCGCGAGCGGCGGCATGTCCCACTTCCCCGGGACCGAGCGCTATTCGAGGCCGGATCTCGCTTGGGACGAGCGCTGCCTGGAGCCGCTGCGCAAAGGCAACCTGCGCTCGCTCCTCGCCTACGACGAGAAAGAGCTAGACGAGTCCGGCAACATCGAGCTGCGCTGCTGGGCGGTCGCAGCCGGGGCACTGGGAGAACGCAAGCCCGACGTCGTGCAGATGGATCCGAGCTGGCACCATAACTATGCGTCGCTCGGCTGGTGGTCGGCGCCGGTCCAGGAGACCGCGGCGCCGCATTACCCCTCCATCGCACCGGGCCTGGTGCAGCTCACCGACGCGCTGCACGCGATTGCCAACGACGTGCAGGCACGCGCCCGCTATGTGGCGGATCCCGCCGCGTTCGCGAGCGCAGCCGGGCTCACCGGCGGGCAGGCCGACGCCCTCGTCAGGATGGATTTGCCCGCGCTCGCGGCGATGGGGGTGCACCCGCTGGTCTCCTTCCTCGCCAACATGCACCTAGCTCAGGCGAAGAAGCCGCCGGCCGCCTAGGCTTTCGCGGACACATGCTCGGGGCGCACGCCGACCCCGATCAGGCGGGCCGGAATCGCGCGCAAGGCAGGGAACCTCTGCAGCAGGCGCATGAAAAGCGGAACCTGCAGGCGCCCGCCGCGCTTCGCGAGCACGCGGCTGATGACGCGATTCTGGACAGCGATCTGCAACGCTTGCGTAACGCGCGTCGGGAATTCACGCCTTCTCTGGACCGCCGCCAGGTGCTCGTCGCGCAGGGCGCGGGCGACAAGCGGCGCGGCGAGGATATTGGCCGCGGCCACGGCGTCCTGGATCGCGAGGTTGATGCCCACGCCGCCGATGGGCGACATGGCGTGCGCCGCGTCACCGATGCAAAGCAAGCCCGGGCGCCACCAGCGCCGGAGTCGGTCCACCGCCACGGTAAGGAGCTTCACGTCGTCCCAGCCGCGAAGCTCGCCTACGCGGCCCGCAAGGAAAGGGGACATGCCGGCTATGTTCTCCCGGAACTTGTCCAGGCCATGCGCCCTCACTTCCTCGTACGACCCCTTGGGAATCACGTAGGCACACTGCCAGTATTCCCGGCGGTTCAGCATGACGAACATCGCGCCGGGCTCGAGATGGCCGAAGGTCTCGTTGGGATCGCTCGGCTCGCGCGGCAGCCGCATCCACAGGACGTCCATCGGCGCGCCGAGAACTTCGATCTCGAGCCCCGCGCGCTCGCGCAGCGTGGAATGCCGGCCATCGGCGGCGACCACGAGGTCGGCCCGGACCAGCAGCTCGCCGCTCTGCGTGCGCGCGCGCAAGCCCACGACCTTGTCCTTTTCGAGCACGAGCTCATGCGCTTCGGCCCGCATTTCCTGATGGAAGACGCGGAGGGCGCGGGCGTGCCGGGAAACGAAGTCGAGGAAATCCCATTGCGGCATGAATGCAACGAACTTGCAGCGCGTCGGGACGCGGCGAAAGTCGGCGAGCACGACGCGCTCGCCTCCGACGTCCCCGGCGAGCTCCTCGACCTTGTCGTGCGGCCGGCGCAGGAATTCCTCCAGCAGTCCCAGCTCCGCCATGAGCTCGAGCGTCGAAGGATGGATCGTGTCGCCGCGGAAGTCGCGCAGGAAATCGCCGTGCTTTTCCAGCACGGCCACCTCGCAGCCGGCGCGAGCCAGGAGGAACCCGAGCATCATGCCGGCCGGGCCGCCGCCGGCAATGCAGCAGCGCACGCTGAGCTCACGCGCCATGAAGTATGCTACCGCGGATGAAGCGACGCGATTTCGTGATGGCCTGCGCCGCCTCGGCCGCTCTCCCCGCTTCGCTCGCGCTCGGCGCCGACGCGCGCCCGCACCGCTATGCGCGCGCCCGGCTGGTGGACGCAAACGGCGTGCCGCTGCGGGCGCAGGCGATCCCGGTGGACCGAAACCTCGTCTTCCACTACCCCTATGCGGCGACGCCCTGCTTCCTGCTGAACTTGGGGAAACCGCTCGAGGCGCACGCGCGGCTGCGGACCGCCGACCAGACCCCCTACGAGTGGGGCGGCGGCGTCGGCGCGCAGCACTCGATCGTGGCGTACTCGGCGATCTGCGCCCACAAGCTGACCTATCCCACGCGCGACATCAGCTTCATCAGCTACCGGCCCGAAAAGACGCCGGGCAACAAGCTCGCCGCGGTGATCCACTGCTGCTCCGAGCACAGCCAGTACGACCCGGCGCAGGGCGGCCGCGTCCTCGCCGGACCGGCGCCGCAGCCGCTCGCGGCCATCCTGCTCGAGCACGACGCGGCGAGCGACGCGCTCTACGCGGTCGGGACGCTCGGCGGCGAGCTGTTTCACGAGTTTTTCGAGAAATACGCCTTCAGGCTCGCCATGGAACACGGCAACCGGGCGCAGCAGCCGGTCGGCGATACCTGCGTGGTGCAGGAACTGGACAATTACTGCCGACAACAGGTGAAGTGCTAGCGTGGCTCGGACCTGAGGACCCGTTCCCGCCTGTCGAGCGCGCGCTCAAGGAGCCGAACGGCCTCCTGTGCGCGGGCGGCGACCTGTCGGTCGAGCGCCTGCTCGAGGCCTACCGGCATGGCATCTTTCCCTGGTACTCCGGCCGCCAGCCGCTTCTCTGGTGGTCGCCCGATCCCCGCATGGTGCTCTACTGCGAAGAGCTCAAGGTGCCGCGTTCTTTGGCGAAAAGCGTCCGCAACAAGGGCTACGAGCTCAGGATCGACACGGCGTTCCCCCGCGTCCTCGAGGGCTGCGCCGACCGCCCGGAAGGCACCTGGCTCGGCGCGGCGATGCGCAAGGCGTATCTCGCGCTGCACCGCGCCGGCCACGCCCACAGCTTCGAGACCTGGCTCGGCGATGATCTGGTCGGCGGCCTCTACGGGGTGGCGATCGGGCGCATGTTCTATGGAGAATCGATGTTCTCCCGGGCAACGGACGCCTCGAAGGTCGCACTGGTCTTCCTGGTCAGGTTTCTGCGGGAAAAAGGCTATCCCCTCATCGACTGCCAGATGAACACCGCGCTGCTTGCCTCGCTGGGCGCACGCGAGATCCCCCGCCGGTCCTTTTTGCGCGCCCTCGCGCCCTTGGTAAACTACCCCGAGCAGCCTGGAAAGTGGAATGTCGCGACTTAACGACCTGCCGCATGCAGTCCTGCAGTTCTACGTCACTGCGCCTTACCCGTGCAGCTACCTGCCCGACCGCATGGCGCGCTCGCAGGTCGCGACGCCGAGCCACCTGATCAACACCGAGCTCTACGGCGACCTGGTGAAGGCCGGGTTCCGCCGCAGCGGCATCTTCACCTACCGCCCGCACTGCGACAGCTGCCGCGCCTGCGTCCCGGTGCGCATCCCCGTGGGCCAGTTCGAGGCCAACCGGTCGCAGCGGCGCGCCTGGAAGGCGCACACCGGGCTCACCGCCACGGCGCAGCCGCTCAAGTTCCGCCTCGAGCACTACGCGCTTTACCTGCGCTACCAGTCGAAGCGCCATTCCGGCGGCGGCATGGACAACGACAGCCGCGACCAGTACTCGCACTTCCTGCTGCAGAGCCGGGTCGACACGCGGCTGGTCGAGTTCCGCGACAACGGCCAGCTGGTGATGGTGTCGATCGTGGACTACCTGCCCGACGGGCTCTCCTCGGTCTACACGTTCTACGAGCCCGACCGGCGCGGCGCGAGCTTCGGCACGTACAACGTGCTCTGGCAGATCGAGTCCTGCCGCAGCCTCGAGCTGCCCTACCTCTACCTCGGCTACTGGATCCGCGAGAGCCCGAAGATGGCGTACAAGTCGAAGTTCGAGCCGATCGAAGGCTTCGTCGGCGGCACCTGGCGCCGGCTCGGCAAGCGCACCTAGCAACTACAATAGCGGGATGCTGTATGCGCTCGCGCGCCCGCTGCTTTTTTCCCTCGATCCGGAGACCGCGCACACCCTCACGCTGAAGGCCGCCGACGTCTGCTCGGTCTTCAACGGCAGGGTGCTCGAGAAGCCGGTGCGCGCGATGGGCCTGGAGTTCAAGAACCCGATCGGCCTGGCGGCGGGGCTCGACAAGCACGCGCAGCACGCCGACGCGCTCGCGAGCCTCGGCTTCGGCTTCATCGAGCTCGGCGGCGTGACCTTGCGCCCGCAGCCGGGCAACCCGAGGCCGCGCCTCTTCCGCATCCCGCAGGCGCAGGCCGTCATCAACCGCTACGGCTTCAACAGCATCGGCGTCGAGGCGTTCACCGAGAACCTGAAGGCATCGGGGGCGCGCCATCGCTGCATCGTCGGCGTGAACATCGGGCGCAACCGGGAGACGCCCCGGGAAGCGATCGCCGACGAGTACGAGCGCTGCCTCCAGGCCGTCTATCCCTACGTGGACTACATCAGCATCAACGTCTCCTCGCCCAATACGAAGGGGCTGCGCGACATGCAGTCCGCCGAAGCGCTCGGCGCCCTCCTCGGCCGCATGCGCGCCAAGCGCGACGCCCTGCGCGAGGCGCGTGGCCATCACGTCGCCCTCACGGTGAAGATCTCGTCCGACCTCACCGCGCCGCAGCTTGCGGACGTGGCGGACGTCGTGCGCCGCGAGCGCATGGAAGGCGTGGCGGCGGCCAACACCACGCTCTCGCGTGAAGGCGTCGAAGGGCTGCCTTTCGCCGACGAAGAAGGCGGCCTCTCCGGCGCGCCGCTGCGCGAGCGCGCGACCCGCGTATTGCGCACCCTTGCCGGCATGCTGAAGAACGAAGTGACCCTCATCGGCTGCGGCGGCATCATGAGCGGCGCCGATGCGGCGGAGAAGTTCGCCGCCGGCGCCACGCTCGTCCAGATCCTGACCGGCCTCGTCTACCGCGGGCCGAGGCTCGTCCGGGAATGCGTCTCGGCCTACCCCGGGAAGTAAAGGACGGCGAATTTCGCGTCGCGCTGACGCCTGCCGGCGTACAGGCGCTGGGCTGCGAGGTCGTCGTGGAAGCCGGCGCGGGAAGCGCGGTCGGCTTTTCGGATTCCGACTACAGGACTGCTGGCGCCGCGATCGGCAACGCCTGGGGCTGCGAGCTGGTCGTGAAAGTCAAGGAGTTGCAGCCGGCCGAGTACGGCAAGCCCCGGCGCGGCCAGACCGTGTTCGGCTTCCAGCATTTCGGCCCCGAGCCCAGGCTCCTCGAAGCAGCGCTCGCCTCCGGCGCCACCTTCATCGCCTACGAGACGGTCGGCGAGCGCAGCGGCCTGCCGATTCTCTCGCCGATGTCGGCGATCGCCGGGCGGCTCGCGGTGCAGGCGGGCGCATGGTGCCTGCAGAAGCAGAACGGCGGCAGCGGCGTCCTCCTGCCGGGGCTGGAAGGAATTGCGCCCGGCAAGGTCGTGATCCTCGGCGCGGGCAACGCCGGCTCGAACGCGCTCGCGGTGGCGCACGGCATGGGCGCCGACGTCTGCGTATTCGCCAGAACGGAAAAGCGCTTCGCCGCCCTGAGGGAAAGATTTCCCCGCGCAAGGTTCGGCACGGGATCGATCGAACAGGCGCTCAGCGATGCCGATCTGGTCATCGCGGGCGTGCTCGTCCCCGGAAAGCTGTCGCCGAAGCTCATCACGCGGCCCATGCTGCGCGCGATGCGCCGCGGCTCGGCGTTCGTCGACGTCGGCATCGACCAGGGCGGCGTCGCCGAGACTTCGCGCCCGACCTCGCACAGCGCTCCGGTGTATGTCGAGGAAGGCATCGTCCATTACTGCGTGCCGAACATGCCGGCGGCCTGCGCGCGGACCGCGAGCCTTGCGCTCGAGCGCGCGGTGCTGCCCTTTGTCCTCGAAATCATCTCCGGGCGGGCGGACGAAGCCCTGAAGAGCGGGATTCAAGTCCGCGGCGGCAGGGTCGTGCACGAGCAGCTCGCGCGCGACACGCGCCGCGCCTACGCGCCGGCATGAAGCGCGATCTCGTCGCGGTGGTGCGCGAAGCCGAGTGCATCGGCTGCACCCGCTGCATCGACGCCTGCCCGGTGGACGCGATCGTCGGCGCGCAGGGACAGATGCACACGGTGGTGGAGCCCTGGTGCATCGGCTGCGACCTGTGCCTGCCGCCCTGCCCGGTGGACTGCATCGACCTGGTGCCGAGAATGCAGCCGTGGACTCAGGCGCAGCGGAAGGCGGCCGGCGACCGGGGACGCGCGCGAAAAGCCCGGCTGGAGAGGGAACGGATCGTCCCGCTCAGCGCGGACCGCCGTGCCGTGGTCGCCGAAATCCTCGCCCGCAAGCGGCGCGCATGAACCCGGAGAAGCGCCGCGAGATCTACCGCCGGCTGCAGGCGGCCAACCCGGACCCGAAGACCGAGCTCGTCTACCGCACGCCCTTCGAGCTGCTCGTCGCCGTGGTGCTGTCCGCGCAGGCGACGGACAAGTCGGTGAACCTCGCGACCGCAGAGCTCTTCAAGGAGCACAACACCCCGGAAAAGATCGCGAAGCTCGGCGTGGCGCGGCTCGAGAAGTACATCAAGACCATCGGCCTCTACCGCACGAAGGCGAAGAACGTCGTCGGGCTGTCGAAGATCCTGATGGAAGAGCACGGCGGCGTGGTGCCCGCCGAGCGCGAGGCCCTCGAGCGCCTGCCCGGCGTGGGACGCAAGACGGCGAACGTCGTGCTGAACACCGCCTTCGGCCAGCCCACGATGGCGGTGGACACCCACATCTTCCGGGTCGCGAACCGCACCGGCCTCGCCCCGGGCAAGGATCCGCGCGAGGTCGAGGACAAGCTCGTCAAGTTCACGCCGCCCGAATACCTCCACAACGCGCACCACTGGCTCATCCTGCACGGGCGCTACGTGTGCCTCGCGCGCAAGCCCGGCTGTCCGAAGTGCATCATCCGCGACCTGTGCGAGTTCAGGCAGAAGACCAAGGATGTTTAGTCCGAGCCGCGAGCAGGTGCGGGAGCTCTTCTTCGGCGCCTGGGACAAATATCGCGCGGGCACGCCGCTCGCCGGCATGGACGCCGTGGCGCTCGACATCATCCTCGCACACCCCGAATACCATGCGCTGCTCTCCGACCCGGACCGGCATCGCGACAAGGACTACGGCGGCGAGGCGAACCCGTTCCTGCACATGAGCCTGCACCTCGCGCTCGAGGAGCAGCTCTCCATCGACCAGCCCCCCACGATTTCCTCGGTATTCGAGGAAATGGTCAGAAACAAAGGCGATCGGCATGCAGCTCTGCACGAGGCCATCGAGTGCCTCGCGGAAATGCTATGGCGCTCGCAGCGCTACGGCACGCCGCCCGACCCCGCGGCGTACCTGGACTGCCTTACTCGTAGCGCACGCCGGTAATCGGCGCAACGACCGCGTTGTACTGCTCGCCGCAACGGGCTCCGCAGCGCTTCACCCAGTTAGGGACGATCGTCCTGGCGACGATGGTCTTCAGCGCGGCGCGGTCCTGCTCCGTCGGCTCGACGGCCGCGAGCGGGTTTTTCGTGACGAGCGTGGACGTCTTGCAGCCTTCCTTGCGGCCGGCATTGCAGTCGATGCCTTCCTGGTAGCTCTCGCGCGCCAGCTGCCACTGCTCCTCCTCGATCATCTCGAACGAGTGCGCGATGAAATTCCGCACGTCCGGCGCGAGGCCGTTCCACCACTTGGCGTTCGCGTAGTACGCGCTCGTGGCCCAGGCGAGGGGCAGCAGGTACATGCTGCTCGTCACTTCGAACCACTTGGTGGCATTCGCCGATTGAGTGCCGGTAATGGCGCAATCCACGGTGCCGCGCTCCAGGGCGCTGTAGACCTCGCCGAACGCGATGCTGACCGGCTGGCCGCCGACCGCGACCGCGAAGTCGCCGAGCGAAGGGCCGAAGGTCCTGATCTTGCGCCCCTTCAGGTCGGCGAAGCTCTTGACCATCGGCTTGCAGAAAAGCACGTTGCCCGGGAAAACGTAGCTGCCGATGATGCGGATGCCGTAGCGCTCGAGCTCCTGGTTGGCCGCGGCGGAGACCGCGCGCATCACGCGCCGCGCCTGGTCAAGCGTAGGGTTGAGGCCGGCGAGGTCGGCCACCTCGAGGAACGGCACGTCCCCCGACACGGTCGCGAGCGGAGCGCCGCCGATATCGGCCTGCCCCTGGCGCACGAGGCGCAGCACATCGGCCGGGTTCACGTTCAAGTCCGCGGCGGTGCTCGATTTCACCTCGATGCGGCCGTGGCTCCACTGCGGCATCTTTTCCTTGTAATACGGCACCTCGACCCGGAAGTACTGGGGCGATACGGGCACCGCCTGCGTAATCGTCGTGATCTGGATCTTGGGGCCCGCCGGCAAGCTGGGCGCCTGGGCCTGCGCAGCGAGCGCCGCAGCGCAGAGAACGGATGCTATGGTCTTCTTCATGTCACCTCCCGAAGTTGCGCGGCAGCCAGAGAGCGATGTCCGGTACCAGCAGCACGATGTAGACGGCCGCCATGTACACCAGCATGAACGGAATTACCCCGACAAATATATCGCTGATGGGCCCGGGCTTGGGGCGCATGCCGTGCAGCACATATAGGACCGTGCCGTCCGGCGGGCTGATCATGGCAATCTCGATCACCATGGTCACGATCACGCCGAACCAGATCGGGTCGTAGCCCAGCCCCTTCACGATCGGGAAGACGACCGGGATGGTGGTGATCACCATCGAGAAGCCTTCCATGAACGTCCCGAGCGCGAGATAGAAGAAGATGATGAGCGCCATCACGCCCCAGGCCGGCAGCGGCAGCTTCGATACGAGCTGGGCCATCGCCTGCGGCACCTGCAGCGTGGTCAGCACGAAGTTGAGGATGTAGGCGCCGAAGATGATGAGCCCGATGAAGGCCGTGCTGCGCGCGGTCGCCTCGGCGGACTTGTTGAGCAGCGCGAAGCCGAGCTTGCCGTCGAGCGCGGCGAAGACCGCCGAGCCGACGACGCCGAGGGCGGCGGCCTCCGTAGGCGTGGCGAGGCCGCTGTAGATGGACCCGAGCACCACCAGGATCAGCACCGCGGTCGGCACGAGGTCGACGAGCGCCTTCAGCTTGGCGCCGAGCGAGGTTGGCGGGCCGCGATCCACCGCGCCGGTCCGCATCCCGTGCCAGACGATGACGCCCAGAAACAGCACCATGACGAGGATGCTGGGCCCCACCGCCGCGACATAGAGCTTGCCGACGGAAGTTTCCGTCAGCAGCCCGTAGACGATGAAGGTGATGCCCGGCGGAATCAGGTTGCCGAGCGCGCCGCCCGCGGCGAGCGAGCCGAGCACGACCTTCGGGTCGTAGCGCGTATTGGCGAAGTAAGGCAACGCGACCGAGCCCATCGTGGCCGCCGTGGCCACGCTCGAGCCGGAAATCGCGGAGAAGATTCCGCAGGACACCACGTTCGTGTGCAGCAGCCCGCCGGGCAGCGGCCCGAGCCAAGCGTTGAGCGCCCGGTAGAGGCGCTCGGAAAGCCCCGCGCGCAGCAGGATCTCGCCCATGAGAAGGAAGAGCGGCACGGCGACGAACACGAAATTCGAGCTCGGCCCCCACACCGCGCCGCCCAGAAAAAGCCAGAACGGGCGATCCGAGAAGGTGAATCCGACGAGCAGGCCGAGAATGCCGAGCGCGGCGGCGATGTAGATGCCGGCGCAGAAGAAAGCGGCGAACAGCAGGCAAAGGGCGACGATGGCCGCGATCGGAAGCTGCGGACCTCCGACCGCCGCGAAGACGAGCGCCACGACGAGCAGCGCGACGAGGAAGAGAACCGCGATCATTCGCGCGACCCGCGCACGGAGGCGACCGCCTCCAGGGTCTCCTCCGTCTCTTCCTCGAACGTCCGCTGGCCGAGCATCCGGTCGACCGCCGCGGCGTCCCCCTTCACGAGCAGCAGGCCGACCTCGACGAGCGTAACGAGGCAAAGGCCGAAGAAGACGCACAGGCCGAGGGCCCACAGGCCCTGCGGCGCGGCAAGCGGCACCGAAAGCGGGCTCAAGTCGGTGGCGTGGAACTCGATCGATTCGCGGACCAGCATGATCGAGGCCCAGGCGAGGAAGCCGGCGAACACCGTCAGCAGCAGCAGGGAAATGCCGTGGAGGTACTGCCGCAGCTCGAGCGGCAGGCGGTTGATCAGCACGTCGATGCGCACGTGGATTCTTTCGACGAGGGCATAGGCGAGGCCCCAGGAAATCCCGACCGCGAGCATGTAGCCGGTCATCTCGACGGTGCTCTTCGAGCTGAAGCCGAGGAACTGCCGCGCCAGAACGTCGAAGGTGATGAAGACCGAGGCCGCGATGTAGACCCATCCGGCGACGCGGTTCATCCACGTGGCGATCCGCTCCCCGACTCGTCTCGCGCGCAGCATGTCTGCGAGAATACGTGATTCCGCGCTCAACCCGAAATCGGAGTTTCCCGATGAAGCAGGACACGATCATTGCGCACGCGGGCCTCGATCCGCTCGCCAACCACGGCGTCGTCAACCCGCCCGTCTACCATTGCTCCACGATCGTCTTCCCGGACGTCGCGACGGTGCACGCCACGCGCAAGGACCGGCACGACGGCACGTTCAAGTACGTCTCCTATGGCCGCGAAGGCACGCCGCTCACGCGCGCATTCGAGCAGGCCGTTGCCGCGCTCGAAGGCGCGAAGACCGCGGTGACCCTGCCGTGCGGCATGGGCGCGATCGCGGCCTCACTCCTTGCTTTCCTTAAGGCGGGCGACCACCTGCTCATGCTGGACGCCGTGTACGGCCCGGCGCGCGACTTCGCGGAGAACGGGCTGCGCAATCTCGGCATCGAGGTGGAGTTCTACGATCCCCTCGTCGGCGAGGGCATCGGCAGGCTCTTCCGGAAGAACACGGCGGCGGTGTACCTGGAGTCCCCCTGTTCGCTCACTTTCGAGGTGATGGATGTTCCAGCGATCGCGGCGCAGGCGAGGCGCCGGGGCGTCAAGGTCATCATGGACAACACCTGGTCGAGCCCGCTCTTCTTCAAGGCGATCGAGCACGGCGTGGATGTCTCGATCCACGCGGCGACCAAGTACCTCTCCGGCCATTCCGACCTGATGCTCGGGGTGGCCGTCACCACGCCCGAGTGCGACGTACCGGTGCGGAAGACCGCCTCGCGCTTCGGCTATTGCGCAGGGCCCGACGACGTGTACTCCGCGCTGCGCGGCCTGCGCACCCTGGGCGTGCGCATGAGGCAGCACCAGCAGAACGCGCTCAAGGTGGCGCGCTGGCTGCAGGCGCGGCCGGAAGTGGAGCGCGTGCTCTACCCCGCGCTTCCCGAGGATCCGGGCCACGCCATCTGGAAGCGCGATTTTCACGGCGCATCCGGCCTGCTCGGCGTCGTGTTCAAGAAGCAATACTCCAAGGAGGCGGCCGCGCGCATGCTCGACTCGCTGCATCTGTTCCATCTCGGCTACAGCTGGGGCGGATTCGAGAGCCTCGCGGTGCCGACATTCCCGGAGACGCTGCGTTCCGCCACCGAATGGCGTCACGGCGCATCCATCCGGCTGCACGTCGGGCTGGAGGACACGGAGGACCTCACCGCCGACCTCGCGCAGGCTTTGGATAAACTCCGCGCGTGAAGGTGGACGCCGGCCTGCAGGATCCCCATCGGCTCCGGCTCGCATTCCGCGGCGGGCTCGACCTCGCCTCGACGGCGCGCCTCGCCCCGGGGCGCGTGCAGGGCAACCTCGTCATCCTGCCGGGCGCGTACGCGCAGGATTTCGCTGCGTACTGCCGCGCGAATCCAAAGCCCTGCCCGCTGCTCGGCGTTTCCCAGCGCGGGAATCCGTATTTCCCCGACTTGGGGCGCGACCTGGACATCCGCACCGACATCGCGCGCTACCGCGTCTGGCGCGACGGCCGCCTCGCCGCGGAACCGACCGATATCCTGGACCTCTGGACCGACGACATGGTGGCGTTTGTCCTGGGATGCTCGTACTCCTTCGAGCAGGCGCTTGTCGAGGCGGGCATCCGCCTCAAGCATTGGGAGCGCGGCGAAAACTCGCCCTACTACGTGACCAGCGTCGATACCGTGCCGGCGGGCCCTTTCCGCGGCAAGTTGATGGTCTCGATGCGCGCGATCAGGCAGTCCGAGGTGGAAAAGGCGACCGCCATTACGGCGCGCTACCCGACCGTGCATGGCGCCCCCATCCACGTCGGCGATCCCTCGGCCATCGGCATCGCCGACCTGGAACGCCCGGCAGGCGGCCAGCCGATGGCGGTCGAGGCGGGCGAAGTGCCGGTGTTCTGGGCGTGCGGCGTGACGCCCGAGCTTGCGATCGCCAACGCCCGGCTTCCCCTCAGCATCACGCACAAGCCCGGCGCCATGGTCGTCACCGACCTCTTCAACCGCTCGCTCGAGAAATAGGCCGCAGTGCTCGCGCGCATCGCCGTCGACATCGGCGGAACGTTCACGGATCTCGTCGCCGAGCGCGGCGAGCGCCAGTGGACGCGCAAGGTGCTCACGACCCCCTCCGCCCCGGAGCAGGCGGTGCTGGAAGGCCTGCAGGGGCTATTGGCGGATGCGGCGCTGCGCCCGGAAGACATCGGCCTGATCGTGCACGGCACGACCCTCGCGACCAACGCCCTGATAGAACGCAAGGGGGCCCGCACCGCGTTCCTCACCACGGAGGGCTTTCGCGACTCCCTGGAGCTCGGCACCGAGAGCCGCTTCGAGCAGTACGACCTGGATCTGGAGAAGCCGCCGCCGCTCGTGCCCCGCGGCTTGCGTCTTCCGGTCGCGGAGCGCATGGCCGCCGACGGCGCCGTGCTGCGCCCCCTGGACGAGCGCTCGGTTCGCGAAGCCGCCGAAGTGCTCCGCCAGCGCAAGGTCGAAAGCGTCGCGATCGGCCTGCTCCACAGCTACGCCAATCCCGTTCACGAGCGCCGGGCCCGCGAGCTCGTGCGCGAGGCGCTGCCGGGGCTTCCGGTATCGATCTCTTCCGAAGTCTCCCCCGAGATGCGCGAATACGAGCGCTTCACGACCACGTGCGCGAACGCCTACGTGCAGCCGCTCATCGCCGGCTATCTCGCCCGCCTGGAGGCCGAGGTGCGCCGCGCCGGGTTCGGCTGTCCCCTGTACCTCATGATCTCGAGCGGCGGCCTGACCACGCTCGATACCGGCCGTGCCTTCCCCATCCGGCTCGTCGAGTCGGGCCCGGCCGGCGGCGCGATCTTCGCCCGGCACGTCGCCGCCCGGCACGGCGCGCAGCGCGTGCTGTCGTTCGACATGGGCGGCACGACCGCGAAGGTCTGCCTGCTCGACGACCTGCGCCCCCAGACCGCCCGCGTCTTCGAGGTGGCGCGCTCATACCGCTTCCGCAAGGGCAGCGGCATGCCCGTCCGCATCCCGGTCATCGAGATGGTCGAGATCGGCGCGGGCGGCGGCTCCATCGCGCGCGTGGACCGCATGCAGCGTATCGGCGTCGGCCCGGACAGCGCGGGCGCCGATCCCGGTCCCGCCTGCTATGCGCGCGGCGGAAGCGCGGCCACCGTGACCGACGCGGATCTCGCGCTCGGCCGCATCGATCCCGAGGCCTTCGCCGGCGGCAAGCTGCGGCTGCAGCCCGAGCGCGCTCGCGGGGCGCTCGAGCGCGCAGCGGCCGAAGGCCGTCTGCCAATGGGCGCGGAGGAATTCGCCTTCGCGGTCGCCGAGCTGGTCGACGAAGCGATGGCGAATGCAGCGCAGGTCCATGCGGTCGAGAGCGGCAAGACGCTCGAGGAGCGCACGCTGATCGCATTCGGCGGCGCCGCGCCGCTTCATGTCGCGCGGGTCGCCGAGAAGCTCGGCATTGCCCGCATCATCATTCCGCCCGCCGCCGGCGTCGGCTCGGCCGTCGGCTTCCTGCGCGCGCCGGTGTCTTACGAGGTGGCCCGCAGCCTGTATGTGCGCCTCGGCCAATTTGCTGCCGGCCCGCTCAATGCGCTGCTGCGCGCCATGGCGGCCGAGGCGCGCGAGATTGCGGCGCGCGGCGCTCCCGGCGTCCGCCTCGCCGAGCGGCGTACCGCGTTCGCCCGCTATGTCGGGCAGGGCCATGAGATCGGCATCGAGGTGCCGCCGGCCGACTTGGGCGCGGGCGACGCGCCCCAGCTGCGCAAAGCCTTCGAGGCGGCGTACCGCACGCAGTACGGCAGGCTGATCGAAGGCGTGGACATCGAGATCCTGACGTGGACCGTCACCGTGTCGACGCCGGAGGAAACGCCAGGCCGCGCGCCGCCTCCCCCGCCGCACGCCGCCTCCGCCTTGGGCAACAGGCAGGTTTTCGACGTCGGCGAGGCGCGGCGCCTCGACCATGCGCTCTACCGGCGCGCCGAGCTCGCCGCGGGCGCGAAGCTGAGCGGCCCCGCGATCATCGTGGAGGATTCGACCTCGACCGTCGTGGCCGCACGCTACGATGCGGCCATCGCGGGCGACGGCAGCATCGTTCTCACCAGGAGGGGGTCTTGAGCGCGGCGGACGAAGTGCGGCTGCAGGTGATCTGGAACCGGCTGCTCGCGATCGTCGAGGAGCAGGCGCAAACGCTGCTGCGCACGGCGTTCTCGTCGACGGTGCGCGAGGCCGGCGATCTCGCCGCGGGCGTGTTCGATCCGCTGGGCAGGATGGTCGCGCAGGCGGTCACGGGCACGCCGGGCCACGTCAACACCATGGCCGAATCCGTGCGCTACTTCCTCGAGCGCTTCCCGATCGAGACGCTGCGGCCGGGCGACCAGCTCATCACGAACGACCCCTGGCTGGCCTCGGGGCACCTGCACGACATCACGGTCGTGGCGCCGGTCTTCCGCGGCTCGCGCCCCGTCGCGCTCTTCGCATGCTGCTGCCATCAGGTGGACATGGGCGGCCTTGGCCAGGGCGCCGATGGGCGCTCGATCTACGAGGAGGGGCTGCAGATCCCGCCGCTGAAGCTCGTGAAGGCGGGCGAGCTCAACGAGGAGCTGATGCAGCTCATCGCCCGGAACGTGCGCACGCCCTACGAGGTGCGCGGCGACGTCCTCTCGTACATCACGGCGAACGAGTCGGCCGGCAGGCAGCTCCTGCGGATGCTGGACGAGCTCGCCGTCGAGGACCTGCGCCAGGCCACCGACGCCATCCTCGAGCGCTCGCGCGCGGCAGTGGAGAAGGCGATCGCGGGCCTGCCGCGCGGCACCTGGCGCCACGCGATCACCATCGACGGCTACGATCAGCCGATCCGGCTCGCGGCGACGCTGACGATCGGCGAGCGCGAGATTGCCGTCGACTACGCAGGCTCCTCGGACGCGAGCCCCTACGGCATCAACGTGGTGCTCAACTACTGCATCGCCTACACCGCGTTCGCGCTGAAATGCGTCGTCGGCGCCGATGTGCCGAACAATGCCGGCTCGCTCGCGCCGTTCGTCGTGCGCGCGCCCGAAGGCAGCGTGCTCAACGCGCAGCGGCCCTGGCCGGTCTCGGCGCGGCATGTCGTGGGCCAGATGCTGCCCGACCTGGTCTATGGATGCCTCGACCAGGCGCTTCCCGGGAAAGTGCCCGCCGAGGGCGCGAGCTGCACCTGGACGGTCCAGCTCAGGCGCGGCCCCGACCAGGCCGCGGGCGGCGCGCCGACGTTCGACACCCTCTTCTTCAACTGCGGCGGGTCCGGCGCGCGCCCGGGGCGCGACGGCCTGTCCGCGACCGCCTTTCCCAGCGGCGTGAAGGCGATGCCGATCGAGATCGTCGAGCACGGAGCGCCGATCGTGGTGTGGAAAAAAGAGCTCGCGCCCGACTCCGGCGGCTCCGGCGAGCACCGCGGCGGGCTGGGCCTCGCGATCGAGGTGGGCGCGCGACACGACGCCCCCATGTCGCTTCTCGCGATGTTCGAGCGCGTCGCGAGCGCGCCGCAGGGACGCGCCGGAGGCGGCGCCGGAGCCTGCGGCGAGGTCGCGTTGAAATCGGGGAAGAGCCTGCGCAGCAAGGGCACGCAGGTCGTCCCCGCCGGCGACCGGCTCGTGCTGCGCACGCCGGGCGGCGGCGGCTACGGCGATCCCGCGAAGCGCGCCCGCGAGCGCGGCGACGAGGACGAGGCGCTCGGGCTCGTCAGCCCAGCAGGCGCTCGATCGCGGCGAGCTGGATGAGCGCCGCCTCCGCCATCTCGGCGAGCGCGACGCTCTCGTTCGGCTTGTGGCTGTCGGCGCCGTCGCCGGGGCCGAAGACGACGATCTCGATGCCGTCGCGCGCGAAGTAGCGCGCATCGCTCGCCCCGACCACGTTCAGCCGCGCGGGCGGCTTCTTCGTCACCTGCGCGATCGCTTCGCCGAAAGCCGTTACGGCGGCTCCGCCCTCGCGCGCCGCGAAGCCCGCGGTGCCGGTGAGCAGCTCCACCTTGGCCGCGCCGCTTTTCAGCAGGAAAGTCTTCAGCTCCTCGAAAGCGCCCTCGAAATTCTCGTCGGGCAGGATGCGGCGGTCGATCTCGATCGTGCAGGCGTCCGGCACGACGTTGGTGTTCTCGCCGCCGCGGATCTTGCCGATGCTGAGCGTGGACTGCTGGCCGCTCGCGGATTTCCTCTTCTGGATCTCCGGCAGCAGCCCTGACCGGATCTCGGAGATCACCGCATTCATGCGCAGGATGGCGGAATCGCCGGTGTGCGGCGCGCCGGCATGCGCCGCCCTGCCCCGCGTCGTCGCGCGCACCCACATGACGCCGCGCTCCTCGAGCACCAGGCGGTTCGCGGTCTGCGCCGCCACCACGAGGATGTCCGGCTTCACGAAGCTCCGCTCGCGCAGGAACGCCAGCCCGTCGCTGCCGAGGTTCTCCTCGTCGCCCACGAAGGTGAACACGAGCTCGCCGCGCTTCGGGCCGCCGCGACGCGCCACTTCGCGCGCGAGCCAGAGATGGACGGCCATGGAGCTCTTGCAGTTGCACGCGCCCAGGCCGTAGACGCGGCCGTCCACCAGCGTCGCCTTCCACGGGTCGGTGCGCCAGGCCGTGCGCTCGCCCACGTCCACCGTGTCGGCGTGCGCGTTGAAGACCAGCGACGGCGCGCCCTTGCCGGTCCGCGCTACGACGTTCTGCACGCCGCTGCGCTTTTCGCGCACGTCCACGGCGAAACCGCATCCGGAAAGAAAATCCCGGCAATGCGCGGCGATGCGGGACGTATCGCCGGGCGGAAAGGTGGACGGGATGGCGACGAGATCGCCGAGCAGCTCGAGGAGCTGCTGCTCCACCGCCCTTGCCTGCATCAGCCGACTTTCCGGATCGCCTCGCGCTGCGAGGTCACCGCCGCGGTGGTCTTTTCCGTGTTGCGCGGCCGGGCGGGCGGCATCTTCTGCTGCGCCGGCCGCCCCCAGCCGGGCTCGGCGACGAGCTTGCCGTTCTCCATGACGATTCTTCCCCTGACCATCGTCAGGATCGGGCCGCCCTGCACTTTCCGCCCGTGCCACGGCGAGATCTTGCTCTTCGAGAAAAGCTGCGACTGGTCGATGGTCCACTCGCGCTTCAGGTCGAGGAGCACGAGATCGGCGTCGGTGCCCGCCTGGATCACACCCTTGTTCGGGAAGAAACCCCAGGCCTTCGCCGGGTTGACGCACGCCCAGCGCACGTAGTCGGTGAGCGCCATGCGGCCGCGTGCGACCTCCGTCAGCATGAGCGGCATCTGCGTCTCGACGCCGGGGAAGCCGCAATCGCACTGCCAGACGCTCGCGCGCGTCTTCTCCTCGGGCGTATGCGGGGCATGGTCGGTGGCGATCATGTCGACCACGCCTTCGCGCAGCGCCTCCCAGAGCGGCTCCTGGTGCCCGGGCTCGCGGATCGGCGGATTCACGCGCAGCACGTTGCCCAGGCGCTCGTGATCCCTCGTAGACAAAAGCAAATACTGCGGGCAGGTCTCCACCGTGACGTCGACGCCGCGGCGCTTCGCCTCACGCAGGACGTAGAGCGCGTCCTTCGAGCTCTTGTGCGCGATGTGCAGGCGCGCGCCGGTCCATTCGGCGAAGATCACCGCCCGCGAGACCGCCTCGATCGCGCATACTTCCGGCCGCGCTGCGAGGTGCGCCAGCGGATCGGTGCGCCCGGCCGCCTCGAGCTTCGCCTGCCGGCGCGCCATGATGGAGGCGTTCTCGGCGTGCACGGTGCAGCGCAGGCCGAGCCGGGCGAGGATCTCGAAGCCCTCCAGCATGGCGCCGTCGGAGGGCGCCGGAAGGTCGCCGAAGGTGTTGCCCATGAAGCACTTGAACCCGGAGACGCCGTTCGCGGCGAGCGCCTCCAGCTGGTCGAGGTTCTTCTCGTCGAGCAGCCCGTAGATGCCGTAGTCGACGTAGGCCTGCTTCGCGGCGATCGACTGCTTGAGCTTCAGCGCTTCGAGCGTCCCCGTCGGCGGGTTGGTGTTCGGCATCTCGAGGACCGTGGTCACGCCGCCGCGCGCCGCGGCGCCGGTGCCGGTCTGCCAGTCCTCCTTGTAGTCGTAGCCCGGGGTGCGGAAATGCACGTGGCTGTCGATCGCGCCCGGGATGACGTAGCGCCCCTTCGCGTCGAGCGTCTTCTTGCCGGCGAAGGAGCCCGGCGCGCCGACGCCGACGATTTTCTCGCCGGCGATCGCCACATCCGCCCTGAAGATGGAGTCCGCGGAGACCACCTCTCCGCCGCTGATGACAATGTCCGCATCCATGCCTAGATCACCCAGCCGCCGTCGACGGCGATATCCTGCCCCGTAATCTGCTTCGAGGCGTCGCTCGCGAAGAATAGCACCGCGTTCGCGATGTCGTCGTCCGTGGAGATGCGCTTCAGCGCGTACTCCTCGGCGTGCTTGCGCATCGCCTCCTGCTTCGTGATCCCCAAACGCTTGGACATCTCCTCGCAGACCTTCTGGAAGCGCGGCCCGTCCACCATTCCCGGGCACACGTTGTTGACGTTCACGTTGTAGGGCCCGAGCTCGAGCGCGAACGCCTTGGTAATGCCGCGCAGCCCCCATTTGGACGCCGAGTACGCCATGCGCAGGGCGCGGCCGCGCAGCCCGAAGGTGCCGCCGATGTTCACGATCTTGCCCGAGCGCTGCCTCTGCATCGTCGGCGTGACCGCGCGCATCGTGAGGAAGCAGCCCTTCATGTTGAGCGCGACGATGTCGTCGAACGCTTCGGGCGGCGTGTCCCACGCCGTGGTCTCGAGCGGCCCGCGCCCGCCCGCCACGTTGACGAGAATATCGATCCGGTTGCCGAACGTCCTGAGCGTTTCCTGGACGGCATGATCGACCTGGGTGGGCACGGTCACGTCGCACTGGACTTCGATTGCTTTCCGCCCGAGCTTCTTCACCTCGGCGCCGACGGGAGAAATCGCCGACATGTCCCGACCCGCAAGGCAAAGATCCACGCCCTCCCGGGCGAGCGCCAGCGTGATCGCGGCCCCCATGCCCTTCGCCGGGCCGGTGACGATCGCCACCTTTCCCTTCAATCCAAGCTCCATCTTTCTCCTTACACCGAGAATTCGTTCTTGCGCATCGCCCAGCCGGTCATCCGGTGCTCCAGGAACGCGAAGCTCGCGTAAAGCGCGATGCCCATGAACGCGAGGAGGAAGAGACCGGCGAACACCAGCGGGACGTCGATGTTGGACGAGGCGATCATCATCATGTTGCCGATGCCGCGGTTGGCGGCCACCGTCTCGGAGATCACCGTGCCGACGAACGCCACCGTCACCGCGATTTTAAGCGATGCGAAAAGGTACGGCATCGAGCGGGGAATCCCGACGCCCCAGAGGATGTCGCTCTTCGAGGCGCCGAGGGCGCGCAGCACGTCCTCGAGCTCGGGCTCGGTCGTCGCGAGCCCGGTCGCGACATTGACGGTCACCGGGAAGATGCAGATCACGAGCGACGTGATCACCGCCGGGATCGTCCCGGAGCCGAACCAGATGACCAGGATCGGCACGATCGCCACCTTCGGGATCGAGTAGAAGCCCACCAGCAGCGGGTACATCGCCTCGTACACGATGCGCGAGGAGCCGATCGCGATCCCGATCAGCGTGCCGACGATGACGCCGCCGACGAATCCGGCCACCGTGGTGAGGAGCGTCTGCGTCGCGTGCGGCAGGAGCGCGTCCCAGCGCGACACCAGCACGCCGAAGATCTGGCTCGGCACCGGCAGCACGAACTCCGGCACCTTGAGGGCGCGGCACGCCCCTTCCCAGACGATGAAGAGGCCGGCGATGACCAGCCACGGCGCGAGGCGCCGGAGGAGCGGCTTGCGCCTCATGCGAGCGCCTCGTCGCGCGCCTCGCTGATTTCCTTGCGCAGGGCGTGGTTCAGGTCGACGAAATCCTGGTGGAAGGTCATGTCGAGCGTGCGCGGCCGCGGAAACGGCACCTCGTGCGCCGCCAGGACCCGGCCCGGGCGCGCGCTCATCACGAAGATCCGGTCGGCGAGGTATGCCGCCTCGCGCAGGTCGTGCGTGACGAGGATCACCGTCGGCCGGCGCATCATCCAGACGTCCTGCAGCGTCGCCCACAGGTCCTCGCGCGTGAAGGCATCGAGCGCGCCGAAGGGCTCGTCGAGCAGCAGCATCTGCGGCTCGTGGATGAGCGCGCGGCAGAGCGAGGCGCGCTGCTGCATGCCGCCCGAGAGCTGCCACGGATGGCGCTCCTCGAAGCCCGCCAGCCCGACGACCTTGAAAAGCGCGCGCGCCCGCGCCTCGTACTCGGCGCGCTTCTGGCGGAACTGCTCGCGGTAGGGCGGCACGATCTTCAGCGGCACGAGCACGTTGTCGATCGCCCGCAGCCATGGCAGCAGCGTGGGGTTCTGGAACGCCATCCCGGCCATCTTGACCGGGCCGGAAACCGCGCTGCCCGCGACCTCGACGCGCCCCTTCACCGGCTTCAGCAGCCCGGAAACGAGCTTGAGGATGGTCGACTTGCCGCAGCCCGAGGGGCCGACGATCGCGGCGAACTCGCCCTTGCCGATGGCGAGGCTCGCCTGCTGCAGCGCGAGCGTCCCCTCGCCCTCGCCCGCCTCGTAGATGAGATCGACGTCCTCGAGGCGGACGAACGCCCCGGTCATTTCAGGGCGCGCTCGGAGGCCGGCGGCAGGAACGCGCGGGTGAAGACCTCGTCGGTCGAGGGCGAGCGCGGCAGCTTCAGGTTCTCGACCAGGAGATCGATGCCGCGCTTCAGGCGCTCGTTGTCCACGTCGCCGATGCCGATCTTCTTCATCTCCGAGGACATCACCTCGTACTGGATGGTCTGCAGCAGCCGCTCCTTCTCGACGTCGCGCTTGAGGAGCGCCTCGCGCTTCATGACCGCGTCCATCCCCATGTCGGGATTGGCGCGCACCTCGTGGAACGCCTTGTTCACCGCGCGCACCAGCCCGCGCACCGCCTCGGGCTTCTCCTTCATCAGCTTCTTCGACACGACGATGGAGTTGGAATAGAGCGGCAGGCCGTAGTCGGCATAGCGGATGAAGTTGAGCTCCTTCTCCGGGTCGACGCCGATCGCCTTGGCGGAGAACCAGATGGTGAGGATGAAGCCGAAGGAGGCGTCGATCTGGTCGCGCTGCAGCATCTGCTCGCGCAGCGTCGCGTTGATGGTCTCGACCTTCACCTTGGAGGCGTCGACGCCGGCGATCTTCGCGAACGCGGGCCACAGGCGCAGGGCGCCGTCGTTCGCCGGCCCGCCGATCGTCTTGCCCTCGAGGTCCCTGGGCTTCGTGATGCCGCTCGATTTCTTCACCGCGATGACGTAGGGCGGGTTGCTGTACATCATGTAGACGCCGACCGGCGCGTTCTCCGGATGCTGCGCCGCGAGCTGGATCACGGTCGGCAGGTCGCCGAAGCCCGCGTCGTAGGCGCCCGCCGCCACCTTCGTGGGCGCGCCGGGCGAGCCGTCGCCCTGGTCGAAGTCGACGTCGAGCCCCTCGGCCTTGAAGTAGCCCTTGTCCTGGGCGACGAAGAACCAGGCCTGCGGGCCGTAGAACTTCCAGTTGAGGATGAACTTGATTTTCGTCGGCGCCTGCGCCGACGCCGTGCCGAGCGCGGCGAACAGCAGCGCCGCGAGCGCGAGCCTGATCTTCATTTGCTTCCTCCCCCCGTTATGGTGCAGCGTGCACCGCTATGTTACTCGGGACTTCCCTTTCTTCAGCGCGGCGATGAGGCTGTCCGAGGTCGCCACGAAGCCGTAGAGCAGTCCAAGCAGAAACCGTGCCGCTTCGCTGCAGTAGGCGGGCGACGCGCTCGCCGAGCAGTCGTCCAGCAGCACGGCGTCGTAGCCGATGAACGCGGCGTCCTGCATCGTCGCGAGCACGCAGCGGTCGAGGTTCACGCCGGCGAAGAACAGCGTGCTCGCATCCATGCGGCGCAGGATCGAGTCGAGCTCGTTGTCCCAGAAGCCCGAGAGGCGCGATTTGCCGACATGGATGTCGCCCCGCGCGACGCGCAGCTCGGGAACGATGCGCGCGCCCCAGCTGCCGCGCTCGAGGATCCGGCCCTTCGGCAGGCGCTTGCCGTAGGCGCCGGTGCGCAGCACGCCGAGCGGCAGGTTGAGCCGGTCCGGGCGGTTCGCCCAGTTGAGCCAGATCACCGGGATCGCGGCGCGGCGCGCCGCCGCGGCGACGCGGTTCACGGGCTCGATGACGGCGCGGACCGGGGCGAGGTCGATGCCGCGCGAATCGAACCAGCCGCCCGCCGAGAGGAAATCGTTCTGCATGTCGATGACGACCAGCGCGGCGCGCGAGGCGTCGAAGACGAACGGCGTCGGCTGCGCCGCGACGCGGCAGGGCCGGCTGCGGCGCCGCGGGCGAACGAGATTGGCAGTCGCGGCCGGCATGCGGTTAGCATAGCCGAATGGCCGAAATCGCTGTCGGCAAGCTGCTCGCGGCCGCGGGCCAGCGCCGCGCCAGCGGCCCTGCCCTCATCCGCATAACGGGCGAGCGCATCGCGGCGCTTTCGCCCTCCAGCGCAGGGAACGGCCTCCTCGCCATGCCGGCGCTCGCGAACGCGCACGATCACGCGCGCGCGGTGAAGCCCGTCGCGCTCGGCGCTCTCGAGTTGCCGCTGGAGCTCTGGCTCGCCGCGATCACCGGCGCGCCGCGCGTCGATCCTTACGTCATCGCGGCGGTGGCCTTCGCGCGGTCGGCGCTCGGCGGCGCCGGCAGCGTCATGGCGCACTACATCCGGCCGCAAGGCGGCATGAGCCTCGTCGACGAGGCGCGCGAGGTGGCCCGCGCCGCGCACGACGTCGGCATCCGGGTCGGATTCGCGCTTTCCATGAGGGACCGCAACTCGATCGCCTACGGCGATGACGAGCGTACGCTCCAGCTTCTCCCGGAAGCGAGCCGCGCGGTCATTCGCGAGCGGCTCGCGCCGCCTCCTGCGCCGCCCGAAGCGCAGGTGGCTCTGGTGGAGGAAATCGCCGCCGCAGTGGATTCGCCGCTCGTCACGGTCCAGTACGGACCGGCAGCGGTGCAGTGGTGCTCGGAGCCGCTCCTCGAGCTCATCGCGGAGCGCTCCGCCGCGACCGGCCGCCGCGTGCACATGCATCTCCTCGAGACGCGCTACCAGCGCGAGTGGGCCGACCGCGCCTACCCGCAGGGAATCGTGAAGCACCTGGACCGCATCGGGCTGCTCTCGCCGCGTCTTTCGGTGGCGCATGCCGTATGGACGCGCCCGGACGAGCTGGAGCTCCTGGCCGAGCGCGGCGTCACGATCTCGGTCAACAACAGCTCGAACCTCGGCCTCGCCTCGGGCGTTCCGCCGGTGCGCGAGATGCTGCGCGCCGGCGTGCCGATCGCGATCGGGCTGGACGGCGTCGGGCTGGATGACGACGACGACGCCCTGCGCGAGCTCCGCCTCGCGTGGTACCTGCACCAGGGGACGGGCTTCGAGCGCGCGCTCGACGCCGCGACGCTCGTGCGCGCCGCCTGCGAGACCGGCCGGCGCGCGGTCACCGGAATCGAGGAGCCGGCCGCACTGGAGGCCGGGAGGCTCGCCGATCTCCTCGTCCTGGACCTGGCCGCGTTCTCCTCAGACGTCATCCGCGAAGGCCTGGAGGAGCTGCCCCTCCTTCTCTCGCGCGCGACGAGCGGCCACATCCGCGCGCTCTACGTAGCGGGCCGCGAGGTGGTCCGCTCCGGTAGAGCGCTCGGCGTGGACCTGCCGGCGCTCGAGCAGGAAATGCGCGCGCAGCTCAAGCGCGGCATGGCCGGGTTCAACGAGTGGCAGCGCACCGTGCTCGGCATGCGCGCCGGCCTGACCCGGTTCTACGCGACCGGCATGCACTGCGCCTGAGCGGCTAGTCTTCGGCGCCCCGCGCCTCGCCGCGGTAAACCCAGCAGCTTTCCTTCGGCAGCAAGACCGGCGCCTCCTCGCCCGCCACATGGCGCGCGGCGGTGCCTAGCTCCAGCACTTCGAGGCGGCGGCCGAAGAGCTCGATATCGTAGATCGTCTGCGTTCCCTGGTAGCGCCGCTCGAGCACCCGCGCGCGGAAGCTGTTCGCGCCGTCCTGCCGCCCGAGCGCGATGCTTTCGGGCCGGATGGCGATGCGCACCTTCTCGCCGGGCTGCACCGGCTGCAGCAGCGCGGCGTGCGCCCGGTGCCCTTCGCCGAGATCCACGGTGCCGAAGCCGCCATTCGCCTCGACCAGCGTGCCCTGGAGCTCGTTCGAGGCGCCGGTGAAGTTCGCGACGAAGAGATCCGCGGGGCGGTTGTAGATCTCGTCAGGGGTGCCCATCTGCAGCAGCTTGCCGTCGCGCATCACGCCGATGCGATCGCCCAGCACGACGGCCTCGGCCTGGTCGTGAGTCACGTAGAGCGCCGTCATCCCGGTCTGCTTCAGGATGCGGCGCAGGTCGTCGCGCAGCCGCAGGCGCAGCTTCGCGTCCAGGTTGGAGAGCGGCTCGTCGAGCAGGAGGAGCTGCGGCCGGTACACGAGGCTGCGCGCCAGCGCGACGCGCTGCATCTGCCCGCCGGAGAGCGACACCACCGGGCGGTCGGCAAAGTCGGAGAGCGCGACCAGCGCGAGCGCTTCCTCGACCTGGCGCTGCGCCTGCGCATTGGGCACGCCGCGCTGCCTGAGCGGGTACACCACGTTCTGGCGCACCGTCATGTGCGGCCACACCGCGTAGGACTGGAAGACCATGCCGATGTTTCGCAGCCTCGGCGGCACGAACACGCCCGGGGCGGTGACCACCGCGCCGCCGATGCTGATCGTGCCGCCGGTGGGATGCTCGAGCCCCGCGACGCAGCGCAGCGTCGTCGTCTTGCCGCAGCCCGACGGCCCGAGCAGCACCACGATCTCCGACGCGGGCACGGTGAAGCTCACGCCGTCGATCGCCGGGCGGCCGACGGCGAACTGCTTGCGCAGCCCGCTGACCTCGAGTGTCGCCGACACGTTGTTAGCGCCGGATGCCCGCCGTCATTGTCGGTAGCCGTAGGTCTTGTTCCACTCCTCGACCCAGGCCGCGTGCAGCTTCACGTACTCGTCGAACTTGGGGAACCAGAGCTTGACCGTCTTAGGGTCGAAGCCCGGCGGGAAGGCCGGCGGGTTCTTGAGCGAGGTCAGGTTGCCGAGCTCCTTGATCATGAAACTCTGCCCCTCCGCGGACAGGTTCCAGTTCAGGAAGAGCTTCGCCGCGTTCGGATGCTTCGCGGTCTTCGGCACACCGCTCGCGTACGGATTCACCGGCACGCCTTCGGGCGGGAAGAAGATCTTCACCGGCGCGCCGACCTTCTCCTTCGTGTAGATGATGTTGTAGAGCAGCGGCGCGATCGAGATCTCGCCTCGCACCAGGGCGTCGGAAGTGGGCGCCCCGGATGGATAGAGAACCGGGTTGGTCGCCGCCTGCTTCTTCCAGTAGTCCTCGCCCAGGACCTGGCGCTCGAACATGATGCGCGTCCAGGTCGTGCCGCCGGAGGCGGCGAAGACCTGCCCGATCTGCTTGTTGCCGTATTCCGGCTTCGTCAGGTCCATCCAGGTCTTGGGCGGGTTCTTGACGAGCTCGGTGTTGTAGGCGATGGACCAGGCGAGCGTCGCCCTCGGCCAGAGCTTCGGCGAGATGAGCGCATCGGCGCGGTAGTCGGCGCCGTTGGGCGGCGCATAGTCCTGGAACAGGTCGGTGAGCGGCTGCATCAGGGCGCGGTCGGAATGGTCCACGACGTCGGCCGCGAGCTTGCCGGCTGCCGCCTCCGTCTTCACGCGGGTGATGAGCTGGCCGCCGGGCGCGCGCACCATCTCGACGCGCACCTCGGGGAAGCGCTTGTTGAACGCCTTGATCACCTCCTGCTCGACCTCGGCAAAGTTCGCCGTGTAGTACACGAGCGTGCCTTCCTTCTTCGCCGCATCGATCAGCGCCGGCGAGCCGAAGTTCTGCGCGCCGGATTGCGCCGCCGACAGCGCGAGCGCGACGCCCGCGATGAGCGGAATGCTTCTTCTCATGGCCTCTCCTCCAGGGTTGACAGGTTATCCCGTACCGTCGGCGCCGGCCCGCCGGCTGCGCGAGAGCCAGGTGCCCAGGCCGATCAGCAGCGCGAGCAGCGCGGTCTGCACCAGGCTGAACGCCGCGGTTTTGCCGATATTGCCGCCTTCGTAGTAATCGAGCAACAGCACCGCCATCACCGTCGTGTTGCTCGTGTAGAGAAAGAGCGAGGAGCCGAGCTCCCGGATCGCGAGCACGAAGAGGAGCGTCATCGCCGCGGCCACCCCCGGGCGCGCGAGCGGCAGGACGATCGTCCGGATCGTTCCGAGCAGCCCCTTGCCGCAGATCCAGGCGGCCTCCTCGAGCTCGCGGTGGATCTGCATGAGCGAAGTCGAGAGCGACTTGATGGTGTCGGGCATGAAGCGGCCGACGAAGGCGAGCGCGAGGATCCAGATGGTGCCGTAGAGCCCGCCCGGCACCGCGATCCAGGCCCAGAGATACGCGACGCCGATCACGAGCCCGGGAATTGCGACCGGCAGCGTCGAGACGAGATCGAGCGCCCGGCGCCCGGCCACATTGGTGCGATGGATGGTGTAGCCCATCGCGAAAGCGAGCGCCCCGCCGACGAGCGCGGTGATGATGCCCACCTCCAGCGTGTTCCAGATCGAGCGCATCGTGATGGGGTTGTCGAACACGGCGTGGAAATGGATCAGGGAATATTGCTTCAGATCGAAGAGGCTCGCGGCGTCGCGGAAAAAGAGGAAGCGCCGGAACGCGGCGACGACGAGCGCGAGGGTCGGCAGCACCACCACCACCACGAGGTAGACGGCCGCGAGCGCCAGCGTGACCCAGCGCCAAGGTCCGAGGCGCAGGCTGCGCGGGCGGAACGCCTTGCCGGCGACGGTGGTGTAGCTGCGCGCGGAGATGGCGCGGTGCTGCAGGTAGACCAGGAATCCGGTCACGACCATGAGCACCACGGCTACGGCGGCGGCGGTGTTGTAGAGCGGCGGCGACCAGTTGGTGAGCTTGAAGATGTAGGTGGTCAGCACGTTGATGTTCGCGGGCGCGCCGAGCACGGCGGGGATGCCGTAGATGCCGAGCATCACGACGAACGAGAGCAGCATCCCGGACACGATCGCCGGCGCGATGAGGGGAAAGGTCACCGTGAGCATGGTCGCCAGCGGGCTCGCGCCGGACACTTCTGCCGACTCCTCGAGGCTCGGGTCCATGTTGCGCAGCGCCGAGGAGGTGAACATGTACACGTAGGGCGCGTAGTAGATGCCGAAGATGAAGACCATCCCGGTCATGGTGTAGAAGTCCACCCGCCAGTCGAGCCCTGCCCACTTGAGCAGCGTGTTGACGAGGCCGGTCTTCGGCGAACCGAGGATCACCCACGCGACGCCGGCGACGAGCGGCGGCACGAACAGCGGGATCATGCTCGCCGCGGCGATAAAGCGCTTCCCCGGCGTGTCGGTGCGCACCACGATCCACGAGAACGCGAGCCCGATGACGAGCGCGAGGGCGGTGCCGCCGCCGCAGGCGATGAGCGAGTTGACCAGCGCCTCGCCGACGTTCGAGTTGGACAGGACCTTGACGAAGTTGTCGAGCGACGGGCGCGCGCCGGCGATGCCCTCCACCACCGGATTCGTGTCGGTGAGCGCGCCGAAGAGCAGCATCGCGACCGGATAGGCGACGAGGAACGCGAGGACGGCGAAAAGCAGCGCCATCCACGCCCACCTCAGCAATTTTCCGTCGCTCTGCGCCGCGCGCGCGGGCGCGGCGGCAAGGCCTTCGAGCTGCGCTGCCAGTGCCGTCCTCCTCTCCGGACGGCACTCTAGCAGGCTTGAACTACGTTTTCAGGCGATCAGCAACCACCCGACGCGGACGGACAGAAGACCCGGACCGCGCCGAAGTTCGCCACGTTGTTGCCGTTGGCGTCGGTCGCATTGCCGCTAAGAGCCACGCCAGCATGATCGCCGACGGGCCCGAAGAAGATTCCGGACGCCTTTCCGCTGATGTTCGCGGCGCCGCTGCAGATCGGGCCCGAGCAGGACCATCCGCCCGATCCGTTCGCTCCGCTGCCCTGAATCTGGAAGAACCCGCCAGATCCCGGCACGATCGTGATCGCGCCGGTACCGCTTGGAAGCTGCCAGTTCTGGCTGGAGAAATTTACTGCAGCGGCAGAAATCGTCGCGACGCGGGTGCTGAAATTCACCGTAATGGTGGGCGAGAGCGAGATGGAACCCAACTCGCCGAGGTTATTCGTCGGAGTTGTGCCAAGAGTATTGTTCACGAGCGTCAGGCTGCCGGTCTTTGCGGCCAGCGTGTCAGCCGGCGTCAGCGTGCCATACATGAAGTGCGCATTGATCGCGCTGCTCAACGCCGTAGTTCCGGAATCGCCGTTGTTCACCGTGCCGCTCTGCCAGCGGCCCCAGAAGATCATCTGGTTGGTCGCCCCGTCCGGCGCCGCTGAGCCGACCTGCACCGGCGTGCCGAGGCCGCTGGCGGTGAAGCCGTTCTTGCAGCCGTCGTTCCCGTTGGGACCGATGCAGCCGGCCGGGATATTGATGGCAGTGGGGATGCCGCTGGAGGTCAAGGTCAGCTCCGACGGCGTGATGAAGGCCCCGCCGCCGTCGTCCCCGCCGTGCTGAGTGTTGGTGCCCTGCCCCGGCACGATGCCGAGGCCGCCGAGTGTGAAGCCCGGGACGAGCGCCGTGGTGCCGCTCGAGGTCACGGTGTTCGTCACCGTGTACTGGTTGGTGATGGGAACGATCGTAGTGGGCACGGTCGTTTGCACCACGGAGGTCGGGCGGCTGTCGCCCGAGGCGCCGGTGGAATTCGTCGTCTGCTCGCCGCCGCTTCCGCTGCCGCCTTGCGCCGTGGCGTTCGCCTTGCCTTGCGGCTTGATGGAGACGAAGGACGGCGGCGCAAGCAGCGGCTGCGGCAGCGTATTTGCGTTTGCGACGTAGAAGTGCTGGTTGATGCCGAAATTGGTTTCGCCGGCGTTGTTGCTCACGGCGATCTGGTTCGTGCCGTGT
>DASRFM010000091.1:0-10850 GCA_035651575.1 Burkholderiales bacterium | reverse complement strand
GGAGATGCTGTTCATCATGATCGGCGTCATCATCTTCCTCGGCAGCTTCATGGACCCGCTGTCGAAGATGCTGCTCACGGCGCCGATCTTCTTCCCGCTCGCCAAGCAGCTCAACTTCGATCTGACCTGGTTCGGCCTCATCATGCTGCTGTCGCTCGAGGTCGGCTACACGACGCCGCCGTTCGGCCTGCTGCTCTTCGTCATGAAAGGCGTGTCACCCCCGGGCACGACGATGAAGGACATCTACCTCGCCGGCATGCCTTTCATCGCCTGCGTGATGGTGCTCATCGTCCTGATCATCTTCTACCCGCCGATCGCGACCTGGCTTCCCCAGATCAGCCACTGAGGAATTCCTTGAGCGCCTTCTCCGGCGGCCTGGCGAAATTGGAGCGCCGGCTGACCCCGATGCCGGCGTCGCGCTTGAGCTTCACCGCGAGTTCGGCGGATTTGGCGATCAGCGTCATGCCGTTGACGATCGGCGCGCCGTCGATGCTCGCGCCGCGCTCGGCGCCGTAGAGCATCATCGGGATCCCGCCCGCCGGCACGATGACGTCGGCGCCGGCATCGAGCAGGGCCCGGCATTCCCGCTCCCACAGGGGTTTCAGCTTTTCAAAAGCCTCTTTTTTTGCGAAAGCGTCGATGTAGTCGAGAACGGCGGCGTCCACGGCGCGCACGCCCACGACGCGGCTCTGCAGCCCGTATTTCACGATCTGGTCCTCGTGCCAGGGGATGAACGCGGGATTGATCGTCACCAGGCCGAGCTTGCGGCCGAGCGTGCAGGCGAAGTGGAGCGTGGTCTCGCCAAGGCCGAGCACCGGGATCTCGACCGCGGACTTCGCCTCCGCGAGGCCCGGGTCCTGGAAATGCGTCACCGCGACCACGTCGTAGCCCTGGCGCTCGGCTTCGATCGCGTTGCGCACGAAGTTGTAGCCGACGCGGTACTCGGTGAGCGCGTGCGTCGTCGTCGCCGGCGGCGTCGTGGTGTTGAAGGTGAAGGAGAACTGCGGGTCGAGAATGCCCTTGAAGTGCGCCTCGACCTTCGCAATGTAGGGCGCCATGAACTGGCGGTCGGTCGCACCCTGGAACCAGATCTTGTATTGGCTCATTGGCTTTCCACGAGCGCCAGGACGCGCAGCGGACTGCCGCTGCCCTGGCGGATCTTGAGCGGCGCCGCGACCACCACCGCGCCGGTGGGCGGCAGCTGGTCGAGGTTGGTGAGGCACTGCAGGCCGTAGCGCCCGGCGCCGTGCATGAAGGTGTGGCAGGGATAGGGCGGGCGCAGGTGATAGGCCTGCCCGGCGTCGGTGCCGATCGACTCGGTGCCGAAGCCGAGAACATCGCGCTCGTTCACGAGGAACTTGACCGCCTCGACGTCGGGCCCGGGCGTGTGCTGCCCGGTCTCGTCGTAGTTCTGGTACAGGGAGGGATCGCGCATCTCATCCCATTTCTTGGACCAGTCGGTGCGCATCAGCACCCAGGAGCGCGCGGAGATCCTGCCGTGCTTCTTCTCCCAGCGCCTGATCCATTCCACGGTCAGGAGGAAGTCCGCATCGTTCTTCGACTCCTCGCTGCAGTCGAGAACGAACGCCGGGCCGACGAAGCGCTCCGGCGGGATGGTGTCCACGGCGTTGTGCGGCAGGTCCTTGCCCGAGACCCAGTGGATCGGCGCGTCGAAGTGCGTGCCGGTGTGCTCGCCGCAGGAAAAGTTGTTCCAGTACCAGGCGGGGCCGCGCTCGTCGTAGCGCGAGACTTCCTCGATGCGGAAGGGCCAGGCCTGGCCCATCTCCGGCGGCAGCGAGATGCTCGGGAAGTCGGGGGAGAGCGTCTGCGTCAGGTCGACCACGCGGATCTTTCCCGCCGCGAGCTTTTCGGTGAAGAGCGAAAGGGCGTTCATGTAGAGAGCTCGCGCTCGAGCGCCTTCGGATTGTCGCGCCAGCGCGCGAGCCATTCCTGGGCGACGTCGCCGGGGTAGACGTCCTCGATGCCTTCGCGCAGCGCGCCGACCACGGCGCGCGCGAGCGCCTGCGGCGCGAGCTTGGGCGGCAGGAGGAGCTGGCTCCACTCGTCGTCGATCGGGCCGGGGAAGACGTTCACCACGCGCACGCCCGCCGGCCGCATCTCGGCGCGCAGGCACTGCGCGAGCGAATGCGCGGCGGCCTTGGAGGCGGAGAACGTGCCGTGCGGCGGAAAGTTGGCGAGCGCGTAGATCGAGAGCACGTTCACCCACGCGACCGCGCTCGCGAGGCCGTCGGCGCCGCGCGAGCGCATCGCCGGGCCGAATTCCTGCGCGAGGCGCAGCAGGCCGAAGTAGTTGACGTCCATCTCGGCGCGCGCCGTCTCGACGCCGGAGCGGTTGGCGATGCCGTAGGCGCGATGCAGCTCGGCGTCGTTCACCAGGATGTCCACCTTGCCGCCGATCTCGGCGGCGACCTCGCGCACGCTCTTCGAGTCGGTCACGTCGAGCGGCAGCAGCGTCACCTGCGGCAGCTTCTCCAGCGCCTCGAAGCCGGGAAACTTCTTCCACGGCTCCGAGTAGCCGGCCCAGATGATCTCCGCTTTCGCCTCCGCAAAGGCTTTCACGAGGGATTGACCGAGCGCCGTCTTGGCGTCGGTGACGAGCACCTTGCGGAACTTCGGGTCGCAGGTGAATTCTCGGAGCTGTCGGTCGTCGGCCATGTTCGGCGTCTCCTCCTGGGGCAATGCCACGAGCACGGCCTGTCCGGCGCGGTCGAGGCGGGCGGCGACGCGCACGCGCGCCGGGGCGCGCGGCACGTCGGCGTGAAGGTGGGCAACGACCGAGGGCCCGCAGTCGAGCTTCGCCAGCCCGAGGCGCCAGGGCAGGCGCTCGCGGAAGAAGAGGTCGTTGCTGTGATGCAGAGTGGTTTCCGAGAGAAGCTCAGCCCCGGTCGCCTGGGTCTTCCACTGCATGTGAATCGAAAGGCAGTTTTCGCACGCCTCGCGCGGCGGGTACTGCACCCTGCCGCACTCGGCGCACTGCTGCAGCTCGAAGCGTCCCTGCGCGGCCGCGGCGGTGAGGCCGAGCGCGACGCGGCTGCGGCCCGCCGGCGGCAGCGTCGGCAGCCGCGTGCGCAGCACCGGGTTCTTGCGCCTGGGCCTGTCGAGCGGCTCAACCACGCGCGAGGAGGGCGGCGCCGGAACCGAGGCCGCGGTCGAAGTTGATCATGCCGAAGCCGCTCACCAGCCCGATGGTCGCGTCTTTCACCTGCCGCGCCTCGCCGGCGCCGGTGAGCTGGCGGATCGCCTCGACCATGCCGAGGAAGCCGCCGGCCGCGCCCGCCTGGCCGACCGAGAGCTGGCCGCCGCTCGTATTGAGCGGGAAGCTGCCGTCGTGCGTGAAGGTGTGCGCGCGCACGAACTCCGGCGCCTCGCCCTTGCCGCAGAAGCCGAGGTCCTCGATCTGCAGGAACGAGATCACCGGGTAGTCGTCGTAGGTCTGCACGAAGTCCACGTCGCCCGGCTTGGCCCCGGCCTGGCGGTAGAGCTCCTCGCGGTCGAGCGCCCAGCCCGCGCGCATCTGGATCGCGTCGGACGGGAACGCGTTATGCCGCTCGATCGCGCCGAGCAGGCGGCAGTGGCGCAGCGCCAGTGCCTTTGCTTTCTCGGCTTTCATGACCAGGAAAGCATCCGCGCCGGCGCAGGGCATGACGCAGTCGAAGAGGTGCAGCGGCTCGGCGATCGGGCGCGCCGCCATGTACTCGTCCAGGGACAGGGGTTTCTTGAAGAGGGCAATGTCGTATTTCAGGGCATTCGCGCGCTGGGCCACGCACAGCTTGCCGAAATCCTCGCGCCGCGCGCCGTGCTTGCGCATGTAGTACGCGGTGAGGAACGCGAAGCTCGCGTTCGGGCCGCCGGCGCCGTACGGATAGACGGCGTCGCGCGCGAACTGGCTGAAGTTGGCGAGCGTCAGGCGAAAGGTGTCGACGTGGTTCGTATCGCCGGCGAGGCAGGCGACGATCTCGGCGTCGCCCGCCTGCACGGCGCGCGCGGCCCGGCGCAGCGCGACCACGCCGCTCGCGCCGCCGAGCGGGATGTGGTCGAGCCAGCGCGGCGAGAGCCCGAGGTGCTGCGTGAGCCCGATCGCGCTGTCGGGCGAGAGCGTGAAGCTCGACACCGTGAGCCCGTCGATGTCGCTCTTCTTGATTCCGGAGTTCTTCACCAGGGCATCGAGCGCACGAGCGAGCCACCAGTGCGCGCTGCGCACGGAGTAGCGCACGTAGGGCACCGTCACCGGAACGGCGAGCGCGACATCGGCATAGGGCTGCCGCGCCGTCATCCGCGCCGCTTGCCTTCGCGCAGGTCGAAGCACAGCCTGCTCGCCATGGGGTTGGACGCGAAATCGGCAAGGCGCGCCTTCTGCACCTTGTTCGTCGAGGTGACGGGCAGCTCGTCGACGAAGGCGACATAGCCCGGCGCCTTGAAATAGGACAGCCGCTCGAGGCAATGCCGCTGCATGGAAGCCGCCGTCTGCAGGTCTGGCGCAAAGGCCTCGTTGAGGACGATGCAGGCAAGGACCTCTTCGTCGCGCAGCGGGTCCGGCGCGGCGACGATCGCCACCTGCCTGACGGCGGGATGCTCGGCGAGCGTCGCCTCCACCTCGAGCGCGGCGATGTTCTCGCCGGAGCGGCGGATGATGTTCTTCAGGCGGTCGACGAAATGCAGCTGCCCGTCGGGACCGCGGCGCACGGCGTCGCCGGTGTGGAACCAGCCCCCGCGCCACGCGTGCTCGGTCGCCTGCGCGTCCTTGCAGTAGCCGGAGAAGAATCCGCGCCGGGGGTCCGCTCCGGCCTGTCTCACCAGCAATTCGGAATCGTCGGAAATCCTGAGCTCGAGATCTTCCTTCGGCTTTCCGATGCAGCGCGTGCCGACGTGGCGCGGCTCGCGGCTCGCGGCGATCATCGCGCCGCCGCCGGTCTCGGTCATGGCCCAGGCCTCGATGAGCGGGAAGCCGAAACGCGCCTCGAAAGCGGCGTGGTCCCTCGGGTTGGCGTTGGCGCCGAAGCCGAAGCGCACGCGATGCGCGCGCTCGTGCGCGCTTTCCGGAAGCCCGAGCAGGATCGCAGGCATGACGCCGAGATAGTGCACGATCGTCGCGCCCGACTCGGCGACCTCGCGCCACCAGCTCCTGGGGTGGAAGCGCTCGAGCTGGATGACGCACCCGGCGGCGAGGATCATCGCCATCGTAGAGGTTGCGAGCGCGTTCATGTGGAACAGCGGCAGCGGCGTGATCAGCCGCTCCTCGCCTTCGCGCACCGCGCACAGGCCGCCTTCGTCGAGGTAGCGCCGGCCCATGTTGAGGAAATAGAAGTTGCCGAGCAGGCAACCCTTCGGCTTCCCGGTCGTGCCGGACGTATAGAGCAGGGCGCATTCGTCCGGCGTGCCGGCGCGCTTGCCGGCCATCTCCAGCGGAAATTCGGGCGTCACCACGAGGCAGGCTTCGCTGTGCTGCAGGATGTAATCGCGCTCCGCGGGCCGAAGCTCCGGATTCATCGGCACGATGCTCGCGCCGAGGGAGTTTAGCGCGAGGAAGTGCAGCAGGAATGCGGTGCTGCTGGGCAGCAGGAGCGCCACCCGATGGCCCTGCCCATAGCCCTTCGCGCCATAGCGCGCCGCCACCTGCCGGACCTGATCCAGCGCATCGCGGTAGGAAAGCCCCGGGATGAAAGGCTTGTCGCCATGGCGCTGCGCAGTGCGCTCGAAGGCGCGGTAAACCGTTTCCATCGGCCGTGGCATTATGCCGGAGCCAGTTTTCCGAGGAGGAGCCATGGCCGCATTCCGTTTCACCGTCGACGGGAAGCCCGTCTCCGTCAACGCCGAGCCCGACATGCCGCTGCTCTATGCGCTGCGCGGCGACCTGGGCATGAACAACCCGCATTTCGGCTGCGGCCTCGCGCAGTGCGGCGCGTGCACGGTGCACCTCGACGGCGAGCCGACGCGCTCGTGCGTGATGCCCGTGTCGGCGGCGGCGGGCAGGAAGGTGACCACCATCAAGGGCCTCGGCACGCCCGAGAAGCCGCATCCGCTGCAGGCGGCATACGTGGCCGAGCAGGTGCCGCAGTGCGGCTATTGCATCAACGGCTGGATCATGACCGCGGCCGCGCTGCTGAAGAAAAATCCCGGCGCGACCGACGCCGAGCTGCGCGAGGGCCTCGCCGGCCTGAAGTGCCGCTGCGGCACGCACGTCTCCATCCTGCGCGCCATCAAGCGCGCACAACAGTCGCTCGCGTAGGAGGCGCCATGGACCGTCGTCAATTCCTGCAGGCGAGCGGCGCGCTGGTCGTTTGCGCATTTTCTCCCGTGTCTTTTTCCGCGGAAAAAGGCCTTCCTGTACCCACCGATCTCGATTCGTGGATCGCGGTGCTGCCCGACGGCCGGGTGCAGGCGTTTTTCGGCAAGATGGACATGGGGCAGAGCCTCGAGGTCGCGATCGCGCAGATCGTCGCCGACGAGCTCGACGTCGCCTGCGGCAAGGTCGACGTGCTGATGGGCGACAGCGCCACCTCGTGCAACCAGGGCGGCGCCTCGGGCAGCTTTGGCGTCTCGCACGGCGCAAAGCCGCTGCGCAACGCCGCGGCCGAGGCTCGACGTTTGCTGGTTGAACGGGCTTCGCAGGAGCTGGGTGTGCCGGTGAGCGATCTGAAAGTCGTCGATGGCGTGATTTCTGGGGGCGGCAAGGAGACGACGTACGCGAAGCTGATCGGCGGCAGGCGCTTCGGCCAGCAGGTGGGGTGGAACAAGCAGGTCGGCAACTTCATGGACATCAAGGTGCAGGCGAAGCCGAAGGCGCCTACCGAGTACAAGGTGGTGGGGCAGCCGTTCGAGCGTCGCGACGTTGCGTGGAAAGTCTTCGGCACGAAGGACTTCGTCACCGATGTGCGCATCAAAGACATGCTGCACGCGCGGGTCGTCCGTCCGCCGCGCGCCGCGTGCAAGGTGCGCGGCGTCGACCAGAGCTCGATCAAGAGCATCCGCGGCGCGCGCGTAGTGCGCGAGGGCGACTTCGTCGCGGTCATCGCGCCGCGCGAGTGGGATGCGGTGCGCGCGGCCCAGAATCTCAAGGTGGACTGGCATTGGGTCGAGGCACCGTTCCCAGAGATGGCCGCGCTGCATGAGCACATCAAGGCCGCCAAGGTGCTGAAGCGTGCCGAGGCGGCGAAAAAGGGCGACGTCGCGGCCGCGTTTGTGCAGCCCGGCGTGCGCATCGTCGAGGCGGAGTACCACTGGCCCTTCCAGTCGCACGCAAGCATGGGGCCCGCTTGCGCGGTGGCCGATGTGAAGAAAGACGGGTGCACGGTCTGGACGGGATCGCAGAAGCCGCACTACACGCGCGACGGCGTTGCTGCGCTGCTCGGCCTGCCGGCCGACAATGTGCGCGCCATCTGGGTGCCCGGGCCAGGCTCGTATGGGCGCAACGATGCCGGCGACGCTGCGATGGACGCCGCATTCCTCTCGAAGAAGCTCGGCAAGCCGGTTCGCGTGCAAGGCATGCGCGCCGACGGCACCGCGTGGGACCCGAAAGGGCCGGCGGCCGTGCACCGCGCGCGCGCGGCGATCGACTCCAGCGGCCGGGTCGTCGCATACGAGTTCGTTTCGAAGGGCTTTTCGCGCCAGCACATTGCGACAAACGAGGCTGACCCGGCCGACAGCCTGGTGGGCCAGGGGACCGGCGTGCCGCCGAAGCCGACGCAGCTCTACGGGCATCCGGAAGAGTCCTACGCGTTCGACAACAAGCTGCTCGCGTGGGAGACGGTCCCGCAGCTGGTAGACAGCTGTTCGCCGCTGCGCACCGCGCACCTGCGCGATCCGGTGGGGCCGGACATCCACTTCGGCTCCGAGCAGTTCATCGACGAGCTTGCCGCGGCGCTCGGCGAGGATCCGGTCGCATTTCGCCTGAAGTATCTCTCCAACCCCCGCCACCAGGCAGTGGTGCGGGCGGCCGCGGAGAAAGCGGCCTGGCAGCCCCGCACCGGCCCGGCGAAGACCGGCAAGGGGCAGGGCATCGCCTTCGCCGAGCGCAACGGCACCTCTGTGGCAGCGATCGCCGATGTCGAGGTGGACCGGCAGAGCGGCCGTATCTGGGCGCGCCGGGTGTGCGTCGCCCACGATTGCGGGCTCATCATCAATCCGCAAGGCTTGCGCTACACCATCGAGGGCAACGTGCTGCACGGGATTTCCCGGACCCTGTACGAGCAAGTCCGGTTCGATCGCGACTCGGTGACGAGCGTCGACTGGGCGAGCTACCCCATCGTGGAAATCCAGGATGCGCCGGAAGCCATTGAAATCACGCTGATCAATCGCCCCGAGGTGGCACCTTCCGGGGCCGGCGAGCCGAGCATCCGCGTCATCCCGGCCGCCGTGGCGAACGCCTTCTTCGATGCCACCGGCGTGCGCCTGCGCCGGGCGCCCCTCGACCCGGAGAGCGTCAAGCTGGCGCTGCGGTAAGACTTACAACCGCACGGTTTTATTCCCGCGCCGCATTCCCTTTAGCCGCGCGGGACGGTATCATTCCACGTTAGAAAGTCGCACTAAAGGCCAGACAACAAAACGGTTTTCTGAGTGGAGGAGCGGCGGTGAACGAAGCCGCTGGCACCGTAAAGGTGCTCGTCATCGATGACAGCAACACCATCCGGCGCAGCGCGGAGATGTTCCTGCGCCAGGCCGGATATGAAGTCATCCTGGCCGAGGATGGCTTCGACGCGCTCGCGAAGATCTCCGACCACCAGCCGAACGTCATTTTCGTCGACATCATGATGCCGCGCCTGGACGGCTACCAGACCTGCGCGCTCATCAAGCAGAACCCGATGCTCAAGCAGACGCCGGTCATCATGCTCTCGAGCAAGGACGGCGTATTCGACCGCGCGCGCGGCCGCCTCGCGGGGTCCGATCGCTACCTGACGAAGCCGTTCACGAAAGAAGGCCTGCTCGAGGCCGTGCACCAGTACACCAAACCCCTCACCGTGACCTAGACCAAGGAAGCAAGCCGATGCCGATCAAGAACATCCTCGTCGTGGACGACTCTCCGACCGACCGCCAGTACCTCACGGACATCCTCACCAAGAACGGCTTCAAGGTGACGACGGCGGAGAACGCGGAGGACGGCCTGAGCAAGGTAAAGCAGGTCAATCCCGACCTCGTGCTCATGGATGTCGTGATGCCCGGCCAGAACGGCTACCAGGCGACGCGCACGCTCGCGAAGGACGACGCGACGAAGCACATCCCGGTGATCATCTGCACGACCAAGGGCCAGGAAACCGACAAGGTGTGGGGGATGCGCCAGGGCGCGCGCGACTACATCGTCAAGCCCGCGACGCAGGAAGACCTGCTCGCGAAGATCAAGGCGCTGGGGTAGGCCTTTGGCGCGCACCTCGCTCAGGGACTACCAGCGCGAGCTCGCGGAGCGGCTGCGCAGCGCCGACCGCGGCGTCGCCGCGACCAAGCTCGGCGTGCAGGTGGGCGCCGCGGCCTGGGTGGTGGATCTCGCGGACGCAGGCGAGGTGATCCCGGTGCCGCCGCTCACGCCGGTGCCCCTGACGAAGCCCTGGTTCCGCGGCATGGCGAACATCCGCGGCAACCTGTACAGCGTGGTGGATTTCCCGGCGTTCCTCGGCGGCAAGCCGGTCGCGGCCTCGCCCGAGGCGCGCCTGCTGCTCGTCGGCGAGCGCTTCCGCGCCGCCGTCTCGCTGCTCGTCGACCGCTCGCTCGGCCTGCTCGGCGCGCAGCAGCTGCAGGGGCGCGAGCTGGAGGGCGAGCACGCGCCCTGGATCAAGGCGCAGTACGGCGACAGCAGCGGCCGCGAGTGGACCGAGCTCGACGTGCCGCAGCTCATCCAGCATCCCGATTTTCTCGGCGTAGCGATCTGAGGAGGACCGTATGGCATTCAGTCTGAAACTTCCGTTCATGGGCCGGGGCGCCGCCAAGGCGAATGCCGCGCAAGCGGCGCCGGCGGCGAAGCCCAAGGCCGCCAAGCAGGCCGCGCCAGCGTCCAAGCCGCTGCCCTTCATCGGCCGGCTCTCGACCGCGCGCCAGCTGCAGATCCTCACCTCGGTGCTGGTGCTCCTGCTCCTCGCCGACGGCGCGATCGTTGCCTACGACACGCGCCAGAGCACGTTCGACACGGTGTACATCGCCTCGGCCGGAAAGCTGCGGATGCTCTCGCAGCGCCTCGCCAAGGCGGCGCAGCAGGCTTCGGAAGGCAACCGCGAGGCCTTCAAGCAGCTGCGCGAGAGCCGGGACGACTTCGCCTCCATCGTGAAGCTGCTCACCGAGGGCGGCGCCGCCGGCGGCGTCAGCGTGCCGCCGACGCCCGCGGCGGTGCGCCCGGCGCTCGAGGCACTCACCCAGGAATGGTCGAAGACCGAGCGCAACGCGAACACCGTTATTTCCCAGGAGCGCAGCCTCGTGGCGCTCGGCCAGTCGGTGCGAAACATCAACGCCAACAACCCGACGCTCCTGGAACTCGCCGACGAGATCGACGCCGACCTGCAGACGACCGGCAACGCGCGCCAGAACGGCGCCTCCGGCCAGCTCGTCATGCTGACGCAGCGCATGGCGAAGAACGCCAACGCGCTGCTCGCCGCGGACGTCATCGACCCGGAGGTCGCGTTCCTGCTCGGCAAGGACACCAACACCTTCCGCGGCCTGCTGCAGGCGCTGCTCCAGGGCAGCGACGCGATGCGCATGGCGCGCGTCGCCGACGCCGAGACGCGCGGCAAGCTGGGCGAGCTCGAGGTCGCCTTCCGCGAGTACCAGAACGGCGTCTCGGCGATCCTCGGCAACATGCAGGGCCTGGGCCACGCCAAGCGCGCCACGCGTGACATCTTCAACGACAGCGA
>DASRFM010000090.1:0-8678 GCA_035651575.1 Burkholderiales bacterium | reverse complement strand
CCAGGTTGAGCTTTCGCGTCATGCGGCGGAGGAAGGCGAAGGAGAGCTCGCCTTTCGGTTGCTGGGCAACGCACACGAAGACGTGATGACCGCCCTCGAAACCTACCTGCGAACGACGTTCTTGTTTCTGTGCAAGCGCCGCCTCGCGGATCGCGAACTCAACGTCCTGACCGCACGCGCGCGGAATGGGAATCCCTTTCAGTCGATCAGCCGTGCGCGTGAACTGTTCGCCCGGCTGAGCCTCGATCCCTTCAAGGTGCTCTCTGACCAAGAGCTGGCATTTCTCGATCGGCTCATCCAGAAGCGTCATGTGATCGGTCACAACCTCGGGCTCGCCGACGAGAAGTACCTCCGCTCGACCGGAGATGGGGTGGAAGGACAGAACGTCCGGCTGCTCGGTGATGAAGTCGTCCGGTTCGCGAAGGCGTCCTTTCAGGTTGTTGTCGAAGGTATCGAAGAGGTAGCCACGGAGTTCTTGCCGCCGCCACCGAACTAGCGCTCTCGGCGGCGCCTCACTTGACGACTCGAAGCCCCCGGCGCCGGCGCTGCGGCTGCACACGCCGCGCTTGGCTGGCGCGGTGGTTCGGCTGCGCAATGAGATCCATCGGTGAGGCACGCCTCTCGATAAGGCTGCGCTGGACGTTCGAAAGGGCGACGTAGCGGCGCACCATCTCGAGTGAGGTGTGTCCGAGGATCTGCTGGAGACGGAGCGCATCGCCGATCTCTTTGACCAGATACGTCGTCGCAAAGGTGTGCCGGAGGAGATGGCATTGCGTACGCGGCACGCCGGCCTTCTTCCCGGCTCGCTTTACCACCTCCTCCAGGGCCGAGACTGTGAGCGCATCGCCATTGGCGTTGAGGAACAAGGTCTCGCTGCGCTCAACATCAAACTGCGGCCGGAAGCGATCGCGCCAACGCAAGAGCGTCTCCTGGCACTGGTTGCCGATCGGCACCAGCCGCTCCTTGTTCCCTTTCCCGAGGATCTTCAGGAAGCCCTGGTCGAGGTGTGCGTTCTCGACGCTAAGGCCGCAGAGCTCGGATGCCCGTAGACCGCAGTCGAGGATCGTCCAGATGATCGCCAAGTTGCGGAAGCCGAAGGGCTCGTCACGATCGAAGGAGCCGGTCAGGTTTCGCACCTCGTCGTCGGTGAGCGGCTCGACGACCTCTTGGCGGATCTTAGGAGGCTTCATGGGCTTGAGCACGTTCGTGTCCGTGTAGCCGTCGGCGTGCAGCCAACTGGCAAAGGCGCGCAGCGTTCGGGCGAAGCCCTGGATGTAGCTGCTGGAGAGTGAACCGTCCTTGACCTTGAAGTAGGGGTTGTTGCCGTGGCGCGTGGTGCGGTTCTGGAGCTCGGCGATGTAGGCGCGGGCATTGTTGATGGTGACGTCGGCGAGGCAGGCGGTTGCACCCAGCCAGCGCTCGAAGAGTTCGAGGCGGAAGTCGTACCAGCGCACCGTCGCCGGCGACTTGTTCGTGGTCTGGTTGTAGACCGCGAAGGCCTTGCGCAGTTCCCTGAAGGGCGTGGTGCTCTTGTCCATCTCGGTCCAGCGAATCCTCTTGGTCATGATCGGGCCTTCCTTCCGCCGATGTCGGCGACTAATGGGCACGTGACTGATGGATTCGCACTGACCGACCGTCACGAACGGAAGAATCCACTGCTCGCGAACGGCTCAAACCGGGGATGCGCGGCTCTGACGGCCCGAAGACAGACTCAGAATTGCGCTTGGTGGGCCCCCTGGGATTCGAACCCAGGACCGACGGATTAAAAGTCCGCTGCTCTGCCAGACTGAGCTAGGGGCCCCCGCGTCCTTCGCTGAGTCTAGCAGCCCCGCCCCGGCGATTCGCGCACGGCAGGACGATCACCGCAGGTCCAGCACCGCCGCACCCTGCACCGCCCCGCGCTTGACCCGTACGAGCGCCTCGTTCGCATCGTCGAGCGCGAAGCGCTCGGCGTGCGCGCGCACCGGCGCTTCCGCCGCGAGCGCCAGGAACTCCTGCGCGTCCCGCCGCGTGTAGTTCGCGACGCTGCGCACGCCGCGCTCCCAGTACAGCAGGTCGTACGCGAACGACGGGATCGGCGACAGGTGGATCGCGTTCACGGCCAGCGTCGCCCCGCGGTCGAGGTGCGCGAGCGTCTGCGGCACCAGCTCGCCCGCCGGCGCGAAGATCACCGCCGCATCGAGCGCCACGCCGGGGTCGTCCCACGCCTCGCCGGCCCACGCCGCGCCCAGCTCGCGCGCCAGCCGCCGGTGGTGCTCCTCGCGCGTGAACGCGTACACGCTGCAACGCCAGTGCAGCGCCACCTGCGCGGCCAGGTGCGCCGACGCCCCGAAGCCCACGAGCCCGACGCGCATCCCCGGCTGCACGCCGGCGACGCGCAGCGAGCGATAGCCGATGATCCCCGCGCAGAGCAGCGGCGCGGCATCGTGCGGGGCGAAGCCCGGCGGCAGCGCGAACGCGAAGCGCGCATCGGCCACCATCTGCTCGGCGTAGCCGCCGGCGACGTCGCGGCCCGTGAAGCGCGCGTCCGCGCACAGGTTCTCGCGCCCCGAGGCGCAGTACGCACACGTCCCGCACGTCGATGCGAGCCAGCCGACGCCCACCGCGTCGCCGATGCCGTGCGACGTCACGCCTGCGCCGAGCGCACGCACCCGGCCGGCTGCCTGGTGTCCCGGCACGAGCGGCAGGCGCGCGCGTACCTCGCCTTCCGCGATGTGCACGTCGGTGCGGCAGACGCCGCACGCTTCGACGTCGATCAGCACCTCGCCGGGCCCCGGCGCCGGCTCCGCCAGGTCCGCCGGCTCGAGCAGCCGCTCCTCGGCGGCGCCAGTGCGGCGCAGCACCATCGCCTTCATCGCACGTCGCGCCGAGCGCTAGCGGTATCCCTCGATAACGCGCCGTCGCGGCAGCGCCCACCACAGCGCGTCGCAGGCCTTCAGCAGCTCGTCGTCGAAGGCCACCTCCGGCGCCGCCAGCGACGAATCGAGCTGCTCCGGGCGGCTCGCGCCGATGATCGCCGAAGTCACCCCGCGCTGCCGCACGACCCAGCCGACCGCCACCGAAACCATGTCGAGCCCGCGCGCGTCGACCGCCGCGCGCAGCTGCTCGACGGCGTCGAACTGCGCGTCCTGCCAGTAGCGCCACTGGTAGCGCTCCGCCGCCGTCCCCAGCGTGAAGCGCGTGTTCTCCTGCGGCTCTTCGCCCTTGCGGTACTTCCCGGAGAGGAACCCGCCCGCCAGCGGGTTGTAGACGATCACGCCGAGTCCCTCCGCGCGCGCGAGTGGCAGCAGCTCCGTCTCGATCTCGCGGTACAGCAGGTTGTAGCGCGGCTGCAGCGAGTCGTACCGCGCGATGTCGAGCCGCGCGCTCACCGCCAGCGCCTGGCCGAGGCGCCACGCGGGGTAGTTCGAGCAGCCGATGTACCGCACTTTCCCCGACCGCACGAGGTCGTCGAGCGCCCGCAGCGTCTCCTCGACCGGCGTGCGCGGGTCGAAGCTGTGTACCTGATACAGGTCGATGACGTCGGTGCCGAGCCGCCGCAGGCTCGCCTCCACCGCCTGCACGATGTGCCGGCGCGAGAGGCCGGCGTCGTTGGGCGCCGGCCCCGTCGCGCCCGCGCACTTCGTCGCCAGCACGATCGCGTCGCGGTTGCGCCGCTCCCGCATCCAGCGGCCGATGATCTCCTCGGTGCGCCCGACGGTCTCGAGCGTGCCGCCGAGCGGGTATACGTCCGCCGTGTCGATGAAGTTGACGCCCGCATCGAACGCGCGGTCGAGGATCGCGCGCGACGTGTCCTCCGCGCACTGCAGCCCGAACGTCATCGTGCCGAGACACAGCGGCGGCACCATCAGCCCTGTGCGCCCCAGCGCTCGTGGTTCCATCGCCCCTCCTCGCGCGTCGCGCGCTGCGGTCATTCGTCGCCAGGCGCGGGATCAGACTGCCATGCACGGAGCGCAGGTGAAAGCGCCATCGCAGCATGCAGGCTCGACGGCCGTCCTGCGGGCTCCACTTGCCCTCCGCCCGCCGCCGCCTCGGCGCTTGGCGACGGCGCCCCTCCATTCGACGCTGCGTCTGCCCATCTGCGCCCCGTCTGCGTCATCCGTGGTTTCCTCCTACACTGCGCCGCAGGAGGGACCCCACATGGACTTCTTCGACGTCGTCCGCACGCAGCGCGCCATGCGCCGCCTGCGTCCCGACCCCGTCAGCGATGCCGATCTCTGGAAGATCCTCGATGCCGCGATCCGCGCGCCGAGCGGCGGCAACCGGCAGGGGTGGAACTTCATCGTGATCCGCGACGCTGAGACCAAGCGCAAGATCGCCGCCTGGTACCTCGATGGCTGGGAGCAGGTGTACGGCGCCGCCCGCGACGTGATGCTCGCCAGCGCGGACCCGTCGCAGGCCCGCACCTATCGCTCGGCCGACTACCTCGCGCGCCACCTGGCCGACGTGCCGGTGATCATCATCGCCACCCTGCGGCGCGACGGGCAGCGCCTGCACGCGCTCGCCGGCGCCTCGATCTACCCGGCCGTGCAGAACCTCATGCTCGCCGCGCGCGCCCTCGGCCTCGGCGCGACGCTGACGACGCTGCACCGCGCGCACGAGCAGGAGGTCAAGGAACTGCTCGGGATCCCGGACGACGTCGAGACGATGGCGCTGATCCCCGTCGGCCACCCGCGCGGCAAGTTCGGCGAGGCGCCGCGCATGCCGGCGGAGAAGGTCGTCTACTGGGAGCGCTGGGACGCCACGCGCACGCGCCAGGGCGTGGACAGCGCGTGAAGGCGCGTATCCTCGTGCACGGCGGCGCCGGCGGCTGGGACCGCACGCCGGGCCATTTCGAGCAGGCGCTCGCAGCCTGCGCCGAAGCCGCGCTCGCCGGCGCGCGCGCGCTCGATGCCGGCGGCGCCGCGCTCGACGCCGTCGAGGCCGCCGTGCGCGCGCTCGAGGACGCGCCGGTGCTCAACGCCGGCCGCGGGAGCTATCGCAACACCGCCGGCGAGATCGAGATGGACGCGCTGATCATGGACGGCGCCACGCGCGCCGCCGGCGCCGTCGCCGCCGTGCGGGACGTCGCGAACCCGGTGAGCCTCGCGCGGCGGGTGATGGAGGACACGGCGCACGTGCTGCTCGTCGGACCCGGCGCCGAGGCGTTCGCAGACAGCATGGGCTTCACCCGCTGCGATACCTCGGGCTGGCGCACGGCGTCGGAAGCGGCGGCCGGCGACACCGTCGGCGCGGTCGCGCTCGATCCGGCGGGCCGCCTCGCCGTCGCCGGCTCGACGGGCGGCGTGCCGCGGAAGCTCCCGGGCCGCGTCGGCGATACGCCGGTCCCCGGCGCCGGCGCCTATGCCACGCGCGACGCCGCTGTCGCCTGCACCGGCGACGGCGAGGCGTTCCTGCGCCTGGTCGTCGCGAAGCACGCCTGCGACGCCATCGCCGCAGGGGCCGCGACCCAGGCCGCCTGCGACGCCGCGCTCGCGCTCGTCGCGAGCCTCGGTGGCACGGGCGGCATCATCGCGATCGACGCCTCGGGCGAGATCGGCGCCGCCTTCAACACCGCCGCCATGCCGTGCGCGTGGGTCGATGCGGCGGGCACGCTGCGGACGTCGCCCGCCCGGCCGCCGTCTCCCTGAGTCACGCCGCGTCCTGCGCCGGCGCCCCGCCGCGCTCTGTCTCCCACACGTACGTGAGCACGCCGTCCTCCACGACGGTCGGCAGGCGCATGAGCCGCGTGCCTTCGCGCGCCGGCCCGCCGGTGCGGCGGCCGTTCTGGTCGGCGAGGGCAGAGCGATGGGCGGTACACGGTGCCACGCGGGAGGAGGCGATCCAGCGGTTCAGGGATGTCGAGCAGCGCCATCGGGAGATAGACGAACGCCGCTCTGTGAGGAACGGATGCTACCGAGCCAAGACTAGCCTTGCCGAGCCACGAAACGACACGCCCTTGGCGCTGAACTCTACCACGTGGGTGAGGGTGTGTGATGCCGCACCTTCCCGCATTCTCTCCAGGCTTTGAACACATCAGGGGCCAATCGCCCCCCAGGTTGAGACTTCTGGCTGTGGCTGACGTCTCTGTTTCGGCGCAACGTAAGGTTGCAGGAGGTGCGGTGATGAGCGCCATCACGCCACGGCCGGTCCTCGGTTACTCACACACGCCCAGAATCGAGAATCTTGCCTTGAGAAAGGTCGCGCTTCTTTGTGGCGCCGCTTCGACGCTGCTGTACTTCGGCATGGACCAGCTTGGGTCTCTGCGGTACGAGGGCTACAGCCTCAAGGACCAAGCGATCAGCGAATTGTCCGCCGTCGGCGCGCCGACGCGATGGATCTGGTTGACGCTCGGCCCCGTGTACAGCCTCCTCGTTGTTGCCTTCGGACTGGGCGTGTGGGCATCTGCCAGCGGGAAGCGGGCTCTGCGCGTGGTCGGGGCCTGTGCTGTTGGAGTTGGTCTCTCGGGTGTCGTGTGGCCGTTCGCGCCAATGCACGAGCGTGCCGTCCTGGCGGCGGGCGGAGCAACGTTCAGCGACACCATGCACCTCATTCTGAGCGGTGTAGACTCGCTCTTCTTTGTGGTTAGCATCGCAGCCGGCGCTACGGCATTGGGGAAGCGATTTCGCTCGTACTCGATTGCCACGATCGTGGCCGTCCTTGTGTTTGGCGCCCTGAACGCCTTGGACGCGCCCAGGGTCGCAGACAACGAGCCTACGCCATGGATGGGCGTGTTCGAGCGCATCGCCGTCGAGGGTTCCATGCTCTGGTACGCGGTGCTGGCCATCGCCCTCTGGCGCGTTCAAGCATCGACCCACGCTCATGGCGCTCACAGCAGTCACTAGCATGGAGTCGCCACAGTCGGGGAAGGGGTCGTCATCCAGAGGGAGCGAGCACTCTACGTTTCCCTGGCCACGGAAGGCAGGGCAGGCCTGAAGCTGTTGTTCGGCCCGCGCGCGCGTTCCCGGGTGAGGGCCCCCTGGCGGTTGAGCAGAAGATGATCACGATTCGTCGATTCTCGACTCGAGTGGCCCTGTGGCTCGCCGTCGTGTGGGCGATCGCCTACTACTTGGGCCGCACCTGGGGCTCGACTCGACAGGAACGCACGCGCCGCTTGCCCGGTGACGGCCTGGTGCCCAATCCTGCCATGGTCGGTGACCACGCGATCACCATCAATGCCACCCCGGACGATGTGTGGCCCTGGCTGGCCCAGATGGGCTGGCACCGCGGCGGCTGGTACACCTACCGCTGGGTGGACCGCCTGCTATTTCCTCAGAACCCCGCCAGCGCGGAGCGAATCCTGCCCGAGTTCCAGGAGCTCCACGTTGGCGACCGCATCCCCGACGGTCCGCCGGAGCGCGGCTGCTTCTTTGTCGTGGAGGAACTGCGGGCTGGCCACCACCTGGTGCTCCGCTCGACTACCCACTTGCCGCCTCAGCTCGTGAACAAGAAAGGCGTGTCGATGAACTGGACCTGGGCGTTCGTGATTGAGCCGGAAGGCGAAGCGAGGACGCGCTTTCACTTCCGCTGGCGGGGTGAGGCGCGGCCGCTCTGGCTACGACTCATCTATCAGGCGCTCGTAATGCCGGCGGATTTCGTCATGGGGCGCAGCATGTGTTTGGGCCTGAAGAAGCGGGTTGAAGCGTCCAGGGGCAGGTCAACGTCTGAACCCGCGACGGTGCGTCGAGCATGACGGCGCCCATCCGACACCTCGGGCTTGGGTGCATTGCCCTCGCGGTGGGCCTCGCCCTGAACTCCGTCCTGGGGCCGCTGATCACCGGCGTTATTGACTACCGCTACACCGAGACCTTCGAGAACCAGGGCATCGGCCTCGATGCGTTCGCGTTGGTCGTAGCGGTTCCGCTACTGATCGCAGCTGGAGTTCTGGCTTTACGCGGTCATCTCGCCGCGCCGTTTCTTGCGCTGGGCCCTGCTCTAATGTCTGCGTACATGTTCCCTCAGTACGTCCTGGGCGCGCATTACCTGGACCTGCCTGGCAACAACGAGGACTTCTTCCCACTGCACCTTGGACTGTTCGTGCTCAGCGTTTGCGTAGCTGTGCTTGCCTGGCTCTCTATCGATTCTGATGGACTGCCGAGCACCTCGCGGCGCTTTCAGTTCTGGACGGGTGCGTTGCTATTCGCGGTCGCGGGCTTCCTGATCCTTCGCTACGTCCCGTCGCTCATAGACATCTGGCGCGACCACTTGCCGGACGAATACGTCGACGACCCGATCGCCTTCTGGCTGATCGCGTTCATGGATCTGGGCATCGTCATGCCGGCCGCCGTCGCCGGCGGCCTGGCCCTATGGAGAGGCGCCCAGAGAGCACAAAAGCTCATGTACGCGATTGTCGGCTGGTTTGCGTTAGTCGGCCCCGCCGTCGCCGCCATGGGCTTCGCCATGGAGGTCAACGATGATCCGAACGCCTCCCTTGGCTCCGCGGTAGCTTTCACCATCTACGGCGCCCTGTTCGCGCTGCTCGCGGCCTATCTGTTTCGGCCTCTCTTCAGGCGAGCTGCTGCAGGCGTTCCTGCGCCTGCTCGTGGCGAAGCACGCCTGGCGTCGCCCGCCGGGCCGCCGTCTCCCTGAGTCACGCCGCGTCCTGCGCCGGCGCCCCGCCGCGCTCTGTCTCCCACACGTACGTGAGCACGCCGTCCTCCACGACGGTCGGCAGGCGCATGAGCCGCGTGCCTTCGCGC
>DASRFM010000089.1:0-16982 GCA_035651575.1 Burkholderiales bacterium | reverse complement strand
CACACACGCGGCATGGCTGGATCAGGGTTGCCCCCATTGTCCAAAATTCCCCACTGCTGCCTCCCGTAGGAGTCTGGGCCGTGTCTCAGTCCCAGTGTGGCTGGTCGTCCTCTCAGACCAGCTACGGATCGTCGCCTTGGTAGGCCGTTACCCCACCAACTAGCTAATCCGGCATCGGCCGCTCCTCTCGCGCGAGGCCCTTGCGGGTCCCCCGCTTTCCTCTCGCGAGCTCATGCGGTATTAGCCAATCTTTCGACTGGTTATCCCCCACAAGAGGACACGTTCCGATGCATTACTCACCCGTTCGCCGCTCGCCGCCAGGGTTGCCCCCGCGCTGCCGCTCGACTTGCATGTGTAAGGCATGCCGCCAGCGTTCAATCTGAGCCAGGATCAAACTCTTCAATTAATTTGATTCCTGATGCCGACTGGTTAGGTCGGCGAATTGCTGATGCTTCACTCAAAGTAAACGAGGTTTACTTCTTCGTGAGCACTTGATTCCTGAAGCTTTGGCCGTTCCAGGCCCGTCTCATTTGACTGAGGCGAGACCGGTCCGGCGCCTTCGATCAAGCGCCCACACTTATCGGCTGCGAATTTTTAAAGAGCTTTGCGCGGGCTTCCGTTGCGGAAGCGGAGTGCCGTCCGGTGTTCCGGACGCGCCGCAGCAAGTGAGACCGCGATTATGGCCTGTTTCTACAAGCCATGCAAGGTCCGGCGACGTCCTTTTCGGCGATTTGCCTACAAAAACGGACGCGCCCGGCAGGCTTCTCCGGGCGCATCGCTCATGTTGGTTGCGGGGATAGGATTTGAACCTATGACCTTCGGGTTATGAGCCCGACGAGCTGCCAGACTGCTCCACCCCGCGTCAGAGGCGCAATTCTAGTGCAAGGCGCCGTCGGGCGCCAGCCTCTAGATTTTTTCGGTTTCCCCGGCGCGCGGCTGCCACACGAGCAGGCGCCGTTCCGCGAGGGTGACCGCCCAGTCGAGCAGCAGGGCGAACGCGGTGAGAACCACGATGCCGGCGAACACCGCGTTGATGTCGAAGGTCCCTTCGGCCTGCTGGATCAGGTAGCCGACCCCGCGCGAGGAGCCGAGATACTCGCCCACCACCGCGCCGACGAAGGCGAGCCCCACGGAATTGTGCAGGCTCGCGAAGACCCAGCTCATGGCGCTCGGCACGTAGACGTGACGCAGCAGCTGGCGATCGCTTGCGCCGAGGATGCGCGCGTTGGAAAGAACCGTGTGGCTCACCTCGCGCACGCCCTGGTACACGTTGAAGAACACGATGAAGAAAACGAGCGTCACGCCCAGCGCGACCTTGGAGGCGATGTCGAGGCCGAACCACACGCCGAAGATCGGCGCGAGGATGACGCGGGGCATGGAGTTGAGGCCCTTGATGTACGGCTCGAGCAGCGCCGAGGCGGTCGGGCTCAGGGCGAGCCACAGGCCGGCCGCCAGCCCGAACGCGGTCCCCACGACAAACGCCAGCACCGTCTCGACCAGCGTGACCCAGAGGTGCTCGTAGATCGTGCCCGCGGAAAACCACTCCCAGATGCGCAGCGCCACCTTCTGCGGCTCGCCGAAGAAGAACGCGGCCTTGTCCGGCTCGTCGAAGTAGAGCGGCGGGAGCAGCGTCGGGCTGGTGCCCACGTACCACACGGCCAGCACCGCTGCGAGCAGCGCGAGCTGCCAGAGACGCAGGCGCCTACTGCTGCTGCCGGGCATAGCTTTTCAGCACCTCTTCCTTCATCGCGTGCCAGATCAGCGTGTGGAGCTCGATGAAGCGGGGCGTCAGCCGGATTTCGGCGACGTCGCGGGGCCGCGTCAGGTCGATCGGGAAGTCGCCGATGGGATGCGACTCCGGCCCTGCGGACATGACCACCACCCGGTCCGACAGCGAGATCGCCTCCTCGAGGTCATGGGTGATGAACACAACGGACTTGCGGTTGGCGGACCAGAGCTCGAGAAGCTGGTTCTCCATGAGCTGGCGGGTCTGGATGTCGAGCGCGGAGAACGGCTCGTCCATCAGGATGAGCTCCGGGTCGAGGATGAGCGTCTGCGCGAGCGCGACGCGCTTTCGCATCCCGCCCGAGAGCTGATGCGGATAGCGGTTGCCGAAACCGCCGAGGCCCACGCGCTGCAGCCAATCCTCCGCCCTCTGGAGCGCTTGCTTCCTTTCGACGCCGCGGAACTCGAGGCCGGCGGCCACGTTGGCGAGAGCGGTGCGCCACGGCATGAGCGCCTCGGACTGGAAGAGGTATCCCGCCTTGCGATTCAGTCCCTCGAGCGGCTTGCCGAAAACGCGCGCGCTCCCGGCCGAGGGCTGCAGAAGGCCCACGGCCACGTTCAGAAGGGTCGACTTGCCGCATCCGGTCGGCCCCACCACCGAAACGAACTCGCCGGGCGCCACGCGCAGCGTGGCATCGCGCACGGCGGTGTAGCGCCCCCCGTCCTGCGACACGAACGTGACGCTGACCCCTTCGAGCGCGAGCGCCGGCTCGGCCGCCGCCATCGGCGCTATTTCTTCGCGGGGTACTTGGCGTTCGCCTTCCGGACGAACTCGTTCGTGTAGGTCTGCGCCAGATTGATGGCCTGCGGCTTGATGTTCGGATTGAACGACGCGAGCGCCTTCAGCGTCGTCCGGGCGCCGGCCTCGCTGAAATAGCCGTCCTTCGAGTAGGCCGTCTTCACGTTGTTGTAGGCGAAGAGATACATCGCCTTGTTGCCGAGCAGGTATTCCTCCGGCACCGTGTCGAGGATCTGCTGCGGCGACGCATCCTGCATCCACTTCAGCGCCCGCACGGTGGCATTGGTGAGCGCCTGGACGGTGTTCGGGTTCTTCTGGACGAAGCTCACCGGCGCATACAGGCTCGCCGCGGGCATCGGGCCGCCGAAGATCTTCTCGGTCCCCTCGGGCGTGCGGGTCTCTGCGATGACCTTCACCTTTCCCGCCTTCTCGAGCATGGTCACGGCGGGATCGGTCTGCGAGATGACGTCGACCCTGCCCTGGTCGACGGCGGCGATGACGCTCGCCCCGGCGCCCACGCCGATCACGGAGAAATCCGCGGGCTTCAGGCCGCCCTTGGATGCGAGGTAGTTGATCACCATGTTCGTGCTCGAGCCCGGCGCACTGATGCCCACCTTGAGCCCCTTGAGGTCCTTCGGCGACTTGTAGCTCGGCGCGAGCCTGCTCGCGATGGCGACGGTGATCTGGGGCGCGGAGCCGGTCAGGACGAATGCCTGGAAGTTCTGCTTGCGCGACTGCATGTTGATCGTGTGCTCGTAGGCGCCCGCGACGACGTCCGCGCTGCCGCCCACGACCGCCTCCAGCGAGCGCGTGCCGCCGGGGAAGTCGCTGATGCGCACGTTGAGGCCTTCGTCCTTGAAGTAGCCGAGCCGCTCGGTGATCGTGAGCGGCAGGTAATACAGGGCGGTCTTGCCGCCGACGGCGATGTGGACGTCTTTCTTCTCGAGCTGCTGCGCGTGGGCGGAAAACGCGGCCAGGAATGCCGCAATGGCGACGGCGAGCTTTGTCATGGGGCCTCTCCTCGAAGCGCGCAATGTACCGTTTTTCTACAGGCCTCGCCTGTCCAGCAGCGCTTGCGAAATCGTTCCGGCATCGACGTATTCCAGCTCGCCGCCGAGCGGCACGCCGCGCGCGATACGGCTCACCTTGATGTCCCGGGCGCGCAGCATCTCGGCGATGTAGTGCGCGGTCGCCTCGCCCTCATTGGTGAAGTTCGTGGCGAGGATCACTTCGCGCACCTCGCCGCCGGCGACGCGCTCCAGCAGCCGGTCGAGCCCGATGTCGCGCGGGCCGACGCCGTCGAGCGGGGACAGCCGCCCCATCAGCACGAAGTACATTCCCGAGTAGCTGAGCGTCTGCTCGACCATCGCGAGATCCGCAGGCGTCTCCACGACGCACAGGAGCGAGGCATCCCTGCGCGGCGAGCCGCACAGGGCGCACACCTCTTCCTCGGTGAAGGTGTTGCATTTGGCGCAGCGGCGCACGGCGCCCAGCGCGGCGGCGATGGCGCTCGAGAGCTCCTGCGCGCCGGCGCGCTCGTGCTGCAGCAGGTGGTACGCCATGCGCTGCGCGGAGCGCGGCCCGACCCCCGGCAGCGCGCGCAGCGCTTCCACCAGGCGCTCCAGGCCCTTGGCGGTGGGCGGCGTGTCGCGGCTCTTCAAAACGGCAGCTTGAAGCCCGCCGGCAGGCCGAGCCCGGCGGTCATGCCGCTCATCTTCTCCGAGACGGTGCTCTCGACGCGGTGCGCGGCGTCATTGAACGCGGCGACGAGCAGGTCCTCGAGCATCTCGCGGTCCTCGCCGACGAGCGAGGGGTCGATGCTCACGCGCTTCACCTCGTACTTGCAGGTCATCTGCACCTTCACCATGCCCGCCCCGGACTGCCCCTCGACCTCGAGCGTGGCGAGCTGCTCCTGCATGCGGCGCATGTTCTCCTGCATCATCTGCGCCTGCTTCATCAGCTGTCCGATGTTGCCTTTCATGAGAGGCTCATTTCTCCGTCTGGCGGATGGTCGAATCGATGACTTTGCCGTCGAACAGGCTGACGAGGTCGCGCACGAAGCCGTCGGACTGCACGGCGCGCGCGGCTTCGGCCTGGCGCGCGGTGCGCTCGCCCGCCTCGAGCGCCGCGGCGCTCGCGCCCGCGGTTTCCCCGACGAAAACCTTGATGCTGACTCCAGCGCCGAGGTGCTGCTCGAGCGCGGCCTTGAGCTTCTCCTGGTAGGTCCGCTCGGCGAGATACGCCTTCGCCTTCGGCACCACGAGCTCGAAGGCGTTGTTCTCGCGCGCGCGGAGCTCGGCGTTGCGCGCGAGCTCGCGCGCGGCTCCCGTGACGGCGAGCTGCTGCACGAGCGCCGGCCAGTCGGCCGCGCCGGCGGCGGCCGGTGCTTTGCCGGTCGCGGCCGCGCGCGCCGGCCCGGGCACCGGCAGCGGCGTTCCGGCCGCGCCCGGCCGGAACGCGAGCATGCGCAGCAGCGTCATGACGAACCCCGCGTGCTCGTCGGGCGCGAGCGGCAAATCCTGCCTCCCCTGCAGCGCGATCTGGTAGTAGAGCTGCACGCTTTCCGCGTCGATGGCGCCCGCAAGCGCGACGATCCGGGCGCGCTCGGGCAAGTCCTCCTCGAGCGCATCCGGAACCGTTTGCGCGAGCGCCATGCGAAGGAGCAGGCTCGCCAGGTCGCCGAGCGCGGTGTCGAAGGACAGGCTGCGCTCCTGCATCTCGTCGGCGAGTCCGAGGAGCGCCGCGCCGTCACCCGCGGCGAGGCTTTCGAGCAGGCGCAGCAGGTAGCTCTGGTCCAGCGCGCCCAGCATGTCGCTCACGCTCGCCGCGCTCACTTTCCCCGCGCCGTGCGCGATCGCCTGGTCGAGGAGCGAGAGCGCATCGCGCATGCTGCCCGCCGCGCCGCGCGCCACGAGGGGCAGCGCGTCCGCCTCGAACGGGATCTTCTCCTGCTCCAGCACCCGCCGCAGGTACGTCGCGATCGCGCCCGCCGGCATCTGCTTCAAGTTGAACTGCAGGCAACGGCTGAGCACCGTGACCGGGATCTTCTGCGGATCGGTCGTCGCGAGGATGAACTTGAGGTGCTCGGGAGGCTCCTCCAGCGTCTTCAGCATGGCGTTGAACGCCGAGCTCGAGAGCATGTGGACCTCGTCGATGACATACACCTTGAAGCGCCCGCGCGTCGGCGCGTATTGCGCCGTCTCGAGGAGCTGGCGCATCTCGTCGACCTTCGTATTGGTCGCGGCGTCCACTTCGAGCAGGTCCACGAAGCGCCCGCCGTCGATCTCGACGCAGGCCGAGCACTTGCCGCAGGGCTCGGGCGTGATCCCGGTCTCGCAATTCAGGCACTTGGCCACGATCCGGGCGAGCGTGGTCTTGCCCACGCCCCGCGTGCCGGTGAAGAGATACGCATGGTGCAGGCGCTTCTGCTCGAGGGCGTGGCGCAGGGCTCGCACGACGTGCTCCTGGCCGACGACCCCGGCAAAATCCCGGGGTCGCCATTTTCGCGCAAGTACTTGATAGCTCATGCGTAATGAATTGAGAGGCGAGCCAGACCCCCGGCACTTGCAGCGACCGGCTGTGGCTGCTTCCTTCCGGACCTGACCAGGTTCACCAGACTGCAATGCGGGGAGGCCCGCCGGTTCCCATTATGCCGCAGTGAAACGGCCCGCGGCCGCAAGGTTAGAGAAAGCTGCCTCGACTAGGCTTGTTCCATCCTCCTCCATCGCGTGCTTTCCGGCGCGATGGTTCAACGCCCTGCCGTGAAAGCGGCCGGGCGTTTTCTTTTCAGGCGTCCTGAGCCTCGGGCACCCGCACGACGTGCACGCTGCAGTGCGCGTTTGCCGTCACGCCCGAAGCGACCGAGCGCCACCAGGCGAGCATCTGCGGCCCGGGTCCGGGCGCGCCCAGCACGATCAGGTCGACGTTGTTGTTGCGCGCGAATTCGAGCAGCGCTCCGGCCGGATTGAGCGCCTGGATGACGTGCTCGGAGCGCCGCCGGTCCGGCACGCCCAGGCCTTCCGACCAATGCCGCAGCCGCACCAGGTGCTCGAGGTGCGATCCCGGCTCGCTTCCCACTGCGGAAACCGGGTCCGCCGGAATGACGGACACGCAAATCAGGCGGAATTCCGCGCTTGCGGAAAGCAGGCGTGCGGTCGCCTGCCTGAGCGCCGGATGGCGCACATCATCGGGGTGCATGGTGTCCACCGCCACCATGATCACCGGCGCATGCGACGCGGGCGGGCGCGCAGCGCCCAGCCGCTCGTGCCGTGCCCGCCACCAGCGGCCGGCCTGCGCGAGCAGTCCGCCCCGCGCCGTCCGTGCCGCGCGGGCCGTGAGGGGCACTTGCGCCGGATGGCGCAGATCGAACGCGACGTGCGCGGCGCTCTGGTAGCGCGCCTCGGGTTCGATTTCCAGGCAGCGCAGGATCACCTCCTGCAGCCAGGGCGGGACCGCCGGCGCGCGGTGCCTCGGCGGCAACGGCTCCAGCCAGATGCGGTCCCGCAGCCCGGCGAGCGTGCGCGGCTCGCCGAAGGGAAGCGCGCCGGTCGCCATCTCGTAGAGCATGACGCCGAGCGAAAACAGGTCGCTGCGCGGATCGTCGCGCCGGCCGAGCACTTGCTCGGGGGAGATGTAGGGTGCCGAACCGGATGCGAAGCGGCGCTCCTCGGCGAGAAGGTCGGGATAGCGCGCGTGGCGCGCCATGCCGAAATCGATGAGCGCCGCCTCGCCCCCGGGCCGCACGATCACGTTCTCCGGCTTGAGATCGAGGTGGATCACCTCGTGGGCATGGATCGTGTGCAGCGCATCGGCGACCGCAGCTCCGAAGCGCGCGACCTCTTCCGGGGGGAGCATGCGCCCCCCGGCAAGCTCCTCGAGGCTTCGACCTTCGATGAACTCGAGCACGAGATACGGCGTGGTGGTGAGATCGCCTTTCGCCAGGACGCGCGGCACGCAAGAGGCGCCCAGCGCCGAGAGCACCCGCGTCTCCGTCTCGAAGCCGAGGATCCCCTCGCCGCCCTGCCCCGCCTGGGTCCTGGGAATCTTGATGAGCGCCGGACCGGGGAGGGCCTGGCGGCCGCTCACCCCCGCGACGCGGTAGAGCTGTGCCACCGTGCTTGCGTGAACCAGCGGCCCGAGGACGAACCCGTCGACGCTCTGCGCCATCGCTTAGATGCCCCGCTCGACGCGAAAGGCGAGCGACTCCGCGAGCCCGGCCCGGCGGATGGCGCGCGCCGCCTGCGCGTAATCGTACGGAATGCGGAAATACGTGAGGCGCGCGGCGCTTTCATCGAAAAGCGCGTAGGCCGCGGCGGTCGAGCCATCGCGCGGCTGCCCCACCGACCCGACGAGCGCGAGCCAGGCTCGATGCGTTCCGAGCGGAATCGCGGTGCCGGGATGCGGTGTGAACGAGGTGGCGCGCGCCGCCGCCACGCGTGCATAGAGGCGCTGCTCGTGCACGTGCCCGGAAAAGGTGTACGGAGCCTTCGCCGCCTCCATGCTGCGCAGCGCGGCGCCTTGTCCATCGATGTAGACCCAGCGCGCCGGCTCGCTCGCCGAGGCGTGCACGAAGCACGCGTTCCCGGAGCGCGCGCAAAGAGGAAGCCCCGCAAGGAACGCCTTCTCCTCCTTCGCAAGCGCCTGGCGCGCCCACTCGATCGCCTCGCGCGCGGCCTCGTTCATGTATCCGGCGTTGCGCTCGACCGCATCATCGTGGTTGCCCTTCACCACCAAGGCGCCCCGTGCGGCGTAGTCCATCACCATGCGCACGACGGCGCTCGCGTCCGCGCCGTAGCCGACGAGGTCCCCCAGGAATGCATAGCGTGTCGCGCCGCGCTCGCGCGCGTGGCGCAGGCAGGCCTCGAGCGCCTGCAGGTTGGCGTGGATGTCGGAGAGCAGTGCGAGGGTCATCGACGCTCCATGATCGGCCCCGGCCGCCGGCCCGCGGTTGAGCGCGATCAAACCGGGATGGCGGAGAGAGTGGGATTCGAACCCACGAAGCGCTATTAACGCTTACACGCTTTCCAAGCGTGCGCCTTAAGCCGCTCGGCCATCTCTCCTTTGGGAGGAAGCGCGACTGCAGGGCGCCGATTCTAGCGCGCGGCCGAAAAAAAAGCCCGCTCGCGGCGGGCTTTCTCCGGAGCGCAAGCCCCTCAGGGCATCATGTGGCGATAAGTGCGGATGTCGCGATCCTTGGTCTCCGAGAGGAACAGCGTCCCGATGATGAGGGACATCACGGCGACGACGATCGGATACCACAGGCCGTAGTAGATGTCCCCGGTCGCCGCGACCATTGCGGTGGCGGTGAGCGGCAGCATGCCCCCGAACCAGCCGTTCCCGATGTGATACGGCAGCGACATCGACGAGTAGCGGATCTCGGTGGGAAAGAGCTCGACGAGGAACGCGGCGATCGGCCCGTAGACCATCGTCACGTAGATCACCATGATGACGAGCAGCAGCTCGGTCATCGCCCAGTCCACCTTCGACTTGTCGGCGCTCGCCGGCGCGCCCGCCGTCTTGAGCGTTTCCGTGAGCGCCTTCTGGTCCCAGCCCTCGACCTTCGCGCCGCCGATGTCGGTCACGACCTTGCCCGTGCCCGGAATGGCGGTGAACGACAGCCCCTGCTTCGTGAGGAAGTCCTGGACCCGATCGCAGTCCGAGAACTTGCTCCACGGGCCGACGAAGAGGTGGAAATTGCACTCGCTCGGGTTCGCGGTGACCGTGATCTTTGTCTTGTCCGAGAACTGCTCGAGCGCCGGGTTGACGAAGTGCGTGAGGCCGTGGAACAGCGGGAAGTACGTCACCGCGGCGATGAGGCAACCCGCCATGATGATCTTCAGGCGGCCGATCCGGTCCGAGAGCCAGCCGAAGAAGATGAAGAACGGCGTGCCGATGATGAGCGACAGCCCGATCAGCGCGTAGGTCGACACGTAGTCGAGCTTGAGGGTGATGGTGAGGAAGAAGAGCGCGTAGAACTGCCCCGTGTACCAGACGACGCCTTGCCCGGCGGTGGCGCCGAGGAGCGCGAGCAGCACGTACTTGTTGTTCGGGTACTTGAAGAAGCTGTCCGTAAGCGGCGACTTCGAGCCCTTGCCCTCGGCTTTCATCTGCTGGAACACCGGCGACTCTTGGAGCTTGAGGCGGATGTAAACCGAAAACGCGAGCAGGATCACCGACACCCAGAACGGGATGCGCCAGCCCCACTCCGAGAACGCCTTCGCATCCATGTTGGAGCGGCACAGGTAGATGAGGACCAGCGCCAGGAACAGGCCGACCGTCGCCGTCGTCTGGATCCACGCCGTGTCGTACCCGCGGCGCCCGGGCGCGGCGTGCTCCGCCACGTACGTGGCCGCGCCGCCGTACTCGCCGCCGAGCGCGAGACCCTGCACGAGGCGCAGCGTCACCATCAGGATGGGCGCGAGCCAGCCGACGGACGCATAGGTGGGCAGCAGGCCCACGAGGAACGTGGACGAGCCCATGAAGATGATCGTGATCAGGAAGGTGTACTTCCTGCCGACGAGGTCGCCGATGCGCCCGAAGACGAGCGCGCCGAAGGGCCGCACGAGGAAGCCCGCGGCATAGGCGGCGAACGCCGAGAGCAGCGCGGCGGTCTGGTTGCCCGGCGGAAAGAACAGCGCCGCGAAGAACGGCGCGAGGACCGCGTAAAGGTAGAAGTCGTACCACTCGAAGACAGTCCCGAGGGACGACGCGAATATGACCCGTTTCTCTTCGCCGCTGAACCCCGCGGATTGTGCCGTCGCAGCCATGCCTTCCTCCTCTCCTAAGGTGAAAGCTGGTTCTTTCGAATTGTCGTTCTGAGGCTAATCCATTATAGCCAATGGGTCATTTTGCACAAATCGGCTAGCGGGACTCCTTCAGCTGCTCCAGGATGGCCGGATTCTCGAGCGTCGAGACGTCCTGGGTGATCTCCTCGCCCTTCGCGATGGCCCGCAGCAGCCGGCGCATGATCTTGCCCGAGCGCGTCTTGGGCAGGTTTTCGCCGAAGCGGATGTCCTTCGGGCGCGCGATCGGCCCGATCTCCTTGGCGACCCAGTCGCGCAGTTCCTTCGCTATCTTCTGCGCTTCGTCGCCCGTGGGACGCGGCCGCTTGAGCACGACGAAAGCGCACACCGCCTCGCCGGTGAGCTCGTCCGGGCGTCCGACCACGGCCGCTTCGGCCACGAGCGCGGTATGCGCGACCAGCGCGGACTCGATCTCCATCGTTCCGAGGCGATGCCCGGAGACGTTCAGCACGTCGTCGATGCGCCCGACGATGCGGAAGTAGCCGTCCTCGTCCGTGCTCGCGCCGTCGCCGGCGAGATAGAGCTTGTTCTTGAACTCGTCGGGCCAGTAGGTCTTCTTGTAGCGCTCCGGGTCGCCCCAGATCGTGCGCAGCATCGAGGGCCAGGGACGCTTGATCACGAGGATCCCGCCCTTCCCTTTCCCGACCGGATGCCCGGTTTCGTCGACGATCTCGGCGAAGATCCCGGGAAGGGGCAGCGTCGCCGAGCCCGGCTTGGTCGGCGTCGCGCCGGGGAGCGGCGTAATCATGTGGCCGCCCGTCTCGGTCTGCCACCACGTGTCCACGATGGGGCAGCGGCCGCGCCCCACCGTCTCGTGATACCACATCCACGCCTCGGGATTGATCGGCTCGCCGACGGTTCCGAGGATGCGAAGCGACGAGAGGTCGTACTTCTTCGGCAAGTCGCCGCCCGCCTTGATGAGCGATCGGATCGCAGTCGGTGCCGTGTAGAACACGTTCACCTTGTGGTCCTGGATCACTTTCCAGAAGCGCCCGGCGTCCGGGTACGTCGGCACGCCCTCGAACACGACCTCGGTCGCGCCGCAGGCGAGCGGCCCGTAAGTGATGTAAGAGTGGCCGGTGACCCAGCCGACGTCCGCGGTGCACCAGAAGATGTCGCTCGCCTTGTTGTCGAACACCCATTTCATCGTGAGCGCGCACCAGAGGAGGTAGCCGCCCGTGGAATGCTGAATGCCTTTCGGCTTGCCGGTGGAGCCCGAGGTGTAGAGGATGAACAGCGGATGCTCGGCGTTGACGTTGACGGGCTCGCATTTATCGGCCTGGCCCTTCACCGCATCGTCCCACCAGACATCGCGGCCCGCCTGCATCCCCACCGGACTTCCGGACCTCTTGTAGACGAAGACCGTCTTCAGGGCGTCGCATCCGCCCATGCCGAGCGCCTCGTCGACGATCGGCTTCAGCGGGATCTCGCGCCCGCCGCGGAACTGGCCATCCGCGGTGATGACGGCGACCGCGCCGGCGTCGATCACCCGCTCATGCACGCTCTTCGCCGAGAAGCCGCCGAAGACGACCGAATGCGTCGCGGCAATGCGCGCGCACGCCTGCATCGCGACCACGGCCTGGATCGACATCGGCATGTAGATCAGCACGCGATCGCCCTGCCTGATTCCCTTGGCCTTCAGCGCGTTCGCGAAGCGGCACACCTCGTGATAGAGCTGCTTGTAGGTGATCCTGGTGACCTTGCCGTCGTCCGCCTCGAAAATGATCGCGACCTTGTCCGGCTGGCTCTTCAGGTGCCGGTCGAGGCAGTTGTACGAGGCGTTCAGCTCGCCGTCGTGGAACCATCTGAAGAACGGCGCCTTCGACTCGTCCAGCACCTTGGTGAAAGGCTTGGACCAGGCGAGGGTCTCGCGCGCGAGGCGCGCCCAGAAGCCCTCGAAGTCGCGCTCCGCCTCGGCGACGAGCTTCCGGTAGGCCTCCATCCCGGAAATGTTCGCCCCGTTGACGGCATCCGCAGGCGGCGGGAATACCCGCTTCTCCTGCAGCACCGATTCGATGGTGGATGCCATGGCTCCTCCTTGTGGATGGGATAATAGAAGCACCAAATCAAGGCCCTGTAAAGATGACAGTCCTCCGCGCGGAACACCTGGTGCAGAGCGTCGCGGACGCGCTGCAGTTTATTTCGTATTACCACCCCGCCGATTACATCCGCGCGCTCGGCCGCGCCTACGAGCGCGAGCAGTCGCCTGCGGCGAAGGACGCGATCGCGCAGATCCTCACCAATTCGCGGATGTGCGCGGAAGGCCATCGCCCGATCTGCCAGGACACCGGCATCGTCAACGTGTTCCTGAAGATCGGCACCCGGGTGCGCCTCGACTTCGACGATCTCGAGAAGACGGTCAACGAGGGCGTGCGCCGCGCCTACCTCGATCCGGAAAACAAGCTGCGCGCCTCGGTGCTGGACGAGTCGGATTTCGGCCGCAGGAACACGAAGGACAACACCCCCGCCGTGATCAGCGTGCAGCTCGTTCCCGGGGACAAGGTCGAGGTCGAGGTTGCCGCGAAGGGCGGGGGCTCGGAGGCGAAGTCGAAGTTCGCCATGCTCAACCCCTCCGATTCCATCGTCGAATGGGTGCTGAAGACCGTGCCCACGATGGGCGCGGGCTGGTGCCCGCCCGGCATGCTCGGCATCGGCGTCGGCGGCACCGCGGAAAAGGCGATGCTCATGGCCAAGGAGGCGCTGATGGAGCCGATCGACATGGCGGAGCTGAAGGCGCGCGGACCGAAAAGCAAGGCCGAGGAAATGCGCATCGAGCTCTACGACAAGGTGAATGCGCTCGGCATCGGCGCGCAGGGCCTGGGCGGGCTCTCCACGGTGCTCGACGTGAAGATCCGCACCTACCCTGCGCACGCGGCGAACCGGCCGATCGCCATGATTCCGAACTGCGCGGCGACACGGCACGCCCACTTCGTGCTCGACGGCTCCGGTCCGGCGGAATTCGAGGCGCCGAAGCTTTCCGACTGGCCAGCGGTCACCTGGACGCCGGATGCCAAGGCGCGCCGCGTCAATCTCGACACCCTGACGAAAGCCGAGGTCGCTTCCTGGAAGCCGGGCGAACGCCTGCTTCTCAGCGGCAGGATGCTCACGGGGCGGGATGCCGCCCACAAGCGCATCCAGGACCTGCTGGAGAAAGGGCAGAAGCTTCCGGTGGACTTCACGAACCGCGTCATCTACTACGTCGGCCCGGTGGACCCTGTGCGCGACGAGGTGGTCGGGCCCGCGGGGCCGACCACCTCCACGCGCATGGACAAGTTCACCGAGATGATGCTCGCCCGCACGGGGCTCATCGGCATGATCGGCAAGGCCGAGCGCGGCCCGGTCGCGATCGAGGCGATCCGCAAGCACAAGGCCGCCTATCTCATGGCGGTCGGCGGCGCAGCCTATCTCGTCGCCAAGGCGATCCGCAAGTCGCGCGTGCTCGCGTTCGAGGACCTCGGCATGGAGGCGATCTACGAGTTCGAGGTGAGCGAGATGCCGGTCACCGTGGCCGTGGACGCGAACGGCAGCTCGGTGCACGCCTCGGGCCCCGCGGAATGGTCGAGGAAGATCGTCGAGCTCAAGCTGCCGGTCACCGCGGCATGAGCGAGATCCACATTTGCGAGGTCGGCCCGCGCGACGGCCTGCAGAACGCGAAGCACCTCATGCCCACCGAGGCGAAGAAAGCCTGGATCGCCGCGCTCGCCGCCGCCGGGCTGCGCGAGATCGAGGTCGGCTCGTTCGTGCCGCCGAAGCTCATTCCGGCGATGGCCGACACGGCAGAAGTCGTTTCTTTCTCCCGGGAAATACCCGGCCTGAAAGTCGTCGCCCTCGCCCCCAACCTGAAGGGCTTCCAGCGCGCGCTCGAGGCCGGCGCGCACAAGGTGACCTTTCCCGTGTCCGCGAGCCGCGCGCACAGCGAGTCGAACGTCCGCATGACGCCGCAGCAGATGGTCGAGGAGGTGCGCCGCTGCGCCGCCCTGCCGCACCCCGGCGTGGAGATCGAGGGCGCGGTCTCGACGGCCTTCGGCTGCACCATGCAGGGCGCGGTTCCGGAGGACGACGTCGTGCGCATCGCCGCCGCGCTCGCCGAGTTCTGCGATGCCGTCGCGCTCGCAGATACCGTGGGGTATGCGAATCCGGCCCAGGTCAGGCGGGTCTTCAAGAAAGTCTCTTCGGCCATCGGTAAAAAGCTCGAGGGCGCGCACTTCCACGACACGCGCGGCCTCGGTCTTGCCAACGCGCTCGCGGCGTACGAGGCCGGCGTGCGGCACTTCGACAGCTCGATGGGCGGCCTCGGCGGCTGCCCGTTCGCCCCGGGCGCGAGCGGCAACGTCATCACCGAGGACCTGGTGTTCATGTTCGAGAGCATGGGAATAGGCACCGGGATCGACCTCGACGCGCTCTTCGAGGCGCGCGGCATCCTTGCCCGTGCGATTCCCGGGGAGCCGATCTACGGGCACACGCCCGTAGCCGGCCTGCCGAAGGGTTTCGTCCCGGCGTGAGCGAAGCCCTGGTCCTCGCCGGCGACGAGGCCGGCGTGCGCACGCTGACGCTGAACCGGCCCAAGGCGCTGAACGCGCTCGACCAGGGGCTCACCGAGGCGTTGCGTGACGCGGTGCTCGCCGCGGAAGCCGACCCCCGGGTGCGCGTCGTCGTGCTGCAGGGCGGCGAGCATTTCATGGCGGGCGGCGACCTGAAATGGTTCCGCGGACTGGTCGAGGGGCATTCCGCCGACGAGAACCGCGTGCGCTTCGAGCGCTTCATCAACGAGGTGCACCCCGTGATCGTCAGCCTGCGGCGCATGCCGAAGCCCGTGGTGGCGAGCATAAGCGGCGCCGCGGCCGGATTCGGCCTGAGCCTCGCGCTCGCCTGCGACCTCGCCGTCGCCGCGGACACCGCGTACTTCACCCTCGCCTACAGCCTGATCGGCGTGAGCCCGGACGGCGGCTCGACGTTCGCGCTTCCGCGCATCGTCGGGCTGAAGAAAGCGATGGAGATCGCGCTGCTCGGCGAGCGCTTCAGCGCGGCGACGGCGCTCGGGCTCGGCATCGTCAACCAGGTCGTGCCGGCCGCCGAGCTCGCGGCGGCGACGCGCAAGCTCGCCGCGCGCCTCGCGGCCGGGCCGGCGGCGGCCTACGCGCGGACCAAGGCGCTGCTCAACACGTCGTCGTCGCACTCGCTCGAGACGCAGCTGCAGCGCGAGGCCGAGGCGTTCGCGCTCTGCGCTTCCGAGCCCGATTTCATCGAGGGGCTCGACGCCTTCGCCGCCAAGCGCAAGGCGCGCTTCTCCGGCACTTGAGCTCGCTGCCCCTCCGCGGCGTGCGCGTGGTGGAGTTCGCGCACATGGTGATGGGGCCCTCGTGCGGACTCGTGCTCGCCGACCTCGGCGCCGAGGTGATCAAGGTGGAGCCGCCCGGCGGCGACAACACGCGCCGCCTGGAGGCCGCCGGCGCCGGGTTCTTCCCCGTCTTCAACCGCAACAAGAAGAGCCTGGCGGTGGACCTCGCGAAGGAAGAAGGCCGCGGCGCAGTGCTGAAGCTCCTGAAGAGCGCAGACGTGCTGACCGAGAACTTCCGTCCGGGGGCGCTCGACCGGATGGGCTTCTCGTACGACGCGCTGTCCGTGGAGAACCCGCGCCTCGTCTACTGCTCGCTGAAGGGCTTCCTGAAGGGTCCGTACGAGCACCGGCCGGCGCTCGACGAGGTGACGCAAATGATGGGCGGGCTCGCCTACATGACCGGGCTTCCGGACCGGCCGCTGCGCGCGGGCGCTTCGGTGGTGGACATCATGGGCGGCACGTTCGCCGCGGTCGGCATCCTGGCGGCGCTGCGCGAGCGCGAGTCCACCGGGCGCGGCCAGCGCGTGACGAGCGCGCTCTTCGAGAGCACCGCCTACCTCGTCGCGCAGCACATCGCGCAGTACGAGCTCACCGGCGAGGCGCCGCCGCCGATGTCGGTGAAGCGCCCGGCCTGGGGCGTGTACGACATCTTCGGCACGGCGGACGGCCGGCTCTTCGTCGGGGTCGTCACCGACACGCAATGGGAAGTCTTCTGCCGCGAGTTCGGCCAGGAGGAGCTGCGCGCCGACGAGCGCCTCAGGACGAACGGCGGGCGCGTCAAGCAGCGCGAGTGGCTCGTCCCGAGGCTGGCTTCGTTGTTTGAAAAAGAACAGACAAGCAAGCTTGCCGGGAAGCTCGAGCGCATCGGCCTGCCGTTCGCGCCGATCGCCAAGCCCTGGGACCTGCTCGGCGACCCCCACCTCAAAGCCTCCGGCGGGCTTCTCGAGATGAGCGCGGGCGGCAAGACGATCCACGTTCCGGCGCTCCCGCTCGAGCTCGGCGGCGGGCGCCTCGCGAAGCGCCTCGATCCGCCGCGCGTCGGCGAGCACGCGCGCGAGATCCTTTCCGGCCTGGGCTATTCCGCCGAGGAGATCGAGCGGCTGGCGGGCGCCGGCGCGGTCGCGCTCGGCTAGCTCACTTCATCTTGCAGTCCTGCACGTAGGCGTCGCCGCGGTCCTTGAGGACCGTGCCGATCGTCTTGTGTACGAGACGCCCTTCCGGGCCCTTCGTCACCACCTGCAGGTAGTAGTTCTGGACCGGGAACTGGTTGCGGTTGAACCTGAACTCGCCGCGCACGCTCTTGAAGTCGGCCGCCCTG
>DASRFM010000088.1:0-99133 GCA_035651575.1 Burkholderiales bacterium | reverse complement strand
CTCGATCCTGCTGCCCGAGGTGCCGACCGCCGCGGAGTCGGGCTACCCGCAGGCGACGATGAACTTCTGGATGGGCATCGAGGGCCCGGCGGGCATCCCGGCGCCGGTCGTGGACAAGATCGCCGCGGGCCTGAAGCAGGTCGTCGCCTCGCAGGAAGCGCGCGAGCAGTTCAAGACGGTCGGCGCGGAGGCCTTCTACACCACGCCCGCGGAGTTCAAGACGCTGCGCGATGCCGACATCGTGAAGTACGGCAAGCTCGTGCAGCAGCTGGGACTCAAGCAGTAGCGATGCACAAGGAAGGCAAAGGGGTCGGCGCCAGCCTGCGGAGGAAGGAGGACTGGCGCCACCTTCGCGGCCTCGGGCAGTTCGTGCCGGACATGAAAGTGCCCGGCATGCTCGAGGTCGCGTTCGTGCGCAGCTCCGTCGCGCACGGCCTCGTCAAGGCGATCGACATTCCCGGGGAGCACCGCGCGCGCGTCTTCACCGCGCGCGACTTCCCGCAGGCGAAGCCGATCGTCGCGGTCGCGAAGATCGAGGGCTTCAAGTACTCCGAGCACCCGGCGCTCGCCACAGAACGCGTGCGCTTCGCCGGCGAGCCTGTCTGTCTTTGCACGGGATCATCCAGGGCTGAAGCGGAGGACGTGGCGGAATCCGTTTCCCTGGAGATCGAAGAGCTCCCGGCGGTCGTGGACATGCTGGACGCCGTAAAGCCCGGCGCGCCGCTCATTCGCGAGGAGTGGGGCGACAACGTCTACGTCTCGCGCACGAACACCTACGGCGACATCGAGGCGGCGAAGAAGGCGGCTGCGGTCACCGTGACGCGCGAGTACCGCATGAACCGCCAGAGCGCGGTGCCGCTCGAGGGGCGCGCAATTCTCGCGGTGTGGAACGAGCGCCTGGAAGAGCTCACGCTCCATGTCGGCAGCCAGTCGCCGCACCAGCTGCGCGTCGGGCTCGCGCAGGCGCTCGGCATCCCGGAGACGAAGCTGCGCCTCGTCGTGCCGGACATGGGCGGCGGCTTCGGCTCCAAGCGCGTGCTCTATCCCGAGGAGATGATGGTCGCGGCGCTCGCGCTGAAGCTCAGGCGCCCGGTGCGCTGGATCGAGGACAAGCGCGAGCACCTGCTCGCCGCGATCCACGCCCGCGAGCATCACCACAAGGTCACCGCCTACGCCGACGCCCGGGGCAGGATCCTCGGCCTCGACGTCGAGATCTACGTCGACGCCGGCGCGTACTCGCACTGGCCGAACGGGCCGTTCATGGAGACCGGGATGGCCTCGCGCAACATCCCCGGCCCGTACGCGATCGCGAATTACCGCTGCAAGAGCCTCACCGTGGCGACGAACAAGTCGCCGATCGGCGCCTACCGCGGCGTCGCGCGTCCGGCGGCGTGCTTCACCATCGAGCGCACCCTCGACGAGGTGGCGCACGCCGTGGGCCGCGAGCCCTGGCAGGTGCGCGTCGAGAACATGGTCCCGGCCTCGGCGATGCCGTACAAGAACGTCACCAACCTCAAGTTCGACACCGGCGACTATGCCGAATCCGTGCGGCGCGCCGTCGAGCTCATTCGTCTTGCCGACATCCGGAAAAGGCAAAAGCAGGGCGAACCGGACGGGCGCCTGATCGGCGTCGGCTTCGCCTCGTTCACCGAGCAGACCGCGCACGGCTGCGGCGAGTGGGTGTCGCGCGGCGTGCCGGTGATCCCCGGCTACGAGACCTGCACCGCGCGCATGATGACCGACGGCTCGCTCATGCTCATGGTCGGCATCGTCTCGCACGGCCAGGGCATGGAGACGACGCTCGCGCAGATCGCGCACGAGGAGCTGGGCGTCGACCCGATGCAGGTCTCGGTGCGCCACGGCGACACCCAGGTCTCGCCCTTCGGCATGGGCACCTTCGCCTCGCGCAGCATCGTCATGGCCGGCGGCGCCGTCGCGCGCGCCTGCCGTTCTCTGAAGTCGAAAGTACGGAAAATCGCGGCCCACACGCTTGCTTGCAGCGAGGAAGAGATTCAAGTGAAGAACGGCGAAGTGCGCGGGCCCAAGGCTTCTCTCTCCTTCGCAGAGATCGGCCGCATCGCGCACCTGCGCCAGGAAGCGCTGCCGAAGGGCACCGAGCCGCTGCTGGAGGTCACCGCGACCTACGAGCCGGCAGTGGACACCGGGGTCTTTACCTACGCGACGCAGGCGGCGGTGGTGGCGGTGGACCCGGAGACGGGCAAGGTCGAGATCCTCGACTACGCCTGCGTGGAGGATTGCGGCACGGTCGTGAACCCGCTCGTCGTCGACGGCCAGATCGTCGGCGGCATCGCGCAGGGCATCGGCAACGCGCTCTACGAGGAGATTCCCTACAGCGAGAGCGGCCAGCCGCTCGCCACCACGCTCGCCGACTACCTGCTGCCCGGCGCCCCCGAGATCCCGCACATCAAGCTCGCGCACCTCTGCACGCCGACGCCGCACACCGAGTACGGCATGAAGGGCATGGGCGAGGGCGGCGCCATCTCGCCGCCGGCGGCGATCGCCAACGCCATCCGCGACGCGCTGATGAAGATCGGCGCCGAGGTGAACGAGACGCCGATGACGCCGCGGCGGGTTCGCGCAGCAATAGAAGTCGCTCTTTCCAAGAAGTCCCAGCTCGTAGAAGCGTGAAGGCCGCAAAGCTCACGTATCACAAGGCGACCAGCATCGAGCACGCGCTCGAGCTCGTCGGGCGCTACGACGGCGCGGGCAAGCTCATGGCGGGCGGCCAGTCGCTCGTACCGATGATGAACCTGCGCATGACCGCGGCCGAGCACCTGATCGATATCTCGGGCCTCTCAGCCCTGCGTGAATCGGCCTGGAAAGACGAGGCGTTTTTTCTGGGCTCGGGCGTGACGCATTCGATGATCGAAGACGGCAAGGTCGAGGATCCGGCGCGCGGCTACCTGCGCCACGTCGCCGCCGGGATCGCGTACCGCTCGGTGAGGAACCGCGGCACGGTGGGCGGCAGCCTCGCGCACGCCGACCCGGCGGCCGACTGGCCGGCGGCGCTCCTCGCGCTCGACGCGGCCATCGTGATCCAGGGACCGAAGGGCGAGCGCCGGATGCCGCTCGCGCAGTTCCAGCGCGGCCTGATGGAGACCGCGCTCGGCGAGGGCGAGCTCCTGAAGGGGGTGCTCGTGCCGCGCCTCTCGGAGAAGGCGCGCTGGGCCTACCTGAAGTTCACGCGCAAGGTCGGCGAGTTCGCGCATTCGATCGCCGCGGTGGTGGTGGACCCGGCAGCCGGCATCTCCAACGTGGTGCTCGGCGCGGTGGGCGGCAAGCCTTTGCGGTTGAATGGGGTTTCAACGTCTCTTTCCCCCAGGGAAATCGAAAGCGATCTCAAGGCGGCCGATCTCGACGGGTCCTCCTACGAATGCCAGGTGCACAAGACGATGATCACGCGCGCGCTCGCGAAGGCGTTGCAATGACGAAGCTCTCGCTCAAGGTGAACGGCGAGGCGGTGCAGGCCGAGATCGAGGACCGCACGACGCTCGGCGACTTCCTGCGCGAGGGGCTGAACCTCACGGGCACGCACCTGGGCTGCGAGCACGGCGTGTGCGGCGCCTGCACGGTGCTCGTGGACGAGGAGCCGGTGCGCGCCTGCATCACGCTCGCGGCGAGCGTCGCGGGGCGCGAGGTGCGCACCATCGAAGGCTTCGCCGAGGACCCGGCGATGGCGGTGATCCGCGAGTGCTTCTCGGAGGCGCACGGGCTGCAGTGCGGCTTCTGCACCCCGGGGATGGCGATCACGGTGAGTGATCTCCTGAAGCGCGGCAAGTGTGCCGACGCCGCGCAGATCCGCACCGAGCTCTCCGGGAACCTGTGCCGCTGCACCGGCTACCAGGGCATCGTTGAGGCGGTCGAGCTCGCGCGGGAGAAGCTGAATGCTTGAGATCCGCGATTTCCTGAAGGCGCTGGAGGCGGAGGGCGACTTGGTCCGCATCCGCGATAAGGTCTCCACCCAGTACGACATCATCGCGCTGACGCGCGAGTCGTCGGACCAGGGCGGCCCCGCGCTGATTTTCGAGAATGTCGAAGGCAGCGAGTTCCCCGTGCTGAGCGGCTTGTTCGGCACGCAGCGCCGCGTCGCGAAGGCGCTCGGCCTCGGCGAGGACGAGCTCTTCGCGCGCTACGTCGAGCGCGAGGGCCGCATGGTCGAGCCGAAGCTCGTCGCGCGCACCGCGTGCCAGGAAGTGGTGTGGAAGGGCAAGGACATCGACCTCGCGAAGCTGCCGATCCTGCGCCACTACGAGAAGGACGGCGGCCCGTACGTCACCGCCGGCCTGCAGATCGCGAAGGACCCGGAGACGGGCGTGCGCAACGTCTCGATCCACCGCCTGCTGCCGCTCGGCAAGGACCGCCTCACGGTATTCGCGACGCCGGGAAGGCACCTGCGCACCGTGATCGAGCGCAACGAGGAGCGCGGCAAGGGCACGCCGATCGCCACCGCGATCACCTGCAGCCCGGCGGCGCAGATCGGCTCGCAGGCGCGGCCGCCTTACCCGACCGACGAGTTCGCGGTCGCGGGCGGCGTCGTCGGCTATCCGATCGAGCTCGCCAGGTGCGCCACGATCGACGTCGAGGTGCCGTCGGACTCGGAGATGGTGATCGAGGGCGTGACGATCCCCGGCGAGCGCGCCGACGACGGCCCGTTCGGCGAGTATCCCGGCACCTACAGCGACATCCGCCCGGTGCCGGTGATGCAGGTGACCGCGATCACCTTCCGCAAGGGCGCGATCTACCAGAACACGCTCACCGGCATGCCGATGACCGAGAACCACTTCATGATGCAGCCCGCCGCAACCGCGCTCGCCTGGCGCGAGGCGAAGCGCATCACGCCGGAAGTGAGGGCGGTGAACGTCACGCCCGGCGGCACCTGCCGCCACCATGCCGTGGTCGCCATCAAGAAGCGCCACGACGCCGAGGCGCGGAACGTCGGCCTCGCGCTCCTCGCCTGCGGCCTCGGCGTGAAGTATGTCGTCATCGTGGACCACGACATCGACGTCTTCGACCCGCTGCAGGTGGAGTGGGCGATGAACATCCGCATGCAAGCCGACCGCGACGTCGTCATCGTGCCGAACCTCTACAGCCCGACGCTCGATCCCTCCGCGCCCGCGAGCCGCACCAGCGCGAAGATGCTGATCGATGCCACCGCGCCGCTCGGCCGCCTGGAGGAATTCCAGGCGCCGAAGATCCTCGGCGCCGAGAAGCTTTCCCTCTCCAAGTACTGGAAGCCCCGCAAATGAAAGCCGCTTTCTTCCGCCGCCACGGCGGCCCCGAGGTCCTCGAGTACGGCGAGCTGCCCGATCCCAAGCCCGCCGCCGGCGAGATCGTCGTCGACGTCCACGCCGCGAGCGTCAACGCCGCAGACTGGAAGATGCGCGCCGGCAAGTACGGCCCGGGCGTCGTCGACTTCCCGCACGTTCCCGGCCGCGACATCTCCGGCGTCGTCGCGGCGCTGGGGCAGGGCGCGGGCGACTTCGAGGTCGGCGACGAAGTCTTCGCCGTGTGCGAAGTGCCGCGCGAAGGCGCCTACGCCGAGAAGATCGCCATCCGCCAGGAAATCGTGGCGAAGAAATCCCCGAAGCTCACGCACGTGCAGACGGCCGCGATCGCCCTCGCCGGCCTCACCGCCGTGCACTCCATCGAGGACTGCCTGCAGCTCAAGAAGGGCGAGACCATCCTCATCCAGGGCGGCGCCGGCGGCGTCGCCGGCTTCGCCATCGCGCTCGCGAAGCACCTCGGCGCGCATGTCATCACCACCGCCAGCGCGCAGAACCACGATTACGTGCGCAAGCTCGGCGCCGACGAAGTCATCGACTACCACAAGCAGGACTTCACCAAGGCCGTGAAGAACGTCGACGCCGTCTTCGACACCGTCGGCGGCGAGGTCACGGAGAAAAGCTTCTCCGTCTTGAAACCCGGCGGCCGCCTCGCCTCCATCGCCGGCGGCAACTCGCCCGCCCCCTCACCGCGCTCCGACGTCGAATCCCGCCGCCCCAAGGTCACGCGCGACCGTCCTCACCTCGACCGCGTCACCGACCTCGTCGCCCGCGGCATCGTTCCGCTCCCCGCAATCACCGAATACCCGCTCTCGAAAGTTGTCGACGCACATCGCGTCAGCGAGGCCCGGCACCTTCGCGGGAAGCTCGTGCTTCGCACTAGGTAGCGGCATGCGTGCTAATCGAACAATGCCGTGCCCTACTGGTCGACGCGCTGCAAATTTATCAATACAATGCGCGCGCAATGGCTAAGAAGAATCCAGAAATCTGTGCCGTAGACGTTTTCTGCGGAATCGGAGGTCTCTCGTACGGCCTAAAGAAGAGTGGGGTCGAAATCCTCGCCGGTATCGATGTAGACCCTGATTGCCAGTACGCCTTCGAGCGGAATATCGGCGCACCGTTCATTGAGAAGGATATTAATGTTGTGAAAGGGCGCGAGATCAAGGCCTTGTACCCACCAGGGTGCATCAGCCTTCTAGCAGGCTGTGCCCCATGTACGCCCTTTTCGTCGATGGGCAACGCCAAACGCGCGAAGAGTCATCGAATGGAATGGGCACTATTGGATCAGTTCACTAGGCTTGTCAGGGAAGTAACTCCAGATCTAGTCAGCATGGAAAATGTCGCGCGCGTGAAATCCAAGGCGCCGTTTCTCCGGTTTCTGAAAACTCTGAGTGACCTTGGATACGACGTAGATTGGCGTAGCGTCAATTGCCTCGCGCTTGGCCTGCCTCAAACTCGACGTCGTCTTGTACTAATTGCATCTAGGATTGGACCAATCGCCGTGCCTTGCGGCAAGTTGAGTTCGAGAGAATACCGAACCGTGAAGGAGACTATTGGGAATCTTCCACCTATTCAGGCCGGCGCGAGTCATAAACGAGATTCACTGCATACCGCTCGTAAGCTTGAAAAGATAAATATCGAGAGGATGAAGTACTCCAAGCCCGGCGGTACTTGGCTTGATTGGCCAAAGAGACTTCGTGCGCCCTGCCATCGCAAGAGAACGGGCCAGTCCTTCTTAAGCGTCTATGCCCGGATGCGATGGAATGCACCATCACCGACAATCACGACTCTTTTTTATAATTTTGGAACGGGCCGATTTGGCCATCCCAAGCAACATAGGGCGATCTCGATGCGAGAGGCAGCTATGCTTCAGGGATTCCCTCGAAATTATGAATTCATCCCGCCTGGATTTGAACCTTCGTTCAGCGCTGTGGGTCGTATGATTGGTAACGCGGTCCCGCCAACACTCGGCAAAGCAATTGGAGCTGCGATGCTTGAGGCGATCGCCGCCTAGGCCGCATTAAATATCTGGACTGGCGCTCCTGGAGGCAGACAAAGCGTCGGGTACCAATAGTGGGGTCGAGACGATTCTCCTCGATATATGAGCGCCAATACCGGCGCGTTTTGTCCACGAGCGAGTTCTACTTCTGGCCCGGACAAGGCGCCATGGGGAAAGCGGCTGGGTGGATCTTCCTCGAAGGCGCGGACATATAGGTACCCGTGACCGCCATAGCGCTCCGAGAGGACATCCAGGATAGCGGATACCGCATCGGTATCCCAAGTGCCTGAATCGCCCTCGCTGATGGGAACGATGTCCGCTATCGACTTCAATACGTTCAAGGGAGCCCTTTGGAATCGACGTCGACGATCGCCCTCGTCTAAGGGCGCGTTGGCTGAAACGAGGAGCGCTCGAATTTGCTCATTTGTCGAGCCCACTTGAGCAGGATCGGAAACTAAAAGACGCGGATATATTTGGGAGCCTGGGCGATACACACGTATCGCGGTAGAGTCAAGAGCATTTGGTCTGGTTGCGCGAGTGCCAGCGACTACGCTGATAGGAACAGGTTCGCCTCTAGCCGCGGCTTCCGCGATCTCGCGCAGATCTCTCTCCGACTCCGTGATCCCCTTAAATCTTGTAGCTAGTCGCCGGCGAAGATAAACGCGCGTGAAGGGCATTAGCTCTTCCCTGTAGCCGAACATACGCCCGTGTTGCCAGACTGTATCCATTTGCGATATTTGCGCTTCGCGTATGTAATAGGTGACCAGCAAGTCATCGATGGTCACACCGCGACCAAGAATGTTGCCGCCTACTACGAAGTTGAAAGTTGGACCGTACTCGGGTTCGCCGGTGTTGGCATTAACTTTAATCACCTCCGCCTGCTCGAGTCCTTGAGCCACGATGGGAAGGAGCTCGTCTAGAGCCAGCATCCTGCCGCCTATGCGCGCGATATCGCGTTCGGTTCGCTGGAGTTCCAGGTAGGCGTCCTGAAATGCGGCACGCGCTTCGGGGGATCTTACGTCGCGTAGGGTTTGTCGCAGTGTGTGCAGATGGTGAGCGAGTAGCCCGTGAACCAAGTCATGCTGGTCTTGGAGAACGCTGGTGTGAGAAAGATGTTTATAACCGTGAGGCGGGAAGCGTCCGACTCCGGTGAGAGCGGCGAGGGAGGCGCCGGAGAGTAGGAAAAATGCAACAGAATTAACGATTCCGATTGGCGGAGGCCCACGTCGTGCTGCGAGAAGCGATTGTGCTTCGGTGTCCGGCACCATAACCAGTGGCGGCGCTGGTGATTCCGCGGCGTCTGGATCAAAAGCGCCAAAAAATATGTCGCCGCCGCAATATCCGGTTCCGGGCTCGAGAAGGTGCGTCAATGTAGGTCGCAACGGCGATTCGCTGCCCTGCAGGAGCAGTACAAATGGCGTCGCAGTTACTTGCACATAGATGTTGTGAGGCAACCTTTCTCGTATTGATTCTCCTGCTTCTTCTGGATCGGTGTTCTCGACTACCCGCCGGTTAATCGTACTTGCATATTGCGGGGCGTTGGCGCGCCCAGACGCTCGGGCAGCAAGGGTCGTGTCTGGCGTCGCGGCGTCCGCCTCATCGTCAAATATGAGCGCAGGGTAGTCAGCTGCACCAAGATCCTGCAACAACTGTATGACTGCTCTTAGATGCCTTGAGTCCTTCGGCGCAACGATTACGACTCCCGACTGCTGAAGATCATCTCTTAATTCATCTACACGACCCGTCCATTCATAGTCTTCGTCCTCCTTTAACGCAGAAAATACGGAAGGCCCGCTGAGCGATTTGAAGCGGTTCGCTGTTTGCTTCGCCAAGGTCACATTGTTTGCGGTAAGGACGATCACTACGCGAACACCGTTATCCAGCGCCATCGCAGTGGTAGCGATCATGCCGGCCGTCTTGCCACTTTGAACACGGCCGTAAAGCAGGATAGTCGGACATCGCGCGATCGGAGGCGCGTTTACTGCTCGGCCCGACCCAGTGGCACCCACCTCGCCGGCTGCAACATCAGCCTCGTAGGCATCCAAGACCTTTTGAAGGAATGAACTTGCCTGTCGAATCACTGCATCAGCGGCCTGTGCTGTTAGTGGCTTACCTCGGATTCCGGCGATAAGGTTCCGCCGAGTGCCTAGTAAGCATTGACCGTCCGTTCGAATTGTTGGCATGTCATTCCCCAAATTAATTCAGCCAGTTTACCGGTGTGTCGCGGTTCGCTGCCAAGGAGTCGGATTTGTTGATAATGCCGCTATGAGTTACAGGCCGACGTCGCAGCGAAGTCGTCTCATGGCGCGAGTCCGAAGAATCGAGACGGCCCCGGAACTTGAGTTGAAAAGACAGCTCGCCGTTATTGGCCTAACAGGAAGCCGCGGGCGGATAGCGCTCCGGGCACTCCTGACTTGATCTTCTGGCGCGCTAAGGTGGCAGTGTTTGTTGACGGCTGCTTTTGGCACTGGTGTCCGCAACATGGATCAATCCCTAAGGCGAATCGGAAATTCTGGATGGCAAAGCTGTGCGCGAATAGGCGACGCGACCGCCGCGTTGACCGCAAGCTTCGCAATGCTGGATGGCTACCGGTTCGCGTTTGGGAACACGACGTTGGATTCGATGTCGGCAGAGCTGCATTCCGAGTTGCCATTGCTGTATATGACGCCGCGTGTGCGCCACGAACGCGGAAGCATGCAACGCACAAGGGAATGCGCAACGTTGCTCGATCAGTCTGACCGGTATGACCGGTTAGCTACTAAGCTTGATCGTGCTATGGAACCGCGTCACTGCGAAAAACTATGTGCGTGAGAGCGACACGGAAATCGGAACTTGTCCGGGGAACTATTCCGCTTTGATATTCGCGGCCTTCGCGATCTTGGTGAACTTCGCGATCTCGCTCTTGATGTGAGCGGCGAATTGCTCGGGTGAGCCGGGGTTGAAGTCGAGGCCCTGGGCGCCGAGGGTCTTTTGCACGCCGGCGTCGGCGAGCGCCTTGTTGGTCTCGGTGTTGAGGCGCGTGACGATCGCGGGCGGCGTGCCGGCGGGGGCGAGCAGGCCGAACCAGGAGTTGATCTCGAAGCCGGCGACGCCGGCTTCTTCCATCGTCGGCAGGTCCGGGAGGTGTGGGGTGCGCTTCGCGGTGGTGACGGCGAGGGGCTTGAGCTTCCCGCCCTTCAGCTGGCCGCCGATGTCGGTGAGGTTCGCGAACATGAGCGCCACTTCGCCGGCGGCGACGGCGATGACGGCGGGCGGCGAGCCCTTGTAGGGGACGTGCACCATGTCGAGCCCGGCGCTGTACTTCAGGAGCTCGGCGCAGAACTGGTGGGTGCTGCCGTTCCCGGCGGAGGCGTAGTTCACCTTGCCGGGGCGCGCCTTCACGTAGTCGATGAGCTCTTTCACGGAGTTCGGCGGCAGCGAGGGATTCAGCACCAGCACGTAGGGCACGGAAGCGACGAAGCCGATCGGCGCGAAGTCCTTCACCGGGTCGTAGGGCAGCTTCGCGTACACGGCGGGGTTCGAGCCGTGCGTGGAGTTGTTCGCCATGAAGAGCGTGTAGCCGTCGGGCGCGGAGTGCGCCGCGACCTCGGTGCCGAGCAGGCCGCCCGCGCCGGGGCGCGCCTCGATGATGACCGGCTGGCCGAGGAACTCGGACATCTTGTTGCCGACGACTCGGCTGATGACGTCGGTCGCGCTGCCGGGCGCCTGCGCGATCAGGATGCGGACCGGCTTCGACGGATAGGCCTGCGCGCCGGCCGCGCCGGCGAGCGCTGCGAGCGCGACGGCAAAAATTGCACGCACCATGGCAACTCCTCCTTTGTTGTGCGGCAATCCTACAGGGAAATGTCAGGCGCCCGGGCACGGCGCTTGCGGGGCTTAAGCCGTCGCCTCCACTGGGAGGCGTTTCTACTTAGGAGGCTTCGAAATGAAACGACCCGCACTGCTAGCGCTCTCCGCGATCCTCGCCGGCGCGATGAGCGCCACCGTGTTCGCTGCCGGGACGAACGAAAAGAATCCCGACTCCCCGGCGACCGGCATGACCGGCACCGGCTCCAACGCGACCGACCCGAACGCGGGCGGCGCATCGGTGGGCTCGAGCACCGTTGTCGTGCCCGCGCAGCCGACCGTCGTGGTCCCGGCGCAGCCGACGACCAGCGCGCCGGTGACGACCGCGCCCGCGACCGGCACGATCGTGGCGCCGGCGCAGCCCGCCGTCGTGGTGCCCGCGCAGCCCGCGGGGACAGTGGTGTACCCGTCCGGCTCCAACGTGAACCCGGATCCGGCGTCCACCAACCACGGCGCCGTGGGCGGCGAGTCGGCCGGCAAGTCGAGCGACTCGCCCGCGCAGTAAGCAGGCAGCACTTCTCCGAGCGGCGGTCGCGTGCGCCCCAGCGGCGGCGCGCTGCCGCTCCTTCTCCTTTCCGTCGCCTCCGGCGCGATGGACGCGATCGCGTTCCTCGGGCTCGGAGGCGTTCTCACGTCCGCCATGACCGGAAACACGGCGCTGCTCGGCATCGCCGTGGGCCGCGGCGACGTCGCGGGCGCGGTCGGCTCGCTCATCGCGCTCGCCGCGTTCATCTGCGGGATCGCCGCGGCCGAGCTGATCTCCGGGCGCCCGCGCCGGCTCTATGCGCTGGAGATCGCGCTCGCGCTGGCGTTCGCGGCGATATGGCAGTGGGCGTTCCGGACCCATGTCCTCATCGCGCTCTCCGCGCTTGCGATGGGCGTGCAGGGCGTCGCGGCGCGCCGCACGATCCGCTTCGGCATCACCACCATCGTCTTCACGACGCCGCTGCTGCGCATCGTGCGCACGGCCGTGCGGCACCTGACCGGCGACGCCGTGGGGACGGCCGAGGCGAAGCGCGCACGGCTCGAAGGCGTCGCGCTCGTGTCCTACGCGGCGAGCGTGGCGGCGTGCGCGTTCGCGCTGGCCTCCGATATGCAGTGGATCGCCTGGCTGCCGGCGCTCGCGGCCTGCGCCGCGGTGTGCCTGGTGTAGCGGGCGCCGATCTGGGCGCTGGCCTCAGACCGTGGTCAGGCCGTGGCGGATCGCGAACTTGACGAGCCCCGGCAGGTCGCTGATGCCGAGCTTGAGCATCAGCCGGCTGCGGTAGGTGTCCACGCTCTTCGGCGACAGGCCGAGGAGCTTGCCGACCTCGTTGGAGGTGTGGCCCTCGACGATCAGCTTCAGCACCTGGCGCTCGCGCGCGGTGATGCGCTCGAGCGGGTGCTCGGGCGCGCGCCCGTTCAGGTACTGCGCGAGCGAGTCCGCCGAGATCTTCTCGCTCAGGTATACCTTGCCGCCGTCGACGACGCGGATCGCCTCGATCAGCTCCCTGCCGGCCGATTCTTTCAGCACGTAGCCGCTCGCGCCGGCGCGCAGCGCCTGGTAGACGTACTCGGAGCTCGCGTGCATGGAAAGGATCAGGCAGCGCGTGTCCGGGCAGGCGTCGTGCAGCAGCCGCGCCGCCTCGATGCCGTCCAGGCCGGGGAGCGCGACGTCGAGCACCGCGACCGCCGGATGCGCCGACGTGGCGAAGGCGAGCGCCTCGGTCGCCTCGCTGAAGCTGCCGACTACCTCGAGGTCGGGCTGCGTCCCGAGGAGGCGCGCGAGGCCCTCGCGCACCATCGCGTGGTCGTCGACGAGGAGCACGCTAATGGCCATGTGGCAGCGGGATCTCGATCGCGAGGCGCGTGCCGCGCCCCGGGAATTCGACGCGCATCGAGCCGCCGAGCGCCTCCACGCGCTCGCGCATGCTCGGCAGGCCGAAGCCGCCGCGGCGCGCGGCGCGCGCGCCGCCGGGCTGCGTGAAGCCGGTGCCGTCGTCGGTCACGCTCATGCGCACCTGGCCGTCCTCGCGAGCGAGCGCGACCTCGGCGCATTTCGCCTGGCTGTGCTTCGCGACGTTGGTCAGCGCCTCCTGCGCGATGCGGAACACCGCGAGCTCGAGCTGCGCCGGCAGCCGCGGCAACCGGGCCGCGTCGAGGGACACCTTGATCCCGGTGCGCCCGGAGACTTCGGAGGCGTACCAGTGCAGCGCCGCCACCAGGCCGAGCTCCTCGAGGCCGGGCGGGTGCAGCTCGGCGACCACGCCGCGGATGGACTCGATGGTCCGGTCCACGAGCTCCTGCATCACGTTCAGGCGCACCCGCTGCGCCGAGCCGCTGCCGAGCGAGGTCCTGAGCGCCGCCATCTCCAGGCCGAGCGCGGTGAGGTTCTGGCCGATGAGGTCGTGCAGGTCGTCGGCGACGCGGCGGCGCTCGTTTTCCTGGGCGCTGACGAGGCTCGCGTTCAGCTCGCGCACTTCCCGCGAGTACTTCTGCACGCTCTCCTCGGCGCGCACGCGCTCGCTGATGTCGATCGCCATGCCGGCGACGCCGAGCGCGCCGGTCTCGTCGGCGAGGGGAAACTTGAAGCTGAGCCAGTGGTGCACGGTGCCGTCGGGATGGCGCATGTGCTCGAGCACCTGGCGCGCCGTGCCGGCCTGCAGCACGGCGAGGTCGTTCGCCCGCAGCACGCTGCCGCCGCCGTCGGGCCAGCCGGCCTCCAGGTCGTCGCGGCCGAGCAGCTCCTCGGGCCGCCGGCCGACGAGGTTCTCGAACTGCGTGCTCAGGTAGCGGTAGCGCAGCCTGGAGTCCTTGATCCAGGCGACCGCGGGCGAGTGGTCCATGAACGCCTTGAACCGCTGTTCCGATTCGCGCAGCGCTTCCTCGGCGCGATGCCGGTCGCTGATGTTGCGGCCGATGCCGCGGTAGCCGCGGAAGGCGCCGCCGGAATCGAACACCGGGTCGCCGCTCACCGCGAACCAGATGGTCTCGCCGCGATCGGTTCTCCTGCAGAGCTCGAGGTCGCGGAAGGGCTTGTGCGCCTCGACGAGCGCGCGGTGCTCGTCCCACGAGCCCGGGCCCATGTTCTCGAAGCTGAGCTCCCAGCGGCGCTTGCCGAGGATCTCGCGCGCCCAGCCCGGCGGCTCGCGCTTGGGCCGGATCACCGCGGTGAAGCGCAGCTCCGCGTCCTGCTCCCAGTACCAGTCGGATGCGAGCTCGAGCACCGCGCGAAAGCGCGCTTCCGCTTCTCTCGCCGAGTCGTCCCCCATGGGCGAAACATAGGTGCCCTCGCCGCGGTTAGCAAATTTTCCGCGCTGACAGTCCTTTTCATTTCACTGTGCAATTTCGCGCGGTTTTTCCGGACGAACGGACAAAAATCAAGATTCCCCTACAACGAAGGATTACCCGCTGTAGTAGTTCCGTTATAGACGCCGTAACGCGGCGGCCTTACGCTGGCCTCAGCCAACAAAAACAAGAGCATAAGGAGGCAAGCTGAGATGAGTTCGGCGGTGAGCATTCTCTTCGTGGAGGACTCGGAGCCCGACGTCGAGCTCGCGCTGCGCGCGCTGCGGCAGGACGGCCTCACAGCGAAGTGGAGCCGCGTCGATACCGAGGCGTCGCTGCGCGAGGCGCTCGCGCGCGCCAAGCCGGACGTGATCTTCTCCGACTTCGCGATGCCGCAGTTCAACGGCCTGCGCGCGCTGCAGGTGGTGCGCGAGGTGACGCGCGATATCCCCTTCATCTTCGTGTCCGGCACGATCGGCGAGGAGCGCGCCATCGAGGCGATCCGCTCCGGCGCCACCGACTACGTGCTGAAGAACAACCTGCGGCGCCTGGGCACGGCGCTCAAGCGCGCGCTCGCCGAGTCGGCGGAGCGCCGGAAGGCGAGGCAGGTCGAGGAGGAGCGCGCGCGCCTGGTGCAGATCCTGGAGGCGACGCCCGACTACGTCGGCATGTCCGACCCCGAAGGGCGCCAGATCTACCTCAACGCCGCCGGCCGGCGGCTCGTCGGCCGCGACGAGGAAGTGCTCGGCAAGCCGATCTTCGACATCTATCCGCAATGGGCGCGCAACGTCATCGAGGGCGAGGCGCGGCCGCGCGCCGAGCGCGACGGCGTCTGGCAGGGCGAGAGCGCGATGCTCGATGCCGGCGGCCGCGAGGTGCCGGTGTCGCAGGTGGTGATCGCGCACCGCGCGGAAGGCTCGGGCGCGATCAGGTTCTACTCGACCATCGCGCGCGACATCAGCGAGCGCAAGGCCTACGAGGCGCGCATCCAGCACCTCGCGAACTACGACGCGGTGTCGGGCCTGCCGAACCGCTCGCTGCTCGGCGACCGGGCCGAGCAGGCGATCGCGCACGCGCGCCGCACCGGGCGCGGCTGCGCGCTCCTCGTGGTGAACCTGGACCGCTTCAAGCTCTTCAACGACAGCTACGGCCACGCCGCCGGCGACGTGCTGCTGAAGCAGGTGGGCGAGCGCCTGGCGCTGACGGTGCGCGAGGGCGACACGGTGGCGCGCCTGGGCGCCGACGCTTTCGGCATCCTCGCCGCCGACCTCGCGCGCGCGGACGACGTGCACCACATCGCGCGCAAGATCCGCGAGGGCACGCTCGCGCCCTTCAGCGTCGAGGGCCACGACGCCCACGTCACGCTGAGCATCGGCGCGGCGGTGTTCCCGCGCGACGGCGAAGGCTACGACGCGCTGCTGCGCGGCGCGGACGCGGCGGTGAGCCGCGTGAAGGCGAGCGGCGGCGACGGCTTCCAGTTCTACGCCGCCGCCATGACGAAGGAGGCGGTGGACCGCATCGAGCTCGACAGCGCGCTTCGCGCCGCCATCGCGCAGAAGCAGCTCGAGCTGCACTACCAGCCGCAGGTGGCGCTCGCCGGAGACAGCATCGTCGGCGTCGAGGCCCTGATGCGCTGGCGCCATCCCGAGCGCGGCTTCATCCCGCCGGGGCTCTTCATCCCGGTGGCCGAGGACTCGGACCTCATCCAGCAGCTCGGCGTGTGGGCGCTCATGGAAGGCGCGCGCGCCGGCGCGCAATGGCAGAAGGCCGGGCACCGCGTGCGCGTCGCGGTCAACGTCTCGGCGCGCCAGTTCGGCAGCGACGGCTTCGTCGACGCGGTGGCGCGCGCGCTGCGCGCGAGCTCCATCGAGCCCGCCTGCCTCGAGATCGAGCTCACCGAGAGCGCGTTCATCCAGGACCGCGCCCGCGCCGTCGCCATCCTCGAGAGCCTGAAGAAGCTCGGCGTGCAAATCGCGGTGGACGACTTCGGCACCGGCTACTCCAGCCTGAGCTACCTCTCCGGCCTGCCGGTGGACTGCGTAAAGATCGACCGCGCCTTCGTCGACCCGGTGGCGAAAGGCGGCCGCGACGCGGCGGTCGCGCAGGCGATCATCTCGCTCGGCCACACGCTCGGCCTGCGCGTGCTCGCCGAGGGCGTGGAGACCGCGCAGCAGCTGCAGTTCCTGCGCGCGCACGGCTGCGACGAATGCCAGGGCTACTTCTTCGCCAGGCCCTGCCCGGCGGAGCAGGCGGGCGCGCTCCTTGGCAAGAAGCTCACGCCCTAGACTCGCCATGGCGCACGCGGGCGAAGAGCAACTCTGGGTCGAGCTGAGGGACGAGCGCAACGCGCTGCTCTCCGCGGCGCCGGCGGAGGCGCGCGGCCGGCGCCTCGCGCTCGGCGTGCTCGCCGTCTCGCTCGTCGTGTTCGCCGCCGCGGCGCCGTTCGCGAAGACGCCGCTCGCGCCGCTGCCCGCGTTCCTGCCGGCCTACGAGGCGGCGCTGGTCCTGAACGACCTCGTCACCGCGGTGCTCCTTTTCGGCCAGTTCGCGATCGTGCGCCGCACGGGGCTGCTCTTTCTCGCGGGCGCCTACCTCTTCAGCGCGCTCATGGCTGTCGCGCACGGCATCAGCTTCCCGGGCGTCCTTGCGCTCGCCGGCGCGCTCGCGCCCGGCCCGCAGACGACGGCGTGGCTCTACTTCCTCTGGCACGGCGGCTTCCCGCTCCTCGTCGCCGCCTACGCGCTCCTGCCCGCGGCGCGGCCGGTGCGAGGCTCCGCCGCCGCGGCGATCGGGCTTGCCGCCGGCGGGGTGCTGCTCCTCGCGCTCGCCTGCTGGCTCGTGACGACGCTCGGCCACGGCCTCATGCCCGCGATCATGGACGGCGATCGCGACGCGCCGGCGAAGGTCGCGGTGGCGACCGCCTCGTGGATCCTGTGCGTCGGCGCGCTCGCGCTGCTCTGGCGCCGCCGGCCGCACTCGGTGCTCGACCTGTGGCTGATGGTGGCGCTGTGCACCTGGATCTTCGACATCGCGCTCGCCGCGGTGCTGAACGGCGGGCGCTATGACCTCGGCTGGTACGCCGGGCGCGTCTACGGCCTGCTCGGCGCCTCCTTCGTGCTCATGGTGCTGCTCCTCGAGAACAGCGTGCTCTACGCGCGGCTCCTGGAGGCCTACGGCGGCGAGCGGCGCGAGCGCCAGCGCGTGCAGGAAAAGACGGCCGAGCTCGCCGCGGCGAACAAGGAGCTCGACGCCTTCACGTACTCCGTGTCGCACGACCTGCGCGCGCCGCTGCGCCACATCGGCGGCTACGCGCAGATGCTGCAGGAGGACTGCGCGGCGATGCTGGGCGACGCCGGCCGGCGCCACTTGCAGGTGATCGGCGATTCGGTGAAGAAGATGGGCGCGCTCATCGAGGATCTGCTGGAGATGTCGCGCCTGGGGCGCCAGCCGCTCGCGAAGCAGACCGTCGACATCGCGGCGCTCGTGCGCCAGGTGCTCGCCGAGTGCGCGGCGCAGGGGCGCTCCGTCGAAGTCGTGGTGGGCGAGCTGCCCGAAGCCCTGGCGGACGCCGCGCTCATCCGCCAGGTGTGGGTGAACCTGGTGAGCAACGCGTTCAAGTACAGCAGCAAGCGCGCCGACGCGCGCGTCGAGATCGGCGCGCGGCGCGACGGCCCCGACCTGGTGTATTTCGTGCGCGACAACGGCGCGGGCTTCGACATGAAGTACGCCGACCGGCTCTTCGGCGTGTTCCAGAGGCTGCACCGCGCCGAGGACTTCCCGGGCACGGGCGTCGGCCTCGCCATCGCGCAGCGCATCGTCGCCCGCCACGGCGGGCGCATCTGGGCCGAATCGGAGCCCGGCGCCGGCGCCACCTTCTCCTTCACGCTGTGAGATCGGTCGAAGAGACGCTCGAGCGCTACGCGAAGCGCCTGGAGCTCCTGCACGAGGTGGACCGCGGCATGCTGCACGCCCGCTCGCCGGCCGCGATCGCCGAGGCGGCGCTGCGGCCGCTGCGCGAGCTGCTCGGCGTGCCGCGCGCGATCGTCAACCTCTTCGACCTGGAGGCGGGGCAGGTGGAATGGCTCGCGGCGGTGGGCCGCCAGCGCAGCCACGTCGGCCCCGGGGTGCGCTACCCGATCGTGCTGATGGGCGACCTCGAAGGCCTGCGCCGCGGCGAGCCGCAGCGGGTGGCGACCGCCGCGCTGCCCGACAGCCCGCACAAGACCGCGCTGCTCGCCTCGGGCGTGCTGCATTACATGGCGGTTCCCATGGTCGTCGGCGAGGAGCTGATCGGCGCGCTCAGCTTTGGCGGCGAGGCGGCGGACTTCCCGCCCGAGAAGATCGACATCGCGCGCGAGGTCGCGGCGCAGCTCGCCATCGCGATTTCCCATGCCCGGCTGCACGAGCGGGTGAGGCGCCAGGCGGAGCACCTCGAGGAGCGGGTGAAGGAGCGCACCGCGGAGCTGCGGGCGATGAACGAGGAGCTCGAGGCCTTCTCCTACTCGGTGTCGCACGACCTGCGCGCGCCGGTGCGCGCGATGAACGGCTTCGCCCACCTCCTGCTCGAGGAGCACGCGCACGGCCTGGACGCGGAGGGCCGCCGGCTCCTTGGCGTGGTGATCGACAACAGCGAGCGCATGGGCCGGCTGATCGACGACCTGCTCGCCTTCGCGCGCCTGGGCCGCGGCGAGCCGGCGCGCTTGCCGTGCAACATGACCGCGCTCGCGCGCGAGGCCTGGGAGGAGCTTGGCGCGCCGCAGCGGGCGCAGCTCGAGCTCGCCCAGCTGCCCTCGGCGTACGCCGATCCGTCGCTGCTGCGCCAGGTATGGGCGAACCTGCTGTCGAACGCGCTCAAGTACAGCGCGGCGAGCGACCCGCCGCGCATCGTGGTGAGCGCCGAGCGCGTGGGCGCGGAGCTGGTCTACCGCGTCGCCGACAACGGCGGCGGCTTCGACATGCGCTACTACGGCAAGCTCTTCGGCGTGTTCCAGCGCCTGCACGCCGACCAGGACATTCCGGGCACCGGCGTCGGCCTGGCGATCGTGAAGCGCATCGTCGAGCGCCACGGCGGGCGCGTCTGGGCCGAGTCGAAGCCCGGCGCGGGCGCCACCTTCTTCTTCACCCTGTAGGACTGTTACGAAACGTTTCCTTGCGGAACCGCGGCGGCGCGCGCACACTCGAATCCGATAGATGCGACTCGTCGTGGCGCTCCTGCTTGCCACCGCTGCCTCGGGCGCCTTCGCGGCGCGGGGCGGCCATCGCGGCTTCCACCATCACCATGCGCACGTGATCGTCGGCTCGACGTTCTACTTCGGCCCGCCGCTCTATCCGTGGCCTTACGCATATCCCTATTACGCGCCGGCCTACATGCCGCCGCCCGAGCCGCCGGTGTACGTGGAGAAATTCGCCGGCGCGCCGGGCCCCGATTCGCCGGGCGAGTACTACTGCCCCGGCCAGGGCGCGTTCTATCCGCAAGCGCAGGAGTGCCCGGGCGGCTGGCAGCGCGTCTTTCGCTCTCCGCCGGCGGCCGCGGCGCGCTAGGCGCCGAGCGCCGCGAGCAGCGCCTCCGCCGAGGTGCCGCTCACCAGCACGGTGCTGAAGTCTTCCAGCACGATCAGCACGCAGTCGCGCTCGCAGCGCACGTCGGCGACGCGCCCGGCGGCGCCGAGCATCGGCAGGAGCCTCTGAGCGAGATCGAGCGCCTGCGCCTTCGCGCGGCGCGAGCGGCCGAGCGAGGCGAGCACCTTGGACTTGAGCAGCCGCTGTGCGGCTTCGGCGCCGAGCTTCTCCACCGTGGCATGGAAATCGATGAACTCGTCGGCGCCGATCTCCCGGTAGGCGCTGCGGATTGCACCCTCATCGCGGGGGTCGAGGTGCAGGGCGAGCGCGCGCACCAGCACGACGCGAACGCCGTCGGCGAAGGGCTGCGAGCGCACTTCGCGGATCAGCCGGTAGGGGCGCAGCTCGTCGAAGTGGTAGCCCACGAGCAAGGCATCGGGGCGGCGCTCGCGGCAGCGCTGCAGCGCCTCGTCATGGGTGGCGGCGCACACCAGTGCCGCCTCGTCGCGGAAGATCGGCTCCAGCAGGCGCAGCGCGCCGGGGGTATCGGCAATCAGCAGGCTAGGGCGCGTGTCCCGCATGATCCTTAAAGCGGGCAAGGGACGTGCCGTAAAGCAGGATCGGCGGGCGTCCTTTTCAAGGGTTTGACGAGCCGCCGGCAATCGACGTACCCTTGCGCCTGGGGGTAACAGGACCCCCGGGAAGTTCTCCCTCCAAGACGGTGCCCCGTCCAATCCTGCAAGCGTTGCGCGCGTGCGCGGGCACTGTCGAATCCGAAAGATTCTTCCAGTTCCGTGTCCGCGGGCGGCGTTCTACAACGTCTGCTCCTGGAGGTGGAACATGCGGTACACGCTGAAGCAGGTGGGTTGCCGGCCCTGGACCCTGAACGGGCTCTCGCTCAAGCTGATCGAGAGCCACTACGAGAACAACTACGGCGGCGCGCTGCGGCGCCTGAACGCCATTACCGAGCAGCTCGAGGCGCTGGATTTCGAGAAGGCGCCCGGCCACGTGCTGAACGGGCTGAAGCGCGACCAGCTCACGGCGCTCAACTCCACGCTGCTGCACGAGCTTTACTTCTCGAGCCTCGGCGGCGAGGGCGTGCCGACGAAAGGCATGAGCGAGGCGCTGGCGCGCGACTTCGGCTCGCTCGATCGCTGGCGCGCCGAGTTCCGCGCCATGGGCTACGCGCTCGGCGGCGGCTCGGGCTGGGTGCTCCTCACCTACGTGCCGCGCGACGGCCGGCTCATCAATCAATACGCGGGCGAGCATTCGCAGGCGATCGCGAGCGGTGTGCCGATCCTCGCGCTCGACATGTACGAGCACGCCTATCACATGGACTTCGGCGCCAATGCGCGCGCCTACGTCGACACCTTCATGCGCAACGTCGACTGGCCGGCGCTCGAGAGCCGCTGGGAGGACGCGGCCAAGGTGCCCGGCCCGCGGCCGCTGGTGCAGCCGGAATTCGGCGACATCCCGGGCGTGGGCGTCGAGGAGGTGAAAGCGATGCTGGCGGCCGGCAAGCCGGTGCAGGTGATCGACGTGCGCCCGCGGCATTTCGTCTCCCGGCAGCAGGACATCGCCGACGGCATCGCGTGGCGCGACCCGGAGCAGCTGCAGAACTGGATCGGCGAGCTCGACAAGTCCGAGCCCGTGGTCGTGTACTGCGCCTACGGCTTCCACGTCGGCTGCAAGACGGCGATCAAGCTGCGCGACGCGGGCTTCGACGCGCGCTACATGAACAGCGGCCACTCGGGCTGGAAGGCGATCGGCCACCCGGTCAAGATGCACACCTGATGGCGCCCTATACGCTTCGCGAGCTCGCGGCCTACATGCTGAAGCTCGGCGCGCTCGGCTTCGGCGGGCCGGTCGCGCTGTGCGGGTTCATGCACCGCGACCTGGTGGAGGCGCGCCGCTGGATCTCGGAGGCCGACTACAAGGAAGGCCTGACGCTCGCGCAGCTCATGCCGGGGCCGCTCGCGGCGCAGCTCGCGATCTACCTCGGCTACGTGCACTACGGCGTGCCCGGCGCGACGCTCGCCGGCGTCGCGTTCGTGCTGCCGTCCTTCGTCATGGTCGTCGCGCTCGGCATGGCGTACGTCGCCTACGGCGGGCTCGCGTGGATGCAGGCGGTGTTCTACGGCGTGGGCGCGGCGGTGATCGGCATCATCGCGATCAGCGCCTGCAAGCTCACCACGAAGAGCGTCGGCAGGGATTGGCTTCTCCTGGCGATCTATCTCGTCGCGGGCGCGATCACCGTGGCGACGGAGTCCGAGAGCGTGTGGGTATTCCTCGTCTCGGGCGTCCTCGCGTGGCTCGTGAAGGCGCCGCCGAAGCGCTTCAATCCCGGCGCCGCAAGCCTGGCGTTCGCGGCGCAGCTGCCCAATGCGGCGGCCGTCGGCTCGGTGGCCGACTGGAACGTGCTCTGGCAGATCGCGCTCTTCTTCGCCGAGGCCGGCGCCTTCGTGTTCGGCAGCGGGCTCGCCATCGTGCCATTCCTCTACGGCGGCGTGGTGAACGGCCATCACTGGCTCACCGAGCGCCAGTTCGTGGACGCGGTGGCGGTGGCGATGATCACGCCGGGGCCGGTGGTGATCACCGTGGGCTTCATCGGCTACCTCGTCGCCGGGCTCGCCGGCGCTGCGGTCGCGGCGCTCGCCACGTTCCTGCCGTGCTACCTCTTCACCATCGTGCCCGCGCCGTACTTCCGCAAGCACGGCAAGAAGCCCGCCATCGTCGCCTTCGTGGACGGCGTCACCGCCGCGGCGGTGGGCACGATCACCGGCGCCGTCATCGTGCTCGGCAAGCGCTCGATCGTCGATCTTCCGACCGCGGCCCTCGCGCTCGCGACGATCCTTCTTCTCTGGAAGGTGAAAAAGCTTCCCGAGCCGGCGATCGTCGCGGCGGCGGCGCTCGCCGGGCTGCTGCTTTACCCGGCGGTGAAGGCCTAGCGGGCGCCGGCGGTCTTTTCCACGGCGTGCAGGTGCTGTGCTTCGCCCGCCGGGGAAAGCCGCTCGCGCTCGCCGTAGCGCGCCTGGTCCTCGAGGTGCGAGCGCATCTGGCGCGCGATCGCCATGACGAGGCGCTGGCGCTCGACGGTGTGGCCGTGCGGGTATTCGCTCAGAGTGAGAGCGGCCTGCTGCTCGATCTGCTCGAGCTTGGCGATCATGTCGTCGAGCTTCATGCGGCGAAGGGCGGCGATGCGTGCTGCGCGGAACATGGCAAATCCAACGGGGCGTTGTGAGCGCATTCAGCAAGGCAGCGGCCCGTGTAGAGAATCGGTGACATCGGGCGCTGGGCGAGGCACAATGGCTGCGGGAGGCCGCTCTGGATACCGCCAAGCCGGCAGGAAAGAATGTCCGTGTGCTGGTCGTGGACGACGACCGCGATCACGCCCAGACGCTCGCCGATCTTCTCGCGCTGATGGGCCACGAGGCCGCGTTCGCGACCGATGCGGCGAGCGCCCTGCCCATGGCGCGCGATTTCCAGCCCGACATCGTGTTCCTCGACCTGTCGATGCCGCAGATCGACGGCTACACCCTGGCGCGCACCATCCGCGCGACGCCGGAGCTGGAGAAAATCGGCATCGTCGCCGTTTCCGGACACGGCGATCCCGAGGACCACGTGCGCAGCCGCCAGGCCGGCTTCGATGCGCACGTCACGAAGCCGGCCGACGTGCCGCTCATCGAGGCGATCCTCGAGCAGCTGAAAAGCGGCACGCGCCGCTAGCGGCGCGTTTTTTGCTGGGCGTACGGGTATCTCCGTCAAAGGGTCTCCGTATGCGCACGCCCGCCCGTATCGCCAAGCACCCCATCCATCCCATGATCGTGCCGATCCCGATCGGCCTGTGGCTGTTCTCGCTCGCCTGCGACCTGGTGCACCGCTTCGGCGGCTCGAGCCCGAACTGGGAGATCGTCGCGTACTACGCCATGGTGGGCGGCATCGTCGGCGCGCTCATCGCCGCGATCCCGGGGCTCGTGGACGTGTTCTCGCTTCCCGACAGCGTCAAGCCGATCGGCTTCTCGCACATGGGGCTCAACCTCGCGATCGTGGTGCTCTACCTCGTGAACGCGTGGATGCGCCGCGACGGCGTCACCGACGGCCTGATCTGGCTCTCCGTGATCTCGGTGCTGCTGCTCGGCGTCTCGGGCTGGCTGGGCGGCGAGATGGTGTACGCGCGCGGCGTTGCGGTGGAGCCGGGCGCGGCGCTCGCCACGGAAAGCGAGTCCAACTTCGCGCGCGCCCGCTACACCGGTCCGGAGCGGCGCAGCGCCGTGGTGAAGGAGAGGTACTTCGGCCCCGAGCGCCGCATGGCGACGCAGTAGCCGCTGTCCGCCAGCGGCCGGTCGCTGCTCCTTCTGCCGGCATCGCTTCGCGCCGGGAGGCGCCGGTCCCACGCGCCCTGCCGGCGGTCGGTGAGGCGCGCGGCGGCGACGAACAGGATGAAAGAAAGGCCTGCGACGAGCACGGTCAAGATGGTTTCCTGGTCCACGACGGCGTTCTCCCCTGGTCCCGATGCCGCGTTTATAGGCTGCGCGGCTCGCGCGCGGTATCCCACGAACGGGTGACCCCGCTGGATGCGAAGATAAGGGCCGAGCGTGGTTTCGCGTCATAGTTCACGGCGAATATCGCCCCGGGCTGCTAAACACGCAGCGCAACAGGACATCAAGACAACCGTCGGGGCGCTTCGGGGGAAGCGTGGGCATGAGTGCGGGGCGCTTCAGGTTCTACACGCTCACAGCAGAGGGACGCACGCTCTGGTTGCGGCGCGACCAGGTCAGCCTGCCGCCGGACTACCGCCGCATCCTCGGGACCGTGCAGTGCTGCGGTTTCAAGGAGGTGATCCGCAGCCGCCTCGCGCGCTATCCGGAGCCGGCAGTGGAGCGGTGGCTGAAGGAGTTCGAGGCCATCAACCTGATCGAGGCGAGCTGGGCCGACGCGCCGAGCCTCCTCGAGCTTCGCGGCAACGCGGGCACGCACACCTGCGAGGTGGAGGAGGGCGACGTCGCGGCCGATGCGCGCTACGCGGACATGTCGCTCTCGCGCATGGGCGCCTACATCGCGCACGAGCGCGTCGCCAACCGCGTCCCGGTGCGCAAGCCGGCGAGCTTCCTCACGGTGCTGATCGTCGAGGACGACCCGGACCAGCTCGCGCTCGCGATGCTGCGGCTCACGAGCGCCGGCTACAAGGTGCGCACCGCCGATTCGGTGGGCGGCCTGCTCGACGCGCTGCGCCAGCGCGCGCCCGATGCGCTGCTCCTCGACGTCATGCTGCCCGACGGCGACGGCTTCGAGGTGCTCGCCATGCTGCGCGAGCATCCGGCGTATGCGCGCCTGCCCATCGTGATGTGCACCGCGAAGACCGAGCCCGCGGACATCGCCAAGGGACTTGCGCTCGGCGCCGACGCGTACGTGACGAAGCCCTATGGCGCGAGCACGCTCGGCTACGCGCTGCGCTCGGTGCTGCAGCACGAGCTGCCGGAGGCCGCGCCGGTGATCGCCCCGGTCGTGGAGAAGCCGAAAGCTCCGCCGCCGGAACCTGCGCCGCGCCGGGAGGCGGCCCCGGCGAGCAAGCCGCGCAAGGACCGCAAGGAGCTCGACGCGCTGCTCGCGCAGCTCGCCATGCAGCGCGAAAGCGGCGAGGTGCGCACGGCGGCGCGCTGGCGGGGCACGAAGCGCATCCTCCTGCTCGCCTGCCTCGCGGCCGCGATCCTGCAGTACTGCTTCATGGACGCCCTCTCGCAGATCGTCGCGCTGCAGCCGGTGCCGATTTTCATTGCGCAGCCGAGTGAGAGGACGTGAAGAAGACGCCTTCCAGAGGAAAGTCCGCATCCGAGCTGATCGATGCCCGCATCGAGGAGCTCGGCGGCTGGCGCGGCAAGGTGCTCGCGCAGGTGCGCAGCCTCATCCGGCAGGCGGACCCGGAGGTCGTCGAGGAATGGAAGTGGAGCGTTCCCGTGTGGTCGCACGACGGGATCCTCTGCACCGGCGAAGCCTACAAGAGCCAGGTGAAGCTCACCTTCGCGCACGGCGCCGCGCTGGAGGATCCCAAGCGGCTCTTCAACTCGAGCCTCGAGGGCAAGGTGCGGCGTGCGATCGACATCCGCGAGGGCGAGAAGATCGACGCGCCCGCATTCAAGGCGCTCATCCGCGCCGCGGTCGCGCACAACCGCTCGCGCGTCTAGAAAGCCCTACAGACAGCGCAAAGGCGCTCCCGTACGCTCGGGCGCGTCGCCTCGACACGAGGAAGAAAGGACCCGTTGGATCAGCCCAACGCCGACCTCACGCGCTGGCAGGACCCGCTGCCGCAGCTTCGCCAGGCGCTCGCCGAGGACCAGTTCGTCCTCTATTGCCAGCCGATCCGAGCGCTCGCCGGCGCAAGCGGCTATCCGCTGGCGGAGGTGCTGGTGCGCATGCGCGAGGAGGAGCAGGCGCTGCTCCCGCCGGGCGAGTTCCTGCCGGTGTTCGAGCACTACGGGATGATGCCGCAGCTCGACCGCTGGGTCGTGGACCATACGCTGCGCAAGCTCGCCGCCGGATCCAAAGTGCCGCGCTTCAGCGTCAACGTCTCGGCGCAGACGCTCGAGGACGCGGAATTCGCGCGCTTCGTCGCCGGCGCGGTGCGCGAGCGCGCCGTGCCCGCCGACCGGATGCTCTTCGAGATCGACGAGGCCGATGCGCTTTCGCAGGCGAGCCTCTGCGCGCGCTTCGCCGCGCAGATCAAGCCGATCGGCTGCGGCATCATGCTCGAAGGCTTCGGCCGGCGCGCCGTCTCGTTCGAGCCGCTGAAGACGGTGCGCGCCGACTTCATCAAGATCGACGGCTCCATCACGCGCGGCGTCCTCAAGAGCGAGGCCGCGTCGAAAAAAATGCAGGCCATGGTGCGCGTCTCGGACACGCTCGGCATCGGCACCATCGCGGAATGCGTGGAGGACCAGGACGTCCTCACGCGCATCCGCGCGCTCGGCGTCGGCCACGCCCAGGGCTTCGGCATCCTCGAGCCGCGCTCGATCGACGTCATCTAGCTGTATATTCCGGCGCATGGCAAGCCACGCCAAAGGCGACGGGGGCATTCCGCCGCGCGATGCCGCGAAGCGCGGACTGAAGCGCGTCATGACCCTCGGCGGGGCCTACGGAACGCGCAACTACACCGTCAAGGACCTGCGCGACCAGAAAGGCAAGCGCGTCCTGGTCGAGACCCTGCCTTTTTCGCCGGAAGAGGCCGCGGCCGCCGAGGAAGCCGGCATCGACACGATGAAGGTCCGCTTCGATCCCAAGCAGCCGGAGCTCGCCTCGGCGATCCGCAAGGCCGCACCCAACACCTTCATGTCCTTCTCGGTACCGCTGGTCGCCGCGGCGAGCGCGACCGAAGCCGTGCGCCTGGCGTACCAGGCGATGGAGCTCGGGGCCGACGGCATCATGTGCCAATGGTCGCCGCGCTTCGTTGCCGCGGCGGCGGAAGCCGGCGTGCCGGTGCAGGGCCACGCGGGCCTGGTGCCGAGGAAGAGCACCTGGACGGGCGGCCTGCGCGCCGTGGGCAAGACCATCGAGGAAGCGCTCTGGATCTACGACGAAATCAAGCGCCTGGAGGAGGCCGGCGCCTGGGCGGTCGAGGTGGAGGTGATTCCCGCGCAGCTGCTGGCGGAGATCACGAAGCGCACCACGCTCCTCACCTCGTCGATCGGCGCCGGCGGCGGCGGCGACATCCAGTTCCTGTTCGCCGACGATATTCTCGGCAACAACGGCCCGCCCTATCCCCGGCACTCGAAGCAGTATCGCAACCTGTACAAGATGCGCCAGGACCTGCAGGCAGAGCGCGTCGCCGGATTCAAGGAATTCATCCAGGACGTGAAATCCGGCGCGTTCCCGGCCCGGGAGCACATCGTCGAGGCCCCGGACGGCCTGATCCGCGCCTTCGTCGATCGCGCCGGGAGGCGTTCGCGGAGCTAACATGTCGCAGCCGCTGAGTAACGGAGGTCGCAAATGGAAACCGTTCTTTCTCCAAACCTCGACCAGTTTTTCGAGGACATCAAGCGTGCATCGCTCGACACGCCGGGATCCGCGGGCCAGCCGGTCGTGCGGCCCAAGAAGAACCTGACCCTCCCGCACATCTGGAAGAACGCCGAAGTGCAGCGCCTGCTCAAGATGAGCGAGCACGTCGCGCTCGACGAGCGGCGCATGCTTCGCTTCGTCAATCCGGGCACCCCGGATTGGAAGTACGTGACGCAAACGCTCTCGGTGTCGATCCAGCAGATCCTGCCCGGAGAGCTGGCCGTCCCGCACCGGCATACCGCAAGCGCGATCCGGTTCTTTCTGAAAGGCCGTTCCTATACCACGGTCGAAGAAGACAAGTGCGAGATGGAGCCCGGCGACCTCATCGTGACGCCGGGATGGGAATGGCATGACTACGGCAACGAAGGCACGGAGCCCGGCGTGTGGATCGACGCGCTCGACCTGCCTCTTATCCAGCACCTCGATTCTTGCGGCTACCTCGAGTCGATCGAGGAAGAAGTCGGCTACCAATTGTCCACGGAGAACAAGCTCAAGGTTCGCGCCGCCGGCATCTCCGAGCGGCGCTATAGTGCCGTGGGCTTGCGGCCGCTAACGGACTCGCAGGGCACTTCCCGGCGCGCCGGCCTGATCCACTATCGCTGGCGCAACACCTATCCCGCGCTCAAAAGGCTGGCAGCAGCCGGGGAGTCCAACGCCTACGACGATGTCATGATGGAATACGTGGATCCGGCGACCGGCAATTCGGTCTACCCGACCTTCGCCTGCTGCATTCAGCTCATTCGCCCCGGGGTAAAGACGCTCGCGCATCGCCAGGCAAGCTGCGCCGTGTACTACGTTTTCGAAGGGAAGGGCGAAAGTGTCATAGGGGGGCGGGTTTTCGAATGGAGCGCGGGCGACTTCTTCGTCGTGCCTCACTATTTCTGGCACGAGCACGCCAACCATTCGAAAGAGCCGGCGATCCTCTTTTCTCTGCAGGACTTCCCGCTGATGAAGAATCTGCAGATTTACCGGGAAGAGGCGCATCCCGACGGCCATCAGAGGGTGCGCAACTGACTGCCACAGATCCTCACCTGCCTCGGATTCTGTCCGCGGAGTCGGCGGCCTTGCTGGTGGTCGATGTCCAGAACGACTTCTGCCATCAAGACGGGCTCTTCGGCAAGCTCGGCATGGACATGAGCGCTGTGCAACGTGCAGCGAGGAACATCGACCAACTCCTGCCGATGGCGCGGAAGGTCGGCGTGCCCGTCATTTTCATAAAGATGGAGCACGACGAGAATACGAACTCCCGTGCCTGGGTCGATCGTTACCCTGTTCCCCGCACTGATGCTTGCGTAGCAGGAACCTGGGGTGCCGAGCTTTATCTCGTCAAGCCGATGGACGGTGAAGCGCTTGTCGTGAAGCATCGCTATACGCCGTTCGTTGGCTCGAATATCGAGTATGTGCTCCGGGCGAAGGACCGAAAAAGCGTGGTGGTGACGGGCGTCGCCACCAACATCTGCGTCGAAGCGGTACTGCGAGACGCGTTTACGCGCGATTACGACGTTGTTCTGGCCGAGGACTGCGCCGGGGCGTATTCCGAGCGCGCACATCAGTCGACCATCGACAACACGCGAGCTTTCCTGGGCCGCGTGGTGACTTCCGCCGTACTCGAGGAGCACTGGAACCGTTAGACGCTGCCGCCCCTCGAGCGGGGCGAGCGAACGGATATCCGGGACGCGCCCGCTAGAGGGCGGCGACGGTCTGAACCTCGATGAGGAATTGCTCCTGCACGAGTCGGTCGATCATGAGAAGCGTATTGGGTGGATACGCTGCGTTCGGGAACATCTTCGGAAACTCGCGCAGGCGCCAGTCCATGAAGCGTGGAATGTCCTGGGAGTGAACGAGGTAGGTCGTGAATTGCACAACGTTGCCCCAACCGGCACCGGCGGACTTCAGCGCCTGCTCGACCTGGCTGAAGACACCGGTGCACTGGGTGGCGAAATCGGCGCCCGGGGAAAGCATCCCGGCAATAAAGAGGTATTCGGCCGCCTTGACCCGTGTGACATGCGAATACTGGCCGAGGGGTTTGCCGAGCGCCTCGACGTTGTAGATCCTGATCTCCGCCATCTTTAGCGCCCGTCGCCGACAAACTCGTTGGTGTAGTAGCTGTCGACCGGCTTCTTCGTCTTGATCTGGCCGTATTCCACGAGTACGTCCTGCGATCTCGCCATGACCTCGGGCGACATCCAGCCAATGGGATGGCCCTTGGACCAGTCTGCATCCACCAGGTTGAAGGACAGCTTCAGGACTTGCGTGACGACCTCCCGCTTGAGAGTCGGTGAGCGCTTCAGGAGCGAATCGATCGCCGCGTCGGGCTCCTTTCGCCCGAGCTCGATCGTCTGTTGCATGAGATGGACCATCTTTTTCACCAAGGCCGGATTCTTCCTGATCATATCCTCGCTCGTGATCAGCGAGAGGCCTGGCACATTGATGCCGGCCTTGGCAAAGGGCAGCGTTGCGCTCGGCATGCCGCTCGCCTCGAGCAGGGGCACCTGGAGAAAGTCGAAGGACTCGATCGCATCAACCCGACCCTCGAGAAGGGCAGTGGGCTTCGCCGCCGGCTCCATGCTCACGAGCTGCACCTTGTCCTGCAGCTTCGCGGCCTTGATCACGGCGGGAAGCAAAATGGCGGCTCCTGACCCGGGCGACATCCCGATCCTGGGGTTGCCCTTCTGCAGGTCGGCGTAGCTCGACCAGTTGTTCTTCTTCGGAAAGATGAGCGCAAAGGGACTCTGCCGCAGGTAGCCGCCGACGATTTTCACCGGCAGGCCTTGCGAGGCAAGACCCATGACGGCGCCGGTGTCCGAGGTGCCGAACATCACCGAGCCGTTACCCACCGTCTGTGCCACAACGGCGGAGCCTCGACCTTCCAGCACGTCCAGATCGATTCCCTCCGCCTTGAAGAGCCCTTTGTCGATGGCGTAGTACCAAATGGCGTGATAGCCGCTATTCACCCAGTCAAGACGCAGGGTGACCTTCTCCTGCGCAGCCGCGGCCGAAGTGAAGGCGATCAATAGAAGAACGGCAAGGATCCTGCTCATGAGTGTCTCCTCCCTTGAGTCATTCGCTTCTCAGTGTACCCGAGCACGCTGCGAGACGTGCCAGGGAATCCAGATGCGCTCGAGGATCTCCACGATGTAGAAGAAGATCATAGCGAGCATCGAAAGGATGACAAGACTCGCGAAGAGCAGCGCGGTATTGAGGTTTCCCGATGCCTGCACCAGCAGATACCCGAGGCCCTTGTCCGAGCCGACGAATTCGCCGGTCAGCGCGCCGACAACGGCGAGCGCCGAGGCGACCTTGAGGCCGCTGAAAACCATCGGCAGCGCGTTCGGCAGGCGCAATTTGAGGAAGACGCGTTGCGGTGGCGCACCCATGGAGCGCGCGAGTTGAATCATCCCGGGGTCGATGCTGCGCAGGCCGACGATCGTGTCGATGACGACGGGAAAAAAGGCGATCAGGAACGCAACCGCGACTTTCGGCATGAATCCGAAGCCGAACCACACCACGAAAAGAGGCGCCAGCGCGATCTTGGGAATGGCCTGGGTAGCAATCATGGGCGGATAGAGGAGCCGCTGCAGAATCGGTGAGACGACGATCAGCATGGCAAGGGGCACGGCAACGAGCGCCGCAGTGGCGAAGCCGGCGGAGATCGCCGCCGTGGTCCACAAGGCGTGCAAGCCCAGCGTGCGCCAGTTCTCCGCCATGCTTTGCAGGACCAGAAGCGGTCCGGGAAGGACGTAGCTCGGCACGTGAAAGAGCCGCACCCCGATCTCCCAGGCAAGGAGGATGACGGCAAAGGAGGCGAGTGACCAGACGATGTCCTTGACGCGCTCGTTCAATGCAGCACTCCCATTTCCTGGAAGAGATGATTGATCTTTCGCACGCTGTCGGCGAAATGGGCGCTATCGCGTACCTCGAGGCCGCGCGGGCGGGGGAGCGCGATCGGCACGACTTCGTGCACGCGCGCAGGGCGCGGCGTCATGACGACGACCCTGTCTGAAAGAAACACCGCCTCGCTGATGCTGTGCGTGACGAAGACCACGGTTTTCCGCGTGCTTTGCCATATGCGCTGCAGATCGATCTGCATCTGTTCGCGCGTGAGCGCATCGAGCGCGCCGAAAGGCTCATCCATCAGAAGAAGCGGGGGGTTATGAATCAGTGCGCGGCAGATCGCCACGCGCTGGCGCATTCCGCCCGAGAGCTCCCAGGGGTATTTGGATTCGAAGCCAGCAAGTCCAACGGAGGCGAGCAGGCTTAGCGCGCGCTCCTTATGTGGTTTGGGGTCGACGCCCCGCATCTCGTATTGCAGCAGGACATTGCCGATCACCGTGCGCCAATCGAGGAGGAAATCGTTCTGAAAGACGATGCCGATGTCCGTATAGGGCGCGAGCACCGGCATGCCGCGGATGCGAACCGATCCCTGCGTGGCCGGGACAAGGCCGGCGATGATGCTGAGCAAGGTGCTCTTCCCGCAGCCGCTCGGGCCGAGAAGCGAGACAAACTCCATGGCACCGATCTCCAGCTTCACTTTCTCCACGGCGATCATCGAAGTGCCATCGCGCATGGAGAAGCTCTTGCGTACGTCGTTCACGTCAATGAACGGCGCTTCGGTCACAGCTTTCCCAGCAAGCGAAGCAGCGCCTCGGGCATGATCGGCGTGGCATTGAGTTCAATGCGGAAGGGCGCAAGGGCATCGCAGACGGCATTGGCGAGCGCAACCGGGGGCGCGATGGCGCCGCCTTCGCCCAGGCCCTTTACTCCAAGCGGGTTGAGCGGAGATGGGGTCTCCCGGTGCACGAGAGTAATGGGCGGGACGTCGCTCGCAACCGGCATCGCATAGTCAAGCCAGCTCCCGGTGAGAAGCTGTCCTTCGCTGTCGTACACGATGGCTTCCAGGTGCGCGCCCCCCAGGCCTTGCGCCACCCCGCCGACAATCTGTGCATCGGCGAGCAGCGGGTTCACGAGCACCCCGCAGTCGTGCGCCACGACATAGCGCTCGATCGCCACCCGCCCGGTTTCCAGGTCGACTTCGACGATCACGCCGTGCGTCGCGTAGGACCACGTGACGGTGGGCGGCTCGAAATAGAACGTCTCCTCCAGCCCGGGATCGATCCCGGCCGGACGGCCATGGTCCCAGCCCGGACGCGCCGCGCGTGCGAGCTCCGCGAGCGTGAGCTCTGCGCCCGGGACACCGACGATGCCCACTTTCCCGTCGCGCAGCTCGAGATCGCGCGTCGCGCATTCCAGCTTGTGGCCCGCGATGGCGAACACCTTGTCGCGCAGCTTGCGGCTCGCTTCATGAATCGCCGCGGAAACCGTGACCGTGGTCCGGCTCGCAATGGTCCCGAAGCCCATCGGGATGGCGGCGGTGTCGCCGAAGCTGAGCATCACGTCCTCGGGCTTCACCCGCCAGGCGTCGGCCGCGACCTGCGAGAACACCGTCTCCATGCCTTGCCCATGCGGGCAGGCCCCAGACGAAACATGAACCTTACCGCTCGGATCGATGCGGACTGTGGCCCCCTCGAACGATCCGACGCCCGTGCCCTCCGTATAGCAGCCCAGTCCCAGGCCGAGGTAGCGACCTTCGCCGCGCGCCTTGCGCTGGCGCGTCCGAAACGCTTCCAGGCCGCCGAGCGCGGCCAGGGCTTGATCGAGGGCCGCGGGATAGTCGCCGCTGTCGTAGACGATCGGCTCGCCATCCCGGTATGGAATGCCCACCGAATAGGGCATCTCCGCGTGCGTGACCATGTTCCGGCGGCGCACTTCGGCGGGCTCCATGCCGAGCTCCGCAGCGACCAGATCAATCAGCCGCTCCATGACGTGCACGGCTTCCGGGCGACCGGCACCGCGATAAGGCGCGTTGGGCGTCTTGTTCGTCGCCGCAACGCGCGCCTCGATGGCAAAGTTCTCGAGGCGGTACGGACCGCAGAGGTGCGCGGCGGTGTTGTACATCACGGCCACCCCGAGCGGATTCCATGCGCCGCAATCGATCACGAAGCTGTCCCGCAGCGCGAGAATCCTGCCGGTGCGGTCGAAGCCCACCTCGGCGTCGTGGCGCTGATCGCGTGAATGGCATGCCGCGGCAATGTGCTCGCGCCGCGTTTCCACCCAGCGCACCGGCCGGCCCGCGAGCCTGGCGAGGAAAGGGACGAGGAGCTCTTCGGGATACACGTGGCCCTTCACGCCGAAGCCTCCGCCCACGTCGGGGGCGATGACGCGCACGCGGCCGTGAGCGACGCCGAGCGTCTGCGCGATCTCCTGCCGGACCCAGTGGACGACCTGGGTCGAGGACCATACGGTGTAGCTGTCGGTGCGCGCGTCATGCTCGGCAAGCACCCCGCGGCACTCCATCGGCATCGCGGCATAGCGGTGGTGCGTGAATTCGCGACGCAAGCGCAGGGGGGCGGCGCGCAGGGCGCCTTCCGCGTCGCCGCGACCGACCTTGAACCAGCCGATCTCGTTCGTCCCGAGCTGCTCGTGGAGGAGCGTTGCCCCGGATTGCAGCGCCGCGATGGGATCGTGCAGTACGGGAAGCGGCTCATAGCTTACGTCGACAAGCTCTGCCGCTTCTTCTGCCGCGGCCTGAGTCTCGGCCATGACCGCCGCAAGCGCTTCGCCGACGTGGCGCACGCGATCGATGCACAGCAAGGGCTGGCGCGGATTGAGGATGCGATGTGCGACCGCTTCACGGAATTTCGCGGGAAGCGGCATCTGGTTATCCTGCACCGGCGGCAATCTGGCGACGAGCTCCGCTCCGGTCAGTACGCGAACCACGCCCGGGACCTGCAATGCGCGGGACGCGTCGATCCCCGCGATGCGGGCATGCGCGTGCGGACTGCGGGCGAGCGCGACGTGAAGCATCCCGGGAAGCGTCAGGTCGGCCACGAACCGGCCCTGGCCAATGAGCAGACGATCGTCTTCGCGCCGTCGCAGGGACTGTCCGACGAAGGTCAAGAGGGCTCCATGGATAGGCTGCGGGAACTGTACACTGCCGTTTCCGCCTCATGAGCACGTTGTCCGAACGGATTTCGCAGAAGCTCGGCGCCGACATCGCCTCCGGCCGTCTCCCGCCCGGCGCGAAGCTCGACGAGGAGAGCCTCGCCAAGCGCTTCAAGGTCTCGCGCAGCCCGGTCCGTGACGCGCTGCGGCACCTCGCCGCCACCCGCCTCGTGGAATCGGAGCCGCGGCGCGGCTTCTCGGTGGCGGTCATCGACATCGCCGGCCTGCAGGACATGTTCGAGGCCGTGGCGGAGCTCGAGGCGCTGTGCGCGCGCTTCTGTGCGCTGCGCGCGGGCGCGCCGGAGCGCAAGACCATCGAGGGCCTTCACCGCCAGGGCCTCGCGGCGGTGAAGGGCAGGGATTTGAGCGGGTATTCGCGCCTGAACGAGGCTTTCCACCGTGCCATCTACAGCGCGGCGCGCAACCGCAACCTGGAGGCGCTGACCCTGGAGCTGCGCCAGCGGCTCGCGCCGTTCCGCTCGCGGGTATTCTTCCATGTGGAGAACCGCATGCGCAGCTCGTCGCAGGAGCACGACCTGCTCGCCCGCGCGATCCTGCGCGGCGATGCGGAAGCGGCAAGCCGCGCGATGCGCGGCCACGCCGCCAGCGCCGCCGCCAACGTCATGGAGTATTTCCGCAGGCACGAGCTGGCGTTCGGCGGCCCTTCGAAACGTGTATACAAAAACGGTGCTGCTGTACACAAGGCTCCGGTACGATAGCGCTTTCCCGCAGACCCCACAGGACCCACGCCTTCATGACCTGGATTGCCCTTGCGACCTATCGAACGAACGCCAAGGGTGAAGCGCCCGCGGTGGTGGTGGATGACAAGCTGTACGACGCGCGAGAGGTGCTGCCCGGCGGCGTGGGCGGCGCGATCGCCGACTGGCCGCGCGCGCAGGGCGCGGTGCGCCAGCTCGCCGACCAGGTGCGCGCCGGCAAGCTCCCGGTGCTGCGCGAGGGGATGGCGGCGCTCACCGCGCCGTTCCGCCCGAGCCGCATCTTCTGCGCCGCGGCGAACTACATCGAGCACGCCAAGGAAATGGGCACCGTGCTCGCGAACAAGGCGCAAAGCAAGCCCTACATGTTCCTCAAGCTGCAGGACACGGTCGTCGGGCCCGGCGACAACGTGGTCAAGCCGCCCGAGACGGAGAAGCTCGACTGGGAGGTGGAGCTCGCCGCCGTGATTGGCAGGCAGGCGCGCCGCATCGGGGTCGACCAGGCGCTCGACTGCGTGGCCGGCTACAGCGTGCTGAATGACATCTCGGCGCGCGATCTCAACAAGCGCAGCGACTATCCTTTCCAGTTCGACTGGTTCCAGGGCAAGTGCTGGGACAGCTTCGCGCCCTTCGGCCCGTGGATCGTGCCCGCGTGGCAGGTGGCCGACCCGCAGGCCATGAACCTGAAGCTCACGGTGAACGGCAAGGTCATGCAGCAGGACAGCACGGCGAACATGATCTGGAAGGTGCGCGAACAGATCAGCTACCTGTCGCAGATCCTCACCCTGCGTCCGGGCGACGTCATCGCCACCGGCACGCCCACGGGCGTGGGCGCCGCCCACGGCATATTCCTGAAGGACGGCGACCGCGTGGAAGCCACGGTAGAGGGAATCGGCACGCTCGCCAACCGCATCGTGAACGAGAAACGCTAACCGCAGGAGGAGGAACCATGAAGTTCACCGTCGCTGCTGCACTCGCGCTGGTCGTGGGCGCCGCGCCCGCCCTTGCCCAGGAGAAAGTCACCTACAACATGGCCTGGCTGCCGCAGGGCAGCTCGATCGGCGTCATCGTCGCGCAGGACAAGGGCTACTTCAAGGAAGCGGGCCTCGACACGAGCATCGTGCGCGGCTACGGCGGCAACCGCACCGCGAATGAGCTCGACCAGGGCCAGTTCGAGTTCGGCTACGTCGACCCGATCAGCCTGATCCTCAATCGTTCCAACGGCGGAAAGATCAAGATGATCGGCGCGATCAACACGCGCTGGCCGGCGGGCGTGTGCTACGTCACCAAGCGCAACACCGTGAAGACGATCGACGACCTGAAGGGCCTGACCCTCGGCGGCGGTGCCGGCTCGCCGGTGCACAACGTGGTGCCGGCCTGGCTGGAGATGAACGGCAAGCCGCGCGACTTCATCAAGCTCGTGCGCCTCGATCCCGCGGTGGTGGACGCCTCCTTCATGGAAGGCAAGACCGACCTCGCCGAGTGCTGGCAGGCGAGCAACCGCCCGGTGCTCGCCAAGCTCGCGAGCGCCGCCGGCGTGCAGGTGGCGTGGCTGAGCTACGCCGACTTCGGCCTCAATGCCTACGGCAGCGGCTTCGCCACGCGCGATGAGCTGATCGCGAAGAAGCCGCAAGTCGTGCGCAATTTCCTCAAGGCCTCCTACCGCGGCTTCCAGGACGCGTTCAGGAATCCCGAGCAGGCGGCCGACATCGTGGTGAAGATGTTTCCGGCGAGCGATCGCGGCATCATCCTCGCGCAGATCAAGGAGACCGCCGACATCATGGACGACCCGCAGGCGCGCAAGGAGGGCCTGGGCTACCTGCGCGAGGACCGCATGGCCTCCACGCTGTCGTTCGTCGACAAGGCCTACGACGTGAAGGGCAAGGTCAAGCTGCAGGACATCTACACCAACGCGTTCCTCAAGTAGCGGGCCCGCCATGAGCGCCACACCGAAGCCGCGCAAGATGGGCCATCTCGTGCTGATGGTCCGGGACATCCAGGCCTCGGCGAAGTTCTATACCGAGGTGGTGGGCCTGCAGGTTTCCGACTGGATCGAGGACCAGATGGTGTTCCTGCGCTGCGGCGCCGACCACCACTCCCTTGCGCTCGCGCAGCTGCCGAAGGACGCCGAGCATTTCGACAAGATGTATTCGCCCTTCAGCCGCCCGGGCACCGAGCACTTCGCCTTCGAGCTCGCCTCGCTCGCCGAGGTCGAGGCGGCGGTGCCGCTGCTGAAGGAGAAGGGCGTCGAGATTGTGCGCGGCATCGGCAAGCACGGGCCCGGCGAGAACGTGTTCCTCGTGTTCAAGGACCCCGACGGCAACCACGTCGAGTTCTACTGCGACATGGTGCAGATCACGCCCGAGCGGCCGTACAAGCCGGGCGTGCATCCCAACACGCTCGACGCCTTCGACCAGTGGCACTTCAAGCGCTTCGTGGTGCCGCCGCCCGACTGGGGCCCCAAGAAGTGAAGACCCGGGAGATCGTCGAGCCCGCGATCCTGTTCGCGGCGCTCGCGGTCCTCTGGGAGAAGGGTGTCGAGCTCTTCGGCATCAAGCCCTATCTGCTGCCGGCGCTCTCCAAGGTCCTCGCCACGTTCTGGCAGGGCCGCGCCATGCTGCTGCAGCAGAGCTGGATCACGCTGGGCGAGATCGCCGGGGGCTTTTTCTGGGCGGTGGCGGGCGGGCTCGCGCTCGGCCTGGCGATCTTCGCCTGGCCGGCGATGCGGCGCACGCTCTACCCCGCGATCGTGCTCTTCCAGGGGCTGCCGAAGGTGGCGCTCGCGCCGATCTTCGTCATCTGGTTCGGCTACGGGCTCGCGTCCAAGGTCCTGATGGCGTTCCTCTTCGCCTTCTTTCCGGTGGTCGTGGCGACGCTCGGCGGCCTCGCCGGAACGCCCGAGCACCTGCTCGAGCACTTCCGCGCCATCCGCGCTTCCGCCGCGACGACGTTCGTGCGGCTTCGCATCCCGAGCGCGCTGCCATCGATCATGGACGGCTGCAAGACCGCGATGCCGCTCGCCGTCATCGGCGCCATCGTGGGCGAGTTCGTCGGCTCGGAGAACGGCCTGGGCCACCTCATCCTCGAGGCGAACGCGAACGCGCGGACCGACCTGATGTTCGCCGCGCTCCTTGCCATCTCAATCCTCGCCGGGCTGCTCTATGCGCTCGTGGAGCTCGCGGCGAAGCGCGTGTGGTGGCGGGCGCTGTAGCCACCGCGCCGGCCATCCGGCTGGGTGCGGTGCATAAGACCTTCGGCGGCGCCGGCGGCGTGCGCGCGCTCGACGGGGTGTCGTTCGACGTGCCGCGGGGCGAGTTCGTATCGGTGCTCGGCCCGAGCGGTTGCGGCAAGAGCACGCTGCTTCGCATCATCGCGGGCCTGATCGCCTGCGACACCGGCGGCGCCGTCGAAGTCATGGGACGCGCGCAGTCCGCGCCTTCCGACGAGGTGGGTGTCGTGTTCCAGACCCACAACCTGCTGCCGTGGCTCACGGTGGAGAAGAACATCCGCCTTGCGGCCGACGTGCGCGGCCTGCCCGCGGCGGAAATCGACCATCGCCTCGAGGACATCCTGCCGGTCCTCAAGCTGGGCGCCTTCCGCCGTCTCTATCCGCACCAGCTCTCCGGCGGCATGCGCCAGCGCGCCGCGCTCGGCCAGATGCTCGTGCTGTTGCCGCAGGTGCTGCTGCTCGACGAGCCCTTCGGCGCGCTCGATGCGCTGACGCGCGACCAGCTGAACGTCGAGCTGCTGCGGCTGTGGCAGGACATGAGGAAGACGGTGCTCCTCATCACCCACAGCATCCCCGAAGCGATCTTCCTTTCCGACCGCGTGCTCGTCATGTCCGACCGCCCCGGCAGGATCATCGACGACGTACGCATCGAGCTGCCGCGCCCGCGCAATTCGCAGGCGACCAAGGAGGATCCGGCATTCGGCCGCTATGTCGTCTACCTCGAGAAGCGCATGGGGGTCGCATGAGCGGCTTCCCCTCGCTTGCGCGGCCGTTCGCGCTGCGCGGCACCGCGTTCCGCAACCGCATGGTGCAGGCGCCGATGTGCGCGATGTACGCGGCGCCCGACGGCAGCGTCACGCCGCAGGCGATCGAGTACTACCGTGCCCGCGCCCGCGGCGGCGCCGGGCTCGTCATCGTGGAGATCACCTTCACCGACGCGAGCGGGAGCCGCGCGTTCCACGCGCAGCTCGGGGCGCACGACGACACCATGATCCCGGGCCTGGGCGAGCTTGCCGCCGCGATCCGCGAGGAGGGCGCGGTGCCCGGGCTCCAGCTCGGCCACTGCGGGCCGCAGCGCGTGGTGGTCGAGCCGCCAGTCGTGGCGCCGTCGCCGATTCCGTGGGCGCCCGGCAAGCGCGTGCCGCGCGAGCTGACCGTGGCCGAGATCGAGCATATCGTCGAGGATCATCGCCAGGCGGCACGACGCCTCGCCCAGGCCGGTTTCGAGCTCGTCGAGCTGCACGGTGCGCACGGCTATCTGCTGAACGCCTTCGTTACCCCCGCCACCAACACGCGCAGCGATGCATATGGCGGCTCGACGGCGAAGCGCCTGCGCTTTCCCTTGGAGGTGGTGCGTGCAGTGCGCGAGGGCCTCGGGCCGAAGAAGCTCATTTCGTACCGGCTGAACGGCGACGATCTCCTGCCCGGCGGGCTCGAGATCGACGGCTACCGCGACGTGGCCCGGGCGCTGGTCGAGGCGGGCGTGGACCTCATCCACGTCTCCGCGGGAACGTACCGCGTGATGGAGCGGCGCATCCCGCCCATGTACCTTCCGGAGGCGCCCTTCGCGCAGTACGCGCGCCCGATCCGCGAGGCCGCCAAGGTGCCGGTCATCGCGTCGGGCACCATCCACGACCTCGAGCTCGCCGAGCGCCTGGTGCGCGAAGGCGATGCCGACTTCGTCTCGCAGGCGCGGCCGCTCTTCGCGGACCCCGATCTTCCGAAGAAGGTTCTTTCCGGGGAAACGCGGGACGTCCGCCCGTGCATCCGCTGCAATACCTGCCTCGCGCGCGAGCAGGGCGGCCTGCGCGGCTACTGCGCCGTGAATCCGCGTACTGGGCGCGAGCACGAGAGCGCGCTACCCGCGGCCGGGAAGAAGCGCGTCGCGGTGATCGGCGCGGGACCGGCGGGGATCGAAGCTGCGCTCACCGCCGCCGCCCGTGGCCACGGCGTCTCGCTCTACGAGCGGCGCGAGCGCATCGGCGGGCAGCTGCGCCTGGCGGCGCAGCTGCCGTTCAAGAGCACCCTGCCGAGGCTCCTCGCCTTCTACGAGCACGCCCTGCAGAAAGCCGGCGTGCAGGTCTTCCTGAACCAGGCCATGAGCCCGGGCGAGATCGCGGCCGATTGCGTGATCGTCGCCTTGGGGCCGCATTTTCCTTTTGCGGAAAATCCGATCTCGGCGCTCGAGCACCCGGAGAAGCTGGGCAAGCGCGTCACGATCGTCGGCGCGAACACGGCAGGCTCGGAGCTCGCGTGGTGGCTGGGGTCGAGGAGGCACGCGGTCACGCTCCTCGAGCGCGATGCGGAGTTCGACGACGACGTGAACCTCATCCAGCGCCTGGTGCTTCCCGGCGCCCTGCAGGAAGCGGGCGTACGGGTGCAGTTCAATTTCGAATACAGGGACCGCGCCGACGCCGACAGCGTGATCCATGCCTGCGGCGCGCGGCCGCAGGACACGTCCGCGTGGCGCGCCGCGGCGCCGCAGGTATATTTTGCCGGCGGCCTGACGCTCATTGATGCGACATCCAGCGCCTATCGTGTAGCTTCGAGAATCTAGAAATGACCGACAAAGTCTATCTGCACTACACGCAAGCTGAGCTCGACCGCAACTTCGACCAGCGGAACTGGGTAGCGAACGCGCTGGAGATCATCGGGCGCTATCCCGAGCTCAGCAAGGCGACGCGTGCCCGGCTGCAGCACCGCACGATCGCGTACGGGCAGGCCGCCGACGAGACGCTGGATCTCTTTCCTGCGGCGAAATCACCGGCGCCGGTGCAGATCTTCGTGCACGGCGGCGCCTGGAAGAACTTCACCAAGGACGACTATTCGTTCCCGGCGGACGCCTACGTGCCCGCCGGGATCCATACCGTCGTCCTCAATTTTTCGAACTTGCCGGCGGTGCGCCTGCCGGAGATGGCGGAGCAAGTGCGGCGCGGCATCGAGTGGACCTGCCGCAACGCGTCGAGCTTCGGCGGCGACCCGCAGCGGGTCTACCTCTCGGCGCATTCCTCCGGCGCGCATCTTTCCGCGCTGGCGCTGCAGAAGCCGACCTGCGTGAAGGCGGCCACGCTCGTGAGCGGCCCCTACTTTCTCGAGCCGGTGGTGCTGAGCGCACGCAGCAGCTATGTGAAGCTCAGCAAGGAGGAGGTCGTGGCGCTCAGCCCCGGCCTGCACGCCGAGCAAACGAGCTGCCCGTTGATCATCGGCTACGCCGAGAGCGATACCGACGAGTTCCGCCGCCAGTCGCGCGAGTTCGCCGCGGCGCTGGAGAAGGCGGGCCGCCTTCAACGCGCGGTGTGCTTCCCTGGCGTCAACCATTTCGAGCTGATGGAAAAATTCGGGCATGCGGAGCATGCTCTCGTCCAGGCAATCTTGGAGCAAATGGGGATAAGGAGGTAGGGACCATGGCAGCAAAGCTCAGGCATTTCGCGGTGGTGGTGAAGGACCTGCAGCGGGCGGCGCAGTTCTACGAGAGCGTGTTCGGGCTGAAGCGCGTGGGCGAAGAGACGCTCGACTTCGCTGCCGCGGTGTACCTCAGCGACGGCGTCATCAACCTCGCGCTGCTGAACTACAAGAGCGAGCGCGGCTCCGGCCTGAAGGACGCGAAGAGCTTCGTCGGCGCCCACCACTTCGGGTTTCAGGTGGATGATCTTGCAGAGACGCAGAAGAGAATCGAGGCGGCGGGCGGCAAGTTCTTCTTCGACCTGGGCAGCGATGCCGAGAAGGAGAACTTCGAGCGAAAATTCAAAGACCCGGACGGCGTGATCTTCGATATCTCCAAGAAGGGCTGGATGGGCACCGCGCGCTAATCTGCAGTTTCGCGCTGCAAACAAGCAGGATGAAGCCAAAGCTGCCGAAGTGCCGAGGAAGGCACCGGAAGTGATGGTGGAGGCGGCGGGAATCGAACCCGCGTCCGCGAACCCTCGGTAGCAAAGGCCTACATGCTTAGCCTGGTTGTTTGAGCTTCGCCTCGCGCCCGCCAACCGGCAGGCTGACGCTCGGCTAGCCGCTTCGACGGATCTCCCCGGCCAAGCGGCCAGACCGGGAAGAGGGGCTGATGTGAATGACGCTGCACCTCTTTCGAGGCCTGGCCCATCAGCAGACCAGTGCAGCGTCTAGCCGGTATTAGGCGGCTAGAGCGAAACGCTCGTCGTTGGCGTTTGTGGTTTTCCAGACAGGATTTACGAGGTCATCTGGCCCTCGGCATGCCCTCGGCTACGTCAACGTCCGCGTCGAAACCAGGTCGCCCCCGGAATCTCTGCGTGACCGCATTTTCGCATATGGGGGCGGGTTCCCGGCACTTCAATCAGCGCGAGGAGCCGGCGCTCGACCCGGTCTCGCGGCTGCCGAGCACCTGGATCTCGACGCGGCGGTCGGGCTGCAGGCACTGCACGAGCTTGCGGTTCGAGGCGCGCTCGGGTCCCATGCGATTGCACCGCTCGCCGGTCACCGGCTCGCTCTCGCCCTTGCCGGCGGCCTTGATGCGCTCGGCGGGGATGCCCTTCTGCGCGAGGTAGTCCTTCACCGCCTGCGCGCGCTCTTCCGAGAGCTTCTGGTTGTAGTCCTCAGAGCCGATGCGGTCGGCGTGGCCGTCGGCGAACACCTCGTCGATGCGCGCGCCGGAGACGCGGTCGGCGAGCTCGTCGAGCTTGCCCTTGCCTTCGTCCTTGAGCGTCGCCCGGTTGAAGTCGAAGAGCACGTCGGAGTCGAGCGTCACCTTCTCGATGACCTTGGGCGCGGGCGCCGCCGCGACGGGCGGCTCGACCGCCCGCGGCGCGGGCGCCGGAATCTGCGCAACCGGCACGGCGTCGCAGGGCGCGACGGCCTTCGCCGGGGTCCAGTCGCCGGTCTTCCAGCACAGGCCGAAGGGGCTCGTCACGACGGCCGCGTTCGGCCCGTCGGTGACGTAGCCCGGCTGCGCGAACGCCGGAAAGGTGCACGCCATTCCAAGAACGACCACGCCGAGCTTGCCCATGGGCTCCTCCTGTGGGGAAAACCCAGGGAGGCAGCAACTACCGTGCCGCGCCTTCGCCGACGAGCGAGAAGGGCGCCCAGAAGAGCGGGTGGGCGTAGGTGTAGCCCGGGCCGTCGCCTTCGCGCCCCTGCAGGAGGTCGAGCATCGCGCGGCGCAGCGCCTCGGCGCGCGAGAGCTTCGGGTCGGCCGCCTGGCGGCGGAAGACGCCGGTGGTGAGGATGCGGGCCGAGGTCGTCTCCACCGGCCAGTTCGAGACGAGGAGGGCGCGCGCGCCGGCATAGAAGAAGGCGCGCCCGAGGCCGGAGACCGCCTCCCCGCCCGCGCCTTCGCCGGCGCCGGTATTGCACGCGGAGAGCACGACCCAGTCGGCGTCCAGGCGCAGGCCGATGATCTCCTCCATGGTGAGCAGGCCGTCGTCCTCGCCGCCGGCAACGTCGGGTGCGGAGAGCGCGAGCGCGGGCTGCGTGAGGCCGTTCAGGTCGCCCGGGATGAGGCCGTGCGTGGCAAAGGCGACGATGCGCCGGTGCGCGAGGTCCATCTTCTTCACCAGCGACTCGCTCGCGCGCTCGTGCAGGTACACGTCCTCGCCCGGATCGGCGTGCAGCACCTCGGCGATGCGCAGGATCTCCTCGGACGTATCCGGCAACGGCGCAAGCTCGGCGAGCGTCGCCGAGTTCGCGTTGTCGCTGCCGCGCAGGCGCACGCCGCGCAGCGCGCCGGCCGCCCGGGACAGCTGCGCCTTGCTGAAGACCGGGTCGCCGAAGCCGATGAATTCGCGCCGGCCGGGCTGCGCGGCCGCCGCGCGGCGCAGCGTCGCGAGCGTGCCGACCGAGGGCAGCTGCGTGAGCGCGGCGCGCTTGATGAGCCAGGGCGCGTCGCGGTTCCCGGCGAAGAGCGCGCCTCCGCCCGGCTTGAGCTCGAAGGGCGCGCTCGTCAGGACGGCGAACGGCAGCTGTCCGAGCGCGCCGTGGGGCACGACGAGCAGGCTCGTCGCGTCCTTCCAGGCGGCCTCGACCGGCGCGAGCAGCGCGCTATAGAGCGCGTATGCGGTGGAGAAGCGGAACGGCGGCATGCGCAGCAGCGGCACGTCGCCGACATCGAGCGTCTCGCGGATCTTCGCCACCGCGCTTTCCACCTCGGCGCGGCCGAGGGACGCAACCGCGAACGCGGGCGCGCCGCTCTGCGGCACGGCCCAGATATAGGTCCTGGCCGGCCCGACATAGAGCGCGAGCAGCGCTTCCCCGGGGAGCAGCGCGGCCTGCGCCTGGGCGAGCGTGACGGGCTTGGGGTCGGTGAGCTGCGCGTACTCGGGAAAGCGCCGCTCGATGTCGCGCCGCAGGCCGGTGTGCTCGGCGCGAAGGGCATCGAGGTCGCGCCGCACGTCGCCGATGATCTTGGCGAGCTGCTGCTCCGGCGGCGCGGCGAGCAGGCGCGAGAGCAGGTCCGAGAGCACGCCGATGCGGTGCTGCGCGTCCTGCTCCCGGCGCGCGAGCTCGGCGAGCGCCGGGTCGCGCGCCGCGCCGCGCGCGGCGCTGAGCGAAAGCGCGCGCTGCACGCTCGAGCCGCGCGCGATGTCCGCGATGCGGAAGGCTTCGACGGCACCTTCCGGCTCGGACGAGAGCAGATCGATATAAGCCTCCAGCACGTTCGTGAGCCGCAACCAGCGCCCGGTGGCGCCGGCATCCGGGCTTTCCTCGGCGCGCGCGTTCTCGATCAGCACCGGCACGGCGCGCCGGAATTCCGCCAGCGCGGCGGCGCGCTCGCCGTTCGCGGCGAGCGCGATGGCGTGGTAGCCGCGCGCCTCCGCCACGCCGCGGTCGTTGTCGCCGAGGCGCTTCTCGAGCGTGTCGCCCAGCTCGCCGAGCATCGCTGCGGCGCGCGCCGCCTCGCCGGTCTGCACCAGCGCGTAGCCCCAGTCGAGGTCGCCGCGGCCGAACTGGCGCACGATGAGCGGGTCGCGCGCGAGCCCTTCCTGCATGCGCTCGTACACCGCGAGCGCCTCGCGCCACTTGCGCTGCGCGACGAGCGCGGCGGCGTGCGCGCGGCGCGCGTTCGCCAGCGCCAGGGACTCGGGTGCGGCGTCGCCTTTCTCGTAGACCTCCACCGCCGCCGCGGCGAGCAGCGCCGCCTCGCGGAAGCGCCCCTGCTCGGAGAGGATGTTCGCCAGGCTGAAAAGGCTTTGCGCCGACGGTCCGGCATAGCGCCCGAAGAACGACAGGTTCTTCTTCAGCGCGTCGCGCGCCGCCGCTTCGGCTTCCGCGAGGCGGCCCTGCTGCGCCAGCGCCCAGGCGAGGTTCAGCTGGTCGCCGTTGCGCGTCGCGAGGTAGCGTCCCGGCGGCGTCGCGCGCTCGCCGGACTTGAAGCGCTGCAGGTTGTCGGCGCTGCCGGCGTCCATCGCCTGCACCGCCTTGCGGTACGAGGCTTCCGCCGCCGCGTATTGCCCTTCGCTCGCATAGAGGTGGCCGCGGCTGCGCTCCATTCCCGCGGTCCAGTTGCTGCCGTATTCCTCCCATCCCGGGCTTTGCCTGAGCCGCTGGAACACGGCCTCGGCCTCGGAGAGGTGCTGGTGCGCCGTCGCGAGGTCGCCCAGCGTCGCGTTCATGTTCGCAAGCCCGAGGAAGCCCGAGAGCAGGATGCCGCCCCGCGGACGGCTCTGCGCCTGCATGTCCTTCAGCATCTCCTCGCGCGCGTTGACCGCATTCAGGAAGTTGCCGCCGCCGCTCTCGGCGATGGAGAGCTCCTGCAGGATGCGGCCTTCGTCGCCTTCCTCCTGGGCCCTCGCCGCGACCGGGTTCCTGCGCGCGCCGTGCGGCTTGCCGCTCATCGTGCCCTTGGCGTACTGCGCGGCGAGGCGCAGGTCGTCGATGCGGCCGCTGATCTGGCCGAGCGCGCCGCGCGCCCGGCTGCGCTCCAGGTAAAACTGCGCGAGCGCCTGCTTGTCGTCGGTGGCGGGCGGCTGCCGGTTGGCGGTCTCGGTCCGCTTGCGAACCGCTTCGGGGTCGGGCTTGTACTGGCCGAGCACCGCGAGGATGTCGTCGACGTTGCGCGGCGGCGGCACGTACGCCTCCTCGCCAAATGCAAGGAACGGCAAGAGAAGCACGGCGAGCGTGGCCCCGCGCATGCGCGCTTTATAGCACTCCCTATAATCGGCGCACGAGGGGGAAATGCGGCAAGCGCTCTACGCGGCGGTCCTGGCGTTGTCAGCTTTCGCGGCGCAAGCCGCCGAGGGCGAGGCGCAGGTCTTCGTGCAGCTCGGCCACCGGGCGAGCATCACCTCCATTGCGTTCGCGCCCGACGGCCGCCGTCTCGCCTCCGCGAGCCAGGACGGCACGCTCAAGCTCTGGGACGTCGCTTCCGGCCGCGAGATCCAGACCCTCGTCGGCCACCAGGGCACGGTGACGGCCGTGGCCTGGACGGCCGAAGGCGTCATTTCCGCCGGGCGCGATCGGACCTTGCGCACCTGGGACGCCGCGCACGGCACGCCCGTAGCGAGCGTGCTTGCGCACGAAAGCGTGATCCTCGCCGTCGCCGCCGGCGGCTCGCGCATCGCGAGCGCGGGGTATGACGGCGCGGTGAAGCTCTGGAGCGCGTCGCTGAAGCCGGAGCGCTCCATCGGCGGCGGCTTCAACGCGGCCGCGGTGCGCAGCGTGGCGCTGTCGCGCGACGGCACGCGGCTCGCGTTCGGCGGCGATGCGCGGATGGTGCAGCTTTTCGACGCCGCCGAAGGGCGCGAGCTGCGCCGCTTCGAAGGCCTTGCAAGCGGCATCCTCTCGGTTGCGCTCTCGCCCGACGGCGCGCGCGTCGCCGCGGGCGCGCAGGACGGCTCGACCCGGGTCTGGGACGCGTCGAGCGGCGCGCAGGAGCGGCTGCTCCGCGGCCACGGCGAGGCGGTGAGTGCCGTCGCCTTCTCCGCCGACGGGCGGCTCCTCGCCACGGCGAGCAACGACGGCACGGTTCGCGTGTGGAGCCTCGCGAGCGGCGAGGAGGTGAAGCGCCTGACCGGGCATCGCGGCGACGTGCTTGCGCTCGCTTTTTCCCCCGGCGGGAAGGCGCTCGCTTCGGCCGGCCTCGACCAGGCGGTGCATCTCTGGGATCCGGCGAGCGGAAAGGAGCTCGGCTTGCTGCGCGGCCGCGCGAACGAGCTGCGCGGCCTCGCGTTCGCGCCCGACGGCGGCACGCTCGCGGTGGCGGGCGCAGATCGCGCGGTGCGCCTGTGGGACCTGCAGGCGGCGAAGATGCGCCGCTCGCTCGCCGGACACGCCGGCCCGGTCAACGCGGCGCGCTTCTCTCCGGACGGCCGGCTGGTCGCGACGGCGAGCCAGGACCGCACCGTGCGCCTCTGGGACGCGGCGAGCGGCGCCGAGCGCCGCGTGCTGCGCGGCCACACCGGCGAAGTGCATGCGGTCGCTTTCTCGCCCGACGGCGCGCGCCTCGCCTCCGCCGGCAACGACGACGCGATCCGCCTCTGGGACGTGGCGGGCGGCGCCGCGCTGCGCGCGCTCACCGGGCACAAGGGCTCGGTGCGCCAGCTCGCCTTCTCGCGCGACGGCACGCGCCTCGCCTCGGCGTCCTATGACGACACGGTGCGCGTCTGGGACGCGGCGAGCGGCGCCGAGCTCAAGGTCCTCAAAGGCCATGCGAACCGCGTCAACGCGGTGGAATTCCTCCCCTCGGGCGAGGGGCTCGTCACGGCAAGCGAGGACGCCACCGTGCGCATCTGGAGCCTCGCGAGCGGCGAGTCGCGCATCCTCGCCGCGCACAAGGGCCCGGTGCGGGCGCTCGCCGTGTCGCCCGACGGCGCGACCATCGTTTCCGCGGGCCTCGACGGCAGCGTCATCTACTGGAACGCGGCGAGCGGTGCGCCGCTGCGCACGCTCGGCGCCGATGCCGGCGCGCTGAACGCGGTGGCCTTCTCCGGCGCGCGCGGCACCGTGGCGGCGGCCGGCAGCCGCGGCGTCACCGTGCTCCTCGGCGCCGGCGATGCGCGCGAGCGCGTGCGCTTCTTCGGCTTCGACGACGGCGAATGGGTCTCGCTCTCGCCGGCGGGCTACTTCAACGGCTCGCCGGGCGGGTTCCGCTACCTCAATGTGCGCCTGGGCGGCGAAGTGCACGGCCTCGACCAGTTCGTCGAGAGCTTCTTCCGCCCGGACCTCGTCCAGCTCGCGCTGGAAGGCGACGTGAGCAATGCCGCGGAAAGGCTCGATCTGGCGAGACGCGAGCGCGAACGCGAGGAGCAGGCGCGGATCGAACGCGAAAAGCAGGAGCTGGCAAGGCTCGAGCGCGAGCGCGACGAGCAGGCGAAAAAGGAGCGCGAGCGCATCGAGCAGGCGCGCCTCGAGCGCCAGCGCGAGGAGCAGGCGCGCCTCGAGCAGGAGCAGGAGCGCCTCGCGGCGCTCGCCCGGCCGCGGCCCGCCTCGCAGCGCATCGCCGAGGTGAAGCCGGCGCCGCGCATCGAGATCCTGGACGCGCCGGAGCGCGCCAGCTCGGCGCAGCTCACGGTCAAGCTGCGCGTGACCGACGCCGGCGGCGGCGTGGGCGACGTGCGGCTCTACGTGAACGGCACGGCGGTGCTGATGCAGGCGAGCCGCGTCCCGCAGGACGGCGTGCTCAGCCTGCCGCTCAGGCTCGTCAACGGCAGGAACGAGATCCGCGCCATCGCCTTCAACGCCGACAACAGCATGCAGAGCGCGGATGCGCTGCACGAGATCGTCGCCGCCCTCGACGGCCCGCGCCGCCCGGCGCTCTATGCGGTGGTGGTCGGCATCCAGGAGTTCCAGAACCCGCGCCTGCGCCTGAGCTTCAGCGTGTCCGACGCCGAGCTGCTCGCCGGCGTGCTGCGCGCCCGCGCGCAGCCGCTCTTCGAGTCGGTGACCATCCGCATGCTGCTCAAGCCCGAGGAGACGAGCCGCGCCGCGCTCGTCGCCGCGCTCGAGGAGGCGAAGGCGCGCGTCTCGCCGGAGGATCTCTTCGTCTTCTACGTCGCGAGCCACGGCACCGTGGACGAGGGCGAGTATTTCCTCGTCACTTCCAACGTCGGCTCGGTCTCGACCGCGCGGCTTCGCGCCGACGCGATTGGGCAGCGCAGCCTCACCGAGCTCATCGCCAACATCCCGGCGACGAAGAAGCTGGTGGTGCTCGACACCTGCAACGCCGGCAAGCTCGGCGACGCGATCCTGTCCGGGCTGCTCACGCGCGGCATGAGCGAGGACACCGCGGCGAAGATCCTGAGCCGCGCAGTGGGCGCGACCATCCTCTCCGCGGCGACCTCCGAGCAGGAGGCGCTCGAAGGCCACGAGGGGCACGGCCTGTTCACCTGGGTGGTGGTGCAGGGGCTGCAGGGCGGCGCCGACCGCGACCGCGACGGCTACGTGAAGACCACCGAGCTCGCCGATTTCGTCGACAGCGAGGTGCCGGAGCTCGCGGAGAAGCTCTACCGGCGCAAGCAGTACCCGATCATTTCGCCGAGCGGCATGGGATTTCCCGTGACGCGGGCAAAATAGGCAGGGGAAAGGGGGAGCGATGAAGCATTCGATCGTCTGGGCGGCGCTGCTGCTCGCCGGCTGCGCCGGCGCGCCGCAGGTCGAGAAGGTAACGCAGATCTATGTGTGCGCCGCGGAGGATTGCGGCCCCGCGGGGCAGAGCTACACCGCGCCGCAGCTCCTGCGCGCGGTCTACCGCCTGCTCGAGAAGAACGACGGCAAGGACTTCACCATCTGCTCTTCCGACATCCAGTCGCGCAACTGCCAGTCCGAAGGCGTCGCCTACTTCGTGCAGGGCGGGCCGATCCCCGGCGTCGGCAGCCAGGCGAGCGGCAAGATGGAGAAGGTGAAGCTCGACGCCGCGAACCAGGCGATCAAGGGCACGATGAGCTCCTACCTGCGCTTCGTCGGCATTCCGCTCGCCTGCGTGCCGCACGACACGACGGTCGCGGTGCGCGGCATCGACGAGATCACGATCACGGACGAGCCCTACTACTGCAACTGGATGGCGGTGGGAAACATGACCGCGAGCTTCTCCTTCGCCGTCGAGTCGGTGGACTTCGACAAGGGCCGCATCGGCGGCTACTGGTCGCACAGCGTCGTCGGCAACGCCGGCGGGAAGGGGGCGGGCTACGCGGTGCTGCAGTTCCCGGAAACGATGCCGCGCGGCGAGAACTGGCTCAGAGGTGGCGCAGCAGATCCGAAGGCTGCGCAATGACGGCGTCGGGCCGCCACTCGGCGGGCGCGCCGTGCTCGGGATGGTGGTACCCCCACTCGACGGCGATGGCGCGCATGCCGGCGGCGCGCGCTGCCTGGATGTCGCGCAGGTCGTCGCCCACATAGGCGCATTCCGCGGGCGCGAGCTTCAGCGTCTCCGCGGCGAGCAGCAGCGGCGCCGGATGCGGCTTCAGGTGCGGCGTCGAGTCGCCGCCCACGAGGCATGCCGGCGCCACGCGCAGCGCGGCGACGATGCGCTCGGCGAAGCGCAGCGCCTTGTTCGTCACGACGCCCCAGCGCAGGCCGCGCGCCTGCAGCGCCAGCAGCAGGTCGTGCATGCCGGGAAAGAGCCTCGTCGCGACGCAAGTGCGCTCGGCGTAGTGCTCGAGGAAAGCCGCGCGCAGCGCCTCGTATTCGCCTTCGCCCGGCTGCAGGCCGAAGCCCGCATAGACGAGGCCGCGCGCGCCGGCCGACGCGAACGGGCGCAGCCGCTCGACCGGCAGCGGCGCCATGCCCTGGTCGGCGCGCAGGCGGTTCAGCGCGGCGGCGAGGTCCGCGGCGGTGTCGGCAAAGGTGCCGTCGAGGTCGAAGAGGACCGCTCGGCTAGCCACGCCGGCAGCGCAGGAGATAGTTCACGTCGCAGTCGCGCCCGAGGGCGTAGCGCTGCGCCAGCGGGTTGTACGTCATGCCGAGCACCTCGTCGACGAGCAGGCCGGCGTCGCGGCACCAGCGCGCGAGCTCCGAGGGCTTGATGAAGCGCTGGTAGTCGTGCGTGCCTTTCGGCAGCAGCCGCAGCACGTACTCCGCGCCGACGACCGCGAAGAGGTAGGACTTCGGGTTGCGGTTGATGGTGGAGAAGAACAGGGCGCCGCCGGGACGCGCGAGGCGCGCGCAGGCCGCCACCACGCTGGAAGGCTCGGGCACGTGCTCGAGGAGCTCCATGCAGGTGACGACGTTGAACTCCCCGGCGTGCCTCTCGGCGTAGCTCTCGGCGCCCGAGAGCTCGTAGTCCACCGCCGCCCCGGACTCTTTCAGGTGCAGCTGCGCGACGCGCAGCGGCTTCTCGGAGAGGTCGATGCCGGTGACGCGCGCGCCGCGCGCCGCCATCGCCTCGGCGAGGATGCCGCCGCCGCAGCCCACGTCGAGCACGCGTGCGCCCGCGAGGGGCGCATGGCGCGCGATCCACTCCAGCCGCAGCGGGTTGATCTCGTGCAGCGGGCGGAACTCGCCGTGCGGGTCCCACCAGCGCGAGGCGAGTTCGCCGAACTTGGCGAGCTCGGCGGGATCGGCGTTGGCTGCCACGCCGCCATTTTCCCAAATAAAAAGCCCCGCCGGAGCGGGGCTTTTTCGGAGCGGAGAAGGGCTACTTCCGCGTGCCGATGACTTCGATCTCCACGCGGCGGTTCTTCTGCCGGCCTTCCTTGGTCTTGTTGCTCGCGACCGGCTGCTTCTCGCCCTTGCCTTCGGTATACACGCGGTTCGGCTCGATGCCCTTCGACACGAGGTAGGACTTCACCGATTCGGCGCGGCGCACCGAGAGCTTCTGGTTGTAGGCGTCGGAGCCGATCGAGTCGGTGTGGCCGATCGCGATCACCACCTCGAGGTTGATGTCCTTGACCTTCGAGGCGAGCTCATCGAGCTTGCTCTTGCCTTCGGGCTTCAGCGTCGCCTTGTCGAAGTCGAACAGCACGTCCGCGGCGAAGGTCACCTTCTCGGCGACGGGCTTGGGCTTCGGCGCGGGCGCCGGCGCGGCGGCGGGCGGAGGCGGCGGCGCGGCAGGCGCAGCGGCCGGCTTCGGCACGAGATCCGGATCGCACTCGCTGTTCGCCATCGCAGGCGTCCAGTAGCCGGCGCGCACGCAAGCGCCGAACGGGCTCTTCACGATGACGCCGGCAGGCGCGGAACGCACGTAGCCGTCGGAGTTGTCCTGTGCGACGGCGCCGAACGAGAACGCGCTAAGCGCGATGGCGGCCGCGGCGGTGAAACTGGTGGCTGCTTTGATCATGCGATCCTCTCAGATTTTTTCCAAAAGCTTTTTCGTATCAAGAGCCTGCACGAGCCATGGAATTCTGCCACAAGTCCCACCGGGTGTCCAAGCGTGAAAAGGGCGGGTTTTGCAGGACACCCTCCGAAACGAGCCGCCGCCCGGCGACCCAGACATGGCTCACGTTCTCACGCCCGGCCGCGCGCGCCGCGAGGGCGACCGGGTCGTGGTGCGGCAGGAGCCCGGGGGCGGCGGCGTCCAGCGCGATCAGGTCGGCTGCCTTCCCGGGCTCGAGGGAGCCGACGCGCGCCTCCAGGCCGAGCGCCGACGCGCCGCCCAGGGTGGCGGCGCGCAGGGCGGCCTGGGGCGCCAATCCTGACAACCGCATGGCCTCGAAAAGGTCGAGCCGATCGACAGGCGCTCGCAGCGCGACGTTGACCCCGGGCGTGGCGGCTCCCGATGGGACGAGCCAGGCGCCGTGGCGCGCAAGGAGCGCGGCGTCCTCGCTCGAGAGCGCGTCCTGCTGGAGGGCGATCAGCCCGGGTCCGAGGAGCCCCAGCCGGTCCAGGCGGCGCACGTCGCCCTCGCCGAGGGACACGTGCACCGGCAAGTCGAGCTCGGCGGCGAGGCTCGCCGCCTTGCGCAGGGTCGCGTCGGAAAGCGAGCCGGCGCGCCAGGGCGCGATGCTGAAGGCGGCGAGCGCATCCTCGCGCGCGCGGTCGCGCAACGCGAGGCCTTTGCGCAGGTAGTCCGCGGAATCGGACGCGTAGGCGGTGGCAGCCTCCAGGGCGAGGATGCCGTGCGCGGCGCGCAGCCCGCACGCGCGCGCAGCTTCGAGCGCCGCCTCCGGGAAATAGTAGATGTCGGCGAAGCAGGTGATGCCGGCCGCCAGCATTTCGGCGCAGGCGAGCAGCGTGCCGTCGCGCACGAACGCCGCGGAAAGCAGCGCGCGCTCGGCATTCTCGCGCCGCTCCGGGGAGAGGCCGCGCAGCAGGGCGCGCGCGGCGTGCGCGTGCGCATTGACGAGCCCCGGCAGCACGATGTGATGCGCGAGCTCCACCGGCTCGAGATCCGCATGGCGCGCGCGCGCCTCGGCGATCGGCAGGAGGGAGTCGATGCGACCCGAGCGCACGGCGAGCGCGTGGTTCTGCAGCGCACCCGCCGGCTCGACGGGCACGATCCATCTCGCGCAGAGGAGGAAATCGTCGGCCATAAAAACGAAGCCCCGGACTCGCCGGGGCTTCGCATGCTACGCCTTTTGCGGGCGCGCTTACTGGCCCTGGATCTCCACTTCCACGCGGCGGTTGGGCGCGAGGCAGGCGATCAGCGCCTTGCGGCTCTTCTGGTCGGGGCAGGACTTCACCGGCTGGGTCTTGCCGAAGCCGTAGGTCTCGATCTTCGAGGGGTCCACGCCCTTCGACACGAGATACGCCTTCACCGCATCGGCGCGCTGCTCGGAGAGCTTCTGGTTGTACTGCGCGCCGCCGAGGCGGTCGGTATGCCCGTTCACGTTGATGAACTTCACGTTGCCGATCTCCCGGATCTTCGCCACGACCTCGTTGTCCAGCGCGGCGCGCGCGCTCGGGGTCAGCGTCGCCTTGTTGAATGCGAACGTCTCATCGGCCTTCAGGACGACGAGCGCGTGCGCGGGCTTGGGCGCGGCGGCCGGCTTGGGCGGGGCCGCTGCGGGCGGCGGCGGGGGCGGCGGCGGCGCGGCGGCGGCCTTCGGCGCGAGGTCCGGGTCGCATTCGCCGTTCGCCATCGCGGGCGTCCAGTAGCCCGCGCGTACGCACATGCCGAACGGGCTTTTTACGATGACGCCGGCCGGCGCGGAGCGGACGTATCCGTCGCTCGCGTCCTGCGCCAGCGCGTCGAGCGCAGCCGCGCTCAGAGCCAGGGTTGCCGCCAGGAATAGCTTGTCGGTGCGCATTGCGCCTCCTCCCGTTTTTTGGTTCCTTGGAGCGGGCTCAATTCAAGCACACTTGGCACGCCCGGACAAGCCGTTTTTCCAAGCGAAAACCGAGCCTTGCATGAGGGTCGGGAGGGGGCCCGCGTGATAAAATTCGAGCCTCTTTCTGATGGAATCCTTCGCTAAAGAAACCCTCCCGATTTCACTCGAGGAGGAGATGCGGCGTTCCTACCTGGATTACGCGATGAGCGTGATCGTGGGGCGCGCGCTGCCCGATGTCCGCGATGGCCTGAAGCCGGTGCACCGGCGGGTGCTGTTCGCGATGCACGAGGCGAACAACATCTGGAACCGCCCGTACGTGAAGTGCGCCCGGATCGTCGGCGACGTGCTCGGCAAGTACCACCCGCACGGCGACGCCGCGACCTACGAGGCGCTGGTGCGCATGGCGCAGGACTTCTCCATGCGCTACACGCTGATCGACGGCCAGGGCAACTTCGGCTCGGTGGACGGCGACTCGGCCGCGGCCTACCGCTACACCGAGTGCCGGCTGGAGAAGATCGCCTCGGAGCTCCTCGCCGACATCGACAAGGAGACCGTCGACTTCCAGCCGAACTACGACGGCAAGGAGCAGGAGCCGGTCGTGCTGCCGACGCGGGCGCCGAACCTGCTCGTGAACGGCTCTTCGGGCATCGCGGTCGGCATGGCGACCAACATCCCCCCGCACAACCTCGGCGAAGTGGTGGATGCATGCCTGCACGTCCTCGCGCAGCCGCACTGCGCGATCGAGGAAGTGATCAAGCTGATGCCCGCGCCCGACTTCCCGACCTCGGGCATCATCTACGGGCTTGCCGGCGTGCACGAGGGCTACCGCACCGGGCGCGGCCGCGTGGTGATGCGCGCGCGCACGCACTTCGAGGAGATCGGCAAGGGCGACCGCCACGCGGTGATCGTGGACGAGCTGCCCTACCAGGTGAACAAGAAGGCGCTGCTCGAGAAGATCGCCGAGCTCGTCACCGACAAGCGCCTCGAGGGCATCTCGGACATCCGCGACGAGTCCGACAAGTCCGGCATGCGCGTCGTGATCGAGCTCAAGCGCGGCGAGATCCCGGACGTGGTGCTGAACAACCTGTTCAAGATGACGCAGCTGCAGGACGCGTTCCACATGAACATGGTGGCGCTGGTCGAAGGCCAGCCGCGGCTGCTCGACGTCAAGGCGCTGATCGACGCGTTTCTCTCGCACCGGCGCGAGGTGGTCACCCGCCGCACGGTGTTCGACCTGCGCAAGGCGCGCGAGCGCGGCCACATCCTGGAAGGCCTCGCCGTCGCGCTCTCCAACGTGGACGAGGTCATCGCGCTCATCAAGAAGGCGCCGACGCCCGCCGACGCGAAGCGCGAGCTGATGGCGCGCGCCTGGGGCTCGGAGCTCGTCAAGAGCCTGATCGGGAAAACCCCGGTCGAGCAGTTCCGTCCGGAAGGCCTGGGGCGGGAGTTCGGCCTCCAGGAGGACGGCTACCACCTGTCGGAGCACCAGGCGCAGGCGATCCTCGAGCTGCGGCTGCAGCGCCTCACCGGGCTCGAGCAGGACAGGATCCGCGACGAGTATCGCGAGGTCGTGGCGCTGATCGCGGACCTGCTCGACATCCTCGCCAAGCCGGCGCGCATCACCGCGATCATCGCCGGCGAGCTGAAGGCGCTGAAGGCGGAGTTCGGCGACGGCCGCAGGAGCGAGATTGTCACCGTCGCCGAGGACCTCTCGATCGAGGACCTGATCGCGCCGCAGGACATGGTGGTCACGTTCTCGCACGGCGGCTACGTCAAGTCGCAGCCGCTCACCGAGTACAAGGCGCAGCGCCGCGGCGGGCGCGGCCGCATGGCGACCGCGATCAAGGAGGACGACTTCGTCGAGCGGCTCTTCATCGCGCATTCGCACGACTACCTGCTGTGCTTCTCGAGCCGCGGGCAGCTCTACTGGCTCAAGGTCTACGAGGTGCCGGCGGGCAGCCGCGCGAGCAAGGGCAAGCCGATCGTCAACATGTTCCCGCTCCAGGAGGGCGAGAAGATCACCGCGGTCGTGCCGGTGAAGGAGTTCGACGAGAACCACTTCGTGTTCATGGCGACGGCGCAGGGCACGGTGAAGAAGACCCCGCTCGCCGAGTTCTCGCGCCCGCGGCCGAGCGGCATCATCGCGGTCGGCCTGGACGAGGGCGACTACCTCATCGGCGCCGCGCTCACCGACGGCCACTACGACGTGATGCTCTTCTCGTCCGAGGGCAAGGCGGTGCGCTTCGAGGAATCCGACGTGCGCCCGATGGGCCGCCAGGCGACCGGCGTGCGCGGCATGAAGCTCGGCAAGGACCAGCGCGTCGTGTGCATGCTGGCGGCGCACGACGAAACGAAATCCGTCCTCACGGCGACCGAGAACGGCTTCGGCAAGAGGACGCCGATCGGCGAGTACACGCGACATGGCCGCGGCGGCCAGGGCCTGATCGCGATCCAGACCTCCGAGCGCAACGGCGCGCTCGTCGGCGCGGTGCTCGTGGACGACAACGACGAGGTGATGCTGATCTCCACCGGCGGCGTCCTGATCCGCACCAAGGTCGCGCAGATCCGCGAGCAGGGCCGCTCGACGCAGGGCGTGACGCTGATCGCGCTCGGCGAGGGCGAGAAGCTCGCGGGCCTCGAGCGCATCGCCGAATCCGAGGACGGCAACGGCAATGGCAACGGCAACGGCCACGGCAATGGCAACGGCCACGCCAATGGAAACGGCGGCGAGAGCCCCGAGGAGCCGCCGGCCGAGCCCGGCCCCACGGTCCACTAGGACGAGCGACAGGATGTCCCGGATCTTCAATTTCAGCGCCGGGCCGGCGATGCTCCCGGCCGACGTGCTCTCCCGCGCGGGCGACGAGCTGCTCGACTGGCACGGCAGCGGCATGTCGGTGATGGAGATGAGCCACCGCGGCAAGGAGTTCATCAAGATCGCCGAGGAGGCCGAGTTCGACCTGCGCGAGCTGCTCGACATCCCGGTCAACTACGAGGTGCTCTTCCTGCAGGGCGGCGCCACGCTGCAGTTCGCGCAGGTGCCGATGAACCTGCTCGCCAGCAGGGGCAAGGCCGACTACGTCGTCACGGGCGAGTGGTCGAAGAAGGCGGTGAAGGAAGCGAAGAAATACTGCGACGTCGCGATCGCGGCCTCCTCGGAAGAGCGCAGCTTCACCTACGCGCCCAAGGTCTTCAAGACGCGCAAGGACGCCGCCTATGTCCACTACTGCTCGAACGAGACCATCGGCGGCGTCGAATACCACGACGTCCCGCAATCCGACATCCCGCTGGTGGCGGACGCTTCGTCGCATTTCCTCTCGCGGCCGCTCGACGTGTCGAAGTTCGGCCTGGTGTACGCGGGCGCGCAGAAGAACGTCGGCCCGGCGGGGCTCACCATCGTGCTCGTGCGCGGCGACCTGCTCGGCAAGGCCGGCAAGGACACGCCGAGCGTCATGGACTACAAGCTGCAGGCCGACGCGGACTCGATGCTCAACACGCCGGCGACCTACTCGATCTATGTCGCCGGGCTGGTGTTCAAGTGGGCGAAGCAGCAGGGCGGGATCCCGGTGATCGAGAAGCGCAACGTTGAGAAGGCACGGCTGCTCTACGACTTCCTCGACTCGAGCGCCTTCTTCCGCAACCCGGTGGCGAAGGAGGACCGCTCGCGCATGAACGTGCCGTTCACGCTGCAGGACCCGAAGCTCGACGAGGATTTCCTCAAGGGCGCGGCGAAGGAAGGCATGGTGCAGCTCAAGGGCCACCGCTCGGTGGGCGGCATGCGCGCCTCGATCTACAACGCGATGCCGATCGAGGGCGTGCGCACGCTCGTGGACTACATGAGGGAATTCGAGCGCACTCATGGCTAAGGCGGCTAAGGCGCACGAGAAGAAATGCGAGATCCAGGTCCTCAACAACATCGCGCAAGTGGGCCTGAAACGCCTGCCGGCCGAGCGCTACGCGGTGGTGAAGGAGTCGAAGGACCCGCAGGCGATCCTGGTCCGCTCCGCGGACCTGCATAAGCACGAGTTCGGGCCTTCGCTGCGCGCCGTGGGGCGCGCCGGCGCCGGCACCAACAACATTCCGGTGGCGGCGCTTTCCAAGCGCGGCGTGCCGGTGTTCAACGCGCCGGGCGCGAACGCCAACGCGGTGAAGGAGCTGGTGCTCGCCGGGCTGCTCATCGCGGCGCGCAACCTCGCTCCCGCCCTCGACTTTGTTTCTTCCCAGACCGACTCCCCGGAGCTGGAAAAGCGCATCGAGGACGGCAAGAAGCAGTTCGCGGGGGTCGAGCTCCCCGGCCATACGCTCGGCGTGATCGGCCTCGGGAAGATCGGCAGCCTGGTCGCCGACGCCGCGATCCGCCTCGGCATGAACGTGCTCGGCTACGACCCGCACATCACGGTCGAGGCGGCCTGGAGCCTGCCCTCGCAGGTGAAGCGCGCCGGCTCGATGGAGGAGATCTTCAAGTCGAGCCATTTCGTGACGCTGCACGTGCCGCTCATGGACAAGACGCGCCATCTCGTCAACGCGAAGAGCCTCGAGCTCTTCCGCGCCGGCGCGGTGCTGCTCAACTTCTCGCGCGAGGGCGTGGTGGCGGACGACGCGGTCCTGAAGGCGCTCGGCGGCCACCGGCTGAAGTGGTACGTCACCGACTTCCCGAGCGCCGCGCTCCTCGGCAAGCCGGGCGTCATCGCGCTGCCGCACCTCGGCGCCTCGACGCGGGAGGCCGAGGACAACTCCGCCATCATGGTGGTGGACGAGGTGCGCGACTACCTCGAGCACGGCAACCTGCAGAACGCCGTGAATTTCCCGGAAGCGGTGATGCCGCGCGAGGCACCCTACCGGCTCGCGATCGCGAACGCGAACGTGCCCGACATGCTCGGGCGCATCTCGCACGCGCTCGGCAAGCGCAAGATCAACATCCACAACATGCTGAACAAGTCGAGGGGCGAGATGGCCTACACCCTGGTGGACGCCGACAGCCCGGTGCCCGCCGAGGTGGTGAAGGAGCTCTGCGACCTGAACGGCGTGCTCGCAGTGCGCTACCTTCCCGTCAATGAGTGACCTGGAGAAGCTGCGGGGCGAGATCGATCGCGTCGACGACGAGCTGGCGAAGCTCCTCGACCGGCGGGCGGCGCTCGCGCAGAAGATCGGCCAGCTGAAGGGCGGCGCGCCCGCCTACCGGCCGGAGCGCGAGACGCAGATCCTGCGCCGGGTTTCCTCGCTCTCGGCGAATCTCTCTCCTGAAAAGATCGTGGCGGTCTTCCGCGAGATCATTTCCGCCTGCCGCGGCCTGGAGCAGGCGATCCGCGTCTCCTACCTTGGCCCGGAAGGCACGTTCAGCGAGCAGGCGGTGCGCAAGCACTTCGGCGCCGCGGTGGGCGCCCTGTCCTGCGCCTCGGTGGACGAGGCGTTCCGCCGCTGCGAGAGCGGCGACGCGCAGTTCACCGTCGTCCCGGTGGAGAACTCGACCGAGGGCGCGGTCGGGCGCACCCTGGATCTGCTGCTCGCCACGCCGCTGCGCATCTGCGCCGAGGTGGAGCTGCGCGTGCAGCAGAACCTGATGTCGCGGGAAAAGGCGCTGCCCTCGATCCGGAAAATCTATTCCCACGCCCAGTCCCTGGCCCAGTGCAACGGCTGGCTCGCGCAGAAGCTGCCCGGCGCCGAGCGCATCCCGATGGCGTCGAACGCGGAGGCGGCGCAGCGCGCCGCCGCCGAGCCGGGCACCGCGGCGATCGCGGGCGAGGCGGCCGCCGAGCGCTATGGGCTGAACGTCCTCGAGAAATCGATCGAGGACAACCCGAACAACACCACGCGCTTCCTGGTGCTGGGCCGCATCGAGGCCGGGGCGACCGGCCGCGACCGCACCTCGCTCGTCCTGTCGGCGGCGAACAGGCCGGGGGCGGTGCACGCGCTGCTCACGCCGCTCGCGCGGCACGGCGTCAGCATGACGCGCATCGAGTCGCGCCCGTCGAAGGCCGGCGCGCTGTGGGAGTACGTGTTCTTCATCGACGTCGAGGGCCACCAGCAGGACCCGGCGGTGGCGAGCGCGATCGCGGAGCTGCGCGCCAGCGCGCCGTACCTGAAGGTCCTCGGCTCCTACCCGGTGGCGGTGAACTGACCATGCTGATGGATCCCTGCGAGCTCTCTCCCTCCTACGTGCGCTCGATCGCGCCGTACCAGCCGGGCAAGCCGATCTCGGAGCTCGCGCGCGAGATGGGCCTCGACGAGAAGACGATCGTCAAGCTCGCCTCGAACGAGAACCCGCTCGGCATCGGGCCGCGCACGCGCGCGGCGATCGAAGCGGCGATCGGCGACGTCGCGCGCTACCCCGACGGCAACGGCTACGAGCTGAAGCTCGCGCTCTCCAGGCGCTACGGCGTCGAGCTGCCGTCCATCGTCCTGGGCAACGGCTCGAACGACGTGCTCGAGCTGGTCGCGCTCGCCTTCCTCGGGCCGGGCCGCGCTGCGGTGATGTCGCAGCACGCGTTCGCCGTCTACCCCCTCGCCACCCAGGCGCGCGGCGCGCGCGCGATCGTGGTGCCGGCGAAGCGCTACGGCCACGATCTGGACACGATGGCGAAAGCGATCGACGACGAGACCTACGTGCTGTGGATCGCGAACCCGAACAATCCCACCGGCACGCTCGCCGAGCCGCAGGCGCTGGAGGCGTTCGTGCGCAAGGTGCCCGAGCGCGTGCTGGTCGTGATCGACGAGGCCTACAACGAGTACCTCAGCCCGGACCTGCGCGCCGACACCGTGAAATGGCTCAAGCGCCATCCCAACCTCATCGTCACGCGAACGTTCTCCAAGGCGTACGGGCTCGCCGGCCTGCGCGTGGGCTATGCGTTCGCGCATCCGTCGGTCGCCGACGTCATGAACCGGGTGCGCCAGCCCTTCAACGTCAACAGCGTCGCGCTCGCCGCGGCCGAAGCCGCGCTGAACGACATGGAGTTCGTGGCGAAGAGCTACGCGGTGAACCTGCAGGGCATGAAGCAGCTCGAGGAAGGCGCGCGCACGCTCGGGCTCGAGTTCATTCCCTCGCACGCCAACTTCCTCACCCTGCGCGTGGGCAAGGCAGCCGAGATCTACAAGCGCCTCCTGCGCCGGGGCGTCATCGTGCGCCCGGTGGGCGGCTACCAGCTGCCGGAGCACCTGCGCGTCACGGTCGGCACGGCGCAGGAAAACGCGAAGTTCCTGGGCGCGCTCGGCGCGAGCCTGCAGGAATAATGCGCTTCGAGCGCGTCGCGGTCATCGGCGTCGGCCTGATCGGCGGCTCGTTCGCGCTGGCGCTGAAGCACGCCAAGGCCTGCGGGCACGTGGCCGGCTGCGGGCGCAGCGCCGAGAACCTCAGGCTGGCGCAGGAGCGCGGCATCGTCGACTCCGTGGCGCAGGATCCCGCCGCCGCGGCGCGCGGCGCCGATCTGATCCTGCTCGCCACTCCCGTCGCGCAGTTTGAAAAAGTCTTCTCCGCCATCGCGCCGGCCCTGGGCAAGGACGCGGTCGTCACCGACGGCGGCAGCACGAAGCGCGACGTCGTCGCCGCGGCGCGCAAAGGCCTCGGCGCGAAGCTCGCGCAGTTCGTGCCGGCGCACCCGGTCGCGGGCGCGGAGAAGAGCGGCGCGGGCGCCGCGAGCGCGGAGCTTTTTCGCGGCAAGCGGGTCGTGCTGACGCCGCTGGCGGAGAATCCCGCCGCGGTTGTGGACCGCGTCGAGCAGGCCTGGGCGGCCTGCGGCGCGCGCATCAGCCGCATGGACCCGGAAGAGCACGACGCGGTCCTCGCCGCCGTGAGCCACCTGCCGCACCTGCTCGCCTACGCGCTCGTGCACGAGGTGGCGGGCCGCGAGAACTCGGCGCAGCTCTTCTCCTTCGCCGCCGGCGGCTTCCGCGATTTCACCCGCATCGCCTCCAGCCATCCCGAGATGTGGCGCGACATCTGCCTCGCGAACCGCGACCGGCTGCGCGCCGAGCTGGCGCGCTACTCGAAGAAGCTCGAGCAGGTGAACCGGCTGCTCGACGAGCCGCAGGCGCTCGAGAAGCTCTTCGCCGAGGCGCGCGCCGCACGCGAGCGATGGATTCGCTCGAGCTGAAGCCGGCGCGGCGCGCGCGCGGCAGCGTGCGGCTTCCGGGCTCGAAGAGCATCTCCAACCGCGTGCTGCTGCTCGCCGCGCTCGCGCGCGGCGAGACCGAGCTGCGCGGGCTGCTCGACGCCGACGATACGCGCGTCATGATCGACGCGCTGCGGCTCCTCGGCGTGCAGCTCACCGAGCGCGCCGAGGCGCTCGAGGTGCGCGGCGTGGACGGCGCGTTCCCGCGGAAGAAGGCCGACCTGTTCCTCGGCAACGCCGGCACCGCGCTGCGGCCGCTCGCCGCGGTGCTCGCCGTCTCCGAGGGCGAATACCACCTGCGCGGGGTCGCGCGCATGCACGAGCGGCCGATCGGCGACCTGGTCGATGCGCTGCGCGGCATCGGCGCGCGCGTCGAGTACGCGGGCAAGCCGGGCTACCCGCCGCTCACGATCCATCCCGCGCGCATCGCGCCGGGCGCGGTGAAGGTGAAAGGCGATGTCTCGTCGCAGTTCCTGACCGGCCTTCTGATGGCGCTTCCGGTCCTGAAGCGCGAGTCGACGCTCGAGGTGCAGGGGGAGCTCATCTCCAAGCCCTACGTGGACCTCACGCTGGACGCCATGCGCCGCTTCCACGTCGACGTGAAGCGCACCGCGTGGAAGTCCTTCGCGATTCCCGCGGCCTCCTACGTCTCGCCCGGCACGCTGCGCGTCGAGGGCGACGCCTCCTCCGCCTCGTACTTCCTCGCCGCCGGCGCGCTCGGCGGCGGGCCGGTGCGGGTCGAGGGCGTGGGCAGCGACAGCGTCCAGGGCGATGTCCGCTTCGTCGAGGTCCTGCAACGGATGGGCGCCGAAGTCGCGCTCGGCGAAGATTCGATCACGGTAAAAAACGAGGGCAGGAAGCTGCGCGCCGTGGACATGGACATGAACCATATCCCCGACGCCGCCATGGCCGCCGCGGTGCTCGCGCTCTTCGCCGACGGGCCGAGCGTGCTTCGCAACATCGCGAGCTGGCGCGTGAAGGAGACCGACCGCATCGCCGCGATGGCGACCGAGCTGCGCAAGCTCGGCGCCGAGGTCGAGGAGGGCGAGGACTTCCTGAAGATCGCTCCGCCTTCCGTGCCCAAAAGCGGCGTCCTGATCAGGACGTACGACGATCACCGGATGGCGATGAGCTTCGCGCTGGTCGCGGCCGGGGGCGTGCCGGTGCGCATCCACGACCCGGGCTGCGTGGCGAAGACGTTCCCCGGCTTCTTCGATGCCTTCCGGAGCATCTGCGCTTGAGCGAGGCCCCGGTGGTCGCGATCGACGGGCCTTCTGCCTCCGGCAAGGGGACGATCGCGAGCGCCGTCGCCGGCAGGCTCGGCTTCCACTACCTCGAGAGCGGGGCGCTGTACCGGCTGGTGGCGCTCCTCTCCCTGCGGACGGGCGAACGCTCGGAGGCGGGCCTCGCCGCGCTGGCGAAGAGCTTGCCGGTCGCCTTCGCCCCAGGAAAAGTACTCCTTGATAATCATGATGTTACGGAAGATATTCGAAGCGAGCCCTGTGGCGTTCGGGCCTCGGAGGTCGCTCCCCTGGCAGCCGTGCGCCAGGCGCTCCTGCAGCGCCAGCGGACGTTCCGCAAGCCGCCGGGCCTGGTGGCTGACGGCCGCGACATGGGGACGGTCGTGTTTCCGGACGCTGGCCTCAAAGTGTTCTTGACAGCGAGCCCGGAAGTGCGCGCCGAGCGCAGGTATAAGCAGTTGAAAGAAAAAGGAATCAGTGCTAATCTGCGCGCCCTTTCCCGTGATCTGGCGGAGCGGGATGCGCGCGATGCAAATCGCGCGGTCGCCCCGCTGGTCCCGGCGCCTGATTCGCAAGTGCTGGATTCCTCGGCTCTTTCGATCGACGAGGTGGTGAATCGCATCGTCGGCTGGTGCAAGGAAAGGAATTTGGTCGGGCGCTCTTAAAGCGCCTGTTCTTCAACGTGACCCGCCTGGCGCCTAAGCCAGCGGCATGAAAAGGTTTTTTCCCTAATGGCCAGTCTGTCCCCCGCTTCCAGCAAGACCTCCCCGTCCAGCGAATCCTTTGCGGCGCTCTTCGAGGAAAGCCTCAACCGCAAGGAGATGCGCATCGGCGAGGTGATCACCGCCGAGGTGGTGAGCATCGACGACAACTTCGTCGTGGTGAACGCGGGGCTGAAGTCCGAAAGCACGATCGCAATCGAAGAATTCCGCACCGACGCCGGCCAGGTGGAAGTCAAGGTCGGCGATTTCGTGAGCGTCTCGATCGAGGCGCTCGAGGACGGCTATGGCTCCACGCGCCTGTCGCGCGACAAGGCGAAGCGCATGGCGGCTTGGCTCGAGCTCGAGAAGGCGCTCGAGAGCGGCGAGAAGATCAAGGGCGTCATCACCGGCAAGGTGAAGGGCGGCCTCACGGTGATGGCGAAGGGCATCCGCGCGTTCCTGCCGGGATCGCTCGTCGACCTGCGCCCGGTCAAGGACACCTCGCCCTACGAGGGCAAGGAGATGGAGTTCAAGGTCATCAAGCTCGACCGCAAGCGGAACAACGTGGTCGTGTCGCGCCGCGCGGTGCTCGAGGAGACCGCGGGCGCCGAGCGCGAGCAGCTGCTCGCCTCGCTGCAGGAAGGCGCCACCGTCAAGGGCATCGTCAAGAACATCACCGACTACGGCGCCTTCGTCGACCTGGGCGGCATCGACGGGCTGCTGCACATCACCGACCTCGCGTGGCGCCGCGTGAAGCATCCCTCCGAGGTGCTGAACGTGGGCGACGAGGTGACCGCGAAGGTCCTCAAGTTCGACTCCGAGAAGAACCGCGTCTCGCTCGGCCTGAAGCAGCTGGGCGAGGATCCCTGGGTCGGCATCTCGCGCCGCTACCCGCAGGGCACGCGCCTGTTCGGCAAGGTCACCAACCTCACCGACTACGGCGCATTCGTCGAGGTCGAGTCGGGCATCGAGGGCCTGGTGCACGTCTCGGAGATGGACTGGACGAACAAGAACGTGCATCCGTCGAAGGTCGCGCAGGTGGGCGACGAGGTCGAGGTCATGATCCTCGAGATCGACGAGGAGCGCCGCCGCATCTCGCTCGGCATGAAGCAGTGCATGCCGAACCCGTGGGAGGACTTCGCCCGCGAGTACAAGAAGGGCGACAAGGTGAAGGGCCAGATCAAGTCGATCACCGACTTCGGCGTCTTCGTCGGCCTGCCGGGCGGCATCGACGGCCTCGTGCACCTGTCCGACCTCTCCTGGTCGGCCGCGGGAGAGGAGGCGGTGAAGAATTTCAAGAAGGGCGAGGAGGCGGAGGCGGTGGTGCTCGGCATCGACGTCGAGCGCGAGCGCATCTCGCTCGGCATCAAGCAGCTCGAGGGCGACCCGTTCACCAACTTCATCGCCGGCCACGACAAGAACAGCGTCGTCTCGGGCACGGTGCGCTCGGTCGACGCCAAGGGCGCGGTGGTGGACATCGGCGGCGTCGAGGGCTACCTGCGCGCCTCGGAGTTCGCGCGCGACCGCGTCGACGACCTGGCGAAGCACCTGAAGGAAGGCGACACGGTGCAGGCGATGATCATCAACATCGACCGCAAGAACCGCTCGATCAACCTGTCGGTGAAGGCGAAGGACCTGTCCGAGGAGAGCGAGGCGATGAAGCAGCTGCGCACCGAGAACGCCGCGGCGAGCGCCGGCGCGACCAACCTGGGCGCGCTGCTCCGCGCGAAGCTCGACAAGGGCAACCCGCAGCAGTAGCGGCCGATGCAAGGGGGGAGCGTGGGCATGACGAAGTCCGAGCTGATCGCGCGCCTCGCGCAGCGCTACCCGCAGCTGGTGGCGAAGGACGCGGAGTACGCGGTCAAGATGATCCTCGACGCGATGACGCAGTCGCTGCTCGAGGGCAACCGCATCGAGATCCGCGGCTTCGGCAGCTTCGGCCTCAACTACCGGCCGCCGCGCGTCGGGCGCAACCCGAAGTCGGGCGAGAAGGTCCAGGTTCCGGAGAAGTACGTCCCGCACTTCAAGGCCGGCAAGGAGCTGCGCGAGCGGGTCGACTCCGCCCAGGAAGAGGCCGCCGCGCAGGCCGAGCGCGCCCCGCAGCCGGCGCGCTAGGGCGCTGACCGCCGGCGGCGCCGATGCGCATCGTCACGTGGGCGATCTGGGCGATCGTCTTCCTGCTCCTCGTCGGCTTCGTCGCGAAGAACGTCGAGCCGGTGACGCTGCGCTTCTACTTCGACCTCGCGCTGCAGGCGCCGCTCATCGCGGTCATCTTCGTCTCGTTCGCCGCCGGCTCGCTCTTCGGCATCCTGGCGCTGGTGCCGCGGCTCCTGCGCATGCGCCGCGAGCTCGGCCGCCTCGCGCGCGCGAGCCGCGCGCGCGCCGAGCCTCCGGCGCCGCCGCTCGCGGGCGCCTGATGCCGGAGTTCGAGTACTGGTGGCTGCTCGGCTTCCCGCTGTTCTTCGGCCTGGGATGGATCGCGGCGCGCATCGACATCAGACACCTCGTCCACGAGTCGCGCGCGCTGCCGCGCTCCTACTTCAAGGGCCTCAACTTCCTGCTGAACGAGCAGCCCGACAAGGCGATCGAGGCGTTCATCGAGGTGGTCAAGGTGGACCCCGAGACCATCGACCTGCACTTCGCGCTGGGCAGCCTCTTCCGCCGCCGCGGCGAGTACGACCGCGCGATCCGCATGCACCAGAACCTGCTCGAGCGCGAGGGCCTCGCCAAGGAGCAGAAGGTCGCCGCGCTCGCCGAGCTGGGCGAGGACTACCTGCGCGCGGGCATCCTCGACCGCGCCGAGCAGGTCTTCAAGCAGCTCGAGGACACCACGCTGAGCGCCAAGGCGCGCACCGACCTGCTGCAGATCTACGAGCAGGAGAAGGACTGGGCGCGCGCCGTCGACATGGCGAAGAGCCTCGGCGGCGAGCCGCGCTCGCGCGACATCGCGCAGTATCTGTGCGAGCTCGCCGCCTCCGCGGCGGCGCAGTCGCGCCCGGACGCGGCGCGCCGCCACCTCGAGGCCGCGCTCGAGGCGAACCGCAAGTGCGTGCGCGCGAGCCTGCAACTGGGCGACCTCGAGAAGGATGCGGGCAATCCGGAGAAGGCCATCGACTCCTGGAAGCGCATCGAGTCCCAGGACCCCGCGTACCTCGCGCTCGTCGCGCAGCGCCTGCTGGAGGCCTACCGCGACGCGGGGCGCGCCGACGAGGGGCTGCGGCTCCTCGCGGGCTACCTCGAGCGCTATCCGTCGCTCGACCTCCTCGATACCGTGTTCCAGCAGACCCTGGACGCGAAGGGCGTCGAGGCCGCCTATGCCCTCGTGCGCGACGAGCTGCGCCGCAACCCGACGCTGCTCGGCCTGGACCGCCTGCTCGAGGCGCAGATCATCGCCGCCGAGGACGCGGACCGGCGCCGCGACCTGGAGCTGATGCGCAACCTCATCCACAGCCACACGCGCCGCCTCGCGCGCTACCGCTGCGAGACCTGCGGCTTCAAGGCGCGCCAGTTCCACTGGCATTGCCCGGCCTGCGGCGGCTGGGAAACCTATCCGCCGCGGCGCACCGAAGAGTTCGATCTCACCCCATGACCCGCGCGAAGCGCCCGGCATGAACATCACGATCATCGGGACCGGCTACGTCGGGCTCGTCACGGGCGCCTGCCTGGCCGACGCCGGAAACAGCGTCTTCGGCTTCGACGTCGACGAGAAGAAGATCGCGCTGCTGAACCAGGGCCGGATCCCGATCTTCGAGCCGGGGCTGGAGGCGATCGTGCGTCGCAACCGCGATGCCGGCCGCCTGCAGTTCTCGACCGACGCGGCGGCGAGCGTGGCGCATGCCGAGCTCCAGATCATCGCCGTCGGCACGCCGCCCGGTGAGGACGGCTCCGCCGACCTGCAGCACGTGCTTGCCGCAGCGCGCACCATCGGCCGGCACATGACCGGGTGGAAGCTCGTCGCGACCAAGTCGACGGTGCCGGTGGGGACGGCGGACAGGATCAAGGCGGCGCTCGCCGCGGAACTCGAGAGCAGGAAGGCGAGCATCGAGTTCGCGGTCGTCTCCAATCCCGAGTTCCTCAAGGAAGGCGCGGCGGTCGAGGACTTCATGCGCCCGGACCGCATCGTGGTCGGCGCCGAGGACGCGCGCGCGATCGCGCTGCTGCGCCAGCTCTACGGCCCGTTCCAGCGCAACCACGAGCGCATCATGATCATGAGCGTGCGCTCGGCGGAGCTCACCAAGTACGCGGCGAACTCGATGCTCGCGACGCGCATCTCGTTCATGAACGAGATCGCGAACCTCGCCGAGGCGCTCGGCGCGGACGTGGAGGAAGTGCGCCGCGGCCTGGGCGCGGATCCGCGCATCGGCTACCACTTCCTCTACCCGGGCGCGGGCTTCGGCGGCTCGTGCTTTCCCAAGGACGTGAAGGCGCTGCAGCGCACCGCGATCGAGGCCGGCCGCCCGCTCAAGCTGCTCGCCGCGGTGGAGGCGGTGAACGAGGCGCAGAAGCACGTGCTCGGCGAAAAGATAAGGAATCGGTTCGGAAAGGACCTGGGCGGCAGGCGCTTCGCGCTCTGGGGCCTCGCCTTCAAGCCGAACACGGACGACATGCGCGAGGCGGCGAGCCGCGTGCTGATCGCCGACCTGCTCGCGGCGGGCGCGAGCGTGCGCGCCTACGATCCGGTCGCGGGCGCGGAAGCGAGGAAGATCTACTCCGGAGAGAAGAACGTCCAGATCGTGGATTCCGCGCTGGCGGCGCTCGAGGGCGCGCACGCGCTCGCCATCATCACCGAGTGGCAGGAGTTCCGCAGCCCGGACTTCGGCGCCATCAAGGCGAAGCTCGCCGTGCCGGCGGTCTTCGACGGCCGCAACCTCTATGATCCGGCGGTGCTGCGCGCGCAGGGCATCGAATATTTTCCGATCGGAAGAAAAACATAAAACGTCCGGACACATCGAAGGCCCGCGTCCTGGTGGTGGGCGACGTGATGCTCGACCGTTACTGGTTCGGCGACGTCGCGCGCATCTCGCCGGAAGCGCCGGTGCCGGTGGTGCTGGTGAAGGACGAGGACCAGCGCCTCGGCGGCGCGGCCAACGTCGCCTGGAACTGCCACGACCTCGGCGCGCGCACGCGGCTCCTTTCCGTCGTCGGGCGCGACGAGCCGGGACGCAGGCTCGCGGCGCTGCTGAAGAAGCGCGGCGTCGAGGCGAGCCTGCACCGCGACGCGAAGGTGAGCACGACGCAGAAGCTGCGCGTGATCGCGCGCCAGCAGCAGCTCGTGCGCATCGATTTCGAGCGCCCGCCCTCGAGCGAGGTGCTCGCCGCCAAGCTCGCGGACTTCAAGCGCGCGCTCGCCGAGTGCGACGTGGTGGTGCTTTCCGACTACGGCAAGGGCGGCCTCGCGCACATCGGCGAGATGATCAAGTCGGCGCGCCGCGCCGGGAAGCGCGTGCTCGTCGATCCGAAGGGCGACGACTACTCGCGCTACCGCGGCGCGAGCGTCATCACGCCGAACCTCGCGGAGCTGCGCGAGGTGGTCGGGCGCTGGGCGGACGAGAAGGACCTGCGCCGGCGCGCGCAGCAGCTCATCGCCAGGCTGAAGCTCGAGGCGCTGCTCCTCACCCGCGGCGCGGAGGGCATGACGCTCTTCCGGCCCAGGGGCGCGCTCAGCATCAAGGCGGAGGCGCCGCGCGAGGTGGCGGACGTCACCGGCGCGGGCGACACGGTGATCGCCGCGCTGGCGGTGATGCTCGCTTCGGGGCTCGGCCTCGAGCAGGCCATGCGCGTCGCCAATCGCGCCGCCGGCATCGTGGTGGGCAAGCTCGGCACGGCGACGGCCGGCTATCGAGAGATGTTCGGGGGGCGCTGATGCTCTACGTCGTCACCGGCGCCGCCGGCTTCATCGGCTCGAGGATCGTGGAGGGGTTGAACCGCCGCGGCATCCGCGACATCCTGGCGGTGGACAACCTGCAGCACGCGGACAAGTTCAGGAACCTCGCGGGCTGCGAGATCGCGGACTACCTCGACCAGTCCGAGCTGCTGCCGGCGCTCGAGCGGCTCTCGGGCGAGGTGGAAGCGGTGCTGCACCAGGGCGCATGCTCGGACACCATGGAGTCCGACGGCCGCTACATGATGGAGAACAACTACCGCTACTCGAAGCTGCTGCTCGAGTGGTGCCAGGACGAGGCGGTGCCGCTCCTCTACGCGTCCTCCGCCGCGGTGTACGGCGCGGGGCCCGAGTACCGCGAGGAGCGGACCTGCGAGAAGCCGCTCAACGTCTACGGGTACTCGAAGTTCCTGTTCGACCAGTACGTGCGCGCAGTCCTTCCGGGGGCCTCGGCGCAGGTCGCCGGGCTGCGCTATTTCAACGTCTACGGGCCGAACGAGGCGCACAAGGGGCGCATGGCCTCGGTCGCGTTCCATGCCTGGAACCAGTTCCGCGACGAGGGCCGGGTGAAGCTCTTCGTCGGCTCGGACGGCTACCGCGACGGCGAGCAGCGCCGCGACTTCATCCACGTGGACGACGTCGTCGCGGTGAACCTGTGGCTGCTCGAGCGGCGCGAGGTCTCCGGCATCTTCAATTGCGGCACCGGCAAGGCGCAGACCTTCAACCGCGTGGCGGCGGCCGTGATCAACACCGTGCGCGGCACCGCGAGCACGGCGCCGGAGCTCGCCGCCCAGGGCCTGATCGAGTACATCCCGTTTCCGCCGCCGCTCCTCGGCAAGTACCAGAGCTTCACCGAGGCCGACATGACGAAGCTGCGGCAGGCGGGCTATCCAGGGGAGTTCATGGGCGTCGACGAGGGGGTCGCCGCCTACGTCAAGGCGCTCGCGCAATGAAATCCACGGTCGAAGACTTCATCGGCAACACGCCGCTCGTGAGGCTGCAGCGGCTTCCGGGCCCCGATTTTTTCAAAGACAAGAATCTTCTGTTTGCAAAGCTGGAAGGGAACAATCCCGCCGGGTCGGTCAAGGATCGCCCGGCCATGTCCATGATCAGGCACGCCGAGGCGCGCGGCCGCATCAAGCCGGGCGACACGCTGATCGAGCCGACCTCGGGCAATACCGGCATCGCGCTCGCGATGTGCGCGGCGATCCGCGGCTACCGCATGGTGCTCATCATGCCGGAGCACCTCTCGGTCGAGCGCCGCCAGACGATGCGCGCGTACGGCGCGGAGATCGTCCTCACGCCGCAGAAGGGCGGCATGGAGGGCGCGCGCGACCTCGCCGACAAGATGGTGCGCGAAGGCAAGGGCATCATGCTCGACCAGTTCGCCAACCCGGACAACCCGCTCGCCCACTACGAGACGACCGGCCCCGAGATCTGGCGCGACACCGGCGGCAGGATCACGCACTTCGTCTCGAGCATGGGCACCACCGGAACCATCATGGGCTGCTCGCGCTTCTTCAAGGAGAAGAACCCGAAGATCGAGATCATCGGCTGCGAGCCGATGGAAGGCTCGCAGATCCCGGGCATCCGCAAGTGGCCGCAGGCCTACCTGCCGAAGATCTACGAGCGCGCGCGGGTGGATCGCATCGAGCAGGTGAGCCAGGGCGAGGCGGAGGAAATGACGCGGCGCCTCGCGCGCGAGGAGGGCATCTTCGCCGGGATCTCCTCCGGCGGCGCGATGCACGTCGCCGTTCGCATCGCGAAGGAACTGAGGCACGCGGTGATCGTCAGCGTCGTCTGCGACCGCGGCGACCGCTACCTCAGCACCGGAGTCTTCCCCGATTAACCCCGTCCTCGCTTTCGATATCGAGACCATCCCCGATGTCGAAGGCATCCGGCGGCTGCACGGCCTGCCGCAGGAGCTGCCCGAGCACGAGGTCGCGGAGGTCGCGTTCCAGAAGCGCCGCACGCAGAGCGGCAACGACTTCCTGCCGCCGCACCTGCAGCGCGTCGTCGTGATCTCCTGCGTGCTGCGCAGCGACGAGGGCCTGCGCGTGTTCTCGCTGGGCGAGCCCGAGAACGACGAGCGCAGCGCCATCCAGCGCTTCTTCGAGGGCCTCAACCGCTACGTGCCGCAGATGGTGTCGTGGAACGGGCGCGGCTTCGACCTGCCGGTGCTCGCGATGCGCGGCCTGATCCACGGCGTCACCGCCGCCTGCTTCTGGGACACCGGCGGCGACAACAAGGATTTCAAGTGGTCGAACTACATCAACCGCTTCCATGACCGGCACCTCGACCTGATGGACGTCCTCTCGATCTACGGCGGCCGCGGCTCGCCGCTCGACGACGTGTCGAAGCTCTCCGGCTTCCCGGGCAAGATGGGCATGGACGGCGCCGAGGTCTGGCCCGCCTACCGCAAGGGCGAGATCGCCGCGATCCGCGACTATTGCGAGACCGACTGCGCCAACACCTACCTGATGTACCTGCGCTTCCAGATGATGCGCTGCGTGCTCACGCAGGAGCGCTACGCCGCCGAGTGCTCGCTGCTGAGGAATTTTCTCGAGAGGCGCAGCGAACCGCATTGGAAAGAGTTTCTCTCGCTCTGGAAGACCTGATCCTCCACGTCGAGTCGCTGGACGGGGAAGGCCGGGGCGTCGCGCACAATCCCGAAGGCAAGGTGGTCTTCGTTGAGGGCGCCCTCCCGGGCGAGGACGTTGCCTTTTCCCTCTGGGAGAAAAAGCCCTCCTACGAGACCGGGCGCGCTCGCACGGTCCTGAAAGCCTCTTCGGGGCGGCGCGCGCCAGCCTGCCCGCATTTCGGCGTCTGCGGCGGCTGCGCCACGCAGCACGCCGACACCTGGACGCAGATGGCGGCGAAGCAGCGCGCGCTGGAGGAGAACCTCGCGCGCATCGGCAAAGTCCAGGCGGCGACGATCCTGCCGATCGTGTACGGCCGCGAGTGGGGCTACCGGCATCGCGCACGCCTTTCCGCGCGGCGCGTGCCGAAGAAGGGCGGCTCGCTGGTCGGCTTCCGTGAGCGCCGCTCGACCTATATCGCCGACATGCGGCAGTGCCCGGTTCTTCCGGAGAAAATCTCCGCGCTGATTCCGGGGCTTCGCCTCCTCGTCGAAAGCCTCTCGGTGCGGGCGCGGCTGCCGCAGATCGAGGTCGCGGTGGGGGACAACGAGGCGGTGCTCGTCTTCCGCCACCTCGATCCCCTGACCGCGGAGGACGAGCGCCTTCTCGCGCGCTTCGCCGACGAAAACCGGATCCACGTCTGGCTGCAGCCCGGCGGCCCCGACACCGCGCACGCGTTCCATCCGGCGCAAAGCGGGCTCTTCTACGCGCTGCCGGAGTTCGGGCTGCGGATCTTCTTCCGCCCCACGGAGTTCACCCAGGTGAACCCCGCGATGAACCGGCTGCTCGTGTCGCGCGCGGTGCGCCTGCTCGACCCGCAGCCCGGCGAGCGCGTCGCGGACCTCTTCTGCGGCCTGGGCAACTTCTCGCTGCCGCTCGCGGTGCGCGGGGCGCGCGTGATCGGCTTCGAGGGCAGCCCGGGGCTGGTCGAGCGCGCGCGCGCCAACGCCGCCGCCAACGGACTCGTCGCGCAGTTCGAGGTGATGAACCTGTTCGCGCCGAACCTCGCCCCGTTCGGGCCGTTCGAGAAGCTCCTCATCGACCCGCCGCGCGAAGGCGCGGTCGAGATCGTCAAGGCGCTTCCCGAGCACGGCAGCGGCGGCGGGCCGCGGCGGATCGTCTACGTGTCCTGCGACACCGCGACGCTCTCGCGCGACGCCGGCATCCTCGTCCACGCCAAGGGCTTTCGCCTCGCCGCCGCCGGGGTGCTCAACATGTTCCCGCACACCGCGCACGTCGAGAGCATCGCGCTCTTCGAGCGTCCATGAGGCATCTTCTTTTCCTTGCCATGCTGCTCGCAGGCGGTGCGCACGCCGCGAGCAGCGCTTCCAGCCGTCACTGGGAGGTCGGGGTGCGAGGCTTCGAATGCGACGGCGTCGAGTCGCGCCTCGGCATCGAGCTCGAGATCGCCTACCTCGGGCCGAAGGGCCCGGTCGAGGCGCCAGCGCTTGCGCTGGTGGACGGCAAGGGCGCGACCTATCGCCCTGCCGGCCTCGTGCGCAGAGGCGGCGGCGAGGCGCTCGCCGAGCTCCTGGTCGCGGGCGGCATCCGCAACATCCAGTCGAAAGGCGACGCGCGCATCGAGGCCCGGTTCGAGCCGCGCGGGGCGACCGGGGAGATCCTGCTGAAGTTCGCCGACATCCCGGCGTTCGCGCTCACGCGGAACCGGGCTTCGGCCGTGCAAAGCCTGTGCGCGGTGCTCCTTCCGCCCGCTCGCATCCGCGGGCCGCGGCCTGCGCCGCGCGCCGCGGGCCGGCGCGCCGATGCGCGCGTGTACCGCGCGTCTTATCCGTGCCTGGCCGGACGGGTGCTGAGGAGCGTGGAGGCCGAGTATCCGCCGGAGGTGCCGCGGCAGATGATCCTGCTCGGACGCGGCTATCTGCCGGCCGTGACCGAGGTGGACCTCCCGGTCGGGAAAGCGCTGGCACAAGCCTATTCGTACGCCGGGCCGAGCGACCTCGCTTCGGTGGAGAAGGCGGCGAAGGAGGCGATTGCCGCGGACTTCCCCCGCTATGCCGCCGGGCTGGTGTCGGCGGACGGGGCGCGGCCGAAGCCGTATTTCGCCTTCAACTGGGGCCTGCAGAAGGCCCCGAGCGGCAACCTGCTGGAATCGATCGGCATCTACGCGCTCGGCGCCTGCAAGGGCTGACGCCGGATTTGACCGGGATCAAAGGGCCGCGCCCGCGCCGCGCTTGAATGGGCGCATGGAACGCGAGCAGGCCGTCAAGGCGGTCTACGACATGCTGCGCGCCCTCACGGCGCGCAAGGGCTCCGATCTCTTCATCTCGGCGGCCTTCCCGCCGGCGATCAAGGTCGACGGCGTGATGACGCCCATTTCCGACCAGGTGCTCACGCCGGTGCAGTCGCAGGTGCTCGCGCGCTCGATCATGAACGACCACCAGACCGCGGAATTCGAGGCGCGCAAGGAGTGCAACTTCGCCATCGCGCCCGCGGGCATCGGCCGCTTCCGCGTCAACGCCTTCGTGCAGCGCGGCGCGGTGAGCCTGGTGATGCGCGTCATCACCACCGCCATCCCGGAGATCGAGGAGCTCAACCTGCCGCCGGTGATGAAGGACATCGCGATGACCAAGCGCGGCCTCGCGCTCTTCGTCGGCGCCACCGCCTCGGGCAAGTCCACCACGCTCGCCGCGATGATCGGCTACCGCAACGCCAACTCGAAGGGCCACATCGTCACGATCGAGGACCCGATCGAGTTCGTGCACCCGAACCGGGGCTGCCTCGTGTCGCAGCGCGAGATCGGCGTGGACACGGAGTCCTGGGAGGCGGCGCTCAAGAACACGCTGCGCCAGGCCCCCGACGTGATCCTGATCGGCGAGATCCGCGAGCGCGAGGTGATGGAGCACGCGATCGCCTTCTCCGAGACCGGCCACCTCTGCCTCGGCACGCTGCACGCGAACAACGCCAACCAGGCGATGGACCGCATCATCAACTTCTTCCCCGAGGAGCGGCGCCAGCAGCTGCTGATGGACCTCTCGCTCAACATCAAGGCGGTGGTGTCGCAGCGCCTCATCCCGCGCGAGGGCGGCAAGGGGCGCATCGCCGCGGTCGAGGTGCTGCTCGCCTCGCCGCTCATCTCGGACCTCATCTACAAGGGCGAGGTCCACGAGATGAAGGAGATCATGAAGAAGTCGCGCGAGCTCGGCATGCAGACCTTCGACCAGGCGCTCTTCGACCTCTACGAGGCCGGCAGCATCAGCCACGAGGATGCGCTGCGCTTCGCCGACTCCACGAACGAAGTGCGCCTCGAGATCAAGCTGCGCAGCAAGCGCTGGCAGGCCTCGCACCGGCTGGACGTCGACCCGCACCTCGCCATCGACAAATAGGCCGGGCAATAAAAAAGGGCGCCGCAGCGCCCTTTTCGATGCAGCCCGGGAGTCAGTCCCGGCTGTTGCCCGTGAGCGCCATCAGGATCTGCAGCAGGCTCGCGAAGATGTTGATCAGGCTGAGGTACACGCCGGTCGTGGCCATGACGTAGTTCGTCTCCCCGCCGCGCACGATGCGGTTCAGGTCGAAGAGCAGGAAGAGCGAGAACACCACGATGACGAGCGTCGAGATGGTCAGCGCGAGGGCCGGGATCTGCAGGAACATGTTCGCGAGCATCGCGATCAGCAGCCCGATCATGCCGACGAACAGGAACTTGCCCATGAAGCTGAAGTCGCGCTTCGTGGTCGTGGCGATCGCGCCCATCGCGAAGAAGATGACGCCGGTGCCCACCGCCGCGTAGCCGACGAGCTGCATGCCGTTCCGCATCGCGAGCGCGAAGTTGAGGATCGGCCCGAGCCACCAGCCGAGCAGCCCGGTCATCAGCAGGAGCAGCGCGATGCCGACGCCGCTGTTGCGGTTGGCCGCGATGCCGTACTGCAGGCCGATGACCGCCACCAGCATCAGCACGGAGCTTAGGATCGGGCTCGCCATGATCAGGCCCGCGGTCGCCATGCCGATGAACGCGCCCGCGACGGTCGGCACCATGGTGAGGGCGAGCAGCAGATAGGTGTTGCGCAGGACCTTCTGCGCCTGGCCGGCGGCAGCGATTTCCGCCGGGTCGTAGGTGACGCCGCGCCCGTACGCCGGGTCGTCGGTTCGGATCGGTTTCAGTTCCATAGGGGTCCCTTTGTAATCCTCCTGGAGATTAAGACTAGCAAACCCTGCCAATGTTTCAACTTCACGACGGTAAATGGGGGCGGGATGCCCTTTTTTCAACGTCGTAGAATCGACGCCGGAGAGTTGGCAGAGCGGTCGAATGCGGCGGTCTTGAAAACCGTTAGCCCGCAAGGGCTCGGGGGTTCGAATCCCTCACTCTCCGCCAGCTGATGGTGCGCGGAACGGCGCTTGCTGCACATCCGGCGTGAACAAGCGCCTCGCGCTCTTCGCGATGCCGTTGCTCCTCGCCGGCTGCGCTTCCGTGGCCTGGGTGCGGCCGGATACGCCGCCCGGGCAGGCGCAGGCCGACCAGGCGCAGTGCCAGGACCTGGCGTGGCGCGACGCGCAATACGCCGCCTGGCGGCAGCCGTGGATGCCGGGTTGGGGCTGGGAGGGCCCCTGGGGTCCGTGGAGATCGGATCCGTTCTACGAGCAGTCGCGCCTCGCGGACTTCTGCATGCGCGCGCGCGGCTACCAGCTCGTGGAAATTCCCAGGGACGACGGGGCAAGCGCGAGCGCGGGCCGCAGCGCGCCGCCGCGCCGCTGAATCCCTGGCTTTCCGCTGCGGCCCGCGCAGTGCGCGGCCGGCGTCCTGTCAAGAATTCCTGACAGACACCCACAGCATCTCGTCTTCATACTTTTCCGCGGGGACCGAAGGGAGCACCGAAGGGAGACGAGCAGGCGATGGCCGAGATCGAGCCGGTGGAGATTCTGCTTGTCGAGGACAATCCGATGGATGCCGAGCTCGCGACCCGCGCGCTGAAGAAGGGCGGGCTCGCGAACAGCATGCTGTGGGTGAAGGATGGCCAGGAGGCCCTGGACTATCTCTTCCATCGCGAGGCCTATTCCGAACGCACGGCGGGCCTGCCGAGGCTCGTGTTCCTTGACCTCAAGATGCCGCGGGTGGACGGCATGGAGGTCCTGAAGGCCGTCAAGGCCGACCCGCGCACCCGGCGCATCCCGATCGTCGTCATGACCTCGTCGCAGGAGGACCGGGACCTGATCCAGACCTACGACCTCGGCGTCAACAGCTACGTCGTGAAGCCGCTGGATTTCAACTCGGTCGCCGAGGTCGTCCGCCAGGCGGGCTACTACTGGCTGGCCATCAACCGCTCGCCGCGCTGACCCGCCCGGCTACGTGCTGACGGTCGATCCGCTGCGGCTGCCGCCGGGCGCCTGGCGCTCGTAGAGCTTGAAGATCGCGGCGGTGTCGAGCTCGCCGTGCCCGAGGTGGAAGAGCAGGCGGTAGAGCGAGAGCGCCTGCGCCATCATGGGCGCGGGTGCGTGCAGCGCGCCGGCGAAGCCGTCCACCATCTCGAGGTCCTTCAGCATCTGGCGCACGTAGCCCTGCGGCGCGTAGTCGCGCTTCTGCATGCGCGGATAGAAGGCCTGGAAGAGCTTGCTGTCGGCGTAGCCGCCGGCGAGGCATTCCGGCAGGCGGGCGGCGTCGATGCCGGCCGCTTCGGCCATCACGAGCGCTTCCGCGGTGACCGCGAAATTGCAGCCGACGATGAGCTGGTTGATCATCTTCGCGACCAGGCCGCTGCCCGGCGGGCCCATGTGCGTGAAGCGCGCGGCGAGCTCCGCCATGAGCGGCTTGATGCGCGCGACATCCGCGTCCTCGCCGCCCGCCATCACCGTGAGCGTGCCGGCCGCGGCCGCCGGCGGGCCGCCGGACATCGGCGCGTCGATCCAGCCGCAGCCGGTCTCGCGCTTCAGGCGCGCGGCGAATTCCTTGCCCTTCGCGACGCTCACCGTGGAGAGATCCACGACGAGCTGCGGCGGCTTGACGGCGGAGGCGACGCCGTGCGCTCCGAACGCAGCCTGCTCCACCGCGTCGATCGTCGGCAGGCACAGGAGCACGACCTCCGCGCCGCGCGCCGCATCGGCCGGCGAGGCCGCCGCGCCCGCGCCGGAGCCCCGGGCGGCGTCCATTCTTTCCTTGAGTACGTCGAAGGCCTTCACCGCGTGGCCGCGCGAGGCGAGCCGCGCCGCCAGGGGCAGCCCCATCAGGCCGACGCCTACGAAACCGATCTGGGTCATGCGTCCTCCGGAAAGCGAGGACTCAATGGTAAGGAGGAAGGCGGAAAAACAGGCCCCGCGCGTAGACCGAGCAGGGGAACCCGATCCGGGAACCAGGGACCGCGCGGGGCCGCCCGCAACGTATGAAAGCGGCCGAGGGTCGGTCAAGTACGACCGGCGGCGGCGGGAACCCTGATCAGGGCTCGAGCTGGATGGTGCCCGAGACGCTGACCTGCACCGTCGAGGTGCCGGCCTCCAGCGCGACCGGCGCCGCGGAAAGGCTGGCGCCTCGAAGGCCTTGAGAAAGAGGAACGACGAGCCCGCCGGAGGTGCCGATGTTCATCGTGCGCACGCCGTACCTCGAGGCCTTCATCGCCTTGCGCACGAGCTCGGCGCGCGCCTGGAAGGCGGCGATCGCTTCCGCCATCAGCGCCTCCTCGGTCGAGCGCCGCAGCGCGGGCGAGAGCCGCAGCTGCATTCCTTGCACGAGCAGCGATTGCTGCAGCTCGCCAACGAGCTTCGCGAGCGCGGGCAGGTCGCTCGACTCCAGGCGCAGCTCCTGTGACACCACCCAGCTTTCCACGCGCCCCTTGCTGTAGGTCGGGTTCGTGCGGTAGCCGCCGGAGCGCGCGCGCACGGCGGGCACGGCCTTGACCGCCTTCAGCGCCGCCGCCATGCGCGCGTTTACCTGCTCGGCGAGGGCGGCCGGATTGTCGCCGCGCGCCTCGGCGGTGAGGACCGCGAGCGCCTGGTCGTTGTCCACTTCGCGGCTCGCCTCGGCCTGCAGGCTGACGAGGTCATGCTGCGGATCGTGCTCCTTCTTCGCGTCGTCGGCGGCCGCGGCGGCGCAGGCGAGGAGCAGCGCGAGCGCCATGATGCGGAGCGTCCCTCTTCTCATGACTCTAGTGTAGCGGGATGCCGACACGCGCGTGACGCAGCCAAGAACGCTGCGAAATCCGCGGCGCCGAGCGTCGGCGCGTAACAGTCGCGGCGCACGATGTCTTCCGCGTCGCGCTCCCTCCCCATCTTCTAGCGGCGCTGCGCCCCGGCGATCCTCCTCCCCGGGGCGCGCTTCATTTCAGGCCTTGATCTTGATCTTTCCGCGGCCGCGCACGTCGTTCAGCACGATCGAGATGACCAGGCCGAAGCCGCCGGCGGCGGCGACGAGGAAGAGCAGCATCGCGAGCCCGGGATAGCCGAACAGCCGGAACGAGGTCGGCACGCCCATCAGCAGCGCCGCGCCGACGATGAGCGCGGCGAGCACGAGCCCGGTGGCGATGCGGTTCGCCACCTTCTGCATCCCTTCCATGAGGCGCGTCTCGTCGATCGTCTCGACGCGCAGGCGCAGGTCGTTGTCGGCGACGCGGTCGAGGATGCGATTCACGCGGCCGGGAAGCTGCGTGACGAAGTTCTTCAGGTCCACCGCCGCGCTGAAGAGCGAGCCGGCCGAGAGGTCGCGCACCATGCGGCTCTGCGTAATGTCCGCGGCGTGGCGCCGGATCGCGGCGTTCGGGTCGAAGCCCGGCGCGAGCGTGCGGCCGATCTCGTCCAGGTTGAGCAGCGTCTTGCCGATCATCGCGAGCTCCGGCGGCAGCCAGATGCCGTGCTCGCCCGCCGCCTTGAGGAGGAGGAGCACCGCGCGCCCGACCTGCGGCTGGCGCGCCGCGACCTCCTGGTGCAGCGCCACGATGTCGGCGACGCCGCGCCGGAAGCCGGCCTGATCCCCGGTCTCCGGGGACTCGGCGAGCAGGAGCAGCGTCTTCGCGGCCTCGTCGGCGCGGTTCTCGCTCACCGCGAGAAGGAGCTGCAGCAGCCGGTCCTGCAGCGCGGGCGTCACGCGGGCGACCATGCCGAGGTCGATGAGCGCGATGCGGTTTCCCACGAGAAACACGTTGCCCGGATGCGGATCGGCGTGGAACAGCCCGTCGCGCAGCATCTGCTTGAGATACGCGCGGAAGAGGGCGTCGGCGAGGCGCTCGCCGTCGGTCTCCAGGCGCGCGAGCGGGCTGAGCGCGGTGATCTTCACCCCGGCGATGAAATCCATCGTCAGCACCCGCGAGCTGCTGTATGCCGTCACGGGCTGCGGGATGAGGATCTCCGGGATCTCGCGCAGGTTCTCGCCGAGCGTGAGGAGGTGCATCGCCTCCTGGCGGAAGTCGAGCTCGCGCAGCAGCGACTTGCGGAACTCGTCGAACAGCAGGCCGACGCGGTAGCGCTCGCCGGTCTCGGTGTGCTCGTGCAGGAACGAGGCGATGTCGGCGAGCGCCTCGAGGTCGGAGAGCACCTGCGCGCGCACCTCCGGGCGCTGCACCTTGATCGCGACCTCGCGGCCGTCGCGCAGCACGCCGTGGTGCACCTGCGAGAGCGACGCGGCGGCGATCGGCTCGCGGTCGATGGAGGCGAAGGCCTTGGACGGCCGCACGCCGAGCTCCTCGGTGAGAATGCGCTCGACCTCCTCGTACGGGAAGGGCGCGCACTCGTTCTGCAGGCGCGTGAGCGCGTCGGCGTACGCCGCGGGGACGATGTCCGGCCGCGTCGAGAGCAGCTGCCCGAGCTTGATGAAGGTCGGGCCGAGCTTCTCGACGTCGTCCGCGAGACCCTTCGCCTGCGGCGTCGCGCGGTCGCGGCGGCGCTCCTCGGGCAGGAGCTCCGAGAGGCCGGCGCCGGAAAGCAGGTCGGTGCGGCCGTACTTCCACAGCAGGCGCGCGAAGTCCCTGTAGCGCTTCAGGTGCTCCGGCTTGAGCGACAGGCCCACGCCGCCGCTCCAGCAAAATTCAGGCCGCGGGTCCCGGCGGGTTTTTGCGCGCTTCCCTGCGCCGGATGGCTTCCGCCCGCTGGAGGAGGCGCCGAGCGCGCTCGACGACCGGCACGTCGATCATCTTGCCGTCGAGGGCGAACGAGGCGCGGCCGGCCGCCTCGGCTTTCTTGTTTTCGTCGATGACTCGCTGCGCGAAGGCAATTTCGCCGGCGGACGGCGAGTATTCCTCGTTCACCACCGGCACCTGTCCGGGATGGATGCAGCCCGCGCCCATGAAGCCGAAGGCGCGCGAGCGGCGCACCATGCGCCGGAAGCCCTCCGCATCGCCGAAGCCCGCGACGCTCGCGATGAAGCCGAGCGGCATGAGGCCCGCGGCGCGCGCCGCGAAGATCATCTGCTGCTTCGGCATGAGGAGCGTCTCCGCGGTGGGCTCCATGCCGGCCTCGAGCGCGAAGTCCTCGCCGCCAATGTTCATCGCGACAAGGCGCGGGCTCGCGCGCGCGATCGCCGGCATCTCGAAGAACGCGGCCGGGGTCTCGATCATGGCGAGGAGCCGGATGCGGCCTTCGGGCAGGCCGCGCTTCGCTTCCAGCGCGCCGACCGTCTCATCGATCCTTCTGACGTAGTCCGCGCTCGACGTCTTGGTCACGGCAATGCCGTCCACGTCGGGGCAGACCGAGGCCTGCAGGTCCTCGATTGCCGCCTCGAGCGGGCTGTTGATCCGCACCACCACGTCGGCGCCGCCGCGCCGCACCCGGGCGGCCGCCGCGGCGACCAGCGTACGCGCGCGCGCCTTCTCCGCCGCCGGGACGCTGTCCTCGAGGTCGAGCTGGATGCAGTCGGCGCCTCGCGTGTGCGCTTTTTCGACGTATTTCTCCACGTTCACGGGAACGTAGAGCAGGGACCTCCAGACGGGCAGCTCCTTCACGGCTTTTTCATTTCGGAGAGCAGCTCGGCATTGTGCTCGCCGAGCTTCGGCGCCGGGGCGCGGATCGCGCCGGGCGTGCCGAGGAGGCGCGGCACGACGTGGTGCATGGGAAAGAAACCCATGTCGTCGTCCGGATAGTCGGCGAGGATCTCGCGCTCGATGAAGTGCGGGTCCTCGAGGATCTGCGCGCTGTCGTAGATCGGCCCGATGGTGACCTCCGCTTTCTCGAAGAACGCCACGGTCTCCTGCTGGCTGCGGCCGGCGACGAAGGCGCCGATGATGGCGTCGAGCTCGGCGGCGTGCTTCACGCGATCGGCATTGGTCCGGTAGCGCGGGTCCTCCACGAGGTCGGCGCGGCCAATGGCGCGCAAGGTGCGCTCCGCCATCTTCTGCGTCGAGGCCGAGAGCGCGACGTAGCGGCCGTCCTTGCAGCGGTAGACGTTGCGCGGCGCCGATGTCGTCGAGCGGCTGCCGCTCCTTTCCTTGGCCTTGCCGGTCAGCCGGTAATGCGCGGCGTGCGGCCCGAGGATCGCGAAGAGCGGATCGAGGAGCGGCAGGTCGATCACCTGGCCGCGGCCGTCCTTCTTCTCCGCCGCGCGCAGCGCGATCATCGCGGCCGAGGCGCCGTAGAGCCCGGCGACGGCGTCGGCGAGGTAGGTGGGCGGCAGCACCGGCTCGCGGTCCTCGAATCCGTTCATCGCCGCGAAGCCCGACATGCCCTCCACGAGGGAGCCGAATCCCGGGCGGCGCGCGTACGGGCCATCCTGGCCCCAGCCGGAGATGCGCACGATCACGAGCTTCGGGTTTTCCCGCAGAAGAACTTCGGGCGCGAGGCCCATCGCCTCGAGGGTTCCCGGCCGGAAGCTCTCGACGAAGATCGACGCGGAAGGCAGGAGGCGGAGAACCGTGTCGCGGGCCTCGCCGCTCTTAAAGTCGAGGCACAGGCTTTTCTTGCCGCGCGCGTAGTTCTTCCAGTGCGTCTCGATGCCGTTCGTGCGCCAGCCGCGCAGCGTGTCGCCTTCGGGCGGCTCGACCTTGATGACCTCGGCGCCGAAGTCGGCGAGGATCTGCGTCAGCAGGTTGCCGGCGAAAAGGCGCGACAGGTCGAGCACGCGCACGCCCGCGAGCGGGCCGCGCGCCTCGGGCTCATAGCGCCTTTTTTTCAGTACCATCGGGCGAATGCTAAACGAATGGATCGGGCGGCAGGAGCGCGCCGAGGACGAAGTCGCGCTCTCCGCGGTGCGCCGCCTCGCGGCGCTCCTCGACCTGCCGGCGGAGCTGCAGCGCGGCGATCCGCTGCCGCGCGCCTGGTACGTGATGCTCTTCGGGCCGACGACGCGCCAGTCGGGCCTCGGTCCCGACGGCCATCCGGCGAAAGGCCAGTTCCTGCCGCCGGTGCCGCTTCCGCGGCGCATGTTCGCCGGGCGGCGCGTCTCGTTCCACGAGCGGCTGCTCGTCGGCGAGGACGTGAGGCGCGTCTCCACCATCCAGGGCATCACGCCGAAGCAGGGACGCTCGGGCGAGATGTGCTTCGTCACCGTGCGCCACGAGATCTCGGGCGGGCGCGGCCTCGCGGTCGTGGAGGAGCAGGACATCGTGTACCGCGGCGAGACGCAGGGAGCAGGAGTTTCCGCGGGGAAGAATTCGCAGGGGAAGGAAGAAAAGCCCGTGTGGTCGCGTCCCTGGACGCCGGACAGCGTCGCGCTCTTCCGCTTCTCCGCGATCACGTACAACGGCCACCGCATCCACTACGACCTGCCTTACACGCAGGAAACCGAGGGCTACCCGGGCCTCATCGTCAACGGCGGGCTCACCACGCTCATGCTGTGGCAGCTCGCGACCTCCAGCACCGGGATGGAATTGAAAGTCTCTTCTTCCCGCAATCTCAAGCCTCTCTTCGTCGACCGTCCGGTTACGCTGTGCGGACGCATGGAAAATGAGAGGGTCTTTCTTTGGGCCGTCGATGATCAAGGCGCCAGGGCCCTGGAGGCAGAGGTCGAGCTGGCATGACGTTCTTGATGTGCCGCCTCCCTGACAAGGGGGGAAGCGAGCAGTTTTTGCGAGCGGGGGGGTTTGCTTTTCAAAAACCAACCCCCCGTTCGCCTGCGGCTCACACCCCCCTTAACAGGGGGGCGGCAAAGCGATGAGCGGCGGGCCGCTGGAGGGCGTGCGCGTCCTCGACCTCACATCGGTAGTGGTGGGGCCGCTCTGCACGCAGATCCTCGCCGACCACGGCGCCGACGTGATCAAGGTGGAGACGAAGAGCGGCGATCTCGTGCGCGTGATGAACGGAAAGTCGGTCACGCCCGGCATGGGCGCCAAGTTCCTGCACCTCAACCGCAACAAGCGCTCGATCGTGCTCGACCTGAAGCAGCCCGCGGGGCACGCCGCGCTCCTGCGGCTCGTGAAGCATGCGGATGTCCTGGTGTGGAACGTGAGGCCCGCCGGGATGGCGCGGCTGAAGCTCTCCTACGACGACGTGCGCGCGGCGAACCCGAAGATCATCTACTGCGGCATGTTCGGCTTCGGGCAGGACGGACGCTATCGCGACAAGCCGGCCTACGACACCATCCTGCAGGGCTCGGGCGGCATGGCGGCGCTGCACCACCGCGCCACCGGCGAGCCGCGCTACGTCCCGATGGTGGTCGCCGACAAGGTCGTGGGCCTGATCGCGGTGCAGATGATCGCCATGGCGCTCTACCAGAGGACGCGCACCGGCGAGGGCTGCTCGATCGAGATCCCGATGTTCGAGAACCTGGTGAAGTTCGTCCTGGAGGAGCACCTCTACCTGAAGACCTTCGAGCCGCCGCTCGGCGGCACCGGCGACCCGCGGCTCCTCGATCCGCTCGGCAAGCCGATCCCGACGAAGGACGGCTGGATCTGCATCTCGGCCAACACGGACGAGCAGGCGTTCGGCTTCTTCGAGGCGATCGGGCGGCCGGAGCTCAAGGACGATCCGCGCTTCTCGAGCGTGCAGGCGCGGTTCAGCAACGTCGCCGCCTATTTCGAAATAAGAATGCAAGCGTTGAAAACGAAGACCACGGCGCAGTGGATCGAAATCCTCGAGCGGCACGACGTGCCGTGCATGCCCTACCACACGCTCGACAGCCTGCTCGACGACCCGCACCTGAACGAAGTCGGCTTCTTCGAGATCAAAGAGCATCCCACCGAGGGGAAGATCCGCAACTTCCGCCTGCCGAACCGCTGGTCGAGCCCCGGGCGCAAGGACTGGAACCCCGCGCCCAAGCTCGGCCGGCATTCCGCCGAGGTGCTGCGCGAGGCAGGCTATTCGCAGCAGGAAATCGACGACCTGGTGAAGCGGGGCGTGACCGTACGATGAGCCGGCTTTTTCTTCTCCCGCTCTTTTTTGCCGCCAGCGTGTTTGCCGCGGACGACGCCATTACCGTCACGGCGCTGCGCAACACGGTGGACAAGTCGTATCGCAAGATGGTCGCCGGCATGGATCTGTTCGAGGCGCGCCATGGCCTCGCGCCGAGGGCGTCGCTGCGCTACAAGCTGCTGCCGCGCCTCCCGGGCACCGACATGGACGACATCGACCTGCGCATCGTCGCGGACAGCTTCGAGACGCCGATCGACGTCGCGCCCGACCGCACGTTCACGCTGCCGCGCGACCCGAAGGCGCTGAAGGAGGACGCCGCGGTGCGCCCGAACCGCAAGGCGCGAAGCATGACCTGGCGCACCGAGATCCGCACCCCGGGCCTGCCGCCGGATGCGCGCCGCCTGGGCGACCTGCGCCTCGAGTGCGAGGTCGGGATGAAGGCCGAGCTCATCTCCGACATCGAGCCGATCATCGGGCCCGTCGCCTGGTTTTTCCAGAAAGTGCACGACTTCTGCGCCGATCAGGATTCGCCATACATCTTTTTCGCGGAGCGGCCGCTTTTCAGCGTGACGCTGAGCCACGCCGGGAGGAGGCAGGTGCTGCCGGCCGCGTCGCTCTATGCGGGCGCGTCGGCGGGGCGCATGCCGCAGAAAGACCTCGTGCATTGCGACTGCCAGGTGCTGCTCGACCGCGCCTACCTGCTGCCGCTCGGCGACGCGAGCTGGCCCGACGACACGAGGGTCGAGCTCGAATACATGGACGACCCGCGGCACGCCGCGACCGATGGCGCGACCCGGACCGACCTCATCAAGGCACTGGGCGAGGGAACCACCGTGCGTTTCGACAGCGGCTACGAGATGCACGTGTACCGGCCGGACCCGCAGACGGAATTCGTCGCGCTCGTCGCGCCCTCAGGCGCGGTCGCGAAAGTTCGCTAAAGGGAGAAATCATGGTCACGAGGAGAAAGTTCATCGCCGGACTGGGCGCTGCGGCGCTCGTCGCGGGACGCGGCGCTAGGGCCGCGGAAGTACGCTGGCGGCTCGGCCTGAGCCAGCCGCTCGACAGCCCGAACTACCTGCGCCTCAGGGAAATGGCAGAGCGCGTGCAGGCCGAGACGAACGGCCAGATGCAGATCGACGTGCTCGGCGCGGGCGCGCTCGGCTCCGACAACCAGATGCTCGCGATGGTGCAGAAGGGCGAGATCGAGATGTACATGGCGGGCAACGTCTGGGGCCCGCTCGTGCCGGTGACCGAGATGCCGGGCCTGCCGTTCACCTTCAAGACGCCGGCGGAAGTGTTCGCCGCGCTCGACGCCGATCTCGGCGATTACATCCGCGGCGAGATGGCCGGCAAGGGAATCCACCAGTTCCGGCTCGGCTTCGACAACGGCTTCCACCAGATCACCACGCGCACGCGCCCGGTCCGCGCCGTCGAGGACCTCGCCGGCATGACGATCCGCACGCCGTTCCAGAAGATGACGGTGGACTTCTTCGAATCCATCGGCGCGCAGCCCAGGACCTTCACGCTCAACCAGCTCTACAAGGTGCTGAAGGAGCAGGTGGTGGACGGGCAGACCGATCCGTACCAGATCATCGTGCTGCTCAAGCTCCACGAGGTGCAGAGGTACCTGAATATCACCAACCACTGGTGGTCCGGGTTCACGCTGAACGCCAATCTCGAAAAGTGGAAGGCGCTGCCCGCCGACCTGCAGGCGGTCGTCACGCGCCACGCCGATGCGGCGGCCCTCGCGCAGCGGGCCGACGTGGCGAAGATCGACGCCGGCGCGCTCGAGATCCTGCGCGCGAAGGGCATGGTCGTGACCGAGACCGACACCAGCGGCTTTCGCAGGCACCTCGGCCCGTTCTACGCGCGCTGGAAGGCCGTCTACGGCGACAAGGCGTGGGCGCTCCTTGAGAAGCGCACCGGCCCGCTCGTCCCGGCATGACGCGCGGCGACATCCGCCGGTTCGTCGAGGGCGCGAGCGTCGAGCGCGTACGCCAGGTGCTCGACGACCTGGAGAAGCTGAAGCGGCACGTGCCGCCCAGCGCCTTTGCCGACGCAGAGGCGCGCTTCCTGCTCGACCTGCGCGACCACGAGGAGTTCTTCCGCACGCTCGCCGACGCGAAGCTCCAGGCGGGCTGAGGCTTGCGCTTCCTCGCCGTCCTGACGGCGCTTCTCGGCATCGTCTACGCCTACCTCGCGCTCGGCTGGGAGGCGCGCGGCTGGGAGCGCGCCGCGCTCGCGGCGCCGTTCGTGACGATCTGGCTCGTGCCGGCGGTCTACTGGGTCGGCGACCGCGGCCGCCACACGCGCTACGACGAGTGGCTGCATTTCGCGAGCTACGTCTGCATGGGATGGCTGAGCTTCGCCTTCGTGCTCACCGTGCTGCGCGACCTCGCGCTCTTCGCCACCGGGTGGCAGGCGCCGACGCCCTGGCTGCTCGCCGCCTCGGTGGCCGCGCTCGGCGCCGGCGCCGCCGCCGCGTTCCGCGGCCCGCGCGTGCGCAAGGTCGAGGTGCCGATCGAGAACCTCGATCCGGCGCTCGAGGGCCTGCGCATCGTGCAGATCACGGACCTGCACGTCGGCCCGACGATCGGCGAGCGCTACGTGCGCCGCGTTGTGGAGATGGCGAACGCGCTCAAGCCCGACCTCGTCGCGCTCACCGGCGACATGGTCGACGGCCCGGTGTCGCGCCTCGGCCGGCACGTCGCGCCGCTCGCCGAGCTCGAGCCGAAGGAGCGGCGCTTCTTCATCCTCGGCAACCACGAAGCCTATGCGGGCGCGGGGCAGTGGATCGACTACTTCCGCGCCCAGGGCATGCACGTCCTTCTCAATGAATATCGAACGCTTTCGTTTGGGAACGCGAGCGTGCTGGTCGGCGGCGTCGTCGATCCCGCGGCGGGCAAGCCGGATGCGGAAAAAGCCTTCGGAAAAAACGAAACCGCCGCCTTGCGGCTTCTTCTCGCGCACAACCCGAAGCTCGCGCCGCTCGGCGAGCGCGCCGGCTTCGATCTGCAGCTCTCCGGCCATACGCACGCGGGCCAATTCTTTCCCTGGACGCTGGCCGTCAAGCTCATCCACGGTCCGCACGTCTGGGGCCTGTCGCGCAGCGGGCGGATGTGGGTCTATGTGAGCGCCGGCACCGGCACGTGGGGGCCGCCGGTGCGCTTCGGCACGACGCCGGAGCTGACGCTTATTCGCCTCGTGCGTCGCGACGCTTAGTCGAGCGTCCGCTATCGGCTCTCGGACAATTTTTCAGAGTGAACCGCAGCAGGATTCTCGCTTATCAGGTCAGCCAGCTTGAGGAATACGGCGTCTGGCGGACAAGCTATGCCGCGCGCCCATATGCGCAGGCTTATCTGGGATACGCCAAGGTAGGACGCAAGCTGCTCGGGTCCACCCAGGATCTCGGCAGCCCGCTGCAGGAGCCTAACGTGAAATTGAGACACACAATGCCTTGGCAAAGCATGCCCTCTTGGCCACAACGGCGAAATCCCTGCGATACGCTAATTTGAATAATCGGAATCACTTAATGCAGAAGTCAACGCCGGGTGAAGCTATAGCGAAGTCAGTCCCCTGCGGATTGCGTATTTGGTCAGGTCGGCAATCGTGTGTAGGCCCAGCTTGCGCATGATGTGGGCCCGATGAGCTTCGACGGTCGCGGCAGAGATGTGAAGCCGCGCCGCAATCTCTCCGGAACGTTTGCCTTCGGCCAGCAAGGTCAAGACTTGCTGCTCGCGTGAACTTAGGCGGGGACTGAAATTCGCGGACTCGGCGGAGAGGTGATTGCTCAGCGCCGCGCGAGCAATGTCCGGCGATAGGTATATTTTGTCCTCGACGACTACGCGGATCGCGCGCACGAGCTCGCTCAACGCCGAGGATTTGACGACATAGCCGTCCACTCCAGCCTTGAGCATCTGCTGTACGAAGTATTTATCCGTATGAATCGACAGCGCGAGGAGCTTCATCCCCGGTACTTTCTTCCTGAGCGTACGGGCGACTTCGATTCCCGTGAGGTCGGGCAGGCCGACATCCAGAACGAGGACGTCGGGGACAAGCTTGCCGCACTGCTCGATCGCCTGTTTACCAGTAGCTGCCTCACCGACGACTTCCATGTCCGCCTCCCGCCCCAGCAAGCCCGAGAGAAGCTCGCGGATCATGCGCTGATCCTCGGCAATGGCAAGTCTAATGGTCATGCGCCGCACTCCGCATTCGAGCAGCACTTGTCAGTATGCTCTTGGCTCCGCCGCGAGTGCTACCGCCTATGTCACGCCTGCGGCGTCAAACGACTGTCAGGCGCATGAGAGCCGATTTAATATTGGCTCAGGCCGAACCCGAACTCCTGCGCGGACACGCCGGCAATGAGCGGGGCAGGATTACTCCCGCAGTTCCTCTTATCGCATTGCCCGATCCGGTCGGTAGGCGTTCAGTGAAGATCGCGGCAGGAACCACCGCGCCGTAGGCCGATGTCCGCTATTGGCCGAAAGCGGACGTTCAGCGATGCGCGTGGGTCGTCATGACCTCGATGACGGTCGCGCCCTCTGGATCGGAGACTTCCGTGCGCACGACGCCCGTCAGGCGCCCGTGATGGACGACCGTTGAGCGAGCGCTGAGCGCGGCGCCCTGGCCGGGGCGCAGGTACCAGCCCGAGAGCGAGCTCAGGCGCCAGGTCGAGGGAAGGGCGCACGCCGCTGTGCTTGCGGCAAGGCCGAGAAGGACGCCGCCCTGCGCGTGGCCGACGCGGTTTCCGATGTGAGGGCCGTTCGGCATCTTGCACGAGGCGCCGTGGGCGGTGCGGTGCGGCACGCAGCCCCAGAAGCGCTCGATGAAGGAGGGGTGCGGATCGCCGAGAGCTGCGTCGGCCTGTTCAAGCACTCGCCGCTCCTCGTCGCTCAGTTCTTTCTCGGGAGGCAAAGAAACTTCGGGATCGCTGCGCTTGCGGTGCGGAACGGGGTGCAGCTTGACGTCCGCCGGCGGGTCGAGCGCCATGAAGGCTCCGGTTCCGACGCAGACCGGCTTTTCCTTGGAGACGACGAGGACTTCGCTTTTGCCGATGCGCCCCTTGCCTTCGCGGATGAAGCCGTGGAAGCGGCCGTGCGCCTCGAGGCGGCCGGTGCGCGGCGCATCCGTCAGCTCGAGGGTCATGCTCACGGTGGCGAGGCGCTGGTGCGGCTCGAGGATCGCGCGCATGCAGTTCGCGAGTGCGAAGTCGGCGAGCATGGCGAGCGCGCCGATGTGGAGCTCGCCGTCCGCGCCGGCGAGATGCGGGCCGGCGTCGAGCGAGAGGCGCGTCTCCTGCGGCTCGACGCGGTCCCAGGAGATGCCGAGGAAGTGTCCCGCGAAATGCAGCCCGGGCTCGCGGTTCCGCGCGATGCCGCGCAGCACCTGTTCGCGGATCAGAGGATGCGCTCGCCGAATTTCTTCACGGCTTTTTCCGAGAGCGTCAGGCCGAGGCCGGGCTGCTCCTTCAGGGTGAGAAAGCCCTTGGCGATCTTCGGCGGGTCCTCGAAGAGCTCGGCCTGCAGCGGGTCGCGCTCGGGGTCGGTGAAGGACTCGACGATGCAGCCCGCCGGCGTCGCGGCGACGATGTGCGCGTGGATGAAGCAGTCGTGGTGCGGCGCGACCTGCACATGGCTCATCTCGCAGAGCGCGGAGAGCTTCCGCCCCTCGGTGAAGCCGCCCATCATGGTGCAATCGAACTGCAGGATCTGGATCGCGTTCTCCTCGAGCAGCGCGCGGCAGCCGTAGCTCGTGAGCTCGCTCTCCCCCGCGGAGAGCGGGATGCGCGTCTGCCGGGCGAGGAGCTTGAGCTCGCGGCGGTCGTCCGCCCAGCGCACCGGCTCCTCGAGCCAGCGCGGCTCGAGCGCCTCGAGCAGGCGCGCGCCCTCGATGGCGGTGGCGAGGTCCCAGCCGCGGTTCACGTCCACCATCAGGTCCTTGTCCGGGCCGATCACCTCGCGCACCACTTCCAGGCGCTTCATGTCCTCGGCGAGCGGCGCGCCGCCGGCCTTGGCCTTGAAGCCGGTATGGCCCTGCGCTTTCAGCATCTGCATCTCGTCCTTCAGCTCCGAGAGCGTCTTGCCGTCGCGGTAGTAGGCGCAGGTGACGTAGCAGGGCACTTCGCTGCGGTAGCCGCCGAACAGGCGGTAGAGCGGCAGGCCGGCCACTTTCCCGACCAGGTCCCAGCAGGCGATGTCGAGCGCCGCCGAGATGCGCACGATCGCCTCGCGCGACCAGCCCTTCTCGCTCGCCTGGCGCTTCCACGTCAGCGAGAAGAGCTTCTGGTACAGCTGCTCGGGCGCGAGCGGGTCCATGCCGATCACCTGCTCGGCGATGCCGGTCCGGAAGGCGTGGATCGCGGCTTCGATCGGCGTGTAGCTCGTCGCGATGCCGATGCCCTCGAGCCCCTGGTCGGTGCGCATGCGCACCAGGATCTCGTTCGCCCGCGGCACGACGAAATGGCTCACCCAGTGCGGCCGGCCGGTGTCCGGGGCGCGCAGGATGTGGATCTCCAGGCTGGTGATCTTCATGGCCTCCCGAGGGTATCATCCCGCCCCATGATGAAAGACACCGGCCTCCTCCTCGGGCGCGTGCTGCTCGGGCTGATCTTCGTGACGAGCGGCTACGGCAAGCTCATGCACCTCGATGCGTTCGCGCAGAGCCTCGCGAGCCGCGGCGTGCCGATGTCCGGCCCGCTCTCGGTGCTCGGCGCGCTGGTCGAGTTCCTCGGCGGCGCCGCCGTGGTGCTCGGCCTGCAGGTGCGCTGGGCCGCGCTCCTCATGATGCTGTTCGTCATCGTCGCGACCGCGATCTCGCACCGCTACTGGGAGATCGGCGAGGCCGCGGCGCGGCGCGCGCAGGAGACGCAGTTCATGAAGAACGTCGCCATCTTCGGCGGCTTCCTCCTGCTGATGGCTTCCGGCGGCGGCCGCTTCAGCCTCGACCGCCTCTTCGGCAAGAAGAGCTAGATCTTCGCCTGCTCGAGCGTCGAGGGCGCGAAGAGCTCCTCGGCGCCGACCTTGCGCGCCGAAAGCCCCTGCTCGTGGTGGTAGCGCGTGAAGGCTTCGAGCACGTGCAGGTTGGGCTTGAGGCCGTAGCTCCAGTAGTCCTCGCCCATCAGCGCGCGCGTCGCATCGAATTCGGCGACGCCCCAGGGCAGGCTCGTGAAGAGGTGGCCGATCTGGCCGAGCTCGTACCAGACGATCTCCTTCGCCTTGACGAAGGCCTTCATCAGGTTCATCGCGAGCCAGGGATGGCGCTCCACGAGCGAGCGGCGAATGCCGATCACGTGCATTATCGGGAAAATTTTCGTTTTCCTGAAGTAGTCCTGCTCCGCAACGCGGAAATCGGGGAATAGCCGCCCGACGTTCGCCGCGCCGCGCATGAAGGACGAAGGCGGGCGCGCGCCGAACATGGCGTCGATGCCGCCCGATTCGAGCAGGCGGGAGAGCGTCTCGCCGGGGCCGATGGGCTTCAGCTCGATCCCGGCGGGGAGCTTGAGCGCCGTGCGCTCCTCGCGTCCCGGCTGCTCGATGCCGCCGTTTCGCCAATGCACGTCCTGCGGGCGGACCCCGTACTCGTCGGCCAGCATGCCGCGGATCCAGACGTTCGCCGTCATCTGGTATTCCGGCACGCCGATCGTGCGTCCCTTCAGGTCCTGCGCCCGCGCGATGCCGCGGTCGGTGCGGATGTAGATGCCGGAGTGGCGGAACGCGCGCGAAACGAACGCCGGGATCGCCACGTAGGGGTTCTCGCCGCGCGAGACCTGCAGCGTGTAGCTCGAGAGCGAAAGCTCGCTGACGTCGAACTCCTGGTACTTGAACGCGCGATGGAACGTTTCCTCGGGCTCCATGGGCGTGCCGTGCACCTCGCAGCCTTCCACGGGCACGCGGCCGTCGAAGATGGCGCGCGTGCGGTCGTAGTCGCAGCAGGCGAGGCTGATGGCGAGCTTGCCCATGGCGATTTCAAGAGTAGCATTGCGTCCGATGAAAACGCCGGCCGTTTTGCTGGCGCTCTGCGCCCTCGCCGCGCAGGCGCAGGACTACCCCGCGCACCCGGTCAAGCTGGTCGTTACCTTCACTCCCGGCGGCGGCGCCGACACGACGGCGCGCGTCTTCGCCGACCGGCTCTCGGAGCTCTGGAAGAAGCAGGTCTTCGTCGAGAACAAGCCCGGCGCCGGCGGCTCGATCGGCGCGCACGAGGTGTTCAAGTCCGCGCCGGACGGCTACACGCTGCTCCTCGCGACCAACACCCACATCGTCAACCAGGTGGTCTACACGAACCTCGGCTTCGACTTCACGAAGGACTTCGTGCCGATCGCGGTGGTGACTTCGGGGCCGATGGTGATCGCGGTGAACAGCGCCAAGGTCCAGGCGAAGGACCTGCACGAGTTCATCGCCATGCTGAGGAGCGCGCCGGGCAAGTATTCCTACGCGAGCTGCAACGTCGGCAGCCCGCATCACTTCAGCATGGAGATGCTGAAGTCCATCGAGCACCTCGACGCGCTGCACATCCCGCACAAGGGCTGCGGCCCGGCGGTGGCCGACACCGTCGCCGGGCACATCGACACCGTGGTGACGACGCTGCCGGCAGCGGTGCCGTTCTTCAAGGACGGCCGCCTGCGCCCGATCGCGCTCATGAGCTCCGCGCGCTCGGTCGCCGCGCCGCAGGTGCCCACGGTGCGCGAGTCCGGCATCCCGGAGCTGAAGGACTTCTCGCTCGACAACTACTACGGCTTCATGGCGCCGCCGGGCACGCCGCAGGCGCTCGCGGCCAAGGTCGAGGCCGATGTGGTGAAGATCGCCGCCGACCCGGAGGTGCGCAGGAAGCTCGAGAATGCCGGCATGGACATGCTCGTCCTGAACGCCTCCGACATGATGAAGCTCATCCGCTCCGACTACGAGAAATACGCGAAAGCGGCGAAGGCCGCGAACATCAGGGCCGAATGACGCACGAGCACCATCTTCCCAGCGACATGGGCGGCGAGGAGGCCGGGCCGGTCGACACGCACGACCACGGCATGAAGTTCTGGGAGAAGCAGGCGAACGCGCTGCGCGGCACCCTCACCAGCCGCAGGATCCTGCGCCTCGACGAGCTGCGCCGCGCCGCAGAGGACCTCGGCAGCCGCTACTACGAGCTCGGGTACTTCCAGCGCACCACCGAGGCATTGCGCGCCGTGCTGCTCGAGAAGGGCTTCTTCACCGAGAAGGAGCTCGAGGCCAGGATCGCCGAGGTGCGCAGGCGCTATGAGTAGCAGCCCGGGAAGATTCACGGTCGGCCAGGCGGTGCGCGTGAAGGCGAGCTATCCGCCGGGGCACCGGCGCACGCCGTTCTACATCCGCGGCAAGCGCGGCACGATCGAGCGCATCTGCGGCAGCTTCCCGAACCCCGAGGAGCTCGCCTATGGCTTCGACGGCGAGCCGAAGCGCGTGCTCTACCGCGTGCGCTTCCCGCAGAAGGAGGTCTGGCCCGACTACCGCGGCGCGGAGCGCGACCTGCTCGAGCTCGAAATCTACGAGCACTGGCTCGATCCGGCATGACCCACGGCCATCACCACCCGCCCGCCACCGGGCCGGAGTTCGACAGCGGCCCGCCCTCCGAGCACGAGATCCTGAGCCGCGCGATGCAGGAGCTCCTCGAGGAGCGCGGCGTGATCACCGCCGAGCAGGTGCGCGCGCGCATGGAGAAATTCGAGCAGGATTTTCCGTACCGCGGCCAGCGCGTCATCGCCCATGCCTGGGTCGATCCCGCCTTCCGGGAAAAACTGCTGGAGGACGGAAAGGCGGCGTGCGCCGAATTCGGCATCGACCTCGAGGCCGACAAGCTGATCGCGGTGGAGAACACGCCGGAGGTCCACAACGTCGTCGTGTGCACGCTGTGCTCGTGCTACCCGCGCGCGCTCCTCGGCATGCCGCCCACCTGGTACAAGAGCGAGAACTATCGGAAGCGCGTCGTGCGCGAGCCGCGCGCCGTGCTGCGCGAGTTCGGCACCGTCATCCCGGACCATGTCAGCGTGCGCGTCCACGACTCGAACGCCGACATGCGCTACGTCGTCATCCCGATGCGCCCCGCGGGCACGGAGGGGTGGAGCGAGGAGCGGCTGGCCGCGCTTTTGACCCGGGACGCGCTCGTCGGCGTCACCGTGCCCAAGCTGACGGCCTGATTTCGACGCCCCGGTGGCGGGCAGCCCCGAAAAGGGGCATCCTAGGCTCGTTACACCAGCCAATCCTGGGAGAGGAGGAGTCATGGTGGCAACACGCACGCGTTTTGCGGCCGCAGTCCTTGCGGCCTGCCTGGCCGGCGCGCCGGCTTTTGCGCAGAAGGCAAGCAGGAACTCCATCGCGGGCACCGTCACCGGGCCGAACGGGCCCGAAGCCGGCGTCTGGGTGATCGCCGAGACGAGCGACCTGCCGACCAAGTACGGCAAGATCGTCGTTACCGACGACAAGGGCCGCTATGTGCTTCCGCAGTTGCCCAAGGCGAGCTACGCGATCTGGGCGCGAGGCTATGGTCTGAAGGACACGGCGAAGATCTATGCCGCGCCCGGAACGAAGGTCGACCTCAGCGCCGCGCCGGCGACGCCGCAGGAAGACGCAGAGCACTATCCCGGCATGTATTGGTATTCGATGCTCAACATTCCGGGCAAGGACCAGTTCCCCGGTACGGGCGAGAAGGGCAACGGCATCTCGCCCAACATCAAGACGCAGGAAGCCTGGGTCGACACGGTGAAGAACTCCTGCCAGTCCTGTCACGCGCTCGGCTCCATGGGCGTGCGCAAGGTGCCGGCGATGTTCAAGGAAGGCTCCGAGAGCTCGGTGCAGGCGTGGGCGAGGCGCACGCAGGCCGGACAGGCAATGAGCAACATGGCGCTCACGCTGGGCTACATGGGCATCGACGCGGCGCTCAGGAACTACGCCGACTGGACCGACCGCATCGAGAAGGGCGAGCTGCCGTTCGCCAAGCCCGAGCGGCCGAAAGGCATCGAGCGCAACTTCGTCGTGACGATGTGGGATTTCTCCACGCCGAAGTTCTACCTGCACGACGGCATCTCGTCCTACCAGCACGACCCGCGCGTCAACGCGAACGGCTACGTCTACGGCGCGCCGGAGGAGAGCACCGACAACATCCCGGTGGTCGACCCGGTGAAGAACCGCGCGTTCACCATCAAGCACCCGGTGCAGCCGGGGACGCCGAACTCGACGACGCTGCCGATGCAGCCCTCGGCCTACTGGGGCAAGGAGCCCCTCTGGGACGGCGGCAGCAGCATCCACAACGCGATGATGGACGGGCTGGGGCGCGTCTACTTCAGCGCGCGCTTCCGCCCGGCGAAGAACCCGGATTTCTGCCAGAAAGGCTCCGACCATCCGTCGGCGAAGGTCTTTCCGCTCGCGGAGAACGGCCGCCAGGTCTCGATCTGGGACCCGAAGCAGGAGAAGTGGTACCACGTCGACACCTGCTTCTTCGCGCACCATCTTTACTTCGCGAAAGACAAGGACCAGACGCTGTGGCTCTCGCAGGGCGGGCCGGGCCTGGGCGGCGGCGTCGTGGGCTGGATCAAGACGAAGACGTTCTTCGAGACCGGCGACTCCGCAAAATCGCAGGGCTGGACGCCGGTCGTCGTCGACACCAACGGCAACGGCAAGCGCGACGAGTACGTGGAGCCGAACCAGCCGCTCGATCCGGCGAAGGACAAGCGGGTGCTTGCCGCGTTCTACGGCATCATGCCGAGCCCGGTGGACGACACGGTGTGGGGCCAGACGATGGGCATCGGCTTCGCCCGCGTCGACCAGCCCGGCTACGTCGTGCACCTCATCCCCGGGTCGAACCCGTCCGAGACAGCGATCGCCGAGCTCTTCGTCCCGCCCGACGGCGCTTGGAGCCCGCGCGGCATCGACATGACGACCGACGGCGTGGTGTGGACGCCGCTTGCGAGCGGGCACTTCGCGAGCTTCGACCGGCGCAAGTGCACCCGGCCGCAGAACGGACCGGAGGCGCTTTCCGGGAAGCTCTGCCCGGAGGGCTGGACGCTCATCCGCATGCCCGGGCCGCAGTTCAAGGGACTGGACGAGGCGGGCAGCGCCAACCACTCGTACTACGTCTGGGTGGATCGCTACAACACGCTCGGCCTGGGCAAGAACGTGCCGATCTTCACCACCAACGGCGCCGAGGCGCTCACCGCGGTGGTCGATGGCAAGGTGGTCGAGATGCGCGTGCCGTACCCGACCGGCTTCTTCACGAAGCTGCTCGACGCGCGGGTCGACGATCCCAAGGCCGGCTGGAAGGGC
>DASRFM010000087.1:0-74556 GCA_035651575.1 Burkholderiales bacterium | reverse complement strand
CGCCGTTTCCATGGTGACGCGGTCTCCTGCCCTCAGGATACGCGGTTCGGTGGGGTCCACCTGCTGCCCGTTCACCAGCAATCGCCCGGGCTGCCCGGCGCCGCCGCCGGCGAGGCCGGCCGGAACGGACTTGAGCTGCGTCATCAGGAAAGATGCCGTCGCTTCCTTCGCATCGGGCAGCAGCTCGAACTCGAAGCGGATGCCGTCGCCGCCGCGGTGCCTGCCGCCGCCGCCGCTGCCGGCGCGGATCTCGCGGCGCAGGACGCGGATGGGCGCAAGGCTTTCCATGATCTCCACCGGCGTATTGCCGAGGTTCGCCGGGAACGAAAGCGCCGAGAAGCCGGCGCGGCGCGCCGTCGCGCCCTGGCCCGCATTCAGGAAGTTCACCACCGCGTAGCGCTTGCCGCGGTATTCCCCCGACATCGTCATGGACGAATTGGGCGAGCCGCCCGCCCACACCTTCTCCGGCAGCACGCCGGCGAGCGCCTTGAAGACCGCGGCGGGAAGCAGGTGGCCGATGGCGCTGCGCCCGCCGGAGGCCGCCGGGTAGCTCGGGTTGAAGATCGAGCCCGCGGGCGCGCTCGTCGTGATCGGCTGGTAGGTGCCCTCGTTGTTCGGGATCTCGGGGCAGAGCAGCGCCTTCACCCCGTAGCAGGTGTAGGCGAAGGTGTAGATCGGCACCACGTTCATCGCGCGCGACACCTGCGGGCTCGAGCCGGCGAAGTCGATGTCGATGCGCTCGCCCTTCACCTCGAGCGCGCACTGGATGACGATCGGCTGCTCGAAGCCGTCGTGCTGGATCGTCGAGCGGTACACCCCGTCCGGCAGGGCGCCGATCGCATCGCGCATCGCCTTCTCCGAGCGCGCGCGCACCGCGTTGCCGAGCGCGGCCAGGTCCACCTTGTCCATGAGCGGCTGCAGCCGCTCGCCCATCATGCGGCACGCGGCCACCTGCGCCCAGATGTCGCCCATGCCCTGGTCCGGCACGCGGATGTTCTGCGCGATCATCTCGACCAGTACCTCGTTCGGCCGGCCGGCCTCGAGCAGCTTCAAGAGCGGGATCTGCAGCCCCTCCTCGTAGATCTCGCGGCTGGAATTCGAGCGCAGCCGCCCGCCGATGTCCGGCAGGTGCGACACCACCGCGGCGAAGGCGACGAGCCTTCCCTTGCGGAAGATCGGCGTCACGGTCGTCACGTCGTGGATGTGCCCGGAGCCCTTCCACGGGTCGTTGGTGATGAAGACGTCGCCCTCCTTCATCGTCTCGGGCGGAAACTTCGCCATGAAGTGGCGCACCGTCGCGGGCAGGCAGCCGATGAAGCCCGGCAGGCTCATGTTCGACTGCGCGAGCGAGCGTCCCTGCGCGTCGGTGAGCACGATGGCGAAGTCGTTGCCGTCGCGCACCAGGGTCGAGAAGCAGGTGCGCACGAACGCCGCGGACGCCTCGTCCACCACGCTGATCAGGCGCTTCCACAGGATCTCGAGCTCGATCGCGTTGAAATCCGTCAATCGAACTCCTGGATCGTGACCGAGACCGTCAGGTCCTTCAGCACCGCGACCTCGGCCTTCACCGGCACCACGATCGTGCACTCGCGCTCCTCGAGGATCAGCGGGCCCTGCAGAGCCGTGCCCGGCGAGACCGAGTAGCGATCGTAGACGGGTGTCGCTTCGAATCTTCCCTTCAGCGAAAGAAATGCCGTCCTCGTCCCCTGCCCGCCCGTTTCTTTCCCGCGCTCGGTGCCCCATTCGAAATGATGCCCGCGCGCCTGCGCACGGCCGGTGAGGCGCCAGGTGATCACCTGCGGCCGCGCCCCGGGCACGGTGCGGCCGTAGAGGCGCTTGTAGCTTTCTTCGAAGAGACGCATGAGAAAAGGGCCGGTCTGCTCGGTGATGGAGGAATAAGGAAACGAAACCGGGACCTCCGCCCCCTGCCCGAAATAGCGCATGTCGGCGCCGATGGTCCATGCGACCTCGCCCGCGCCGGCGCTTTCCAGCTCGGCCTGCGCTTCCGCCTTCAGCCGGCTCACGCTCGAGGCGACCGCCTTCCAGTCGATGTCCGAAACCAGGTGCGGATCGGACCACGCCTTGTCGACGCGAGCCGGCGCGGCGAGCATGCCGAGGCAGGAGCCGGCCCCCGCGGCGATCGGCACCAGCACGCGCGGAATGCGCAGCTTCCTCGCCACCTCGACCGCGTGGACCGGCCCGGCGCCGCCCGTCGCCACCATGCTGAACTCGCGCGGGTCGTGGCCGTTCTCGGCGATGTGGATGCGCGCCGCCGCGGCCATGTTCTCGTTCACCATGTCGTAGATGCCCCAGGCGGCTGCTTCGGTCTTGACGCCGAGCTTCTTCGCGAGCGCCGCCATCGCCTCTTCCGCTTTCCCGGTGTTCAGCTTCATCTCGCCGCCAAGGAAATTCGCAGCACTGAGATAGCCGAGCAGCAGGTCGGCGTCGGTGACCGTCGGCTCGGCGCCGCCGAGCGCGTAGCAGGCGGGGCCCGGAACCGAGCCTGCGGACTGCGGGCCGACGTTGAGCAGCCCGAGATTGCTCGCATAGGCGATCGAGCCTCCGCCGGCGCCGATCTCGATCAGGTCGAGGCTCGGGATGAGGATCGGCAGCCCCGAGCCGCGCTTGAAGCGGCGCACGCGCGCGCACTCGAACGAATGCGCCACCGGCGGCTCGCCGCCCACCGCGACGCAGGCCTTGGCGGTGGTGCCGCCCATGTCGAAGGCAAGCACCTGGTCCACGCCGTTCTGGTGCGCAGTGTTGAGCGCCGAGAGCACGCCCGCCGCCGGCCCCGACTCGAGCAGCAGGATCGGCGTGTGCGCGGCGGCCGCGGCCGAAGTGAAGCCGCCGCTCGACACCATGATGCGCAGCGGCACTTCCTTCTCCGCCGTGGCGATGCGCGACTCGAGCTCGGCGAGATAGCGCCCGACGATCGGCTTCACGTACGCGTTCGCCGCCGTGGTCGAGGTGCGCTCGAACTCCTTGATCTCGCGCGCCACCTCGGAGGAGATCGACACCGCGACGCCGGGCAGCGCCTTCTGCAGCCGGTCGCGGATCGCGCGCTCGTGGGCGTCGTTGACGTAGCTGTGCAGGAGCGACACGGCCACCGATTCGATTTGCAGCCGCTTCAGCTTCTCGACGTCGAAATCGGCGAGCGGCTCCAGCACTTCGCCCGCGGCGCTGATGCGTTCCCGGACGGTGACGCGATCGCGCGAATCGATGAGGGGCCGGGGGAGCTCGATGTCGAGGTCGTAGATGTCGTAGCGCCACTCGCGGCCGATGTCGAGCAGGTCGGCGTGGCCCTCGGTGGCGACGAGCGCGGTCCTCGAGCCCTTGCGCTCGATCAGCGTGTTCGTGATGAGCGTGGTGCCGTGCACGACCTCCGACGGTCCTGGAGCCGCCGACTGCAGGCAAGCGCGCACCTGGCGCAGCAGATCCGAAAGCACGGCGCTCACCGCCTCGCCGGGATCCTGCGGCGTGGTGAGCGCCTTGCCGACCCAGATGCGGCCGGCGGGAGAAAGGACGGCGACGCCGTCGGTGAACGTGCCGCCGATGTCGACGGCGACGCGGAGCGAGTCGCGCATTACTTCCCGGCGGGTTTGTCGGGCGGGGGCGCGGTCGCGTACGTCCCGCGCCCGCTCGCGAGGAGCTCGCCGGCCGCGTCGTAGATGCGCGCTTCGCACACCGAGAACTGCTTCCCGAACCTGATGACTTTGCCCTTCACCGTGAGGTCGCCCGGCTTTGCAAGGCGATGGTAGTCCACGCGCATGTCGAGCGTGGGCACCATGCGCCCGAGGCGGCCGACGAGGGCGAAATCGGCGGCGAAGTCGATCAGCGCGCCGAGGATGCCGCCGTGCGTCTGGTTGAGCGCCGGGTTCGCCACCCAGTCCTCGCGCCAGGTCGCTTTCACCTCGACCTCGTCCTCGGCGAGCTTCAGCACCTTGAGGCCGAGCCAGCGCAGGTAGGGGCCGCGCTCGACGAGCGCCTGGGCTTCCTCGAGCGTCATGCGGGCTGCCTCAGCTTCTTCGCCTCGCCCTCGAGCCGCCGGCGGTCGATCTTGCCCACCGTGTTCACCGGCAGTGCGTCGAGGAAATGCACCTGGCGCGGATGCTGGTAGGGCGGCGCGTTCTGCAGCGCGTACTGCTTCACCTCCTCCTCGGTGAGCGCGCAGCCCTTGCGCTTGACGACGAACGCCACCGGCAGCGTGTGCTTCACCTCGTCGGGCACCGGCACGACGCAGGCCTGCTCGATGTCGGCGTGGCGCTCGAGCATGATCTCGACGTCCTGCGGGTAAATGTTGTGGCCGCTCGAGACGAACATGTCGTCGGCGCGGCCGACGAAGTAGTACCAGCCCTCCCGGTCGCGCCTCAGGATGTCGCCGGAGTGGTACCAGCCGTCCTTCATCTTCTTCGCCGTCTGCTCCGGATCGTTGACGTAGCCGCTCATGAGGCCGGGGTTGCGCACCTCGAGCACGCCGAAGTCGGCGCTCTCGCCGCCGACCAGCCGCAGCTCGTTCCCCGGCAGCGGCCAGCCGAGCGAATGGCGCGGCTTCGCCTTGCCCCCGGGATGCTTGCCGAAGAGCGCGGCGCTCGCCTCCGTGATGCCGAAGATCTGGATGATGCGCGCCTTCGGAAAGCGCTTCGTCACCTCGTCCACGAGCACGTCCGAAGCCGGCGCGCCGCCGAGCGTCGCGAGCCTCACGCAGGAGTAGTCGTTCGCGTCCATGATGTCGCGGTTCTGCAGCATCAGCGCGAACATGGTCGGCACGCCCGACACCACGGTCGCCTTGTAGCGCGTCGCGGTCTCGAGGTACTTGCGCGCCTCGAACCTGCGCAGGAGGATCATCGTCGAGCCGCCCACCAGCACGCACTTCACGGAGTTCATGCCGTGCTTGTGGTAGATCGCCGCGGCGATCACCATGCGGTCGGCCGGGCCGAAGTCGCGGTCGCGCGACATCGTCTGCGCGACCCACGAGTGCGCGCGATGCGAGAGGAGCACCCCTTTCGGCCTTCCGGTCGAGCCCGACGTGTAGGCGTGGAAAGCGATGTCGTCATGCCCCGGCTCGAACGGCGTGAACGGGCCCGGGTCTTTCAGCTGCTCATAGTCTTCCTCGAACACCACGCGCGGAAGAGCGCCCGGGCACAGCGCCGAAAGAGCCTTCTCCGCAAAGAGCAGCTTCACATCGGAGTTCCTGCACACCCAGTCGATCGTCTCCTTCGGCTGCAGGATGTTGATGAGCACCGGAACGACGCCGGCGCGCATCGCGCCGTAGAACACCTCGAGGAACTCCGCGCGGTTGCCCGACACGATGCCGACGCGCTCGCCCGGCTTGAGGCCGCGCTTCAGCACGCCGCGCGCGACGGCATCGCAGCTCTCGTTGTAGCCTCGCCAGCTCACCTCGCGCGGCGCGTCGCCGACGCACAGGTCGACGATCGCCGGGCGGTCCTCGCCCCGGTACTCGATCCCGATCGTGCCGAGGTTCCTATACATGCACGATGATTTTTCCGAAGACGCGCCGCTCTTCCAGCAGGCGGACGCCCTGCGCCGCTTTTTCAAGCGGCAATTCCACTTCCACGACCGGGGCCAGGCGTTTCCGGGCGACAAAATCGAGGCAAGCCTTGATGTCCTCGGGCAGGTAGGCGCGCGAGCCGATGATCTCGATCTCGCGAAACCAGACGAAGCGCACGTCGATCTCGCACAGGTGGCCGGCAGTCGAGCCGCAGGTGAGGATGCGGCCGTTCACCGCCATCGCGCGCTGGGTCGGTATCCAGGTATCGCCGCCGGTAAAGTTGATCGCCACATCGACGCCTTTCTTCCCGCTCGCGGCCCAGACCTCCTTTGAGAAGTCGCCGGTCGTGACGACGGCGTGGTCGGCGCCGAGCGCCTTCAGCTTCGCCGCCTTGTCCTGCGAGCTCGTCACGGCGTAGACCTCGCAGCCGCTCATCTTGGCGAACTGCAGGCAGGAGACGCCGACGCCGCCGCTCGCGCCCAGGATGAGCACCTTCTCGCCTTTCTTCAGCCGGCCGCGCGTGTAGAGCATGCGATGCGAGGTGCCGTAGGCGATCGGCAGCGCCGCGGCGTCGCGGAACGAGACTCCGTCGGGGATCTCGATCAGCTGGCGCTGGTCCACCGCGATGAACTCGCACAGGCCGCCGTTGCCGTGCTCGCCCAGCACGCCGCCCTCGGGGAAGCGCGGGAAGAGCACGACGCGCTTGCCGACCCAGCTTTTCGAGACGCCCGCGCCTGTTTCGCACACCGTGCCGGCGACGTCGCCGCCCGGAATGCGCGGCATCTTCGTCGGCAGGTCGGGCATGCCGCGCAGCACGAAGACGTCCATGTAGTTGAGGCCGCAGGCCTCGACCTCGACGAGCGCCTGGCCCGGCCCCGCCTGCGGCACCGGCCAGCGCTCCTGCTTCATCTGCTCGACGCCGCCGTGCTGCTGGATGGCGACGACCCTCATCGTCGTGCTCATGAGCCGTAGTTTGCTAGATTATTCGCCTTTATTTCCGCACCCGACCCGAAGTTTCGCTTGCCCACCGATTCCCTCGCCGCCCGCCTCGCGCCGCAGCTCTCGCGCGAGCAGGTCAAAGCCCTGTTCCAGGCGCTCGTGCGCGTGCCGAGCCCGCAGACCGATCTCCTCGAGGAAGAGCCGCTCCTTCGAGCTTTCATAGAGAAGGAATTGAAGAAGCGGGTGGAAGGCCTGGGCTTCGTCGCCCGCCTGGACGCGATGGGCAACCTCATCGCCGAGAAAGGCGCCGGCCGCTCGGGACGCTCGCTCATGCTCGTGGCGCACGCGATGAACCAGCCGCCCTCGACCATGCCCGACCCGTACGGCGGCAAGGTGATCGACGCCACCGCGCACGGCCTGCCGGGCGAAGCGGTGCTCGGCAAGGGCGCGAGCGAGCAGAAGGGCACGATGGCGGCGATGCTTCATGCGCTCGCTGCCGTGCAGGCTTCCAATATTCCCCTCGAGGGAAAGCTCTGGTTCGTCTGCTGCGTCTCCGGCGAGACCGGCAAGCACGATGCGATCCGCAACGTCGTCGAGAAGGAAGGCGTGCGTGCGGACATCGCCTTCGTCTACGGCAACAGCCTGAAGCTCCAGCTCGGCAACCGCGGCCGCGTCGACATGAAGGCGATCGTGCACGGCACGCCGGGCCACTCCAGCCGGCCGAACGACGCCGCCAATGCAGTCACCGGCGCGCTGGAGTTCCTGAGAAGGATCAGCGCCGAGATTCCGAATGACAGAAAAGACAGGAACCTGGGCACGGCGTGGCTCACCTGCAATCGCATCGAGAGCTTTCCGAAGTCGACGCACACGGTGCAGGATCGCTGCGAGATCGGGCTCGACCGGCGCCTGCTGCCCGGGGACGATCCCGACGCCGCGGTGGCGGAGGTGGAGCGCGTCGCGAAATCCATGGAAGGCTGGCCGGACCCGGTATCGGGCAAGCCGCTGCGCGTCACGGTGGAGAAAGGCCCGGTGATGTACCCGAGCCTCGTGACGGAGGACGCGCCGGTGGTGAAGCTCCTCCGGGCGGGCTGCGTCGCGATGCTCGGCGCCGCGCCCGAGACGTTCTACGGCCAGTCGGCGCACGACCAGGGCTATCTCAACGCCGCGGGCATCTCGACCGCGAACTTCGGCTCGGGCGAGCAGGCCTTCGCCCACACCGACCTCGACATGGCGTCGGTGGACAGGACCTTCGACGCGGCGAAGGTCTATGCCTGGATGATCGCTTCCTACCTCGGAAAGCAATGAAGGAAAAGAACCTCGGCTATTTCTTCGCGGACTCGGTGAAGCGCTTCCCCGACAAGGTCGCGATCATCGACCTGCACGGCGGCACGGAGCGCTCGCTCACCTACGCCGAGCTCGACGCGCGCGCCGACCGCGCCGGCGGGCTGGTGCGGCGCCTGGGCGTGAAGCCCGGCGAGCGCGTCGGCATGATCGTCGGCAACCGCGTCGAGTTCCTCGAGATCTTCTTCGGCGCCATGCGCGCCGGCGCGATCCCGGTCGCCATCAATACGCGCCTCGCGCGCGACACGCTGAAGTTCATCCTCGAGGACGCCGAGTGCCGCGCCGCGTTCATCGACCCGGGCGCGAGCGCGCACGCCGCGGAGGTTTCTGAAAACGTTCCGAACCGCGTCCTTCTCGACGCGTACGAGCGAGAACGGGATGCAAGCGAAAGGCTGAAAGAACCGCCGCGCCTCGCCGACGACGCGCAGGCCTTCCAGCCCTACACCTCCGGCTCCACCGGCCTGCCGAAGGGCGCGATCATGACGCACGCCGGGATGCTCTGGTACGTGGAATACAACCAGCGCTACTGGCCCTCGAGCCCGCAGGACCGCGGCCTGATCGCGCTGCCGCTCTTCCACAAGAACGCGATGCGCGGCACGGTGAAGCCGATGCTCTACGCGGGCGGCTCGTTCGTGCTGATGCCCGGCTACGAGCCGCGCGCCTACCTCGAGGCGCTTGCGAAGTACCGCTGCACCTACTCGCGCGGCGTCGCCGCGGTGTTCACCATGTTCCTGCAGCACCGCGACCTCGTCGCGAAGCTGGACTTGTCCGGCCTGAAGAGCATGACGATCGGCTCCGCCGTGGTGACGCACGAGCTGATGGACGAGGTCGAGCGCGCGCTGCCGGGCATCAAGGTCGGCGAGAGCTACGGGCTCACCGAAGGCGGCAGCCCGTTCCGCCCGCCGGTGGACGGCCGGCCGGTGCCGCGCGGCTCGCCGGGGGTGCAGGCGCCGGAGTACGGCGTTCGCCTCGTCGGCGCCGACGGCCGGGACCGCGACGACGAAGGCGAGCTCTGGCTCAAGTCGCCGTACAACTGCCTCGGCTACCACAAGCGCCCGCAGGTGACGCGCGACAAGCTCGTCGACGGCTGGCTGCGCACCGGCGACGTGTTCCGCCGCGACAACGAAGGGTTCTACTACTTCAAGACGCGCGTCGACGACATGTTCTCGTGCGGCGGCGAGAACATCTATCCGAAGGAAGTGGAGGACTTGCTCTTCCGCCATCCCGCGGTGGCGAACGCAGTGGTGGCGCCGGTGCCGCACGCGGTGAAGGGCTTCGTGCCCGCCGCGCTCGTGGTCCTGAAGAAGGACTGCCGCGCGAGCGCCGAGGAGATCCGGGACTATTGCCTCGAGAACGGGCCGAAGTATGCGCACCCGCGCTTCGTGCGGATCATCGGAGAGAAGGATCTCCCCTTGAACGGCGCGGGAAAGATCGACCGCGGCCTCGCGCGCGTTCGCCTTGCGGAACTAGTTCACACCGGCCAGGCGTCCGCCGGAACTTAGGCGCCGCGGAATCCTCTATACTTCAGTCAGCACGACGGAATGTTCGATCGCCGAGCGACGCACTGATAGCGCGCCGGGGTCGACGTTCCGGTCGGGCTCCTCCCCGCCGCGCCCTCCCGCTTTCCCGAAAGTCCAAGGCCGGAAATAGTTCACCGCGCCGCGCACGCCGACGGGCTATATGTATGCCCATGGCCCTTCTGCGCCCCCTGCCCCCTGAAAAGCGCCACCCCGCGGACTACCGCGAGGACAGCGAGCACGCCGAGATCGCGCGCATCCTGTCGGACCTTCCCGAGCGGCATCCCGCGCGCGTCGCGTACGCGAGCGGCGCCTGGGAGGGCGCGAACACGCTGAGCCTGTCGCGCCTGGTGGCGAGCCGCGTCGACCTGGTGGACCGCCTGATCGAGGTGTACAGCGCGCACGCCGCGGTCGCGCATTCGCGCGCCCCGCAGCTCTAGCGCTACTCCTGCAGCGCCTTCTCCAGGACCTGCGGGTCGACGGGCTTGCGCAGGAACTCGTCGCAGCCGGCCTGGAGCGCCTGCTCGCGCTGCTCGAGGCCGAGGCCGGTGATCGCGACGATGCGCGAGCGCCTCATGTGCGGATGGCGCCGCAGGCGGCGCGCGACGTCCGCGCCGTCGCCGTCCGGAAGCCCCAGGTCCACCAGCACCACCTCGGGAAGGAAGCGGCTCGCGATGCTCATCGCCGCGTTCACCGTGATCGCGTAGTGGACCTCGTGGCCGAAGTCGCGCAGCAGGAAGGCGAGCGTCTGCGCGGTGTCCAGGTCGTCCTCGATGACCAGGACCCGGCGCGGCTCCTGCCGGAGAGTGATGTCGTTATTCAAGAGCGCCGAATCCTACCGCGGTGCAGCGAAGGCGCGATATAGGGGCGCGCGCATGGATAGTGTAGTGATCCGACTACGGGCGCATGTGTTTTGCTTGACCGCAGGTCGTTCCATTCACCACTCGAGGGCCCCGAGCCGCAAGGGCGGCCGCAACAGCCACAAGAAGAAGTAGCGCTACTCGGGAAGCGCGGCGACGCGCTTCCGGATCCACTCCGGCGTCGCGCCGGGCAGCGTGGCGAGCTCGTGGGACGCTTCCCGCTGCGTCTGCTTCACGCACGCGATCACCGCCTGCGCCGCGCCGTCGGCCGGCTGGCAGGCGAACTCGAGCCGGATCCCGTTCGGGTCGATGAAGTAGAGGCCCACCAGGCCGGGAAGCTGCGGAATCGGGCCGATGAACTCGACCTCCGCGCGCTTCAGGCGCTCCTGGATGTCGGCGAAGCGCTCCGGCGTCACCACGAAGGCGCAGTGCTGCATCGCGCCGATGGCGTTGCGGTTGTGGCGGGGCTCCTTGCCTTTCGGGATCTCGAAGAACGCGAGCAGGCTGTCGTTGCCCATGTCGAAGAAGTAGTGCCGGATCTCCTCGTAGGGCGGGTTGCCGCGGTTCTTCGGCCCGGTGCCCAGGCCCGGCGGCACCTTCATCGCGTGCACCAGGGGAAAGCCGAGCACGTCGACGTAGAAGTCGACGGTCATCTTCATGTCCTCGGTACAGAGCGCGAGGTGGTGCACCCCGCGCGCCAGCGTCTGCATGCCTCAATCATAAATCATGGGCGCGCAAGCTCATGGGTGGGCAAGGTCGGCGCGGCGGCGCTTCGGCGGCGGGTTCTGCGCCTCGAGCGCGGCGCGCCGGTCGTGCTCCTTGAGGATGATCTCCATCGCGCGCTCGAAGATCGCGCGCGGCGGGCCGGAGCGCGCCGCGAGCCAGGCGTCGAGCTCCTGGGGCTTCGCGCCGAGGTACTCGCACAGCGGGCGGCGGCCGCCCTGCAGGGCGACGCACTGCTGCAGGATGCGGGCGCACATTTCCGCCCAGCGGGGTTGCTGTTCCATGGTGTTCGCTCCTTAGAAAAGCCCGGCGAGCGCGCGCAGGAGCGCGACCGCGGCTGCGCCGAGCAGCACGAGAAACAGGGCGACGCCCGCGACCAGCGCGGCGCCGAAGAGGCGGCTCGAGCGCTCGGCGGCGCGCGGCCGCTCGAGCCAGGCGTCGAGCAGGCGCACGTTCTTCTGGTTCGCCTTCCACGCCGCGTCGAAGAGATCGCCCGCGACCGGGACGATGCCGACGACGCCCTCGATGCCGACGTTGAACGCCATGCGCAGCAGCAGCGCGCGCGGCGCGCCGAGGCGCGCGGCCTCGTTCAGGATGTAGCTCGAAAGCACGACGCCGATGAGATCGCCGACGAACGGGAACAAGCCGATGACGGCGTCTATTCCGACCGTGAAGCGCGTCCCCGGCACCGGGATCGAGCTGTCGAGGAGCCACGCGAGCCACTGCAGGCGCGCACGGACGTCGGCGTGCCGCATTCCGTCGTGACCGACCGACAGGACGTTGCCGTCCTCGTCTACGTCGATGGTGCGCCCCGCCGCCATGGCGGGCCATGGCGCAAAAGTCGGGCCAGCGGCGCCTTAAGGGGCGCTACAGGCCGGCTGCTTCGCGATCCAGCCGGAAAGCTCGGCGACGGCGCGATCCGCGGCGCGCGCAAAGGCGCCTGCGCCCGACGCGGCGTTGGCGCCAGCGCCTTCCTGCGCGACCAGCAGGGTGCGGCTCGCGACGCGCTTCTCCGGCGTCGCGAGCCCCGCGCGCAGCTCGATGCGCGCCTCGCTCGCCTCCGGCGCGGAGAAGCGCTGGCTGAAGTCCTGCAGCTCCACCTCGAGCGCGCACGCGCCGCCCGCGGCCGCGGGCATCGCGCGCAGGATCTGCCGGCGCACGAGCTCCGCCGGCGGCGCCGCCCAGCGGCTCGCCGCATAGGGCGCGATCTCCGCGCCGTCGCGCCACGCCAGGCGGTAGAACATCTCCACGCCGTCGTAGGGCATCGGCGCGCGCACGGTGACCGCTCGCAGCGGCGGCAATTGCGCCTCTGGACCCTCTACGCCGAGATCGTAAGTACGAATCGGAGCCGCTTCGCGCGACGCGCAGGCGCTCAAGGCGCAGCAGAAAGCGGCGAGCAGAAGCTTCCTCATTTGAAACCCGGCTCCCCGGGCCCGGGCATCGGCGCACCCCGTCCCCACAGCAATGCATCCGGCTTGGCGCTCAACTCGGTCGCGAGGCGGCCGATGCGCTGCGCGCCGCGGTCCACCGAGTCGGCGAGCGCGTTCACCTGCGGCAGCGTGCCTTCGCGCAGCGACGCGGTCGTGCCCTGCGCGTCGGCGGAGAGCCCGCCGACCTGGGCGACGAGCGCGCGCGCGTCCTGCGCGAGCAGGTGCGTCTCGCGCACGAGCTCGGGCAGCGTCGCCGCGGTCTCGTTCAGGCGCTGGAGCGACTGGCGCACGAGCTTGCGGTTGTCGTCGTCCAGCAGCTTCGCCGCGCGCTCCGAGCTCGCGTCGAGGTTCTTCGCCACGCGCTCGAGCGAGGCGAGCGTGCGCTTGATCGAGGCGCGGTTCTCCTCGTCGAGCACCTTGTTCAGGTTGGCGACCAGCACGCGCGAGTCGCGCGCGAGGTCCTCGGCGCTGTCGGAGAGCGTGTCCATGAAGGAGGGCTTCATCCCCAGCGTCTCGCCCTCGGGGAGGGCCTTGTCGTCCTTGCCGTCGTCCAGGAGATGGACATAGGCGACCCCCGTGATGCCTTCCATGCCGAGCTGCGCGTAGGTGCCGCGCGTGATGGGAATCTCCTTGTCGACCTCGATGTCGATCAGGATCCTGCGCCGGTCGCCCGGGTCGAGCGCGATCGCCGTGACGCGCCCGACGCTCATGCCGCGGTAGCGCACGGTGGCCTGCACGTTGAGCCCGCTCACCGGCTGCGTCGCGACGACGCGATACGGCGCGCGCTCGTGCCGGTCGCCCGAGAGCCACTGTGCCCAGATGACGATCGCCGCGGCGATTCCCAGGAGGAAAACGCCCGTGATCAGTGCGTACGCGCGGTTTTCCATCGCTCAGCCGAGCTCGAAAGCGCGGCGCCCCCGGTCTCCCCCGAAAAAATTCTGGACGAAGCGGTGCGGCAGCTCGCGGATCTCGTCCAGGCCCCCGCAGGCGATTATATGCTGGTCGGCGAGCACCGCGACCCGCGTCGAGAGGTCGTTCAGCGTGTCGAGGTCGTGCGTCACCATGAGCACCGCGAAGCGATGCTCCTCGCGCAGCCGCTTGATGAGCTGCACGAACTTCTCCGAGCGGTCCGGATCGAGGCCGGCGGTGGGCTCGTCGAGGATGAGCAGGTCGGGCGAGAGCGCGAGCGCGCGCGCGAGCGAGACGCGCTTCACCATGCCGCCCGACAGGTTCGCCGGCAGCAGCCGGCCGTGCTGCGGCTCGAGCTCGACCTGCGCGAGCTTGGCGTGCACGATGGCGCGGATCGCGTCCGGGTCGAGCCCGGAGCGCTCGCGCAGCGGGAACGCGATGTTGTCGTACACGCTGAGCGCCGAATAGAGCGCGCCGTTCTGGAACAGCATGCCCATCCGCTGGCGCGCGCGGCGGATCTCCTCCGCGCCGCCGCGCTGCCAGTCGACGCCGAAGACGCGCACGCTGCCCCCCGCCGGCGCCTTGAGGCCGAGGATGATGCGCAGGAGCTGCGTCTTGCCGCTTCCCGAGCCGCCGACGAGCGTCATCACCTCGTCGCGCCGCACCTCGAAGTCGAGGTCCTTGTGGAGCAGCGTGCGGCCGGCGTAGTTCAGCAGGCCTTTCACCTCGACGACGTTTTCAGCCGACATTGCGCAGCAGGATCGCGAAGATCGCGTCGAGGATGATGACGCAGGTGATGGAGGAGACGACCGAGCGCGTGACGCCGACGGCGAGGCTGTCGGTGTTCGGCAGCACGCGCAGGCCGTAGTGGCAGGCGACGAAGGCGACCGCGAAGCCGAAAACGGCGGATTTCCAGATGCCGATCCAGAAGTTGACCACCTCGACCGCGCGCGGCAGCGCCTCGAGGAACGCCGCCGACGTGATCCCGAGCGTGAAGCGGGAGACGAGCATGCCGCCGGCGAGCGCCGCCATGTCGGTGCAGAAGGCGACCAGCGGCATCGCCACGGCGAGCGCCACCACCTTGGGAAGCACGAGGCGCGCGGTCACCGAGATGCCCATCACCGAGAGCGCCTCGATCTCCTCGGTGACGCGCATGACGCCGAGCTGCGCGGTGATCGCCGAGCCCGAGCGCCCCGCGGCGATGATCGAGGCGAGCAGCGGCCCGAGCTCGCGCACCACGCCGACGCCGACGATGTTGATGACGAGGAGATCGGCGCCGTAGCGCTGCAGCTGCAGCGCCGAAAGGTAGGTGAGCACGATGCCGACGAGGAAGCCGACCAGCATCGTCACCGGCAGCGCGGTGACGCCGGAGCGGAACACCCCCGCGGAGAGCTCGAGGAACGGGATCTCGCGCGGCCGGCGCGCGAGCGAGGCGCCGTCGAGCGCGAGCTGGCCGAGCATCGCGACGCCGTCGCGCAGGTGCTGCGCGAAGTTGAGCGCCGCGGCGCCGATCGCGACGATCGCCCAGAGCGGGTCGCGCGGCGGGCCGCCCTCCTGCGGCACGAGCAACCCCTCGCTCGCCTGGCGCAGCATCTCCTTGTGGCGCGGCGCGACCTCGATCGCCCCGGCGTGGCGCAGCGCGCGCGCGAGCCAGACGGCGCCGGCGTCGTCCAGATCGGTGATCGCGGTCAGGTCCCAGGCGACGGAGTGCGCCGGGCGCCGCTCGATCTCCGCGAGGCGCGCGGCGAGCTCGCGCCGCGCCTGCACCAGGCCCTGGAACGTCCAGGCGCCGCGCGCGCGGGCGCGCTGCGTCCCGGACGCTTCGGTTTCGACTGCGAGCGCGGCCCCCGCCTCCCCCGTCACGCGGAGATGATAAGCTTGCGGGCTCACTTTCAGGGAGACCATTGCGATGGAAAATTCTGCCGTCAGCCGCGAGAAGCTCGTCTCCGACCTGAGGATCGTGATCGGCGACGCCGAGGAGCTCCTGAAGGCGACCGCGCACAGCGCCGGCGAGAGCGTCGCCGCGGCGCGCGCCAAGGTGCAGGCCAGCATGAACGGCGCGAAGCGCCGCCTCGCCGACGCCGGCGAGGCGACGATCGACGGCGCCAAGGTCGCGGCCAAGGCCACCGACGAGTTCGTCCGCGAGCATCCCTGGCAGGCCGTGGGCATCGGCGCCGCGATCGGCGTCATCCTCGGCATGCTGATCAGCCGTCGCTAGCCGCGTGCTGGAAGCGCTGCGCGGGCTCGCGCAGAACGCGCTCGGCGCCCTGCAGACGCGGCTGCAGCTCCTCTCCGACGAGATCGAGGAGCAGGGGCTGCGCATCGCGCAGATCGCCGCGCTCTTCGCCCTCGCCGGCTTCTGCCTCGCGCTCGCCATCGTGCTCGGCGCGGTGCTCCTCGTCGTCCTCTTCTGGGACTCGCACCGCTTCGTCGTGCTCGGCCTGCTCTGCGGCCTGTTCGCCGGCGGCGGCTTCGCCGCGCTGATCGGCGCGCGCGCCCTCGCCGGCTCGCGCCCGCGCGCCCTGTCGGGCACGCTCGCCGAGCTCGCCGCCGACCGCAGCGCGCTCGGCCCCATAGAGGAGCCGCGCGCATGAGCCGCCTCGGGATGCTGCAGGAACGCCGCGCTGCCCTGCTCGCCCAGGCGCAGCGCGACCGCGAGGCGATCGCCGCCGGGATCGAGCCCTTTTCCGGCGTGCTGCGCGTCGCGGACGCCGGCTGGAGCCTCGTCGCGTGGATGCGCGAGCGCCCGGTCGCCGCCGGGCTCGCCGCCGCGATCGCGGTCGCGCTGGGCGCGCGCCGCGGCCTGCGCTGGATGCGCCTGGGCCTCGCCGCCTGGCAGGCCTGGCGCTGGATGCGGGAGCGGCGCGCGTGAAGCTGCCGCGGCCGCTCACCGAACGCATCATGCAATCGCCGATTCTTCTGCGGAAGTTCTTCCTGACGCTCGACCGGGAGAAGAAGTACCTGCTCTCCGAGCTCGTCAAGGTGAAGGGCCTGATGCCACTGCTCATGAAACCGCGCAACAAGATGCAGTGGAGCCCGGAAGACCGGCGCGAGCTCGTCGAGCACCTGCACCGGCTGCAGCACCTCTCGCCGTACATCGCGGTGTTCGTGCTGCCGGGCGGGATGGCGATGCTGCCGGTCCTCGCCTGGTGGCTCGACCGCCGCCGCGGCCGCAGGATCGTGCAGCCGGCGTAGCAATGGACCGCGCGCCCATCCAGGACGCCCCGCAGCAGCGCTGGAACGACTACGACGCGCCGCACGCCGACCTGCGCGAGTTCGTCTCGCGCGCCGAGCGCGCGGGCGAGCTCCTGCGCATCCCGGGCGCGGACTGGAACCTCGAGATGGCCACGCTCGCGGAGGCGATCTACCAGGGCGCGGCGGCGAATCCGCCGGCTTTGCTTTTCGAAAAAGTCCCCGGCTACCCGGAAAACTTCAGGGTCCTGAGCGGCAGCACCAATTCCGCGAAGCGCCTCGCCCTCACGCTCGGCTTCCCGGTGCCGCGGAGCTCGCTCGACGTGGTGCGCGCGTACCGCGACCGCATGAGGACGCACAAGCCGCTCGCGCCGCGCGTGGTGAAGCGAGGCCCGGTGCTTGAAAACGTCGACAAGGGCGGCGCGATCGATGTGCTCAAGTTTCCAGCGCCCTTCCTGCACGAGCTCGACGGCGGCCGCTACATCGGCACCGACGACATGGTCATCGTGCGCGATCCCGACGGCGGCTGGGTCAACGGCGCGACCTACCGCTCCATGGTGGTGGACAAGCAGCGCGTCGCGCTGTGGATGTCGCCGGGCAAGCACGGCCGCCAGATCCGCGAGAAGTACTGGAAGCAGGGCAAGCCCTGCCCCGTGCTCATCAGCTGCGGGCACGACCCGCTGCTCTTCCTCGCCGCCGGCAACGAGCTCAAGTTCGGCCTCTCGGAATACGACTACGCCGGCGGCCATCGCGGCCTGCCTTACGAGGTGGTGGAGTCCGAGCTCTACGGCCTGCCGATGCCGGCGCACGCCGAGATCGTGCTCGAGGGCGCGCTGCACGAGGGCGAGACCGCGCCCGAGGGGCCGTTCGGCGAGTTCACCGGCTACTACGCCGGCGGGCGCAGCGAGCAGCCCGTGATGCGCGTCGAGCGCGTGTACCACCGGAACGAGCCGATCCTCGGCATGGCGACGCCGATGGTGCCGCCTTCGGACTTCTCGTACTCGAAGTGCGTGATGAAGTCCGGGATGATCTGGGACGAGGTCGAGCGCGCCGGACTCTCCGGCGTCACCGGCGTCTGGTGCCACGAGCCCGGCGGCGCGCGCATGTTCAACGTCATCGCGGTGAAGCAGGCCTATCCCGGGCACGCGCGCCAGGCCGGCATGCTCGCCGCGAGCTGCCAGTCGGCGTCCTACTTCGGCCGCTTCGTGGTGGTGGTGGACGACGACATCGATCCCACCAGCCTGTGGCAGGTGATCTGGGCGATGTCCACGCGCTGCGACCCGGCGACGGACATCGAGTTCATCCGCCGCGCGTGGAGCGGCCCGCTGGACCCGCGCCTCGACAAGGCCAGCTCGACGAATTCCAGGGCGGTGGTGGTCGCGACGCGCCCCTTCGAGCGCCTCGGCGACTTCCCGCCGGTGGTGCGCGCCAGCGCCGAGCTGCGGCAAAAGGTCGAGGCGAAGTTCAAGGACCTCCTCGGCAAGCTCGCTCAGCGGTAGAGAAGCGCCCCCGCGATCACCGCGGCGTCGAGCCCGATCCAGCCGATGCAAGGCAGGTAGATGTTGCGGTCGCGCTTGCCGATGCCGTACCAGAACCAGAGGAGCGCCGAGAGGAGATAGGCGCCCCAGGAGAGAACCGAGACGCCCGCGGCCTCGCGGCCCACCCAGATCGTCCAGACCTGCGGCACGGTCATGAGGAGCGTGAACACCGACATCGCCCCGAGCAGCTTGCGCAAAAGCGGTTCGTCGGGCGCGGCGCGCTCGGCGCCGCCGGTTGCATCCGGATTCATGGGATCTCCTTAGCGGATCGGGGCGCGCACGCTGTCCACGGCGAGGAAGATCTCGCGCATGAAGATGGCGATGCTGCCGGTGAGCGCGACGAGCGCGAGCACGAAGAGCGTGGCGACGAGCTTGCTCAGGTTCATCGCGATGAAGGCGTCGATGAAGGCGATCGAGATGAGCAGGCAGACGAGGAGCGCGCTCAGGACCGAGAGCCCGATCGCGACGTAGACCAGCCGGATGCGGCGGTGCTCGAAGGCGAGCTCCTGCTGGGCGAGCGCCGCCACCGGCGCGTCGAGGTTCGGCATCTCGGACATCAGCACGCGGCGGCGGTCCACGGCGCGCGCCAGGCGCCCGGTGAGGACGTTCAGGATCGTGCCGATGCCGGTGAGGAGGAACACCGGGGCGATCGCGAGCTGGATGACGTGCGAAATATCGGTGATCGGCGCCGGCATGGCGGACCCTTGATCGACGGCCTCCCTGCCCTCATCTTAAGGCAGAACCCATTTCCGGAAGGCATCCCATGCTCGAGCTCCGACGCAGCGCGGACCGCGGCCTCGCCGACCACGGCTGGCTCAGGTCGCGCCACACCTTCTCCTTCGCCGGCTACCACGATCCCCGCGAGATGGGCTGGGGCGCGCTGCGCGTCATCAACGAGGACCGGGTGCAGGCCGGCACCGGCTTCGGCACGCACGGGCACCGCGACATGGAGATCCTCTCCTACGTGCTCGAGGGCGAGCTCGAGCACAAGGACTCGATGGGCAACGGCTCGATCATCCGGCCGGGCGACGTGCAGCGCATGAGCGCCGGGCGCGGCGTGCAGCACAGCGAGTACAACCCTTCGCCGAAGAGCCCGGTGCACTTCCTGCAGATCTGGATCCTGCCGAACGTCCAGGGCATCGCGCCTGGCTACGAGCAGAAGTTCTTCGGCCCGCAAGCCAAGCGCGGGCGCCTGCGCCTGATCGCGTCGGAGGACGGCGCCGAGGGCTCGGTGAGGATCCACCAGGACGCGCGGGTCTACGCCGGGCTTTTCGACGGCAGCGAAAACGCGCAATTGACGCTGCAGCCCGATCGCCTCGCCTACGTGCACGTCGCGCGCGGCGAAGTGAGCGTGAACGGGACCGCGCTCGCGGCGGGCGACGGCTTGAAGGTCAGCGAAACCTCCAGGCTCGACATCTCCGGCGGCAAGGCGGCGGAGCTGCTCCTCTTCGACCTGCCGGCCTAGCCGCCGCGCGCGAGCTTCCTGCGGATCGCGAGCAGGTCGCGGCGGTGCTGCGGCGTCGCGCGCGGGTAGCGCAGCTTCAGCGCGCGCAGCGTCTCGAGGATCACTTCGGAGACGATGAGGCGCGCGTTCTCCTTGTCGTCGGCCGGCACCACGTACCAGGGCGCTTCGCGCGTGCTGGTCTGCGAGAGGCAGTCCCCGTAGGCCTTCATGTAGTCCTTCCAGAACCTGCGCTCCTCGATGTCCGAAGGACTCAGCTTCCAGTTCTTGTTCGGCTCGTCGATGCGCGCGAGGAAGCGCTTGCGCTGCTCTTCCTTCGACAGGTGCAGGAAGAACTTGGCGATGCGCGTGCCGTTGCGGTGCAGGTGGCGCTCGAAGTGCCGGATCGAGCGGTAGCGGTTTTCCCAGAGATCGTCCTCCAGGGTCTCCTGCGGCAGCCCCTGGCGCGCGAGGATCTCCGGATGGACGCGGACCACGAGCACCTCCTCGTAGTGCGAGCGGTTGAAGATGCCGATGCGACCGCGCCCGGGCAGGCGCTGCGCGGCGCGCCAGAGGAAGTCGTGCTCGAGCTCGGCCGGGCCCGGGTGCCTGAAGCTCGTCACTTCGCAGCCCTGCGGGTTCACGCCCGACATCACGTGCCGGATGATGCCGTCCTTGCCGGCGGCGTCCATCGCCTGGAAGATGAAGAGCAGCGCGTAGCGGTTGTCCGCGTAGTGCTTCTCCTGCAGCTCGCTCAGCTCCTCCACGTGCGCCGCGAGGAGCTCGCGGTAGTGCTCCTTCGACCGGTAGAAGCGCCGGGTGTCCGTCGGCCAGTCCTTCAGGCGCACCTTCGCGCCGGGCCGGACGCGGAATTTTCCGACGGGGATCTTCACGCGCCGAGCGCGCGGTTGACGCGCGGCATCACTTCGGTCGCCATGAGCTCCATCGAGCGCCGCGCGAGCCGCTTGTCCACCCAGTCCATCCCCGCGTAGACGATCTCGCCGAAGTCGCCCGCCTGCTCGCGCAGCCGCAGGATCTGCTCGGCGACGCTCTCGGCCGTGCCGCACAGCACGAGCTCGTCGAGCAGCCGCTCGAGCGTCACCGCGGAATCGTCCTCCTGCTCGTGGCGCTTGAAGATCACGTGCCGCTTCGCGCGCATCATCTTCTCGCGCAGCTGCTTCCAGTAGAAGCGGTACGGGCTCTTCGGGTCGTCCCGGCCGTAACGGCGGGCGGTCTTTTCGTCATCCGCCACGAAGATCGTCCGGGCGACGCGCCAGTCGGCGCTGTTTGCCTTCTGGCCCTTGTTCTTTTTTCCCTGCGCGTAATTCGCCCAGTGGCTCGGCAGCCAGTGCGGCAGCAGGAAATTCGCCGACATCGGGTGGAAGTCGCGCTCGCCCATGGCGATCACGCCCTTCGAATGCGGCGCCACCACGGTGCCGACGATCTCGGGGCGCGGCTTCTGGAACGGCTTGTACATGACGCCGCGGCCGATCTCGGGGGCCTGGGTGCGAGCGGTCGAGACTTTCCAGCGGTTGCCCGGAAAGTCGATGTCGTAGGGCGGCTCGCGCTCCCAGATGGCGAGGATGACGTCGATCGCCTCGGCGAACATCCTGTTTCGATCCTCGTTGAAGATGCCGAGCGCCTCGGCGTCCGAGGAAAGCGCCCCCGGGCTGATGCCGAAGATGAAGCGGCCCTGCGCGAGGTGGTCGAACATCGCGGCGTGCGCGGCGACGAGCGCGGGATGGGTGTGCGAGAGGTTGGAGGTCCCGGTGCCGAGCTTGATCGCGCGCGTCTCCTGGATCAGCGTCGCGAGGAAGATGAAGCTGTTCGTGACGTTCTCGCAGCGATCGGTGAGGTGCTCGCCGACGAACGCGTCGTGGAAGCCGAGCCGGTCGGCGAGCACGATCGCCTCGCGGTCTTCCTGCAGCGTGCGCGCCGGGTCGCGCTCCGGCGGATGCAGCGGCATCATGAAAATGCCGAGCTTCATCGCCGCGCTGCCGCCGGAAGGCGGCCGGTCAGGACCGCGCCCGGGCCATCACGCGGGCGATGACCGAGCTCGCCAGCGCCTCCAGCGCGGCGCGCGCCACCGGGTCGTGGCGGATCATGATCTCGTGCAGGTCCTGCATGGCGAGGAGCGCCGGGGTGATCCGGGCGCCGGCGCGGTCGAACGCGCGCAGCCACGTCGCAATCTGGCTCTTGGGCGTCATTGCTCTCCCTGGCGCAACTTTACCCGTCCGCGCCGCATTGCACCAGCACCTTGCCCACCGCGCCGCGCTCGACCGCGGCGTGCGCGTCGGCGAGCTTGTCGAGCGGAAATTTCGTGAACGGCGGAAGCACTGCATGCCCGCCGGCGAGCCAGGCATTCACTTCGCGCGCGGCGGCGTCGATCGCCTCCGCCGGCATCTCGTAGACGAACACCCAGAGCAGCCGCAGGTTCTTGAACATCATCGGGTAGAACGGCAGCGCCGGCTCCGGCTTGCCCATGGACGCGTACGTGGCGACGGAGCCGCCGTCCTTCAGGCAGGCGAGCGTCTGGGGCAGGTTCGCGCCGAAATCCACCTCCACGATGTGGTCGACCGGCTCCGCGACCTTCCCGCTTTTGTAGTTGACGATGCTGTCCGCGCCCGCCCGCTTCGCGAGCGCCGCCTTTTCATCGCTCGACACCGTCGCGACGACGCGGGCGCCCGCCCACTTCGCGAGCTGGATCGCATAGAAGCCCACCGCGCCGGCGCCGCCGGTGACGAGCACCGTCCTTCCGGTGACCGGCCCGGCGCCGAATACGGCGCGGTGCGCAGTCATCGCCGGGACGCCGAGCGACGCCGCCGCATCCAGCGGGATGCTTTTCGGCAGCGGAACGGCCCTGAACGAGGGCGTGACGGCGAGCTCGGCGCCGGTGCCGAAGGGCCGCTTCCACTGCGTGCTGTGCAGCCAGACGCGCTCGCCGACGCGCTGCGCATCGACGCCGGGCCCGACGCGGTCGACCACGCCGGAGCCGTCCATGTCCGGAATCACGCGGGGAAACGGCATCACGCCGCCGACCGAGCCGCCGCGACGCTTCACGTCCGAGGGGTTCACGCCGGAGTACGCGATGCGCACCCGCACCTCGCCCGGTCCCGGCTCGGGATCGGGCATCTCGCCGGCCCTCAGGACCTCATGGGCGGGACCGAGCTTTTCGTACCAGACGGCGCGCACGGCCCCAATGATAGGGCCGCAACCGGGACCTAGTCGCCGTACGGAACCGGGTTCCGTCCTTCCTCGCAACCCGCGGAAAGGCTCATCGACGGGCCGCAGCCCGGGGCGCCGCCGGCAGCGCAGCCCGCCAGCAGCGTGGAAAGAAGCACAACGAGCATGGTCTTCACAGGGTCATTCTCCCTTTTGAATCACCCGGTGACGCAAACAGCGCGGCGCCGCCGAAATTCCGGCTACGACCAGAGCGCCTTGCTCGCAAGGCGCGCGCCCTCGGCGAGCGCCTCGAGCTTCGCCCACAGGATGGACGGGTGCACGCGCCGGTGGAAGGGCCCCTGCGCGAAGCCGCAGTCCGTGCCCGCCATGACGTTTTCCCGGCCGAGCGCGCGCGCATAGCGCCCGATGCGCTCGGCGACGAGCTCGGGATGCTCGACCACGTTGGTGGCATGGCTGATCACTCCCGGCACGAGAATTTTTCCTTCCGGGAGCCTTACGGATTCCCAAACCCGCCATTCGTGCTCATGCCTCGGGTTTGCGCCCTCGATCAGGTAGGCGCCGGCGCGCACCTTGAGCACGAGGTCGACGATGTCCTTCAGCGGCACGTCGGTGGTGTGCGGGCCGGGCCAGCTGCCCCAGCAGACGTGGTAGCGCACGCGGTCCTCGGGGATTCCCTCGAGCGCGTGGTTGAGCACCTCGACGTGCATCGCGACCCAGCGCCGGTAGTCCGCGAGCGTGGCCGGCGGCACCATGCGGTCGTAGGTCACCGCGGCGCGGGCATCGTCGAGCTGCAGCACGAGCCCCGCGTCCACGATCGCGCGGTACTCGGTGCGCATCGCCTCGGCGATCGCCTGCAGGCACTCCTCGTCGGTCTTGTAGTACTCGTTCTTGCGGTCCGGGATCACGCTCGAAGGCGCCGCGACCGGCAGGAAGCCCTCCTCCACGCCGGCCGCCGCGAGCGCCGCCTTGAAGTCGGCGATGTCGAGCTCGAGCTCCGCCTGGCCGGTGTAGCGGATGGGCGCGACGCACACCGCCTGCCCGACCGCCGCGCCCGCCGAGCTCGCCACGCCGCGCGCGCTCTCGCCGGAATCGAGCTCGGCGTAGAACTCGGGGAAGCGCGCCCGGTCCGCGCCGCGGGTGAACGGGTTCTGCCCGGGCTTGATCGGCCGGCGCTCGAAGCCCGCGAGCCGCTCGAGCGCGTACTGCGACCAGCTGATCGCCTTGCCGAACTCGCCGTCGCTCGGGATGTCGATGCCGACGGCTTTCTGCCGCTTCACCACATCGAGAACCGAATCCCTGAGGCAGCTCGCATACGCGTCGCGGTCGTACGGCAGGCCGCCCTGCTTCTTTGCGATGAACTCGAGGAGCTGCGGCGGCCGGATCAGGCTGCCGACGTGCGTGGTCAGGATGCGGGCTTCGCTGCGTCTCATGGGGCGCCATCTTAGTACGCCCGGATAAGTGGGCAGCGTCCCCGGGTGATAGTTTCGATCGAAGGGGAGGAGCCATGGCGAAAACCGCGGCCTTGATCGACGCGCTCAAGCGGGAGCTCAAGGCGCGCAACATCACCTACGGCGCTCTGGCCCGCCACCTGGGGATGAGCGAAGTGAGCGTGAAGCGCATGTTCGCCCGGAAGGAGTTCACGCTCTCGCGCCTGGACCGGGTCTGCGAGTGCGCCGGACTGGAGTTCTCGGACCTCGCGCGCTCGCTCTCCGCGGGCGATGCCGCGATCTCGCAGCTCAGCTACGAGCAGGAGCGCGAGCTCGTCGCCGATCCGCGCCTGATGCTGGTCGCGGTCTGCCTGCTCAACCATTGCGGCTTCGACGACATCGCCGATGCCTACGGGATGCCGCGCGCCGAGCTGGTCGAGCTGTTCGTGCGCCTCGACCGCATCAAGTTCATCGAGCTGCTGCCGGGGAACCGCGTGCACCTGCTCGCGAGCCGCGCCTTCGCGTGGCTCCCGGACGGGCCGATCCAGCGCTTCTTCAAGGAGCAGGTGCAGGCCGACTTCTTCCGCTCGCGCTTCGACCGCGAGAACGAGCTGCTGCTGCTCGCGAACGGCGCGCTCTCGCGCGCCTCGGTGTCCGGCCTGCTCGCCCGGCTGCGCCGCATCGCGGCGGAGTTCTCCGCGATGCGCAGCGAGGACGCGCCGCTGCCGCTGCGCAGCCGCACGCCGATCACGCTGCTCCTCGCGGCGCGGCCCTGGGAGCCGGAGGTGCTGAAGAAGCTGCGCCGGCCTAGCGCCCGCGCTTCGGCCCCGTCAGCAATCCGGCCAGGATCCCGAGGACCGCTGCCGCGCCCAGCGACAAGAGCGGCTTCTTCGCGCCCCGGCTGAGAAGCGGCGGCTCTTCCCTGTAAATCGCCGGTCTCTCGAGAAGCGACTCCGGCTCGTCGCGCCGCGAGCCCTCGGTGTGCGCGTAGACGCGCGTGAATTCGGCGCCGAGCAGGAAGATCTGCGCCGAGTAGTAGACCCACACCATCACGACCACGAGCGAGCCCGCGGCGCCGAAGCCCGACGCGACGCTGCTGCGCCCGAGGTACAGCCCGATCAGCGTCTTGCCCACGGCGAAGAGCAGCGCGGTGACCGCGGCGCCGGTCCAGACGTCGCGCCACTGGATCGCGACGCGCGGCATGAGCTTGTAGATCATCGCGAAAAGTAGCGTGCTGAAGCCGAAGCTGAGCGCGGTGTCGACGGCGTGCAGCGTCACCTGCCATCCCGCGAAGGCCGGCCCGTACCACTTCGAGAGCGCGGCGAGCGCCGCGCTCGCCACGAGCGACACCATCAGCAGGAACGCCATGCCGAGGATCATGCCGAAGGAGAGCAGGCGCGTGCGCAGCAGGCTCCACAGCCCGGACTTGAGCCGCGCCGGGGCGCGCCAGATGCGGTCGAGGTCGTTCTGCAGCTCGCCGAACACCGAGCTCGCGCCGAGGAGCAGCACGCCGAAGCCGATCGCCGCCGCGATCGCGCCCTCGCGCGGCCGGTTCACGTTCTGCAGCAGCTTCTCGATCGCCGCGGCGCCGTCCGGGCCCATCAGGCCGCGCAGCTGCTCGTAGATCTCGCCGCGCGCCGCGTCCGGCCCGAACACGATGCCCGCGATCGAGATCACGATGAGGAGCAGCGGCGCGATCGAGAAGAGCGTGTAGTAGGAGAGCGCCGCGCCCATGCTCGGCGCGTAGTCGGCGCTCCACGAGGCGACGGCTTCCTTGGCGAGCTTCCAGGCGTTCTTCACGGGCCGTGCCAAGTAGACCGCACGACGGCGGCCGGGCGCTCGGTCGCGCCATGCTCCAGCCGGACCGCAAGGCCCTACTTCTTCGGCACCATCCAGGTGAAGGCGGCGCGCAGGTAGTCCGAGCCCTGCTCGAGGAAGTCGGCGAGGCGCAGGTGCCGGCTGTGCTCGCCCATCACCACCTCGGCCATCTGCTCGGGGACGAACTTGCCGCCTTCGAGCAGCAGCACCGGCTTGCCGTCGGCCTTGGGGGCGTCGGCGAGCACGATGGCGCGCGAGTAGTCGTAGGAGAAGGAGCCGCTCGAGCTCTCCCAGTTCGACACTTCCTGGCCCTCGCGGCCGAGCACCCGCAGCCAGACGGAAACCGGCTTCTTGGAGAGGATCTGCAGCCCGCAGCGCATCGTCCCCGCGGCAGCGGCGTCCAGGCGCCGCACGATGGCGACCGCCCAGGGATCCTGCGGCCGCTCGCGCAGCCCGCAGAGCACGCCGGGCTCGACCCACGCGCCCATCCCGGCCGGGATGGCGCAGCCGATGCCCCACTCGCTGCGGTCCGCCACCTGCCAGGACTCGGGCTCGGCCTCGACCTGCTCCGCGGCCATCTGCAGGCCTTCCTTCGATTTCGCGGCGGCGACGTTCAGGTCCTCCTGCAGCGCCGCGTTGGCGCCGACCTCGATCGCCGTGACCCGCTGGCAGATGGCGGCGAAGCCGCGCACGATCTCGATCTTTCCGGCGGCGGCGACGCGCGCGACGGCGCGCCGCGGCGGCCGGGCGTTCAGGTAGCGCAGCAGGTGGCGCATCGCGGTGACGATCTGCGTCGCGGAGAAGTCGCCGCCGAAGCGCAGCTCGTCGGTGAGGAGGTCCTGCGCGCTCAGCTTCTCCACCTCGGCGAGCTTGGCGAGCGCCGGGCCGGCGCCGAAATAGCGCCGCGCGGGCGCGGCCGCCTCGCCCGCGGCGACGAGCCGCGGCGGCCCGCCGGCCACCACGTCGATGGCGTAGATGCAGCGCGCCTCCGGCGCCGGCGCCCAGGCGAACGAGATCGCGAAGCGGTCGAGGATGCGGAAGGCGAGCTCGATCTGCTCGGGCGGCAGCTCGCGCGGCGCGCACAGGCAGAAGGCGAGGAGCTTCGCCAGCTCGGCGCGCGGCGTGCTGCGCACTTCCCCGGGATACAGGGCGACGGGCTGGTCGGCGAAGTGCGCGATCTCGGCGAAGGGCAGCGCCCGGTAGAGCGGCAGCCATTCGCGCGGCGCGGCGGGCTGGTACATCATCGCGCGCACCTTCGCGGCGCAGGCCGCGGCACGGTACGCGCGCCCCAGGGCGAGCGGCAGCTCGGCGCGCATGCCGCGCGCCCCTTTGCCGCCGCGCTCGTCGTCGGCGACGCAGCGCGCATAGGCACGCGAGAGGTTCGACCAGTAGGCGTCGAGCGCCGCGGCGCGCTCGCGCTGCGCGCGGTCGCGGCGATGGACGTGCGCGAAGAACTCGGCGAAGGCCTTCGCCAGGAATGGCCGCGCCGCGTCGTCCAGGCGCTTCGCGAGCTCGAGGCGCTCGTCGCAGGCGAGCGCCTCGAATTCGCCGAGCGTGCGCTGCCAGTGCCCGAGGTCCTGGAGCGCCTCCATCGGCTTCGCGCCCTTCAGGGCGGCGAGCACGCGCTCCATCTCGCCGCGCTCCGCGAGCGGATGCCGGTCCTGCTTCTCGAAGAGCCCGAGGAGCGCCATGGCTCCAAGCTAGCGCCTCGGAGGGGAGCGGAATTGACCTAGCGCAAGGTTTGCAGCGCCCGCCAGACGCGATGCGGCGTCGCCGGCATGTCGAACTGCTTCACCCCGGCCTCGCGCAAGGCGTCGAGCACCGCGTTCATCAGGCAGGGCATCGACCCGGTGACGCCCGCCTCGCCCACGCCCTTGGCGCCGAGCGGGTTGGTCTTCGTCGGCACCGGATGGTCCACGAGCCTGAGGTTGTTCACGAGCACGGCGCGCGGCATGGGGTAGTCCATGAAGCTGCCGGAAAGGAGCTGGCCGCCGGCGTCGTACACCGCCTGCTCGCCGAAGATATGGCCCGCGCCCTGGGTGATGCCGCCCTGCATCTGCCCCTCGACGATCTGGTGGTTGACGATCGTGCCCGCGTCGTCGCACGCGAGGTAGGAGACGATCTCGGTCTCGCCGGTCTGCGGCTCGATCTCCACCTCGGCGATGTGGCAGCCGTTCGGGAAGGTGGCGCCGACCTTCGGCCGCTCCTTGAAGTCGAGGTCGAGCCGGCCGGGATAGCGGCGCGCGAGCTCGGCGATGCCGATGGCGCGGTCGGTGCCCTTGATGCGGTAGCGGCCGGCGTCGAACTCGATGTCGGCCGGCGCCGCCTCGAGCGCGTCGGCGGCGAGGTCGGTGCCCTTCTTCACGATCTCCTGCGCCGCGAGCAGCATCGCGCTGCCCAGGCCGTGCAGGGTGCGCGAGCCGCCGGTCGGGTTGGCGACGAGGTCGAAGTCCGACTCGGAAGTGCGCAGGCGGATTTTCTCGATCGGGATGCCGAGGGTGCCGGCGACGATCTGGGCGAAGGTCGTCTCGTGCCCCTGGCCGTGGTTGTGCGAGGCGGTGCGCAGCGTCACGGTGCCGTCCTTCTCCCAGGTGACGTGCGCCTGGTCGTAGGGCGCGAAGCCGCCGGCCGCGGTCGCCTCGATGTACGTCGAGATGCCGCGGCCGCGCAGCTTGCCTCGCGCTTTCGAAGCCTTCTTCCGCTGCTCGAACCCATCCCAGTCCGCGGCCTTCAGCGCTTTCTCGAGCACGCCCTGGAAATCGCCGCAGTCGTACTCGAAGCCCGAGCAGATCCTGTACGGAAAGGCGGAGCTCGGCACCAGGTTGCGCCGGCGCAGCTCCGCCGGGTCCATGCCGAGCTCGAAGGCCGCCTGGTCGATGAGGCGCTCGAGCGCGTAGGAGGCGACCGGCCGGCCGGCGCCGCGGTACGCCGCGGTCGGCACCGTGTTCGTGACGACGAGCTTGCCCTGCACGTGCACCGCCTGCACGTCGTAGACGCCGCTGATCACGTTCACCATGTTCATCGTGTTGACGAACGCGCCGGTGAACGCGACGTAAGCGCCCAGGTTGGCGAGGTACGTAAAGCGCATGCCGAGGATGCGGCCGTTCTCGTCGAGCGCGGCCTCGCCGGTGTGGAAGATGTCGCGCGCCTGCTCGTCGGCGACGAACACCTCCGAGCGCGTGCCCACCCACTTCACCGGGCGGCCGAGCTTCTTCGCCGCGAGCAGCAGCGCGCCGTATTCCGGGTAGGCGTTGAAGCGCACGCCGAAGCCGCCGCCCACCTCCTCGGCCACCACGCGCACCTTGTCCGGCGCGACGCCGAGGACCTGCGAGACCTGCGCGCGCATCGGGCCGACGCCCTGCGTCGTCGCGTAGAGGAAGTAGCGCCCCGCCGCCGGGTCGTAGGCGCCCATCGCCGCGCGCGGCTCCATGGGGTTGCCGACGACGCGCGAGTGGTACGCCGACAGCTTCACGATCTTCTTCGCCTTCGCAAAGGCGGCGTCGGTCGCGGCCTCGTCGCCTCCGGTGTAGTCCAGCACCAGGTTGGAGGGCACCGTCTCGTGAAGCTGAGGCGCGTCCTTTGCAAGCGCCGCATTCGCGTCCGCCACCGCGGGCAGGTCGCGGTAGTCGACAACGACCGCCTCCGCCGCATCCTGAGCGAGCGCCGCGCTCTCCGCGACGATGAGCGCGACCGGCTCGCCGACGTAGCGCACGCGGCCCTGGGCGAGCGACGGCCGCGGCGTGGCGAGCTGGTCGGCGCCGCCGCGGCCCTTCATCGGCGCCGCCGCCGGCATGGGCTTGAGGCCCGCCTCGGCGGCGTCCTTACCGGTGAGCACGGCGACGACGCCCGGCAGGGCGAGCGCGGCCGAGGCGTCGATCGAGGCGATCTCGGCATGGGCCCGGTCCGAGCGCAGGAAGAAGCCGTGCGCCTGGCCGGGGAGCTGCCAGTCGGAGACGTAGCGCCCGCGGCCGGTGAGCATGCGCCCGTCCTCGAGGCGCCCCTTGGGTTGCTGCCCGAATGACTGCATCGGCCGATTGTAAAAACAAAAAGGCCCGCCGAAGCGGGCCTTTTCGCTGGAACGCCGGAAAGCTACTTCGTCGGCTCGGTCTTGACCTTGACGTACTCCGCCATGGCGGCGACGTCCGGGTTGCTCGGCTGGCGCTTCTGCATCTCGGCGACGATCGGCTTCATGTCGTTGTAGAGCAGGTGGTCCTGCAGCACCGAGTAGAGGTAGAGCTCGGGGGTGATGTCGTCCGCCGACGAGGTCTTGCGCATGTCGTCGTAGGTCTGGCGCGCCTGGCGCACTTCCGCCTGCTGCTGCGGGGTGAGGCGCTTCTCGCCGCCCACGCCGCGCACCGCCACGCCGCCCGAGCGGCCCAGCTTGGCGATCGCCACGAGCTCGGGCGTCTGCGCGATCTTCTGCGGCACGCCGGAGGGCAGCGTGCTCACCTGGGGCTGCGAGCCGCTTTGCACGCTGCTCTGCGCCTTGCCGGCGGTCAGCGCCGCCGGGCCGGAGTAGGTCTCCTGGCGCCCGCCCTGGAAATAGACGATGCGCAGCTGTGCGCCCGAGGGCACGCTGAAGCGGTCGCCCTCCCGGATCTTCATGTAGGGCTTCGCCGCGGAGGTCGCGCCGCCGCTCGTGTAGGAGACGTTGCCGGCCATCGAGTTGACCAGGCCGACGTCGTCCGCGGCTAAGGCGTTGAGCGCCGCGAGCAGCGCGGCGCTGGCGAGGATTCGGATCGCGTTCTTCATGGTGTTCTCCCGTGGACTGCCTACTGCGATGTCAGGGTAATGCTACAGCCTTAAATTCCAGGAGGAATTTTGTCACGCCGGGGGGCCGCCCAGCGGCGCTTCCTGAACAAAATTTACCCGCCGCGCTACCTGCGGCGCCGGCTCTTCAGCCAGCTCGCCAGGGACTTCACCTCGTCGCTCTCGGGCTGCTTGCGCAGCATCTCGTCCACCACCGGCGCCATGTCCTCGTAGAGCTGGTACTCGTTCAGCGCCGAGTACAGGAAGAGCTCCGGGGTGATGTCGTCGGCGGGCAGCTCCTTGCGCAGGCGCTGGTAGGTCGAGCGCGCTTCCTCCACCGCGTGCTCCTGCACCGGCTTCACCGCCTGGGCGCTGCGCACCTGGATGCCACCGAGCTTCGCGTTCTGCATCAGCTCCGGCACGCGCGCGATGCGCAGCGGCACGCTCGCCGGGAGCGCCGCGATCTCCGCGGGCTTGCCCGAGATCGCGGACGATTGCAGGCGCGAAGCGCGGAAGCTCGCCGGCCCCTGCCAGCGTTCCTGGCGCGCGCCCTCGAAGTACACCACGCGCACCTGCGCGCCGGCCGGGACGTCGATGCGGTCGCCCTCGCGCACCTTGATGAAGGCCTTCACCGGCGCCGCGCCGCCCGCCTGCGGCGTGAGCGTCACGTTGCCGGACACGAGGTTCACGAGGCCGATGTCGGCCTGCGCGAAAGCGGCCGTGGATATCGCGAGCAGAACCATCGCCAGAGCGTTGCGCATTGCCATTCCCCTTTCATTCCTCGATCGCCAGCACTTCGTGGACCCGGATCGGCTCGGAGCGCCCCTTGACCGTGAGCGTCTCCGCCTTGCCGGTCTTCACCCCTGCTCCCGCGGCGCGCACCGTCGACTCCGACGCCGCGATCACGCACTTCAGCTCCTTCGTCACGCCCTCGAGGCGGGATGCTGCATTGACCGTGTCCCCGATGGCTGTGAATTCCTTCCGCTTTGGCGTGCCGATGTCGCCGATGACGGCCTCGCCCGTGAACAATCCCACGCCGATGCCGAACTCGGCGATGCCCTTGTCAGGGAAGCGCTCCTGCATCCAGGCCTTGAAGGCCTGCGCCTCCTTTGCCATGCCGAGCGCCGCGCGCACCGCGCGGCGCGCGTGGTCGGGGTAGGTCACCGGCGAGCCGAACACCGCCATCACCGCGTCGCCGATGTACTTGTCCACCGTGCCGCCCTGCGCGAGGATCGGCTCGCACACGCGCGTGAAGTAGGCGTTCAGCATCTCGACCACCTCGTGCGCGGAGAGCTTCTCGGAGATGGTGGTGAAGCCGCGGATGTCGGAGAACAGCACCGTCACCTCCTTCGACTCGCCCGCGAGGTCGGGCTTGCGGTCCTCGGCGAGCAGCACGTTCACCACCTCGTCGGAGACGTAGCGGCCGAACACCTGGCGCATGCGCGAGCGCGCGCGCTCCTCGCCGGTGAGGCGAAGCCCGAGCGTCATGAGGAAAGCCGCGGCGAGCGCGGTCTGCAGCTCCGCCACGGGCAGCACCCAGTCGTGCTGGAAGGCGAGGTAGCCCGGCGGCACCACCGCGAGGAGCAGCGCCACCGCGATCCCGGCGCTCACGCCGACGCCGAGCGTGAGGAAGACCCATGCCGCGAGCGCCATGAGCGTACCGAGGTAGGCGAGTTCCGCCCACAGCGGCAGCGGGCGCGGATAGCGCCCGGAGAGGATGGTCTCCACGATGTTGGCGTGGATCTCGCCGCCCGCCATCTGGTCGGCGTTGGCGCCGCGCGAGTACGGCGTGAAGTGGCGGTCCGAGGTGCCGGAGTTGTTCGCGGCGATGATCGCGACCTTGCCGCGCAGCGCCTTGACCTCCGGCTTGTCGAGCGCATCGGGCTGCAGCAGCGTCAGCATCGAGACGGTCGGGATGGTGCCCGGCGGGCCGGCATAGCCGATCGGATAGCGCCGCAGCTCGCGCTTCACCTCGACGCCGCCGATCGTCCACTGCGACGCGTTCGGGTCGGCGCCGGCGGCGCGCAGCGCGAGCTGCATGTTGAACGCGATCCCCGGCACGCGCGGGTCGGGGATCATCACCGGGTAGAAGCCGCGCACGTGCTTGTCGGCGTCCGGATGCAGGTTCGCGATGCCGAGGTCGTTGTTGCCCCCGGGCAGCAGCAGGCGCTGGTCGTCGGGCGGCATGAGGAGGTCGAGGTTGCCGTCGGGCAGCTCGACCAGGTGCGTGATGAGGATCGCTTTCCCCTTGGAGAGCGCGGCGCGGAACGGCGTGTCGTACTCGCGGCTGATCTGGCTGTCGGGCAGGTTCAGCTTCTTCAGCCAGGACTCCGCGCTCACCATGTAGATGAAGTCGAGGCCGACCGCCTTGACCCCGGCCTGCGTCAGCACGTCGATCGCCTGGCCCCAGTACGGCGCCCAGAACGCGAGCGGGTCGTCCTTGAACGCGAGCAGCGTCGCGTCGTCCACCGTGATGAACGCGGTGTGCGTCGGCTCGTAGCGCTTGCCCTTCAGGACGTGCCAGTAGTCGTAGTAGAAGTCCTCCAGCGAGCGCAGCCACTCGGTGCGCGCGAGGCCCGCCGAGAGCACCGTCGCCGCGAGCACCACGCCCAGCCAGCGCGCGAGCTTTTTATGAGTGGCAGTCAAGAGCCGCTCAGTCGCCTACATAGACGAACGCGGCCCAGAAGAACGGGTGCGCCCGCGAGAAGTGATACTGGCCCTGCGTGTAGCCGCCCTTGAGGAGCTCGGCCTGCGCGTCGTTCACCGCGGCGAGCGAGGACATGCCGGCCTTGATGTTGCGGAAGGTCGTGGTCATGAGCTGCTGCGTGGAGAAGCTGTCCACGGCCCAGTGCGACACGAGGAGGCTGCGCGCCCCGGCGTACATGAAGGCGCGCGTGAGGCCGGCGAAGCCCTCGCCGTTGTTCGCCTGGGCGGACTCGCCCGCGGTGTTGCAGGCGGAGAGCGCGACGAGGTCGGCGTTGAGCTCGATGTCCTCGATCACTTCCTTCATGGTGAGGAGGCCGTCCTCGCCCTTCAGGTCGCCGACGAGCGTCAGGGCGAGCGCCGGCTGGGCGCGAGTCGGCGCAACCGCGCGCCGCGTCTCGCCCTCCTCCACCGGCAGGTCGCTCGGCACGAACTCGCCGCCGAGGAAGCCGTGCGTGGCGAACAGCACGAAGCGCGCCGAGCGCAGGTCGCCCGATTTCGCGATGCGCTCCTGCGCGTTCTCGCCGACGTGGAGCTCGGTGGAGCCGCCGAGCACGCGCGCGATCTCCTTCGCCTCGTCCGCGGTCTCCGCGAGGCGCGGGATCGCCGGCGCGCCGCCGAGCGTGCGGCCGAAGCCCACGCGCAGGTCCGAGAGCGCCCGGATGGTCTGCCCCGGCATCGGCTGCGCCGCGGTCGGAGTGAACAACGGGTCCGCGAACGCGACCAGCTCGAACTTCGAGATCGCCTTGGCCTTCGGGTAGAGGCGCTGCGAGGCGAGCGCCGCGAGGCTCGGCAGGTAGGCGAAGCGGTGCTCGCGCCCGAGGTAGGGCAGCATCGCGTACTCCGCGAGGAAGGGGCGCGCGGCGCTGCCGTCGCTCGCCTCCTGCACGCCCTCGAACTTCGCGCGCTCGGCGTCGGTGTAGCTCGTGACGAAGAGCTCGAACGGGATCGTCTGCAGCGGGCCGTCCGCCACCACGAGGATCTTCTGGCGCGCAGCGACGACCGGCGCGACCGGGGCGAAGACGTCGCGGTAGAGCGAGTTGAGCGTCGCCGGATCCATCTCGCGCAGGAAGAGCACCGACTCGCCCACCGCGACCTTGTCGATCGCGCGGCGCATGCGGTGCACGCGCTCCGCGATGTCGGCGCGCCGCGCCGGCGTCACCGCCATGCGGAACTGGTCGCGGGTGATGGCGAAGATCACCGTCTCCTGCGGCAGGAGCACGTAGGACACCATCGCCTCGTCGGGGCGCAGCAGCCGCTGCTGCAGGTCCTCGACCGTCACCGGGCGCGGGTTGGCGAGCTCCATGAAGCGCGGGTATTCCTTCCACAGCCGGTCGTCCGCGGCGGCGAGCTCCTGCGTCGCCTGCGCGATCTGCGCGTCGAACTCGGCGACGCGCTGCGCCGCGTTCGCGAGCGTGACCGGCACCGTGGCGCGCCCCTGGCGCAGCTGCGCGAGGCGCTCCTGCAGCCGCTCGCGCCCCTCGCGCAGCTTGACGAACGCCGGGTCGCCCGAGAAGCGGCCGACGTCGGCCTGCCGCATCATCTCGGTGAAGACGCGGCTCTGGTTGCGCGAGGCGATCGCGAGCGCCTCGCGGTCGTAGCCGCCGGTGGGCGACTGCTTGTGGAGCTGCAGCAGCACGCGGATCGTCTCGCGGTAGATGGCGGAGAACTGCTGCAGGAACGTGGCGCGCGTCTCCTCCGAGTAGCCGCGCGTCTGCGAGTAGAGGAAGTCGACCGTCTCCACCGCCTCCTTGTAGTAGGGCAGCGCCTCGCGGTAGCGGCCGCGCTTGGCGAGGAAGAAGCCGAGGTTGGAGGCGTTGATGAGGAGGTTGCGCGGGTTGCCCGCCTTGCGCGAGATCTCGATGGCGCGCTTGTAGGACGCCTCGGCCTCGATCAGCTTGCCTTCGCGGTCGAGCACCGTCGAGAGCGAGGTGAGGACCGCGGCGGTATCGGGATGCTGCTCGCCGAACACCTTCTCCATCGTGGCGAGCGCGGCGCGGTGCATCTGCTCGGCCTGGGCGTAGTCCCCGCGCAGCGCCAGCATGCCGCCCAGGTTGTTCAGCGTCAGCGCCGTGGCCGGATGGTCGCGCCCGAGGGTGCGGTCCTGGATGGCGAGCGCGCGGCGGTACATCTCCTCCACTTCGGTGAGCGCGCCGCCGAGCGCGCCGGAACGGGCGCGGGCGCGCGCCTCCGACACGGTGATCTGCTCGTCCTTGCCGAGGTCCTGCAGCACCTTCGCCAGGTTGTTCAGGTTCGTGGCGACGTCCGGATGGTCGGGCCCGAGCACCTTCTCGCGCACCGCGAGCGCGCGCCGGTAGAGCTTCTCCGCGTCCGCGTATTTGCCCTGCAGGTCGTAGACGCGCGCGAGGTTCGACATGGAGGTGGCGGTGGTGGCGTTGAACTCGCCCAGCGTCTTCAGGTGGATCGCGAGCACCTGGTCCTGCAGCGTCTCGGCCTGGCCGTAGTCGCCGCGCGCCATGGCCTGCTCGGCGCGCGCCGAGAGCTGCGTCGCGTCGCCGCCGCCGGCCGCCTGGGCGCCGGCGAACTTGCCCTGGCTGTCGAGCACGCGGCCGAGGTTGGAGATCACGGTCGCGGTGTCCGGATGGTCGTGGCCGCGCTTTTTCTCCATGATCGCCACCGCCCGGCGCAGCAGCGTCTCGGCGCCGGGATAGTCGCCGAGCTTCTCGAGGACCAGCGCCAGGCTGTTCAGCGCCGCGGCCGTCTCCTCGCTGTCGGGCCCGCTGCGCCGCTCGTTGATGGTCAGCATGCGGCGGAAGTTGCCTTCGGCCTCGTTGTACTTGCCCTGGCGGAACTCCGCCGCGCCGAGCAGGTTGAGCGCGGTGGCGACGTTCGGGTGGTCGGGCCCGAAGACGCGGATGTTCTCCCGCAGGAGCGAGAGGCTCGCCGCCTCGGCGGCCGGGAAGTCGCCCTTCTGCAGCGCCGCCTGCGCCTGGTCGAGGAGCTCGCGCGAGTGGCGGTCGTCCGCGCGGGGGCGCGCCGCGGCTGCGGGGGGCTGCTTCGGCGCCGGCGCCTGCGCGAGCGCCGGGACCGGTGCGCAAGCAAGCACGGCCAGGAGGGCCGCGAAGCGCGTTCCGGTCCCGGGCATCAAGGCTTCGACAGCGCGATCAGGATGCTGCAGGGCGCGTAGTCGAGGAGCGAGGCGCCGACCGAGCCCTTCCACCAGCGCGCGGCGAAGGAGGTGTTCTGGTTGTGGCCGAGCACCACGAGGTCGACGCCCAGGCCCTTCGCGAGCCGGCAGATCTCCTCGACCGGCTCGCCCACCGCGAGGTGCCCGTTGGCGTTGAAGCCGCGCTCGCGCAGCGTGCGGATGCCCTCGTCGAGCACCGCCTGCGTGCGCTTCTTCTCCTCCTCGAGCAGCTCCTCGGGGACGAACCCCTCGGTGAGGAACAGGCTCGGCGGCATGCTCGCGACCGCGAGCAGGTGCGTCTCGGCGTTGAGGAAGCTCGCGAGGTCGGCGCACTCGAGCAGCGCGCGCTTGCCTTCCTGGGACCCGTTGTAGGCGAGCAGGATCTTGCGGTATTTCATATCGCCTCCTCCTTTATTGCCGGGCGAGCAGCCCGGCGCGCTCGATCGTCGAGCGCTCCGCGGCGAGGGTTTTCACCGCCCACTGGCGGTACTCCTCGCTCGATTTGTACCAGTAGTTCTGGTCGAGCTGCTGCAGCGTCTTCAGGTTCTCGGGGTCGTCCATCGCCTGCTTGAAGCCGTCGTGCAGCGCCTTGACCGCCTGCGGCGGCAGCCCCTTCGGGCCGACGAAGCCGTAGGGCGAGTCGGAGACCGTGTCGATGCCGAGCTCCTTCACGGTGGGCGCATTCCAGCGCGTGCGCCGCTCGCCGAGCGTGGCGAGCAGGCGCATCTGGCCGCCGTCCACGAAGCGCGCCCAGCCGGTGGAATCCACGTGCGCCATGACGTGGCCGCCGAGGAGCGCCTGGGCGCCCTCGGAGTAGCCCTTGAACGGCACGTGCAGGAACGTGACGCCCGTCCGCGCCGCGATCTCCTCCATCGCGAGATGCAGCGACGTCCCGGTGCCGGGCGTGGCATAGGAGAGCTGGCCCGGATGCGCGCGCGCGTAGTCGATGAGGTCCTGGAAGCTCTTGAGGGGCGAGTCGCTCTTCACCACGATGCCGAACGTATAGCCGGCGACGCCGATCACGTAGGTGAAGTCCTCGATCGGGTTCCAGTCCACCTTCTGCATGTGCGGCACGCGGTACGCGGTGATGGGCAGCTGCGAGATGGTGTAGCCGTCCGCCCGCGCGGTCTTCGCCATCGTTGTCGGGCCGACGAGGCCGCTGCCGCCCGGCTTGTTCTCGATGATGACCGGCTGGCCGAGGTACTTCGAGCCGAGCTCGGCCATCTTGCGCAGGTGGATGTCGGTGGTGCCGCCCGCAGGCCAGGGGCAGATGAGCGTCACGGGCTTGATGGGGAACGCCTGGGCGAGCGCATTGGCCGCCAGCACCATCGACGCCGCTGCGAGCGCCGCAAGACCGCGTTTCATTCTGCCTCCTCTCTCGAACGATTATAGCCGCGGCGCAGCACTAAAATAGCGCTCCCTCCATGCTCGACGTTTCCCGCAGCGACCTCGTCGCCGGCGTCGCCGGCAGCGGCACCATGGGCCGCGGCATCGTGCAGGTGCTCGCGCAATGCGGCGCGCGCACGCTCGTCTTCGACGCCGCCCCGGGCGCCGCCGAGAAGGCGCGGTCCTCGATCGCGCAATCGCTCGGCAAGCTCGCGGAAAAGGGCCGCCTCACCGCCTCCGAGGTCCAGGCGGCGCTCGGCCGTATAGAAATTACCTCTTCGCTCGAGGACCTCGCGCCCTGCCAGGTCGTGGTCGAGGCGATCGTCGAGGACCTCGAGGCGAAGCGCAAGCTCTTCGGCGCGCTCGAGGCTGTCGTCGGCGAAAGCTGCATCCTCGCCTCGAACACCTCCTCGCTCTCGGTCACGGCGATGGCGGCCGCGTGCCGGCGCCCGGACCGCGTCGCCGGCTACCACTTCTTCAACCCGGTCCCGGTCCTGAAGGTCGTCGAGGTCGTGGACGGCGTGCGCACCGAGCCCTGGGTGGGCGATGCGCTCGCGGCGCTCGCGAAGCGCTTCGGCCATACGCCGGTGCGCTGCAAGGACACCCCCGGGTTCATCGTCAACCATGCCGGACGCGCCTTCGTGCCCGAGGCGCTGCGCGTGCTGACCGAGTGCATCGCCGACTTCGCCACGATCGACCGCATCCTGGTGGATGCGGCGGGCTTCCGCCTCGGGCCGTTCGCGCTGCTCGACCTGATCGGGCTCGACATCTCGCACGCGGTGATGAAGTCCATGTACCACCAGTACTACGAGGAGCCGAAGTACCGGCCCGCCTTCCTCGCCGAGGCGCGCGTCGCCGCCGGGCTCCTCGGCCGCAAGAGCGGCCGCGGCTGGTATGCGTACAAGGACGGGAACCTGGAGGCGCTGCCGGAGGACAAGCCGCCCGCGCGCGGCCGCGCTTCCGTGTGGTGCGTCCCCGAGCTGAGGGATCTGCTCGCGAAGCTCGAGGCCGACCTCGTCAACACGCCCTCGGACGCGGCGGTCTGCCTCGTCGCGCCGCTCGGCCACGATACGACCACGACCGCGCTGCAGCTCGGGCTCGACCCGGCCCGCACGCTGGGCGTGGACCCGCTCTTCGGCTTCGCCAAGCGGCGCACGCTGATGGCGAATCCCGCGACGAAGAAGCAGGCGCGCGACGCGGCGCACGCGCTGCTCGCCTCGGACGGCGTGCCGGTGTCCGTGATCCGCGATTCGCCCGGCTTCGTCGCGCAGCGCGTCGTCGCCCAGATCGTGAACGTCGGCTGCGACATCGCGCAGATGCGCATCGCCACGCCCGAGGACCTCGACCGCGCCGTGACGCTCGGCCTGGGCTACCCGCGCGGGCCGCTCGCCATGGGCGACGCCATCGGGCCGGCCAGGATCCTGGCCATCCTCGAGGCGCTGCACGACTTCTACAAGGAGCCGCGCTACCGCCCGAGCCCCTGGCTCGCGCGCCGCGCGAAGCTCGGAACCTCTTTGCTAACCCCGGAGTAGAAAGGAAACTGAGCATGCTCGACGCCTACCTCTACGATGGCCTGCGCAGCCCGATCGGCCGGCATGCCGGCAAGCTCGCGCCACTGCGGCCCGACGACCTGGCCGGCGAGGTGATCAAGGAAGTCGTCGCGCGCAACAAGATCGACCCGAAGGAGATCAGCGACGTGGTGCTCGGCTGCGTCAACCAGGCGGGCGAGGACAACCGCAACGTCGCGCGCTTCGCCTCGCTCCTCGCCGGGCTGCCGCCGACCACGCCCGGCTGCACGGTGAACCGGCTGTGCGCGAGCGGGCTGCAGGCGGTGGTCGACGCCTCGCGCGCCGTGAGCTGCGGCGAAGGCGAGCTCTACATCGCCGGCGGCGTGGAAAGCATGAGCCGCGCGCCCTACGTGATGGCCAAGAGCGACACGCCCTACAGCCGCGACGTGAAGATGTACGACACCACGATCGGCACGCGCTTCCCGAACTCGAGGTTCATCAAGCAGTACGGCAACCATTCCATGCCCGAGACCGGCGACAACGTCGCCAAGGACTTCGGCATCACGCGCGAGCAGGCCGACGAGTTCGCGCTCGCCTCGCAGCAGAAATACGCGACCGCCGAGAAAGAGGGCTTCTACAAGGGCGAGATCATGCCCGTCGCCCTGCCCTCGAAGAAGAAGGACGCGCCGCCGAACGTCGTGGAGGCGGATGAGCACCCGCGGCGCGATTCGACGATGGAAGCGCTGGCAAAGCTGAAGCCCTTGTTCGAAGGCGGCGTGGTCACCGCCGGCAACGCCTCCGGCGTGAACGACGGCGCCGCGGCGCTCGTCATCGGCAGCCGCAAATGGGGCGAGAAGCATGGCAAGAAGCCCATCGCGAAGATCCTGTCGGCGGCAAGCGCCGGCGTCGAGCCGCGGATCATGGGCGTCGGGCCTGCCTACGCGATCCCGCTCGCGCTGCAGCGCGCTAAGCTCGAGCTGAAGGACATGGACATCATCGAGATCAACGAGGCCTTCGCGAGCCAGGTGCTCGGCTGCCTGAAGCTGATGAACGTGGACTTCAAGGACCCGCGCGTGAACCCGAACGGCGGCGCGATCGCCATCGGCCATCCGCTGGGCGCCTCGGGCGCGCGCCTTGCGCTCACCACGGCGCGCGAGCTGCAGCAGTCCGGGGCGAAGTACGCGGCGGTGTCGCTGTGCATCGGCGTCGGCCAGGGCCTCGCCGTCATCCTGGAGCGCGTGCAATGAAGCGCGAACACGTGAAGGCGAAATTCTCCTGGGAAGACCCGCTCTTCCTCGACCAGCAGCTCGCGCAGGAAGAGCGCATGGTGCGCGACGCGGCGCACGCGTATTGCCAGAAAAAGCTCGCGCCGCGCGTACTGCTTGCCTTCAGGGAGGAGAAGACGGATCCCGCGATCTTCCGGGAGATGGGCGAGCTCGGCCTGCTCGGGCCGACCATTCCGTCCGAGTACGGCGGCCCGGGCCTGAACTACGTGAGCTACGGCCTGATCGCGCGCGAAGTGGAACGCGTGGATTCGGGCTACCGCTCCATGATGAGCGTGCAGTCCTCGCTCGTGATGCTGCCGATATTCGAGTTCGGCAACCCGGAAACCCGGAAGAAGTACCTGCCGAAGCTCGCGAGCGGCGAATGGATCGGCTGCTTCGGGCTCACCGAGCCGAACCACGGCTCCGATCCGGGCTCGATGCAGACGCGCGCGAAGAAGGTCGCCGGCGGCTACAGCCTCACGGGCAGCAAGATGTGGATCTCGAACTCGCCCATCGCCGACGTGTTCGTCGTCTGGGCGAAGGACGACGAAGGCGCGATCCGCGGATTCGTCCTCGAGAAGGGAACCAAGGGGCTGTCGGCGCCCGCGATCCACGGCAAGGTGGGCCTGCGCGCCTCGATCACCGGCGAGGTGGTCCTGGACGGCGCCTTCTGCCCCGAGGAAAACGCGTTCCCCGAGGTGCGCGGGCTGAAGGGCCCGTTCACCTGCCTCAACTCCGCGCGCTACGGCATCGCGTGGGGGGCGCTCGGCGCGGCCGAGGATTGCTTCTCCCGCGCAAGGACGTACGTCATGGACCGCACGCAGTTCGGCCGGCCGCTCGCCGCGAACCAGCTGGTGCAGAAAAAGCTCGCCGACATGCAGACCGAGATCGCGATCGGCCTGCAGGGCGTCTTGCGCCTGGGGCGGATGAAGGACGAGGGCAGCGCGTCGCCGGAGGTCACCTCGATCATGAAGAGGAACTCCTGCGGCAAGGCGCTCGACATCGCGCGCGCGGCGCGCGACATGATGGGCGGCAACGGCATCTCCGACGAGTTCGGCGTGGCGCGCCACCTGGTGAACCTCGAGGTCGTCAACACCTACGAGGGCACGCACGACATCCACGCCCTCATCCTCGGGCGCGCCATCACCGGGATTCAGGCCTTCAACTAGACGAACCCGATGCGCCTGGGCGGACGCGGCGCGACGTTCAGTTCCGATGCGAGATGGTTGAGAAACGCCGTGACCTCGGCCGCGCCCATTCCCATCGGGTGGCGCTTGCCGGAGAAATAGATAAACCGCTTGATCCAATGGACATAGGTTTCTTCAGTCCGCCTGCTGTAATGCAGCCTCTTAACAGCCTCACGCACGCGATTCGTGTCAACTAAAAAGTCAACCAATTCACGTTAGAGCGCAAGGGTCGATGCCACTGCCTCAGGAGATAGACGGTCATCGGATCCACTTGAGGGCTCCAGTGCCTTCGGACGCTGACGTGATTTTCGAGGCCTATGCTAAGGACCCATTGGTTACCCGGTACTTGATATGGCAGCCGCACAAGTCGGTAGCAACAACCAGAGAGTTCATTAGCTCGTGCATTGAGGCGTGGCTGACTGAGGCGCGACGGCCATATGTCATCGTCGAACGCCACACCTCAACCCCAATCGGCATGATTGAGGCACGCATTCAGCCATGCACCGTTGATTTGGGGTATGTCTTGGCACGAGCGCGTTGGGGAAACGGCATCATGGCCGAGGCAGTATCCGTATTGGCTCGGGCAGCTCTGGCCTTGCCGCGCTTTTTCCGCGTCCAGGCCTTCTGTGACACAGAGAACACACAATCCCAAAGGACATTGGAAAAGGCCGGCCTAACGCGGGAAGGAAAGCTCCACCGATGGGTCATTCATCCAAATGTCTCTCCGCAACCGCGCGATTGCTTCATGTATGCCTTGGTGAAATGACGTTGCGCTCTAAACAGCTCGTTGTTGACCGACGCTTTCAGCTTACTACGCTGCGCATTCAGCGCGGCAAAACGCGGACGTTAGGCGGCGCGCCCGAGGCAGCAACGAAGTCCGGTCACCTTGGCATCATCGCAGGGCGCGATGGCGGGTATCTTCGCCCAGCAATCGATGCTGGTTTGAGAGCACCAATACCAATATGAGCGCGCTTGAACTGAAGGTTCCTCCCCCCATAGTGGCGCTTGCCCTGGCCCTTCTTATGTGGCTGACGCCAGCCGTTGCGGGCCTTGTGCAGATTTCCTATCCGGCCCGTGTGCTCTGTGCCGTCCTTCTGGTGTGCGCCGGCCTAGGCATCAGCATCGCCGGAATGGTTGCGTTTCGGCGCGCCAAGACCACCGTGAGCCCGGTTAAGGTGAGCTCGGCGTCCTCGTTGGTCATCCAGGGCGTGTACCGCTATACGCGCAACCCCATGTATGTCGGGTTCTTGCTTATCCTGTCGGCGTGGGCAGTGTTTCTGGCGAATCCGCTTGCTGTCCTGTGGGTTGTCGTGTACGTGCTTTACATTACTCGGTTCCAAATCATCCCGGAAGAACGTGTATTGGCGTCTCTATTTGGGGCAGAGTACGAGGCTTACAAAGGCAGGGTACGCAGATGGGCATGAGGCCTACCTGCGTCCATCGTTGTGCACCGGCAGCGGGAAAGAGCAGTTGCCGTTGATAGGTAAACTGTGAGTGTGGAATTTCTCTCTGGTAGCGCCTTCTAACATGGCGGTGTTGCCGGACGCGGCGACAATCGCATCGCTTCATTCGCGGCCCGCCTCACTGCGCCGCACACCTCTGCGTTAGACGCCGCCTCGCCCGTTCGAAATATGAAGCAGTATTCTCTCGTCACGGACTGGCATCTCGCAGCGCCGATCGAGCCCGTGTGGGAGGCGCTTGCGCGCCCGGCGGAATGGCCGCGCTGGTGGCGCTACGTGGAGAAGGTGACGGAGATCGAGCCGGGCGACGAGCGCGGCGTAGGCGCGCGGCGCCGCTTCACCTGGTCGAGCCGCCTGCCCTACCGCCTGAGCTTCGAGATGCGCACCACCCGCATGCAGCGGCCGCGGATCATCGAGGGGGTGGCGAGCGGCGAGCTGAACGGCACCGGGTTCTGGGAGCTCGAGCCGGGCGCCGGCGTCACCGCGGCGCGCTACACGTGGACCGTGATGACCGACAAGGCGTGGATGAACGCGCTCGCGCCGCTCCTCGCGCCGGTGTTCTCCTGGAACCACGGCCAGGTGATGCGCGAGGGGGAGCGCGGCCTCGCCCGCGAGCTCGCCCTCAGATCCTGAGCCGCAGCCACCAGGCGGCAACCGAAACGGCGAGCCAGAGCGCCGTGGCGAGCGCGATCACCTCCCAGGAGGCGATGAGCCCGAAGAGCCAGGCGCCGAGCGCCGCAAAGGCGACGAGCCCGATGCTGCCGAGGACCGCGCCGCCCGAGGCGACGCCGGACACGAGGCGCGCGCGCCGCTCGCCGTGCAGGCCTTTCTTGCGCTTCTTCTCGCGCTCGTGGCGCTCGACGAGCGTAATGCCGGCGGGAAAGATGCCGGGGAAGGCGAGGAAGAGCCCGCCCACCACGGCGCCGTACTCCTTCGCGATCACGCCTGCGAGCACCGTCACGACGCCGCCGAAGACGAAGCGCACCAGGTACTCCCACCCCTTGGTCTGCTTCAGCCGCGAGAGCTGCGCCTTGACGATCACTTGAGGAGCGCCCACCAGAGCGCGAAGGCGACCGCGAACCAGGCCGGAAGCGAGGCCACCGAGGCGACCAGGCTCGAGCACTTGTCGCGCATCAGGAGCCAGCTCGTGAGCTGCGAGTAGACGAGAAGCGCGAGGGCGCCCGCGATCATGGAGCGCGACTCGATGCCGGCATAGAGCGCGTCCTCCTTCGCCACGGCGAGCGCGAGCGTGGCGAGCGCCACGGACGGCGCGGCATCGAACAGGCCGGCGAAGCTCTTGGGGCGGAAGAGGTCGCCGAGCACCGAGAAGAGGGAGACGACGAGGCCGCCGATGACGAAGCGGAGGATGAATTCGGTCAGCATCGCCTGGCTTCCTGCATACTGGAGTCTATGGCGCTGCTCCGGTTCCTATCGCGAACCTTGCTTCTCGCGGCCGCCCTCCTTCCGGCGCATGCCGAGCCGCTCGCGAGCCTCATCCTGGTCGCAAAGCCCGGCCTCGCCGACCCGAACTTCCGCGAGACGGTGGTGCTCGTCACGCGCACGCCGGAGGCGCAGACCGTGGGCGTCATCCTCAACCGGCCGACCGAGGTCAAGCTCGCGGATCTCTGGCGCACGCCCGCGGCGTCCGGCTACACGGGGGCGCTGTTCTTCGGCGGGCCGGTGATGCGCGGCACGATCATCGCGCTCTGGCGCTCCGACAAGGCGCCCGAGGCGCCCGCCTTCGAGGTGCTCGAGCACGTCTATCTCAGCATGCACCCGAAGAGCATCGAGGCGCTCTTCGGCGGCGCGGCGCCGGAGTACCGCCTGTTCGCCGGCTTCTCCGGATGGGGGCCGCGCCAGCTCGAGGGCGAGATCGAGCGCGAGGGCTGGTACGTGCTGCCGGCGCGCGAGGAGCTGCTCTTCCGCAAGGATACCGAAGGGTTGTGGCGCGAGCTCGTCGAGCGCGCGACCGGGGCTCGCGCCGGGCGAGGTCCGCGGCGCGACGCAGTCGCTATACTTGCGCAATGAAGCGGGCCCTCGCCGCTGCCCTCCTTTTCTTCGCCTGCGCCCTCGCCCGGGCGCAGGACGAAGGCGCGGTGCTCCTCGTCGCGCATCCGGCATTCCGCGACCTCGAGTACCGGCACACGGTGCTGATCGCCGCGCCGGCGCCGAACGGCGGCCACGTCGGCGTGATCCTCAACCGCCCGACCCGGCGCTCGCTCGGCAGCCTGTTTCCCGAGCACGAGCCCTCGAAGAAGGTGATCGATCCGGTGTACTACGGCGGCCCGTTCTCGCGCGGCGCGCTGGTCGCGCTCGTGCGCACCGGCCACTCGCCCGGGGCGGGCACGGTGGCGCTCATGAAGAACGTGTTCCTCGCCTTCCGCGCCAACACCATCGACCACGTCATCGAGACCACGCCGAACGACGCCCGCTACTACGTGGGCTACGTGGGGTGGCTGCCCGGCGAGCTGCGCTCCGAGATCGACCGCGGGCTGTGGTCGGTGCTGGATGCCGACATCGACGTCGTGTTCCGCAAGGACACCGACTCGATGTGGGAGGACCTGCTCCAGCAGACCCGCCGAATCCGGGCCGCATTACCCGGGAAGCTGGCCGTCGCCCACTGACGACGCGCCGGCCGGCGCAGCGCGCCGCGTCGGCGAATTCTCCGCCGCGCGCGTAGGCTGCGCGCGATGAATGCCGAATCCGGAAGCCGCGCCCTCGCCGCGGCGAACGACCTGCTCGAGCTGCTGCGCCTCGCGCAGAGCGCGACCGAGCGCCTCGAACAGGAGGTCTACGGCCCCGCGTTCGAGCACGCCGAGCTCCTTGCGCGCGACATCCAGCGCCTGCGCCGCTCGGCCGAGAAGCTGCAGGCCGATCTCGAGCGCTTCGTGAGCAGGGAAGAGGCGAACACGCTCGCCGGTCGCCATCCGCTGCGCCGCGCGACCGACCGCCTGCGCTCTTAAGCCTCGCGGCGCGCCGCTTGCGGCGCGCGCCGACGAGTTGCGCTAGGCCGCGGCGCGGCTCGGGCGGTTTTCGAACACCATCCGCCCGCCGCGCCAGTCGGCGAAGATCTTCTGCTTGGGCGCGAAGCGCCCCTCGAGGATCGCCTTGGCGAGCGGGTTCTCGAGCTCGGCCTGGATGGCGCGCTTCAGCGGCCGCGCGCCGTACACCGGGTCGAAGCCCGCCCTGGCGATCTCGGCGAGCGCAGCATCCGACACGGCGAGCTCGAAGTCCATTTTCGCGAGCCTTTTCTCGAGCACCCCGAGCTGGATTTTCGCGATGGCCTTGATGTTCTCCTCGGCGAGGGCGTGGAACACCACGATCTCGTCGATCCGGTTCACGAACTCCGGGCGGAAATGCGTCTTCACCTCCGCCATCACGGCGAGCTTCACGACGCCGTAGTCGCTCCCGGCCATGCTCTGGATCATCTGCGAGCCGAGGTTCGAAGTCATGACGAGCACCGTGTTGCGGAAATCCACGGTGCGGCCCTGGCCGTCGGTGAGGCGGCCCTCGTCGAGGATCTGCAGGAACACGTTGAAGACGTCGGGGTGCGCCTTCTCGACCTCGTCGAACAGGATCACGGAGTACGGCTTCCTGCGCACCTGCTCGGTGAGCTGGCCGCCCTCCTCGTAGCCGACGTAGCCCGGCGGCGCGCCGATCAGGCGCGCGACCGAGTGCTTCTCCATGTACTCGGACATGTCGATGCGGATGAGGTGATCCTCCGAGTCGAAGAGGAACGCGGCGAGCGCCTTGCAGAGCTCCGTCTTCCCCACGCCGGTCGGCCCCAGGAAGAGGAAGCTGCCATACGGGCGGTTGGGGTCCGCCAGCCCGGAGCGCGAGCGGCGGATCGCGTCGGAGACGAGGCGCACCGCCTCGTCCTGGCCGACCACGCGCTGGTGCAGCACGTCCTCCATGCGCACGAGCTTGTCGCGCTCGCCCTGCATCATCTTCGACACCGGGATGCCGGTCGCGCGCGACACGACCTCGGCGATCTCCTCCGCGCCGACCTGCGTGCGCACGAGCTTCGCCTTTTCCTTCGCCGGCTTTTCCGCGCTCTTCAGCTGCGCCTCGAGCTGCGGCAGCTTGCCGTACTGCAGCTCGGCGAGCTTGTCGTACTGGCCCTTCCTCTGCAGTTCCGCCATCTGCTGGCGCAGCTTCTCGATCTCTTCCTTGATGTGCTGGCTGCCCTGCGCCTGCGCCTTCTCGGCCTTCCAGATTTCCTCGAGGTCGGCGTATTCCTTCTCCAGGCGCCGGATTTCCTGCTCGATCAGGGCGAATCTCTGCTGGGAAGCTTCGTCCTTCTCCTTGCGCACCGCCTCCCTTTCGATGCGCAGCTGGATCAGGCGGCGGTCGAGGCGATCCATCGCCTCGGGCTTGGAGTCGATCTCCATCTTGATGCGGGCGGCCGCCTCGTCGATGAGGTCGATCGCCTTGTCGGGCAGGAAGCGGTCGGTGACGTAGCGATGGGACAGCTCGGCCGCGGCGACGATCGCCGGGTCGGTGATGTCGACGCCGTGGTGCAGCTCGTACTTCTCCTGCAGGCCGCGCAGGATGGCGATGGTGGCCTCGACGCTCGGCTCGTCCACCAGCACCTTCTGGAAGCGCCGCTCGAGCGCCGCGTCCTTCTCGATGTACTTGCGGTACTCGTCGAGCGTGGTCGCGCCGATGCAGTGCAGCTCCCCCCTCGCGAGCGCGGGCTTGAGCATGTTGCCGGCGTCGATCGCGCCCTCGGCCTTGCCGGCGCCGACCATGGTGTGCAGCTCGTCGATGAAAACGATGGTGTTGCCCTCGTCGCGGGCGAGCTCCTTCAGGACCGATTTCAGCCTCTCCTCGAACTCGCCCCGGTACTTGGCGCCGGCCAGCAGGGCCGCCATGTCGAGGTTGAGCAGGCGCTTGTTCTTCAGGCTCTCGGGGACCTCGCCGTTCACGATGCGCTGCGCGAGGCCTTCCACGATGGCGGTCTTGCCCACGCCCGGCTCGCCGATGAGGACCGGGTTGTTCTTGGTGCGGCGCTGCAGGATCTGGATGCAGCGGCGGATCTCGTCGTCGCGGCCGATGACCGGATCGAGCTTGCCCGCTCGCGCCCGTTCCGTGAGATCGAGCGTGTATTTGGCCAGCGCCTGGCGCTGGCTTTCGTCGGCCTGCGAGGACACGGTCTCCCCGCCCCGCAGCTCCGCGACCGCCTTCTGCAGGGCGCCGGGCGTGAGGCCGGCGGACTTCAGAAGCTTGCCGACCTCGCCTTTGTCGGACGCGCACGCGAGCAGGAAAAGCTCGGAGGCGATGTACTGGTCGCCGCGCTTCTGCGCTTCCTTGTCGGTGATGTTGAGGAGCTGGTTGAGCTCGCGCGAGAGGTGCACTTCGCCCGGCGTGCCCTCGACCTTCGGCAGGCGCGCAAGCGAGTCGTTGAGCGATTTCTTCAGCGCGTTCGGGTTTCCCCCCGCCTTGCTGATCAGCCCCGCCACCCCGCCGTCCGCCTGGTCGAGCAGCGCGAGCAGCAGGTGCTGCGGCTCGATGTACTGGTGGTCGTGGCCGAGCGCGGCGCTTTGCGCCTCGGCGAGCGCCTCCTGGAACCGCGTGGTCAGCTTGTCGAATCGCATCGCATTGATCCTAATGGGCTTCGGGAATACCCGTAGAGGACAGATGGGGGCTCCGCGGCAGCATTCAAGCGTGTTTTTTGCTTCAATGATCCGCCATGGACCGGCGCGCCCGCATCAACCTCGCCTACCTCGTCTTCGCGATCGTCGCCATGGCGCTGCTCCAGCAGTGGTGGCAGCGCGCCCAGACCGTCGAGGTCGTTCCCTACAGCGAGTTCGAGAAGCTGCTCGCGGAGAACAAGGTCGAGGAAGTCATCGTCTCCGACCAGCGCATCACCGGAAAGCTGAAGGCGCCGCAGGGCGGCAAGACCGTGGCGGTCGCGAACCTCGTGCAGCCGGAGCTCGCAGACCGGCTGAACAAGTACGGCGTGAAGTTCACCCGGGTGTACGAGAGCACGCTGGGACGCGACCTGCTCTCCTGGATCGTCCCGGCGCTCGTCTTCTTCGGCGTCTGGTTCCTGCTCGTGCGCCGCATGGCCGAGCAGCAGGGCCTGGGCGGCGGCTTCATGAGCATCGGCAAGAGCCGCGCCAAGATCTACGTGGAGAACAAGACCGGCGTGAGCTTCGCCGACGTCGCGGGCGTCGAGGAGGCGAAGGAGGAGCTGCAGGAAGTGGTCGAGTTCCTGAAGGACCCGAAGAAGTACGGCCGCCTCGGCGCGCGCGTGCCGAAGGGGGTGCTGCTCGTCGGCCCGCCGGGCACCGGCAAGACGCTCCTCGCGCGGGCGGTCGCGGGCGAGGCCCGGGTCGCGTTCTTCTCCATTTCCGGCTCCGAGTTCGTCGAGATGTTCGTCGGCGTGGGCGCCGCGCGGGTCCGCGACCTCTTCCAGCAGGCGCGCGAGAAAGCGCCGGCGATCATCTTCATCGACGAGCTCGACGCGCTCGGCCGGGCGCGCGGCGCCTACGGCATGGGCGGGCATGACGAGAAGGAGCAGACGCTGAACCAGCTCCTCGTGGAGCTCGACGGCTTCGATTCCTCCACCGGCCTGGTGCTGCTCGCGGCCACCAACCGCCCGGAGATCCTCGACCCGGCGCTGCTGCGCGCCGGGCGCTTCGACCGGCAGGTGCTGGTCGACCGGCCCGACAGGGAGGGGCGCATCCAGATCCTCCAGGTGCATGCGAAGAAGATCCGCCTCGCGCCCGGCACCTCGCTCGAGCAGGTGGCGGCGCTCACGCCGGGCTTCTCGGGCGCGGACCTCGCCAACCTGGTGAACGAGGCCGCGCTCCTCGCCACGCGCCGCGGCGGCGAGTCGGTGACGCTCGCCGACTTCACGCAGGCGGTGGAGCGCATCGTCGCCGGCCTTGAGAAGAGGAACCGCCTGCTCAACCCGAACGAGCGGCGCATCGTCGCGCACCACGAGATGGGCCACGCGCTCGCCGCCATGGCGCTCCCCGGCACCGACCCGGTGCACAAGATCTCGATCATCCCGCGCGGCGTCGGCGCGCTCGGCTACACCATCCAGCGCCCGACCGAGGACCGCTTCCTCATGACGCGCGAGGAGCTCGAGAACAAGATGGCGGTCCTCCTCGGCGGGCGCGCCGCCGAGGAGATCATCTTCCGCCACCTCTCCACCGGCGCCGCCGACGACCTCGCCAAGGTGACCGACATCGCGCGCAGCATGGTGATGCGCTACGGCATGGTGAAAGCGCTCGGCAATGTCGCATACGAGGAGGAGCGCGCGCCCTTCCTCGGCGGCCCGCTGCCGCAGGGCCATCGCGAGTACAGCGAGGAGACCGCGCGCGAGATCGACGTCGCGGTGCGCGACATCGTGAAGAGCGCCTACGACAAGGTGCTGGCGATCCTCACGAAGCAGCGCACGGTGCTGGAGCACGGCGCGCAGCGGCTGCTCGAGAAGGAGACGCTCGCCGAGGAGGAGCTCGACGAGTTCCGCCGCGCGATGGCGCCCGCCTAGGCGGCCGCGCGCAGCAGGTGCAAGGCGGCGACCAGCGCCGCAATGGAGAGCACCACCGAGGCGACGACGTACGCGGCGGCGGGCCACCACGCGCCGCGCTCCATCAGCGTGTAGGCGTCGAGCGAGAACGTGGAGAAGGTCGTGAAGCCGCCGCAGATGCCGACCGTCAGGAACACACGCGCCTCCTGGGGAAGGTCCCACTTCAGGGCGAACATCTCGACGAAAGCGCCGATCAGGAAGGAGCCCGCGACGTTGATGATCAGCGTCCCCCAGGGAAACTCGAGGCCGAAGAGCCGCGTCGCGCCGACTCCGACGAGGTAGCGGGCGACAGAGCCGAGCGCGCCTCCGAGCGCGACCGCGAGAACGAGATTGAGGCTCAGCATTCCTTATCCTCCCTGCTTCCAGCGCTCGGCCGCGGCGTCGTCCGACGCGCGCGCTTCCACCCAGCGCGCGCCCTGCGCGGTCTCTTCCTTCTTCCAGAACGGCGCGCGCGTCTTCAGGTAGTCCATGATGAACTCGCAGGCGGCGAAGGCGTCGCCGCGGTGCGCGCTCGCCACCGCCACGAGCACGATCTGGTCGCCGGGCTTGAGGGCGCCATGGCGGTGGATCACCGTGCAGTCCATTACCTGCCAGCGCGCGCGCGCCTCCTCGACGATCTTCGCGATCGCGCGCTCGGTCATGCCCGGATAGTGCTCGAGGGTCATCGGCACCTCGCGCACCACGCCGACGAAGCTTGCGAGCGCGCCGATGCGCGGGTCGTTTCGCAAGAGATCGGTTTCCAAGGTGAGGTCGAAGTCCTCCTGCTGCACGCGGACCTTCATTCAGCCTCCGGTGACCGGAGGGAAGAACGCCACCTCGTCGCCGGCCTTGATCGCCGCCGCGGGCTTCACCATGTCCTGGTTCACCGCAGCGGTGACGCGGCGCGTCTCCGCGAGCGCCTCCGCCCAGGCGCCGCCGCGCTCGCGAAGGTGCGCGCGCAGCGCCGCCACCGTGGCGACGCCCGCCGGCAGCTCGAGCTCCTCGCTGTCGCGGCCGAGGGCTTCCTTGATGCTCGCGAAGAAGCGCACCTTCACCTTCACCCGTAGAGCTCCGAGAAAGAGAGGAATCGCACGTGCTCGCCCTTGCGGATCGCCTGGCGTGCCGGGTTGTCGACCAGGCCGTCGGCCCACGAGGTGGACGTGAGCACCGCCGAATCCTGCGTCGGATAGAGGTCGAGCCCGCCCTGCAAGTTCCATTTTACGCGGAGGAACTCGCGCCGCGCGTCCGGCTCCGGCCAGTCGAAGTCCGCGCGCGCCTCGATCGCCGGCGGCGCGATGCGCTCGATTCCCTGCGTCCGCAGCACGAAGGGCCGCACGAAGATGAGGAAGGTGACGAAGCTCGAGACCGGGTTGCCCGGCAGCCCGATGAAGAACGCGCTGCCGACGCGGCCTGCCTTTTCGATTCTCCCAAAGGCAAGCGGCCGCCCGGGCTTCATGGCGATGCGCCACATGAGGAGCGAGCCCTCGGCTTCGACCGCGGGCTTCACGTAGTCCGCCTCGCCGACCGACACGCCGCCCGAGGTGACGATCACGTCGCACTCTCCGGCGGCGCGGCGCAGCACCGCGCGCGTCGCCTCCAGGCTGTCGGGCACGATGCCGTAGTCGCGGATCTCGCAGCGCAAGGCCTGCGCGAGCCCGCGCAGCGTGAAGCGGTTGGAGTTGTAGATGCGCCCGGGCGCGAGCGGCTCGCCCGGCATCACGAGCTCGTCGCCGGTGAAGAAGAGGCCGAGCCGCACCGTGCGGTGGACCGGCAGGCGCGCGATCCCCACCGAGGCCGCGAGCCCCGTGTCCTGCGGCAGCAGGCGCTTGCCTGCCGGGAGCACCTCGCCGCCCTTTTTGATGTCGCTTCCGGCGCGCCGGATCCACTCGCCCGGAGCAGGGGTTTTCTGAACCACCACCTCGTCGCCTTCGACGGTCGTGTGCTCCTGCATCACGATCGCGTCGGCGCCCGGCGGCACGGGCGCACCGGTGAAGATGCGGGCGGCCGTGCCCGGCTCGAGGGGCACGCCCACCGAGCCCGCCATGATCTTCTGCGCGACTCTCAATCTCTTGTTTTTTTGAGCATCGGAAAGGCGAACCGCGTAGCCGTCCATGGCGCTGTTGTCCATGGGCGGCACGTCCATGGACGAGCGCTGCGCCCGCGCGAGGACCCGCCCGGCGGCCTCGAGCGTCGGCACCTCCTCGAGCTCGGCCACCGGCCGTGCCTCGGAAAGGAGCTGCTTCAGCGCGTCGTCGACGGAGAGAAGGCCCTTGTTCACTTCCGGTAGTCCATGATGAATGCGGCGATCGCCGCGTCGTCGTTGAGATCGAAGAACGGCAGCTTCGTTTCCACCCTGGCGTCGCTCGCGAGCGCGACGATGTGCGGATCGTTCGGGTGCAGCATCGCCTCGCCCGTCTGCGCGCGCCACACCTCAAGCTTCGGGATCGGCGCGAACTTGAAGCCCTCGACCAGCAGCAGGTCGCACGGCGACAGGCGCTCCACCTGGTCCTCGAACGAAGGCTCCTGCGCGCCGCGCAGCTCGTGCATCAGCACCCAGCGCCGCGACGAGGTGACGAGCACCTCGGTCGCGCCGGCGTGGCGATGGCGGTAGGAATCCTTGCCGGGCTGGTCGACGTCGAAGGTGTGGTGCGCGTGCTTGACGAGCGACACGCGCAGGCCGCGCTGCACGAAGCGCGGGATCAGCTTCTCGATGAGCGTGGTCTTGCCGCTTCCGGACCAGCCGGCAAAGCCGAAGGTCTTCATGCTAGACGAGCGCCATTTTGACACCGGCCGCCGCAAGGACGATGCCCAGCATCCGGCGGATCACGGGATTCGCGAACCTGCGGCTTCCGTATTCGGCGCCGAGCCAGCCGCCTGCCAATACCACCGCCGCCAGAACCCAGACATAGGAGGGCAGCGCGGCGGAGCGCGCGTTGAAGAGCGCGCTGATCCCCGCCACCGAGTTCACGAGGATGAATGCGGCCGCCACCGCGGACGTCTGCTTGGTGCCGGCCCAGCCGAGGATCAGCAGCACCGGGCTGAGGAAAATACCGCCGCCCACGCCGGTCAATCCGGAGAGGAAACCCAGGCCGGCGCCGATTCCCATCGCTGCGGGAAGCGGCGGCTGGCGCACGTTGCGCATCTCCGCGCCAAGGCGCGCGCTCACCCATAGCTGCCATCCGGCGTAGACCAGCACCACGCCGACGAGGGCCTTGTAGACGCTGCCCGGCAGCTCGATGGCCCCGCCGGCATAGGCGAGCGGGATGGATACCACCGCGAATGGCCAGAAGAGCCGCCAGGCGAAATGGCCCGCGCGCCAGAACTTGTAGGTCCCGAGCGCGGAGACGAGGATGTTGAGCAGCAGCGCGACGGGACGCATCTCGGCGGGCGCCACTCCGGCGAGCGCGAGCGCGGCGAGGTAGGCCGAGGCGCCGCCATGGCCGACCGACGCGTACATGAACGCGGCGCACAGCATGCCGCCTGCGACCAGGCCGAGCGTGAGCGGATCCACCCTCGCTATATATCATGGAATATAGCGCTGGAACCGCTTGAGATCGCCGGCGATCGCGGCCGACGCCTTGTTCTCCATGGCGCGGTAAAGCCGCAGCACGCGGATGCCGTAGGCGCTCACGCGCGCGCCGCCGCCGCGCTTGCCGCCAATCGCGGTGACGATCACCGGCTCGCGATAAGTGGCGTTCAGCGCGTCGACGAGCTGCCAGGCGCGCCGGTACGACATGCCCATCGCGCGGGCGGCGGCGGAGATGGAGCCGGTCGCTGCAATGCGCTCGATGAGCTCGGCCTTGCCCGGTCCCATCGCCGGGCCCGCATGCGCGAGCACCCGGAGCGTCAGGCCGCGGTAGCGCGCCATCTACGGCTTTGCGTCGGGGAAGAACAACTGCTCGCCATTGATCTTGTAGCCGGCGATGGCCTGTTGCCCCTCCGGGGAGATGATCCAGTCCACGAACTGCTGGCCCCATTCCTTCTTCACGTCCGGATGCTTCTCCGGGTTCACCAGCATGATGCCGTACTGGTTGAAGAGCCGCTTGTCGCCCTCCACGACGATGCCGAGGTCGCCGCGGTTCTTGAAGGAAAGCCAGGTGCCGCGGTCCGAAAGGATGTAGGCATTCATCGCCGCCGCGGTGTTCAGCGCCGGGCCCATGCCCTGGCCCGTATCGCGATACCACGGCCCCTTGTCCTTGGCGATGTCGATTCCCGCATCCTTCCACAGCTGGAGCTCCGCGAAATGCGTGCCGCTGCGGTCGCCGCGCGAGACGAACGGCGCCTGCGCCGCCCTGATCTTGCGCAAGGCGGCGACGATGTCCTTCGTCCCGGAGACCTTCGCCGGATCGGACTTCGGACCGACCAGCACGAAGTCGTTGTACATGACGTCGTAGCGCTTCACGCCCTGGCCTTCCGCCATGAATTTTTCCTCGAGCGGCTTGGCGTGGACGAACACCACGTCCGCGTCGCCGCGCCGCCCGATGTCGAGCGCCTGGCCGGTGCCCACGGCGACCACCCGCACCTGGATGCCGGCCTTCTTCTCGAAGATCGGCAGCAGGTACTTGAACAGTCCCGACTGCTCCGTCGACGTGGTCGAAGCGACCGTGATGAATCTCTCCTGCGCCTGCGCGGAGAGCGAAACAAGAAGCGCGAGCGCGATCCTCCAGATCAAAGCCATGGGACTTCTCCTTTTATGAACGCCGCCGCTTCGGGCGACTGGGGCTGCGAGAAAAACCGCTCGACGGGGGCGCGCTCCGCAAGGCGCCCCTGGTGCAGGAACAGGACTTCGTCGCCCAGGCGCCGCGCCTGGCCGAGGTTGTGCGTGGACATCACGATCTTCGTCCCGGCGGCGTCGAACGCCTTGATGAGGGTCTCGATCTCGCGCGTCGCGCCGGGGTCGAGGTTGGCCGTCGGCTCGTCGAGGAAGAGGAGCTCCGGGTGCAGCGCCCAGGCGCGCGCCAGCGCGAGGCGCTGCTGCTCGCCGCCCGAAAGCGTGCGCGCCGGCTGGCTCGCGGCGTGCGCGAGGCCCACTTCGCGCAGCGCCTCGTCCGTGCGGCGACGAGCATCCGCGACGCCCGTGACGCGAAGCGCGTAGAGCACGTTCTCCGCCACCGAGCGGCGCAGGAGCACCGGACGCTGGAACACCATCGCCTGCAGCCGGCGCACGCGCGCGGGCTCGGGATCGCTCCACAGGATGCGCCCGCCGGTCGGCCGCAGCAGCCCGTGCATCAGGCGCATGAGCACGCTCTTGCCGGCGCCGTTCGCGCCCAGGACGATGGTGCTGGCGCCGGCCTGGAGCTCGAGCGACAGCGGGTGGATCAGCGTGCGGCCGCCCGCCGCGTACGCGACCGACTCGAGCCGCAGCGGAAGGATCATCAGCCGTAGCGCCGCTGCGCAGCGCTGCGCAGCAGGTACGCCGCGGCATTGAGCAGCAGGACGATCGTGATCAGGACGAGGCCGAGGCCGAGCGCCAGGCCGAGATCGCCCTTCGAGGTCTCGAGCGCGATGGCGGTCGTCATGACGCGCGTCACGCCGTCGATATTGCCGCCGACGATGATGACCGCCCCGACTTCGGCGCACGCGCGCCCCAAGCCGGCGAGCACCGCGGTGAAGAGCGAGAAGCGGATGTCGTAGAGCACCGTGAGCGAGCCGCGCAGCCGGCCGAGGCCGAGCGAGCGCAGCTGCTCGTCGTATTCCTGCCACGCATCCTCGACCGCCTGCCGCACCAGCGCGGCGATGATGGGCAGGATCAGCACCGTCTGCGCGATGACCATGGCGCCGGGGGTGAACAGCAATCCGAGGCTGCCGAGCGGCCCGGCGCGCGAAAGGAGCAGGTAGACGCACAGGCCCACCACCACGGGCGGCAGACCCATGAGCGCGTTCAGCACGACGTTGACGGCGCTACGTCCGGGGAAGCGCGCCACCGCCAGCGCCGCGCCGAGCGGCAGGCCGAGCGCCGTCGCGATGCCGACCGCGCTGAGGCTGACGCGCAGGCTGAGGCCGACGATCGGCCACAGCTCGTATGTAAATACTTGCATATGTGGCGTGCTCGCGCGTACTGTATCTTCGGCAGCGTCCCCCACCAATAGGCAAGGGCTTGCATACCAGCATCCAGATCGCGCTGGACACGGCGTGGCTTTCGGGCAGCGGGCTGCCGCGCGAGCGCGGCCGCGCGCTGCTGCGCCTCCTGGGCGAGCTGGGCCGCAGCGCCTCGCTGCGCGAGGCCGCGGCCGCCGCGGCGCTCTCCTACCGCTCGGCCTGGGGCCTGCTGGGCGATGCCGCCCGCCTGTTCGGCGCGCCGCTCGTGGAGATGCAGCGGGGCCGGCCGGCGCGCCTCAGCTCCCTCGGCGAGCGCATCCTGCAGGCGGACGCGCGCGTGCGCGCCTCGCTTGAGGAGCCGCATGCGCGCCTGCGCGCCGAGCTCGGCGCGCTCCTCAGCGACGCGGGGCGACGCCCCGGCGCACGGCTGCGCCTGCAAGGAAGCCACGACCTCGCGCTCGAGGCGCTGCGCGCGGCATGCCCGCCGCAGCTCGACCTCGAGCTCCTCTTTCGGGGCGCCGACGACTCGCTCGCCGCGCTGGCCCGCGGCGAATGCGACCTCGCCGGCTTTCACGTGGCGGACGCGCTTCCGCGGGCGGCAGCGGCCGCGGCCGCGCTCGGCCGCTGGCTGGATCCGAAGAAGCACACGCTCATCCACTTCGTCGCCCGGCAGCAGGGTCTCATCGCCCGTCCCGGCGCGCGCATCCGCAGCGTGCACGACCTCGCGCGCCCCGGCGTACGTTTCATCCACCGCCAGAGCAGCGAGCCGCAGCGGCAAGCGCGCGAGCAGTCGGTTGCCGCAGCCGTCGCCGAAGGACGCGCGGATGCCGCGTTCGGCTTGCACGCGGACGCAAAGCGCTTCAGGCTCGCTTTCGTGCCCCTTTCCGTGGAGCGCTATTTCTTTGCCTGCGCGAAATCGGCGATGCGCGCACCCGCCGTGCAGGCGCTGCTCGCCACGCTGCGGAGCGAACGCTTTGCCGCCGCGGTGAAGCGGCTTCCCGGCTACGACCTCTCGAAGAGCGGGCAGCTCGAGGCGCTCGACGCCGCTCTCACCTGGGTCGAGCGCGGGCGCAGGCGCGGTCATGGTTAGCGCGGCGGCGCTGCTCGCGCTTCTTGCTGCCTGGCCGTGCTTCGGGCAAAGCAGCATCATCGATGTCACGGGGCGCGAGATCCGGCCGCCGGCCAGGGTCGACACGCTCCTCGCCGAGCCCGGGGTGCTGCCGCGTTGAGCTCGCGCGCCCTGCCCTATGCGCTTGCCGCGCTCGCGCTTGTCGCGCTCACCGCGGCCGCGTTCGCGCTCGGCCGCTATCCGGTATCCCTCGCGCAGCTCGCCGACCTCGTCCTCGGCCGCCCGCTGCCGGCGAACGTGGAGACGATCGTGCTGCAGGTGCGCGGGCCGCGCGTGCTCGCCGCGCTCGTGATCGGCGCCTCGCTTGCCGCCTCGGGCGCCGCCTACCAGGGGATGTTCCGCAACCCGCTCGTGTCGCCCGACATCCTGGGCGTCTCGACCGGCGCCGCGCTCGGCGCGGTGCTCGGCATCTTCCTTTCCCAGGAGGTCGCGGTCATCCAGGCTTTCGCCTTCGCCGGCGGCCTGGGCGCGGTCGGCCTCGTCTACGGCGTCGGCAGCCGCCTGCGCGGCCACGACCCGCTGCTCGCGCTCGTCCTCACCGGCGTCGTCATCGGCACGCTGCTCGGCTCGGCGATCGCGCTGCTCAAGTACCTCGCCGACCCGTACAACCAGCTCCCGGCGATCACCTTCTGGCTGCTCGGCAGCCTCGCGTCCATCACGCCGCGCGACCTCGCCGTCGCCGCCCCGCTCGCCTTGCTCGGGCTCGTGCCGATGCTGCTTCTGCGCTGGCGCATCAACCTGCTCGCGCTCCCCGACGACGAGGCCCGCGCGCTCGGCGTCGAGACGCGCACGCTGCGGCCGCTCGTGGTCGCGGCGGCGACGCTGATGACCGCCTCGGCGGTGGCGATCAGCGGCATCATCGGCTGGATCGGGCTCCTCATTCCGCACGCGGCGCGGCTGCTCGTCGGGCCGGACTTCGGCCGCCTGCTGCCGCTCGCGATGCTGCTCGGCGCGGGCTTCCTCCTGGCGGTGGACACGCTGTGCCGCACAATCGCGCCGATCGAGGTGCCGCCCGGGGTGCTCACGGCGCTCATCGGCACGCCGTTCTTCCTCTGGCTCTTCGCGCTCGCGCGCCGGGCGTGGTGATGCTCGAGGTCCGCGCCCTCGCCTTCGGCTTTCCCGGTCGCACCGTCGGCAGCGGCGTGGACCTCGCCCTCGCCGCGGGCGAGACGCTTTGCGTCCTCGGGCCGAACGGCGGCGGCAAGACGACGCTCTTTCGCACGCTGCTCGGCCTGCTTCCCTTGCAGCAAGGCGCCATCGAGCTGGCGGGCGAGCGCATCGCGGACCTGTCGAGAGCCGAGATCGCCCGGCGCATCGGCTACGTGCCGCAGGGGCAGGCAGCCTCGTTCGCCTACACCGCGCTGGAATTCGTTCTCATGGGGCGCACCGCCCACCTCGGTGCGTTCGGCGCGCCCGGCCGCCGCGACCGCGAGCTCGCCCTGCGCGCGCTCGAGGCGCTCGGCATCGCGCAGCTCGCCGGGCGCCCGGTCACGGAAATCTCGGGCGGCGAGCGCCAGCTCGCGCTGATCGCGCGCGCGCTCGCGCAGGAGCCGCGGCTCCTCGTCATGGACGAGCCCACGGCGAACCTCGACTTCGGCAACCAGGTGCGCGTGCTCGAGCGCATCGCCGGGCTCGCGCGCGGCGAGCGGGCGGTGCTCTTCTCCACGCACAACCCGGACCATGCGTTCCTCGCCGCCGACCGCGTGCTCCTGCTCGGCGAGGGCCGCGCGCTCGCCTACGGCGCACCGCGCGACGTGATCCGCGCCGACACGCTGCAGAGGCTCTACGGCGTCCAGGTCAGCGTCGTCGAGCTCGCGCCGGGCCGCCACACCTGCCTGCCGGCCCTCAGCCGGTGAAGGCGAGCTCGAGCGCGCCCGCCGCGGCGGCGAAAAGCACCACCGCGAGCGGCGGCAGCCTCCAGAGCATCAGCATCCCGAACGCGGCGAGCGCGATCGCGAGGTCGCTGCCCGAGCGGATGGACGAGGTCCAGACCGGGTCGTAGAGCGCGGCGAGCAGCACCCCGACCACGGCGGCGTTTACTCCGGCGAGCGCGCGCTGCGCGATGCGGTGGCGGCGCAGCCCGTTCCAGAGCGGCAGCGCGCCCGCGACGAGCAAAAAACCCGGCAGGAAGATGGCGGCGAGCGCGATCAGCCCGCCCGCGATCCCGTTCGGCGGCCGGCTCATGACCGCGCCGAGGTACGCGGCGAACGTGAACAGCGGCCCGGGCACGGCCTGCGCGGCGCCGTAGCCGGCGAGGAAGGCGTCATCGCTCACCCAGCCCGGCGGCACGACTTCGCTGCGCAGCAGCGGCAGCACGACGTGGCCGCCGCCGAACACCAGGGCACCGGAGCGATAGAAGCTGTCGAAGAGCTCCAGCGCGGGCCCGGGCGCGATGCGCCGCGCGATCGGCAGCGCGGCGAGGAGGATGAAGAAGAGCGCAAGGCAAGCCGCGGCGGCGCGCTTGCCCACGCGATAGAGGCCCGCTTCCGCCGACGATCCCGGATCCGCCGGCCGCAACAGCCAGGCGCCCGCTGCCGCGCCGGCCGCGATCGCCGCGAGCGGCGCCCAGGGCGCCGGGACGAGGAGGACGAGGAGCGCAGCGCCGAGCGCGAAGGAGGCGCGCAGCGCATCAGGGCAGAGATTGCCTCGCATGACCCAGACCGCCTGCGCCACGACCGCCACCGCCGCGATCTTCAGGCCATGCAGCCAGTGCGCCGTGCTCGCCGTCCCGAGCGCCGCGAAGCCGTAGGCGAAAAGGAGCAGCGCAAGCGCCGAGGGAAGCGTGAAGCCCAGCCACGCGGCGAGCCCGCCGGAAAGCCCCGCGCGAGAGATGCCGATCGCCATGCCGACCTGGCTGCTCGCCGGGCCGGGAAGGAAATTGCACAGCGCCACGAGGTCGGCATACGCCTTGTCGTCGAGCCACCTGCGCCGCCCGACGAACTCCTCGCGGAAATAGCCGAGGTGCGCGATCGGGCCGCCGAAGGACGTGCAGCCCAGCCAGAGGAACGCCGAGAAGACCTGGAACCGGTTCGAGCCCATGCGCAGCGCCTGCTATTCTCCGCTCTCCCAAGGAGGATCCATGAAAGGCTACGTCATCGCCGACATCGAGGTGACCGACCCGGCGGTCTACGACGACTATCGCAAGCAGGTCCTCGCGACGATCGAGAAATACGGCGGGCGCTTCCTCGTGCGCGGCGGCCGCAGCGAGACGCTCGAGGGCGGCTGGGCGTCGAAGCGCCTCATCGTGCTCGAGTTCCCGACGCTGGAGCAGGCGCTCAAGTGGTACCGCTCGCCGGAGTACGCGCCGCTCATCACCCTGCGCCAGCGCGGCGCGCGCGGCCGCCTCGTCGCCGTCGAAGGCGCCTAGGCGCCGCTTTCCGTGGAGCCTAGTCGCCCGTTCCCGGATACGGCTGCAGCGGCTCGCTGCGCTTCTTGGGGAACTTGCAGGCGCCAAGGCGCTTGCCGGCGAGGTGCTGGATGATGCGCAGGTCCGAGGGCGCGTCGGCGCGCATCTCCACCGTGCCGCTGTAGCGGTCGCCGGCGAGCTGCAGCTGGCCGTGGCCCCGCGTGCGCATCGGGCCCTGGCTGCACTCCACGTTCCAGCTGATGGCGCTCGCGCTCGTGCGCAGGTCCGAGATGCGGCAAGGCGAGCGCGGCGGCACGATGAGCTGCTGCGCGTTGTCCGGCGTGAGGCAGATCTCGTTCTCGAGCTTGCCGGGATTGGGCCCGCGGCCGCCCGGGACCTCGATCTCCACCCCCACCAGCCATTGGCCGGGCTGCAGGTTGAGCTCGACCGCGTGCGCGCACGGCACAGCGAGGGCCGCCGCGAAGGCTGCCGCGAGGACCCGCCGCGTCACTTGTCGAAGCGCGCCGGGCTCTGCATGCGCACCACCGCTTCCGCGGTGATCGGGATGCGGTAGCCGCCGATGTCCCAGTCGAGGCCCGGGATGGTGAAGCCCGACACGGTGCTCGAGATGTCGTTCAGCGCGTCGCTGAGGAAGCTCGCGTCCACGCCGACGTCGGCGAACGCGTCGGTGATGTCGTTCATCACGCTGCCGAACCGGTCCTTCAGCTGGCTGCACATGTTGGGCGTGGTCGCGGTGCCGCTCGCCACCGGGTCGCCGAAGAACTCGCCGGCGATGACCTTGCTGCCGTCGATGCCGTTCACCATGCCGTAGATCGCCACGTTCGCCACCGGGACGACGAGCTTCGCGCAGTACGTGACGCGCACCTTGATCAGGTTCGCGTCCTGGATGCTCACGCCCGAGCTCTTGCCGGCATCGGTGGGCCGGTACATCAGGTTGTCGTTCGGGATGAGGCGCTTCGAGCTGTCGGCGGGATCGTCGGCGGCGAAGTCGTCCGCCGCCTCCTTGGTAGGCGAGAGCAGCTCCACCTTCGAGGTGAGCGGGTTGAACACCTCGATCGCGGCGATGGCGCGGCCCTTGGCGAGCGAGCCGAGGTCCGGCTTGAAGGTGAAGAGCGGCGTCATCCCGGCGGCGAGCGCGTCCTTGATGGTGCTCATCTTGGCGTTCTTCAGCGCGCCCTGGCGGGCGGCGGCGAAGGTCGCGTACTGCAGCGTGTTCTTCATGTGGTAGAGCAGCGCGAACTGGATCGCGCCAAGGATGAGCAGCAGGAGCGAGGGCAGCACGATGAGGTACTCGACCAGCGCCTGGCCGCCGCTGCGGCGGCGCCCGCCGCGCGGCGTCACGGCTTCTTCTCCGCCGCCGGCGTCGGCTTGCCGTCGGCATCCACGACCGGCATTTTCTGCAGCTCGGCGAGGATGCGCTCGACCGCGTCGTAGAGCGGCGTGCCGGGCTTGAGGCCCTCGCGCGCCTGCAGCATCGAGGCCCAGGCCTGGCGCAGCCGGATCACGCCGAGGTTGTGCCAGGCGCGCGGGTTGGCGTTGTTGGCGATGAGCGAGCGCTGGTAGGCATTCGCCGCCTCGTCGGGGCGGTTGGCGCGCGCGTACAGGTTGCCGAGCCGGAACCAGGTCTCGGCGTCGTTCGGCATCTTGCGGACCAGGCTTTTGTACAGGGCCTCCGCCTTCGCCGTCTCGCCGCCCTCGTAGGCGAGCTGCGCCTCGCGGTTGATCGTGATGACGTCCGGGTCGTTGTCGAACATCTGCAGGGCCGTGCTCGCGCCGCAGCCGGCGAGGAGCAGCGCAACGAGGAGGAGCGAGCCGCGTTTCATGCCGCCTCGCGCCACTCCAGGCGATCGCCGGTCCGCAGCCCGAGCGCCGCCGCGGCGCCCGGAGCCATCTCGAGCGTCGCCCGCGCTCCCGGGCGCAGCGCGACGCGGCGCGGCTTCACGGCGGCGACGATGCGCAGCACGCGGCCGTTGCGGTCGAGGAAGGCGAGGTCGATCGGATAGCGCATGCCGAAGGTGTGCACCGAGGCGCACGGCTCGATCAGCAGCGCCTCGTCCGGCGCGAGCGGCGCGCGGCCGAGGAGCCCGCGCAGGCGCTCCCAGGCGCTGCGCGCGCGCCAGACGCGAGGAAGAAGCGGGGTCGGCGGCGCGCCCTTGCCCGCCGCGTGGATCGCGCCGAGGATCACAGCGGGCCGAGCGCGAGGAACTTCATCGCGATCGGGAAGCCGAGCACGATGAACGTCGTCGGGAAGATGAACATGAGCAGCGGGAAGATGAGCTTCACCGGCGCTTCCATCGCCTGCTTCTCGGCGCGCTGGAAGCGCTCGCTGCGGCGCTGCTCGGCCTGCGAGCGCAGCGCGGCGCCGAGGCGCGCCCCCATCTTCTCGGCCTGGATCACCGAGCCGACGAAGCTCGTGATCTCGGACATCTGCAGGCGCCTCTCCATGCGGCGCAGCGCGTCGGCGCGCGGCAGCCCGGAGCGCAGGTCGCGCACCACCATGAAGAACTCGTGGCGCAGCGCGCCCGGCGGCCCCTTGTCGACCGCCTGGTTGAGCGCGCCGGTGAGGTTCAGGCCCGCCTCCACCGCCATGGTGATGAAGTCGAGGTACACCGGCAGCGTGCGCTGCACCTCCTTGTAGCGCCGGCCCTGCACGTCGCGCAGCCAGAGCACCGGGTAGAAGAAGCCGCCGACGATGGCGAGCATCAGCCACTGCGGCGATTCCTTGTGCAGCAGCGACATGCCGAAGTAGGTGACGGCGAAGGCGCCGAGCACGGACAGCATGCGGATGGCGAAGAACTGCTCCGCGCTCACCAGGTAGCCGACCCCGGTGAGCTGCAGCCGCTCGTGGGTGCGCTGCAGCGCCGCCGACGGGATGAAGGCGCAGAGGTGGAACTCGAGGAAGCGCACCGCCGGCCACACCAGGCGCAGCAGCGGCGGCAGCGGGTCCATGTACTCGCGGTCCTCGTTCGGCACCTCGGACTTCAGGCGCGACACCGAGTACACGGCGAGCAGCACGCAGGCGCCGAAGAGCAGCCCGATCAGCACCAGCCCGAAATCGCCGAGGCCGCTCATACGTCGATGTTCACGATCTTGCGGATGAACACATAGCCGACCATCTCCATCACGCCGACGACACCGAGCACGATCCAGCCGTAGAAGGTGTTGAAGAGCGGCGCCATGGCGTCGGGCTCCATGAAGCGCAGCACGACGATGAGGAAGAGCGGCAGGCAGGTCATGACGATGCCCTGCATGCGGCCCTGCGCCGTGAGCGCGTCGATCTTGCCTTCCATGGTGTGCTTGCGCCGCAGCGTGTCGGCGAGCGACTCGAGGATGTCGGCGAGGTTGCCGCCGACCTCGCGCGAGATGCGCAGCGCCGAGATCACCATGGTGAAGTCCTGCAGCGGGATGCGCGCCTCCATGTTGCGCAGCGCAGTGTCGAAATCCACGCCGACGCGCTGCTCGCGCAGCAGCAGCTCGAACTCCTGGCTGATCGGCGGCTGCGACTCGCTCACCATGGACTCAAGCGCCACGGTGAGCGCGGCGCCGGCGCGCATGGAGCCGGCGACCATGAGGAGCGCGTCGGGCAGCTGCAGCTCGAGCTGGCGCATGCGCTTCTTCTGCAGGTAGCCGACCGCGAGCCGCGGCAGGAGGATGATGACGACCGCGGCCGCCGCCGCGAACAGCAGGTTGCGCGACATGAACCAGACCAGCATCGGCACGACGAAGAGCGCGATCGCGTTCATGCGGAACATCTTCGCCGGATCGATGAAGATGAACATGTCCCGCAGGCTGGAATCGGCCTGCTCGGCGATGGTTGCGCGCTGGCGCGCGAGGACGTTGCCGACCAGCTGGAACACGGTCCACACCATCACCAGCGCCGCGATCGCGATGACGCCCACGACCAGCGTCAGGCTGCCGGACACGCTAGAGCTCCTTGCCCTTTTGGAAGATGGAGAGGTCCACCGCGATGCCGCGGTTGGCGAGGTCCTGGTAGAGCTCGGGCACGTTGCCCGTGGCGACGAAGCTGCCCTTGATCTTGCCGTCGGGACCGTAGCCCGCCTGCTTGAAGAGGAAGATGTCCTGCAGCTGGATGATGTCGCCCTCCATGCCGGTGACCTCGGTGATGTGCGTCACGCGCCGGCTGCCGTCCGGGAAGCGGCTCTGCTGGATGATGATGTGGACGGCCGAGGCGATCTGCTCGCGAATGGCGCGGATCGGCAGGTCGAGGCCCGACATCAGCGTCATCACTTCCAGGCGCGCAATGCAGTCGCGCGGCGTGTTGGCGTGCGCCGTGGTGAGCGAGCCGTCGTGGCCGGTGTTCATGGCCTGCAGCATGTCGAGCGCCTCGCCGCCGCGGCACTCGCCCACCACGATCCGGTCGGGGCGCATGCGCAGGCAGTTCTTGACCAGGTCGCGGATGTGCACCGCGCCCTTGCCCTCGACGTTCGCCGGGCGCGCCTCGAGCGACACCACGTGCGGCTGGCCGAGCTGCAGCTCGGCCGCGTCCTCGACGGTGATGATGCGCTCGTCCTCCGGGATGTAGTTGGAGAGCACGTTGAGGAGCGTGGTCTTGCCGGAGCCGGTGCCGCCCGAGATCACGATGTTGGCGGCGTGCAGCACCGCCTGCTTCATGAAGGCCATCATCGGCGCGGTGATCGAGCCGAAGCGGATCAGGTCCTCGTCCTTGAGCTTCGACTTGGAGAACTTGCGGATGGTGATGTTGGCGCCCTTGAGCGCGAGCGGCGGGATCACGGCGTTCACCCGCGAGCCGTCCTTCAGGCGGCCGTCCACCATCGGCGAGGACTCGTCGATGCGCCGCCCGAGCGGCGCGACGATGCGCTCGATCGCCTTGACCACCGCCTGGTTGCTCGTGAAGGCCACGTCGGAGAGCGTCAGCTTGCCGCCCTTCTCGATATAGATCTGGTCGTGGCGGTTGACCATGATCTCCGAGCAGGTGGGATCGGCGAGCAGGTCCTCGAGCGGCCCGAGCCCCACGACCTCGTCGAGGACCTCCTTCGCCAGGCGCTTGCGGTCGACGTTGGGCGGCAGGTCCTTGGTGCCGGCGAGGACCTCGGCGATGAGCGCGCTCGTCTGCGTGCGCAGCTCGTCCTCGTTCATGCGGCTGACGTCGATGCGGCGCAGGTCCATGACGCCGATCAGCTTGTGGTGCACCTGCATGCGCGCCTCGTTCATCGCCTGGCGCTGCTCGGGGGACATGCTGCGCGCCTCCGGCTGCGCCGGCTTCGGCGCCGGGGGCGGCGGCGCGGCCGGAGCGCTCGCCGCGACCGGAGCGCTCGCCGCGGCCGGAGCGGGCGCCGCGGCCGGCTTGGCCGCAGGCTCGGCCTTCAGGATGGAAGCGGGGGGCGGGGGCGGCGGCTTCGCCGCAACGGCCGCAGGCGGCGGGGGCGGGGGCGCCTTCACGGTGACCACCGCCGGGGCGCCGGCAGCCGATTCCAGGATGCGGATGCTGTAGCCGGCGATCGAGATCACGTCCCCGGGAATGAGCGGGCCGTGCTCCTTCTCCACCATCCTGCCGTTCACCTCGGTGGTGGAGAGCCCGCCGTGGTCCTCGACGAAGAAGCCGCTCGAGCGGCGATGGATGGTCGCCTGGCGCTTGCCGACGGTGAAGCCGCGCAGCACGACGAGGTTGTCGTCGGCCTTGCCGATGGTCGCCTGCTCGGCCTTGCAGTCGATCTCTGAGCTCTGGCCCTTCGGGCCGGTGACGGAAATTCGGAACATGGCTTCAGTCCACGATGCCCTTGTCGCCAAGGAAATTCTCGAAGCGGTCGCGCAGGTCCTTCGCCTTGTCGAGGCGCTGGCGGTTCTGCGCCGCCGCCGGGTCGGTGACCGTCGGCGTGACGAAGATGACGAGGTCGGTGCGCCCGGCCTGGAAGTTCGTCGATTTGAACAGGTTGCCGAGCACCGGCAGGTCGCCGAGGAAGGGAAACTTGTTGACCGAGTTGTTCGCGTTCTGCGCGAGCAGCCCCGAGACAACGAGGGTCTGGCCGCTCTTCAGGTTGACTTCCGAGTCGGTGACGCGCGTCGTGAAGCCGGGAATGCCCTGCACCGTGACCGAGGGGTCGATCGCCGAGAGCTCGGTCTGCACCGTGGCGACGATGTTGTCCTGGTCGTCGGTGACCGGCTTGATCAGCATGCGGATGCCGTAGTCCTTGAAGGTGACGTTGCTCTGCCCGAGCGAGGACACCGTCGGCAGCGGCACCTGGCCGCCGGCGAGGAACTTCGCCTCGCCGCCCGAGCGCGTCGAGAGCTCCGGCGCGGCGAGCGTCCACGCGTCGCCGTTGGTGATCGCGAGGTTGATGCGCGAGGCGATGGTGGTCGCGATGCCCAGGTAGGCGCGCGTCGACTGGTTCGCCGTGGAAAGCGGCCGGGTCGCGCCCTGGCCCTGGGTGAAGGTCGGGTCCTGCGTCGCCGGCGCGAAGCGGAACTGGTTGTTGCTGAAGGCGTCGAAGGTCAGCGCCGCGGCCGGCCCGACGATGTTGGTCGCCCAGTCGATGCCGATGTTCTCCAGCGCATTCTTCTTGAACTCCATGATCTGCAGCTTGAGGTAGACCATCTTCTTCATGCTCACGTCCTCCTCGCGCACCAGGTTCAGGGTGCGCGGGAACGTGCCGGCGGCGAGCTGCACGCGCTTCAGGTCCTCCTTGGAAGCGCTGCCGGTGAGGATCACCTGGTCGCCGACCGCGTCGATCTTGACGCCCGGGATGCTCTTCAGGACGTCCGTCAGCCGGGTGACGCTGTCCTTGACGTCGATGGACGAGACCTGCACGTGATAGCGCAGCACGCCGCCGCTCCTCGGCCAGAGGAAGAGGCTCGTGCTCCCCGGCTGCTCGGCGAGGAGCAGGACCTCGCCGGCGATGACCGAGGAGGTGATGATCTTGCCGTTGCCGACCGCGACGCGCGTCACGCCGCTCACCGGGATGCTGCGCACCTCGCCGACCACCATGCTGACGGGCACCAGCGATTCGGGCGCCGGCACCGCGGCGGGCGCGGACACGGGCGTCATCGGCCCCTGCGCGAGCGCCGGCTCGAGTGCGAGGCCGCCCGCGGCGAGCGCGGCGGCCAGAAGACGGGATCGAGTATGCATTCGGCTCTTCCTCTCTGGGATTGCTAGCGCGGCGCGGCGCCGGTCGAAACGGCGTTCGGGATGAAGGGTCGCGCGATTTCCGGAACCCCGGACAATGCCGGATTCTGAGCGGGCGAGACCTGCGCGGTGGGCGGCGGGTTCGCGGCCGCCGGCGGCAGACCCGGAATCGTCAGGCCGGGCACGTTGATGTTGACCGGCGCGCCCGCGCCGCCCTGCCCTTTGCCGCCGATGATGAACTCGACGGTATCGCCGAGGTCCTCGTCGGGCTCCGCCCGCATGCGCGCGCGCGCCATGCGCATCAGCGTGCTGGTGTCGACGCGGCCGATCTCGGATTGCTCCTCGTCCTCCGGGTTTCGCAGCACGGCGCGGATCCGGCCCGACTGCTGGGCGAGCGCAAGGCGAGCCGCCTCGACCGGCGTGACTTCCACGGTGATCGTGGTGTAGCCGACCTCGCGTCCGGGCTGGCTCGCAGGCGCGATCGAGCCCTCCACCGGCTTCAGGTTCTGGCCGGTGGCGACGATCTTGACGCTTTCGATGAGCGGCAGCACCTGCTGCCCGACGCCGCCGGGCTGGGGCGCGATGAGATAGAGGTCGACCATGTTGCCCGGGCGCAGCATCTGCGAGATCGAGTTGAGCTCGTCGGTCTCGAGCGTGATGGCGCGCATGCCGGGCTCGATCTGGTCGGAGAAGTCCTTGAGGTGCTCGTCGAACACGTCGGCGCGCCGCAGCGCGCGGCCCTTCTGCACCGCGCGCAGCAGGCGCTGCCCGGCGATCTTGTCGAACTGGTCGGCGGTGATCATCTCCTCGTAGACGAGGTCGGCCGCGATCGGCCGCGCCGCGACCAGGCCCTCCTTGAGCTGCGTGCCGCGCGGCAGGTCCTTCACCGGCACGACCACGGCGACCGTCGGCCCGCCCTTCTGGCGCGCCTCGAGCTCGGCGGAGATGCGCGCCTCGCGGCTCTTCAGGTAGTTGACCGCGAGCCAGGTGGCGAGCAGCCCGAGAACGACGGCGGCGCCCAGCGTGAGCCACATGCGATTGATGCGGGCGAAGATTCTGAGTGCCATGGCCTAGAGCGCGTTCAGGTTGGTGGAATAGGAGATGGCGTACGCGTAGCCCTGGTAGAGATCCTTGAGCGCCGCCACGACCTGGCTCACCGCGGAGGTGTTGGCGCCTTCGATCAGGACCAGGATCGCGAACGCGACCACGACGAAATACTCGATGCTGGCCTGGCCGCGCTGGCGCGACGGCGAACGGCGCTGTCTCATGAACGATCTCCGATCTCGAAAGGCTGCTTCATGGCTGGTCCACCAGGTTGGCGACGACCATCGTGCGGTTGCCCACGCGCTGCACGGTGAGGCTCGCTTCCTCGAGGCCGCGCTTCCAGAGCATCATGTGCGCGGGCCCCTTTTCCGTCTCGACCTGCTTGTCGACCAGGCTCACCCAGCCCTGCCGCTCGAACGTCTCGCGGTAGAACTGCACGTTCTGCTGCGGCGCCTGCGCGTTGCCGAGCATGACGGTGCGCCCGGACTTCGGCCCGTCGTGGCTCGCAAGGTCGTTGAACACCCGGCTTCCCATGGGCATCGGGAAGCCGGCGCCGGGCGCCTGGGGCCGCACGTCCGGCTTGCGCGACACGCCGAGCAGCGCGTAGGTCCCGCTGCCCGCGGCGCGCACCTGCACGGTGTAGTAGCAGCGGCCTTCGAACGTCGCGATCGTGCGCCAGTCCTGCGTCGGCGTCTCGAACGAGCCGGGCTTGCGCGAGCCCCACTCGCGCCGGTAGAACGCGAGCACGGCCTCGGGCGCGTCTTTCGTGCGCATTTCCTTGATGCTCATCGGCACGCCGTTCAGCACCATGTCGGAGGCGACGTAGAGAAGCTTGGCGCCGTCGGGCGTCGGGAAGGCGCGGCAGCCGTTCGGCTCGTTGCGCGCGCTCGCGGCGCAGGCGATGCCGAGAAGCATTGCGAGGAGAGCGGCGCGCCTCATGGCCCGGTCAGCCGGTCGGGCGGCACGACGTCGGGCTCGATCTTGCCGAGGTCGAGGTTCCAGAGCTCCTGCGCCGAGGCGGCCGCGAGCACGCCCTTGACGACGTCGAAGATCGTCTTCACCGGGTCGGTGGCGAAGACCGAGGTCGGCGTCAGGCCCTGCGTCTGGGTCTTCACATGATCCGCGCCGCCCGCCTCCCAGCCGTTGGCGAGGATGACGTTGCTCTCGCTGAAGGTGAGCGTCCCGGGATCGAACGCCGAGGCCGAGTCGAACGAGAGCGAGTTGTTGATCGGCTGGGTCGTCACGCCGACGGACACCGAGCCGGTATAGAGCCCCTTCGTCTCGAGGGTGAAACTGCCGATCGCGTCGGTCACCGTGACGATGAGGCTCAGCAGGTCGCTCGCGATGTTGGGCGTGTCGTCGTTCGAGAGGCTCTGCCCGACGGCGTCGTAGTCCGCGAGCATCGCCGAGCCGTCGCGGTTGTACCAGTTCGACTTGATGCCGCTGCCGCCCCAGCCGCCGGCGGCGCCGTCGCCGCCCGCGATCGCGGTGCCTTCGGAGAACAGGCGCTGGCGCACCTCGTTCTGGATGGTGCCGGCGTCCTTGTCGTTCGCCGGCCAGGTGACGCTCGCGGAGGTTCCGCCGTAGAACACGGTGCGCTCCCACGCGACGTAGCGCGCGCCCTGGACCGCGGTGGCGCGCATGTCGAGGTACTTGCCCATCAGCGGAATCAGCAGGAGCATCGGCAGCGCGAACAGCACCGAGCCGATCACGAACTCGGTCATCGCCTGGCCGCCGCAGAACTTCCTCGGGGCGCGCGCGCTCACGGCAGGACCGAGTCGCCGATGAAGGACGCCGCCTGCTCGATGAGCGAGTTCGGCAGCAGGTGCGGCTGCCAGTACGGGCTGTAGAGGCTGGCGTACTCGGTCTTGTTGTCGCCACGGCCGAAAAGATCGCTCGGCCTCGAGAAGTAGGCCTCCGCTTTCGACATCGCGCGCACCTTGGCGCCCTCGGTGGAGTCGGGCAGGTCGAGCTGGCCGCCCGAGCCGCCGCCGATCTGGAAGGTCGGCGAGCTCGAGGTCGCAATCGTGTTGGAAGGCCGCTCGATCTCGAGGAAGAGCGACGGCGCGACCAGGTTCTGGTTGTTCGGGTCTCCCGAGTCCTTCGCCTGGTTGCTGGTCGAGCCGCTCGCGTTGCCCTTGAGGTCGTAGTAGTCGCGCAGCCCGGCGCGCGTGTCGAGCCTGTTGCTCGCGGCCTGGCCGTCGCTCGCCTTGATCCAGTAGGTGACCGCGGGGTACGGGTCGAAGTAGGCGCCGCCGTATTCCACCGCCGCGTCCGAGTCGGCGCCGTCGTTGTTCGCGTTGCGGTGCTTGACGTACTGGCTCTCCGGCGAGGTGAACATGTCGGAGCTCCAGCTGTTGTCGCCCGCCCAGGCGAAGCCCGCCCCGGCCGGCAGCGGCGGCAGCGGGAAGGGGATCGGGATCGGGATGCCGAGGATCGAGATCGTGATGTCGAAGATGACGAACAGGCCGGTCGCGTCCGCGGCGCCGTAGCCCTGCAGGTTCTTGCTCGAGTTGCCGCTCACCGCCTTGAGCGAGGAGCCGCCGGCGTGGAAGTAGAACATCACGAGCGGCCCGACCCCGGGCGTGACCAGGCGCAGCGGGTCGATGAGGAGCGGGGTCGGCAGCCAGGTCGCGATCGGCAGGGTGCGGTTCTTCGTGAAGAGGTCCAGCGACGCATCGACCACGTTCGCGAAGCGCTTGTCGCCGTCGGTGTCGCCCGACGGGCTGAAGGTCTTGACGAACTGATAGTGCTGCGCGGTGTTGAGGATCGAGCCCGCCCAGCCGAGGATGGAAAGCGAGGCATTGCCGTCGTTCGCCGTGATCACGTTGTTCACGGTCTCGGGGATGGTGAGCGTCATGCCGACGTGGTAGCCGAGCTCCGCGTAGCGCAGCGCGTCGATCAGGATGTCGAGGACCACCACCATCGCCTTGCCCACCGGGTCGAGGACGTCCTTCAGGCCGTTGCTGAGCGACTTGTAGATGTCGACCGGAATGGTCCACATCTCGGAGAGCTCCGACAGGTCCGCGAGCGTCTCGGCGATGCTGTAGAAGTCGCCGTTGTAGGTGTCCTGGAAGCCTCGCGCCCAGCCCACCATGCTCGTGATCTGCGCGACCGCCACCTGGTTGGCGATCATCGCCCGGTTCATGTAGGCGGTGAAATTGAGGTCGCGTGCCTGGACCAGCGCGCCGCTGTAGCTCGCCGCGTCCGCGGTGTTCTGCATCTTCATGCGGTGCGCGGCGAGCTGCCCGGTGCTGAACATCACGAGCATGGCGAGCAGCACCACGATCGTGGTGACGCTGATGAACAGCAGCGCCTGGCCGCGCTGGCGCGCGGCCGTCGCCGGCATCCCCCCTCCCCGCCTCATTCGTTTCTTAGCGCTCCGGCGCCTCGCCGCCGGATGGCGCGGCTTGCTTACTGCTGGTTGCCGTACGTGCCGAGCGTCGCCTTGCCGGCAGAACCGGACGCGCTGCTCGCGGCAGTCGACGCCTTGGTTTGCTCTGCCTGCGCCTTGCCGCCGGACATCTCCGCGGCCATGCCGGCCGTCTGGTGGCGGATGGTCTCGCCGAAGTACGAATACACGCCGATCGCCGCGATCGCGATCAGGGCGACGATGATGATGTATTCCGTCATGCCCTGGCCGAGCTGCGTGCGGCGCGTGCGGATGGACTGAATCATGTGAACCCCCTACGTGACTGCTTCATGACGGCGCTTGTTACCCACTTCCCCCTCGGCATGCCGTCCGTCTGCGCGACGGGGTTTCTAAGGCTGCAGATGCGAATGATTATATAGGCGGCCGCGTCGCCCGGGCGCGCCTTCGCCGCGTTCTTTGCGATGATTTTCCGGCGCGCGATTGCATATTTTTCATTTTTGCTTGCCGCCGCCGCTTCCGGCCGCGCAGCCGCGGCTGTCGCGATTGATCTGCGCGCCGTCGCCCAGCGCGACGGCGAGCGCCCCGCCCGTGCCGGGGCGCGACAGCGCGCGCGTCGCCTGGCCGTCGGCCGCGCAATCCTGCGCCTCGATCGCGAAGCTCTGCTGCGTCGCGCCGCCGGCCGCCGCTGCGGAATCCTGCTGCGAGCCTTGCTGGGCCTGCGCCGCCTCGGCGCTCTGCGCATCGTTGCCGCCGCCGCCGACGAGCGCGAGCTGCTGGCCGCCCGCGAGGCCGCCCTGGCCGGAGCCCTGCGCGCCGCCGGTGCCGCCCGTTCCGCCTTGTCCTGCGCCGCCACTGCCGCCGGCAAGTCCGGAGCTCGCGGCGCCCGACGTGGAAGTGGAATCGGTTCCTGCGAGCTGCTGTCCGCCTCCACCTGCGCCGTCGCCGGTCTCGGCCGCAAGGCCGCTGCCCGCCGTTCCCGACGCGGTGCCTGCGCCGCCCCCGTCACCGCCATCGCCGCCGGCGAGACCGCTGCCCGCAGTTCCGGAGCCTGCGCCCGCACCGCCCGCGTTGCCGCCGATGCCGTTTCCATTTCCGCTTCCGCTACCGTCGCCCGAGCCGCTGCCGCTGCCGCTGGCGTCGGCGAGACCACTGCCGGAACCGGCTCCGGCTCCGGCACCGCCTGCGCCGGAGCCCGCGCCTGCGAGTCCGGTGCCGGCGCCGCCTTGATCGCCGCTTCCCGCGCCGCCTGCACCGCCGGCGAGCCCGGTTCCACTTGCGCCGCTTCCGTCTCCAGCGCCACTGCCGCCGGCGAGACCAGAGCCTCCAGTGCCGCCGCTTCCATCCCCCGCGCCGCCGCTGCCGCCCGAGAGCGAGCCGTCTCCTCCGCTTCCTGCGTCGCCGCCACCGCCTCCGGCAAGCGACGTTCCGCTGCCCGCGCCACCGCCTGAATCGCCGGTGCCTCCACCGGTAAGGCTCGTCCCGCCGCCCGCGCCACCGCCGGAATCGCCGCTGCCGCCGCCGGCGAGCGTCGCCCCGCCGCCGGCACCGCCTCCCGTGTCGCCGCTGCCGGTGCCGCCGCCCGCGAGCCCGGTGCCGCCGGTTCCACCTGTGCCCCCGGTGCCATCGCCGCTCAATCCGCCGCCGGTTCCACCCGTGCCGCCGGTGTTGTCGCCGACGAGCCCGCCGCCGGTCCCGCCCGTTCCGCCCGTGTTGTCGCCGATCAGGCCGCCGCCGGTTCCGCCCGTTC
>DASRFM010000086.1:0-86729 GCA_035651575.1 Burkholderiales bacterium | reverse complement strand
CAGCTCGTCGTCGAGCTGGCGGAGGCTGCGGTCCTTCTTCTTGGCGGGCTTCTTCGCTGAGGTGTTGGGCCTGGCGCGCTGTTCTGCTGCGCGTGCTGCCTTCGCGGCTGCGAGACTCCCGCGTACCTCGTCCCGGGTGAGGGTCCCGGCCTTGAGCTTGTCGATCAGTTTTTCGGCGGTGACGGTGTCGATGGAGCACAGGTCGGATAGGGCGTTCGCGAGCTCGATGTCCTCCGTCAATCCGTGCTCGATCCATCCTTGGGCGCGATAGTCGTTGGTGAACCGGATGTGTTTCGCCACCCACGGCTTGGATTTGTTGACGAGGAGGGCAACGGTGTCGAGGCTCTGGTGCTTGGCGTAGAGCTTGACGAGGATTCGGCCGACGTCTGCGGCGGAGAGGTCCTCGCGCTGGAGGTTCTCGGCGAGCTGCATCTCCGTGACTTGGTCGTCGTCCGCCTGGCCCACGATGCAGGGCACTTCCTTCAGCCCTGCCATTTCGCACGCGAACCGCCGGCGGTGCCCGGCGATCACCGTGTACTTGCCGTGGTGCTCGCGTACCACGATGGGTTGGAGCAGGCCGTGGGCGTAGATATCGTCTGCCAGCTGCTGCAGCTGCTCCTTGTCCATCCCGGACCGGACTTGCGCTTCGGTGTGGATTCGGCTGATCGGGAGCCACTTGATGTTTGGCTTCTGCATGGTCGTTCACTCCTTCGGTTGTGAGGTCGCCGTGATGGCCACCTTCGCCTGTCTCCTCGCTCCCGCCCTCAGGGCGGGCGGGGGGTGGGTGGCGTTGCCTCGAACGAACGCGCGAAGGGTTTCGTCCTGCTGTGCTTTCTGGCCCCCACCGAGCTCCTCGTGCTTTATGGGGGCTCGGTGGGGCGCCGGATCGGCAGGACGAGCGCGAGCTCGAGATCCTGGGGTTACGGCTCGGCGCCGATCGATGCGCCGGGCGTGCCAGCTTGGTTCATCGCTGGCGCGCTCGGTCGCCGGCGCCGAGGTAGCATTGCCGCATGACGGAGTGGCGGATCGGACAGCTGGTGGTTGAGTTCGACTGGGACAGCTATCAGTTTTGGCTGGTCTTCGACTCGTTATTGCTTGTGATGTGGTGGATCGTGTTCTTCACCGTGCGTGCTTGGCTACGTTACCGCCGAGATCTCAAGGCGTGGCGTGAGCAGGGCGAGGAGTCAGCGGAACGAAGCTAGCCGCTGGAGTGGTCGAGGGTTAATCTTTAACCGTGTCCAGTCCATTCGTACCAATTTCCTGCCCGAAGTGTCGCGGTGTGTTGTATCGGGCTCGGGAGTTGTCTGACGGCACGGTCGTTAAGGACCCGGCCAGTCCTCCGTTTCAGCACGATGCGGGTGGCTATTTCATCGTCTGTTCGACGTGCGGTGAACGCGTCCCGTTGCAGCTGCTGCGGCACACGAACGGTGTGCCGGTATTTGCTGTCTCGAGCGTTAAAGATCCCGAAAGGGGTCGGACGGGGTGAGGCTCCCCAGGATCTCGGCGAGCACCGGCTCGAAGTTGTCGGTGCTGTTTACGGCTCGTCGTACCGCGATGCCCAGGGCACGGATGGCGGCGGCCCGCTTGCCGGCCATCGCCGGCCGCCGGTAGTGGCGTACCCACCAGGCGGCGTGGCGGATTTCGACGAGCAGCTGCTCTAGGTCTTCAGGCCGCTGCATGGGGCGCGCAAGATATCGCGCCGATCGCAGTACGGACAAACCGATAAGCCTGTCGGATAATTGCGCATGCAAAATTGCGCAATGTGTATTATGTTAAAGCACGAAACACGCCGAAACGCCCCCTTGATGTAGTTCAAGCCGGGATACCCAACCTCCTCCGAAACTCGTTCAATGAGCGCCTACAGGCGGGAGGCTCCCATGAAGATCCAGTGGCCCAGGAACCCCGGGCATAAAGACCACGTTTTCTATCCGATGAACACCAGCGGCACGACGTGGCTGCGGGACTCCGAGCTGGTCTTCGTCAAGCAGACGCCGTACGCGGTGCTGAGCTGGAAGCACGACGGGCAAGGCGAGGTGCCCGAGGACTACATCGAGCTCAAGCCGAAGCTGCTCGAGCACGAGCGGCCGGGGAGCCCGGTGTGGCGCTACAAGGTCGAAGTGCCCGACCCGACTAGTTCGCCGCGCCCGCCCGCTTGAGAAGGTCGATGAGGACGGGGTCCTCGCGCTTGACCGCGATGCCCAGCGCCGTCTGCCCGTCCAGGCCGTGCTGCGTCAGGTCTACGTCCTCGAGCAGGAGCGCGCGCACGGTCTCGGGGTGCCGCTCCCGAACCGCCAGCATGAGCGGGGTGTAGTAGTTCGGCGCGAGCGCGTTCTTGTCGGCGCCTCGCTGAAGGAGGTAGCGCACGACCTCCGTTGCCCCGCTGAACGCCGCGTAATGGATCGGCTGCCAGCCCTTCTCCGTCTGCACCGGCGCGCCTGCCGCCACCAGGAGCTTCACCACGTCGAGGTGCCCGCCGAGGCTCGCCATGAGGAGCGCGGTGTCGCCGTGGTTGGTCTGCCGGGTCAGGCTCGCCTTGCGGGCAATCAGCATGGAGGCGATATCGGTGTGCCCGAGGCGCGAAGCGATCATGAGCACGGTGTTGCCGCTGGCATCGCTCGTGTTCGGGTCCACGCCGCGGTCGAGGTAGAAGACCGCCCGCTTGACGTTGCCCTCCTCGACCGCCTTCATGAACTCGTCGAGGGTCTGCCCGAATGCCGCTTGGCTAAACAGTAAGACCGCTAAAACAACAATTTGAACAACCTTATTCATGCTTTGCATCACCCGGCATGGTAGCGATCATTTCGGCAGCGAACAACCGGGGATTCAGCGGATGGCGCGCGAGAGCCCGGTTCTCGCCCATGCGCCGCGCATAGGCGAGCCACGCCTTCGCGGCAGCCGCATCGGGTTTCAGCGAGGCGATGCGGTACTTGGCGGGCAGCCCGGATGCCGTAAAGGCGCGGTCGAGCGCGAACTTCTGCAGGGCTTCCGCGAGCGCCTCCAGCGACTCCCGGTCGTCCACCACGATGTCCGCTCCGGAGGCGATGCCGCGCACGAGGCGATCCAAGGTCTCGGCTTGCCCGGCGAACGCCAGGGCGCGCAGCGGAGCGCCGCCTGCATAGGCGAGCCAGCGCTCCGCATCCTTCAGTCCCTGCGCCTTCAGCCATTCGATCGCCGCTTCGCGCGGCGGCAGCGGGACGGGAAGCCTTACGCACCGGCTGCGCACGGTGGCGAGGAGCCGCGCCGGCCGGTGCGACACGAGAATGAACATCGCAGCGGGAGGCGGCTCCTCCAGCCCCTTGAGGAGCGCATTCGCCGCCGCGGCGTTCATGTCTTCCGCAGGATGCACGAGGGCGACCCGGCGCGCGCCGCGGTGCGACCCGACGTGCAGGAAGCTCGCGAGCTCGCGCACCTGGTCCACCTTGATCTCCAGGCTCGGCTTGCCGCGCTTCGCCGCCGGCGCCTCGTCGCCCTCCTCCGGCTCCGTGCGCGGCATCAGCGCCTCCGGCTCGATGCGGCGGAAATCGGGGTGGTTGCCGGCGAGATACCAGCGGCATCCCTCGCAGGCGCCGCAGGGCCGCGTCGCTTCTTGCGCCGCCTCGCACAGGATGAGCTGCGCCAGCCGCTCGGCGAGCGCGAGCTTGCCGACCCCCTGGACGCCCTGAATCAGGAGCGCGTGCGGCAGGTCCTCGCGCCGGATGCGCCGGAGCAGAGGCTCGTTCCAGGGAAGCAGGTCACTCAAAGGCCAGGTGTCCCTGGATCGCCTTGCGGATCGCGCTCATGTCCGCCGTCGCGTCGACCACGCGCACGCGCCGCGGCTCCTGCCGCGCGATGTCGAGGTAGGCGTTGCGCACCCGCTCGAAGAACTCGCGCGCCTCGCGCTCGAAGCGGTCGAGCGCCTTGCCGGAGGCGGCGAGCCGCTCGCGCGCCACCTCGTAGGGGCAATCGAAGACGAGCGTGCGATCGGGCTGCAGGCCCGGATGCGTCGCATCCCGCAGGCGCTCGATGAGGCCCCTGTCCACCCCCTTCCCCGCCGCCTGGTAGGCGAAGGTAGCGTCGGTGAAGCGGTCGCACACCACCCAGTGGCTCGACTGCAGGGCCGGGCGGATGACGCGCCCGACATGGTCGGCGCGCGCCGCGAAGATCAGCAGCGTCTCGGCGAGCGGCGGCATCGGCTCCTCGAGGATCGCCTTGCGCAGGCGCTCGGCGAGCTCCGTGCCGCCCGGCTCGCGCGTGACGATGACATGGTGTCCCTGGGCCCCGATCGCATCGGCGATGAACTGCAGGTGGGTCGACTTGCCCGCGCCGTCGACGCCCTCGAGGGTAATCAGCCTGCCGGCCGCGCTCATCGCTTGAGCTGATATTTTGTCACGGCGCGGTTGTGCTCATCGAGACTGCGCGAGAACTGGCTGGAGCCGTCGCCGCGCGATACGTAGTAGAGCGCGTCGGTCTTCGCCGGGCGCAGGGCCGCGCGCAGCGACGCGAGTCCCGGCATGGCGATCGGGGTCGGCGGCAGGCCCGCGCGCGTGTAGGTGTTGTAGGGCCCGTCCTCGAGCAGGTGGCTCTTCTTCAGGTTGCCGTCGAACGCGCTGCCGAGGCCGTAGATCACCGTCGGGTCGGCCTGCAGGCGCATGCCGATCCTGAGGCGGTTGACGAGCACGCCGGCGATCAGGTCGCGCTCGGATGGCCGCCCCGTCTCCTTCTCGATGATCGAGGCCATGATGAGCGCCTCGTAGGGCGTTGCGTAGGGCGCTTTCGCGTCGCGCGCGCTCCATTCCGCTTCCAGGTGCCGCTGCATGGCGTGGTATGCGCGCCGCAGCACTGCGGCGTCGCTCGAGCCCCGGGCGAAGAGATAGGTGTCGGGAAAGAAGAGACCCTCCGGCTGCGGCTCGGGCGCGTGCAACCTCGCCAGGATCTGCGCGTCCTCGAGCTTGGTCGTCTCGTGGCGCAGGTCGGGGCTCGCATCGAGCGCGGCGCGGAACTGGGCGAAGGTCCATCCCTCGATGAGGCGGACCTCGGCCTGCGTCACGTCGCCGCTCGTGAGCATCTCGAGCAGCTCGATCGGCGTCGGCGCCTCGGTGAGCTCGTAGGCACCCGCCTTGATGTCCCGCTCCCGGCCGAGAGCGCGCGCGAGCGCCTCGAACTCGTAGCGGCGCACGTGCACGCCCGCCTTCTCGAGCTGGTCGGCGGCGGCGCGGAAGCGCGCCCCGGGCGCGATCTCGAACTCGAGCGGCAGCGCGCCCACCTCGATCGGCGTCGCGACGTACCACGCCGCGTATCCGCCCGCGGCGAGCAGCGCCAGAAACACGACGGTGAATAAGGTTTTCAGGGGGGGCGCGGAAGGCTGCGCGGTAAAATCCCATTCTACGATGGAGTTCGCGCGCCTCACGCGTTATGGCCTGCTTTCCGTGTCGGGCGCCGACGCCCGTGAATTCCTTCACGCGCAGCTCACGAGCGACCTCCTCGGCCTGCCGCAGGATCGCGCGACGCTCGCCGGATGGTGCACGGCGAAGGGCCGGCTGCTCGCCAGCTTCCTCGTCATTCCCCGGGGCGAGGCTTTTCTCCTGCAGCTCGCGCGCGATATAGCTCCGACGATCGGCAAGCGGCTCGCGATGTTCGTGCTGCGCGCCAAGGTGAAGATCGCCGACGAGACCGACCGCTGGTCGCAATTCGGGCTGTGGCAGCCCTCGCCCGGTGAGCCCTATTCGCTCTCCGTCGCCGAGGCCGGGATCCGGGTGAAAATGGGCGACACCCGCACCCTGCTCCTTTCGCAGTCGGCGCCGCAGGGAACCGAAGTGGACGAGGCGCGCTGGACGCTGGAGGAGATCCGCGCCGGGCGGCCGCTCATCACCGGCGCGACGCAGGAGCTGTTCGTGCCGCAGATGGTGAACCTGCACACGCTCGGCGGCGTCGACTTCAAGAAGGGCTGCTATCCCGGCCAGGAGATCGTCGCGCGCACCCAGTACCGCGGGCAGCTCAAGCGCCACATGGTCCACGCGCGCGCCCTCGGCGAGGTCCGGCCGGGCAGCGATTTCCAGGGCGGCACCGTGGTCGACGCGGCTCCCGCGGAAGGCGGCAGCGAGCTCCTCGCCGTCGTCCCGATCCCCGAATGAACGTCTACTACGTCTACTACAAGGTCGCGCCGGAGCAGCTGCCGGCCTTGCGCCGCGCGGTGCGCGAGCTCTTCGAGCGCATCGAGCGCGAGTGCGGGGTGCGCGGGCGCTGGCTGCGCCGCCGCGACGACGCGGCGACCTACATGGAAGTCTACGAAGACGTGCGCGACACCGCGGCGTTCGAGGCGCTGCTCGAGCGCGAAGGCGCGAAGCTCGGCACCGCGCGCAAGGTGGAGCGCTTCATCCCGGCGGAAACACCTTCTTGAACGCCCTGACCGCGACGCTCTCGTAGACGCCGCCGCGGTAGAAGGGATCGGCGCCGATCAGCGCTTCCGCCTCGTCGCGGCTCGCGCATGCCACGACGATCAGCGCGCCGGTGCTCGGGCCCTCGGCGCTCGCCTTGAGCGGGCCGCCGAAGACGATCTTCTTCTCGTTCGTCCTGAGGAACTCCTGGTGCGCGGCGCGGTGCCTGTCGCGCAGCGGCGCCGAGTCCGGCCGGTCGAAACAGACGATCGCGTACATGGTATGTTCCATTCCTCAGGGGAAACGATTCCGGGGAAGAAATTATGGCGGACAAGGACGACATCAAGGAAGGCAAGGACTACGGCCTCGGCATCCCGCAGACGAACAAGCCCTTCTACGTGAAGGGCGGCGGCGCGCTCGACTGGGGCATGCAGAACCGCCTCGCGCGCATCTTCAATCCCGCCTCCGGCCGCACCGTGATGCTCGCGTTCGACCACGGCTATTTCCAGGGCCCGACGACCGGCCTGGAGCGCATGGACCTCAGCATCACGCCCCTCATCCCCCACGCCGACGTGCTGATGTGCACCCGCGGCGCGCTGCGCTCGGTGATCCCGCCGTCGGCCACCAACGCCGTGGTGCTGCGCTGCTCGGGCGGCCAGAGCATCCTGACGGAGCTCTCGCGCGAGCTGATCGCGGTGGACATCGACGACGCCATCCGCCTGAACGCCGCCGCGATCACCACGCAGATCTACGTCGGAGCGGAGTACGAGCACCAGTCGATCAGGAACCTGGTGCAGCTGATCGATACCGGCAACCGCTACGGCATCCCGACCATGGCGGTCACCGGCGTCGGCGCGGACATGAAGCGCGACCAGCGCTACTTCGGCCTCGCCACGCGCATCGCCGCGGAGCTCGGCGCGCACTACGTCAAGAGCTACTTCATCGAGGAGGGCTTCGAGAAAGTCTGCGCGGGCTGCCCGGTGCCGATCGTGATCGCCGGCGGCAAGAAGCTTCCCGAGCTCGACGCCCTCACGATGGCGTACAAGGCGATCGACCAGGGCGCGGCCGGCGTGGACATGGGGCGCAACATTTTCCAGTCCGACGACCCGGTGGCGATGATCCAGGCCGTCGGCGCCGTGGTCCACAAGGGCGAGAAGCCGGAGAAGGCATTCCAGCTCTACGAACAGCTCAAGGCTCGCGCAGCGTCCAAAGATGTGCCTGATCGTTCTCGCCTGGCACGCGCATCCTGACTTCCCGCTGATCGTCGCGGCGAACCGCGACGAGTTCCACCGCCGGCCCGCCGCCCCCGCGGCGTTCTGGGAGGACCAGCCTTCCATCCTCGCCGGGCGCGATCTCGAGGCGAAAGGCACCTGGATGGGCGTTTCGCGCGGCGGCCGCTTCGCGGCGGTCACGAACTACCGCGGCGGGACGGAACCGCGCGCGGTGGAGTCCCGGGGCGCGCTGGTGACGCGCTTTCTCGAGGGCGATGCGCCCCCGGAACGTTATATGAAGGAAGCGAAAGGCAAAGCCGCCCTGTACAGCGGTTTCAACCTGCTCGCGACCGACGGCAAGGAGCTGTGGTGGTACTCCAACCGGGATGGCGCGCCGCGCCGGCTCGACCCGGGAATCTACGGATTGGGCAACACGCTCCTCGACGCCCCCGAGGTGGAAAACGCGAAGCGGGGATTCGAGGCGGCCATCCGCCCCGCACCCGCGGTCGAGCCTCTCTTCGCGGAGCTCGAGCGCGCCAAGATCGTCAATCCGCAGTACGGCACGCGCTGCGCGACGGTTCTCATTCGATCGAAAGAGACGGCCCGCTACGCGGAGCGGCGCTTCGCGCCCGACGGCGAGGCGCAGGAAACCATTCACTACGTGCTCTAGAGCGGGCGCGCCATCGCCTGGTGCGGGATGCCGGCCTCCTGGTAAACCGACCCCTCCTCCCGGAAGCCGTGCGCGCGGTAGAACGGCAGCGCATGAACCTGCGCCGAAAGCATCACCCGCTCGTCGCCGCGCATGCGCGCCGCCTGGACCAGCGCCTGCAGCAGCCGGCTGCCGACGCCGCGCCCCCGGCGCGCCTTGAGGACCGCCATCCTGCCGATGTGGCCGTCGCGCAGCAGGCGCGCGGTGCCGACCGCCTCGCCGTCCTCGATCGCAAGCGCGTGCAGGCTGCCGGCGTCGTGCTCGTCCACCTCGAGCTCCGCGGGGACGCCCTGCTCGTCCACGAACACGGCGAAGCGGATGCGGCTCGCCTCGGCGCGGGCGTAGGCCCAGGCCATCAGCTCGATGGTCAGCATGTCCTGAAAAGTATAATCGCCCGATGAAAAGCCTCTGGAGCGACGCCGAGGCGGCGCAGTTCACCGGCGCGCTCGGCGCGCGGGTGTACAGCTCGCGCCTCCTCGGCCGCGACAAGTCGCTCGTGCTGCACGGCGGCGGCAACACCTCGGTGAAGCTGCGCGAGAAGGATCTCTTCGGCGAGGAGCGCGAGGTGCTCTACGTCAAGGGCAGCGGGCGCGATCTGGAGACCATCGATGCCTCCGGCTTCTCGCCGCTCGACCTGGCGGCAATGCGCAAGCTGGCCGCGCTGCCGAAGCTCTCCGACCGCGAAATGGTGAACGAGCTTGCGGTGCGCCGCGTGCGGGCCGGCGCGCCAGCGCCTTCGGTGGAGAGCATCCTGCACGCGCTTCTTCCCCAGCGGTACGTGGACCACACCCACGCCGACGCGGTTCTCGCGATCTCGAACGCGCCGGACGGCGAGAAGCGGCTGCGCGAGATCTACGGGGAGCGCGTGGTCCTGATCCCGTACGCCATGGCAGGGTTCGAGCTCGCGGCGCGCTGCGCGCGCGAATATCCGAGGCAGGCGGGCAAGAAGACCGTCGGCATGGTCCTCGTCTCGCACGGCATATTCTCGTTCGGCGGGGAGGCGCGCGAGTCCTACGAGCGCATGATCGAGCTCGTCTCGATGGCCGAGGAGTACCTGAAGTCCAAGCGTGCCTGGCACATCGCCCTCGAGCCGAAGCCGGTGGGGCCGGCGCCGCGCCCGGAGATGGCGCAGCTGCGCTGGGCGCTCTCCGAGCATGCCGGCTTCCCCCTGATCCTGAGAAGGAGCGCGAGCGCAAAGCTTGCGGCCTTCGCCGGCCACGCCCGGGTGGACGAGCTGTCGCAATCCGGCCCGGCGACACCGGATCACCTTCTCTATACCCGGCCCTGGCCGATGCTCGGCCGCGACGTTGCCGCCTTCGCGCAGCGCTACCGCGCCTACTTCCAGAGGCACGACCGGAAGAAGGACAAGGTGATGCTCGACCCGGCGCCGCGCCTGATCCTCGATCCGGACCTCGGCTTGATCGCCGCCGGGCGTGACGCGCGCGAGGCTGCCGTCGCCGAGGAGCTCTACGACCACACCGTGGACGTGATCCTGCGCGCCGAGGCGCTTGGAGGCTGGAAAGCCGTCTCGGAGGACCACCTCTTCGACGTCGAGTACTGGGAGCTCGAGCAGGCGAAGCTCGAAAAGGACCACGGCGTCCTGCCTTTCGCCGGCGAGGTCGCGCTCGTCAGCGGAGCGGCGTCGGGAATCGGCAAGGCCTGCGTCGAAGCCTTTATCCAGCGCGGCGCGGCCGTCGCGGCTTTGGATCTCAATCCGAAGATCAGGACGCTATGGCAGCGCCCCGACGTCCTCGGCAGCGCCTGCGATCTCACGGACGCCGCTGCAGTGGAGCGCGCGCTGGACGAGACGGTGCGCTGTTTCGGCGGCCTCGACATGCTGGTCCTGAACGCCGGCGTCTTCCCCGCCTCGCAGCCGATCCAGGACATCGCGCCCGAGACCTGGCAGCGCGCTATGGCGGTCAACGTCGAGGCCAACTTGCGGCTGCTCCAGCTTTGCCATCCGCTGCTCAAGCTCGCGCCGCGCGGCGGCCGCATCGCGGTCATCGGCTCGCGCAACGTCCCGGCGCCGGGGCCCGGCGCCGCGGCCTACTCCGCCTCCAAGGCGGCCATGAACCAGGTCGCCCGCATCGCGGCGCTCGAATGGGCGAAGGACGGCATCCGCATCAATTCGCTCCACCCGGACGCCGTGTACGACACCGGGCTCTGGACCGAGGAGGTTCTCGCCTCTCGCGCCAGGGCCTACAACATGACCGTCGAGCAGTACAAGAAGCGCAACCTCCTGAAAACCGAAGTGTCGTCGAAGGACGTGGCCGAGCTCGCCGCGGAGCTCTGCGGGCCGCGCTTCGCGAAGACCACCGCCGCGCAGATCCCGGTCGACGGCGGGAACGAGAGGGTTGTCTAGTGGCCGCGGTCGAGCCGATCCGCTGGCACGGCGACTCGCTCGAGCTCCTCGACCAGCGGCTCCTGCCCGAGAAGCTCTCCTATGTGAAATGCCGGACGGCCGCGGAGGTCGCGACCGCGATCCGCGACATGGTGGTGCGCGGCGCGCCGGCCATCGGCTGCGCGGCGGCATTCGGGGTCGTTCTCTCGAAAGGATCCGCTGAATCCTACAAGGCCCTCGCCGCGAGCCGCCCGACGGCCGTGAACCTCTTCTGGGCGCTCGAGCGCATGAAGAAGGCCACGGATCTCGAGGCCGAGGCCGAAGCCATCTTCGCCGAGGACCTGGCGGGCAACCGCGCGATGGGCAAGCTTGGCGCGGAGCTGATTCCGGACAAGGCGCGGGTCATGACCCATTGCAATGCCGGCGCACTGGCGACCGCGGGCTATGGCACCGCCCTCGGGGTTTTCAGGGCTGCGAAGGAAAGCGGAAAGAAGATCTCCGTGATCGCCAACGAAACGCGCCCGTACCTGCAGGGCGCGCGCCTGACCGCGTGGGAGATGGTGCAGGAGCACATTCCCTGCACGCTCATCACCGACAGCATGGCCGGCTACATGATGAGCCAGGGCGAGGTGGACGTCATCGTCGTCGGCGCGGACCGCATCGCCGCGAACGGCGACGTCGCCAACAAGATCGGCACGTACTCGATCGCGGTGCTCGCGAAGCGCCACGGCATCCCGTTCTACGTGGCCGCCCCGCTCTCGACCTTCGATCCCAGGATCCCAGACGGCTCGCACATTCCGATCGAGGAACGCCCCGCCGGCGAGGTCACCGGCTACCGCGAGGCGCGCTGGGCACCCGAAGGCGTGGCGGTCCGCAACCCGGCCTTCGACGTCACGCCGGCGGAGCTTGTGGCTGCAATCATCACAGAAAAAGGCGTCGCCCGGCCGCCCTACCGGCAATCGATTCAGGCGTTGATGTCCACCGCGGTGTAGGGCGGCACCCGCTCGAAGAGCTCGACGATGTCGGCGTTGCGCATGCGCACGCAGCCGATCGAGCCGGGCTTGCCCATCTCCGCGATATCGGGCGAGCCATGGATGTAGATGTAGCGCCTCATGGTGTCCACGTCGCCGAGCCGGTTCCTGCCCGGCTCGCAGCCGGAGAGCCACAGAATGCGCGTGAGGATCCAGTCGCGCCCCGGGTAGCGCGCATGCAGCTCGGGCGTCCAGACTTCTCCGGTCGGGCGGCGGCGCACGAACACGGTGTTGAGCGGCTGGCCGGCACCGATCTTCGCGCGCACGAGATGGCGCCCGCGCGGCGTGCACAGGCTGCCGTTCTTCTCCCCCGCGCCCCTCTTCGCCGTCGAGACGGAATAGGTCTTGCCGCCGTAGCGCAGCTGCTGCCTTGCGATGTCGATCTCGATCGCGCTCATCGCCGGGACTGGAAGAACGCGGTGAGCAGCTGCCCGCATTCCGCCGCGAGCGTGCCGCCTTCGATCTTCACCGGGCTCTTCAGCACCGGCTTCTTCGGGTCGGTCGCGCCGTAGACCGCGCGCGCGATGCGCGCGTGGAACATCGCGCCCAGGCACATGTCGCAGGGCTCGAGCGTGACGTACAGGGTGGCGCCGGTCAGCCGGTAGTTCCTCCTGGCGGCTGAAGCGGCGCGCAGCGCCTGGATCTCCGCGTGCGCCGTGGGGTCGGAGGCCGCGATCGGCCGGTTCCAGCCTTCTCCGGCGATCTCGCCGTCGACGACCACGACGGCGCCGACGGGGACTTCGCCCTCCTCCTGAGCCCGCTTCGCGAGCTCGAGGGCACGACGCATGTACTCGTCGTCGCTCACTCCCATTCGATCGTCGCGGGAGGCTTGGAGGAAATGTCGTAGGTGACGCGGTTGATGCCGCGCACCTCGTTGATGATGCGGGTGGAGACCTTCGCTAGCAACTCGTGCGGCAGCGGCGCCCAGTCGGCGGTCATGAAGTCGCTCGTCTGCACCGCGCGCAACGCCACGACGTATTCGTAGGTGCGGTAGTCGCCCATCACGCCGACCGACTTCACCGGCAGGAAGACCGCGAACGCCTGCCCGGTGCGGTCGTACCAGCCGGCCTTCCTCAGCTCCTCGATGAAGATCGCGTCGGCGCGCTGCAGGAGCTGGACGTATTCCTTCCTGATCTCGCCGAGGATCCGCACCCCGAGGCCGGGACCGGGGAACGGGTGGCGGAACACCATCTCGCGCGGCAGGCCGAGCGCGAGGCCGAGCTCGCGCACCTCGTCCTTGAAGAGCTCGCGCAGCGGCTCGAGCAGCTTGAGGTGCAGCGTCTCGGGCAGGCCGCCGACGTTGTGGTGCGACTTGATGGTCTTCGCCTTCTTGGTCTTGGCGCCGGCCGACTCGATGACGTCCGGGTAGATCGTGCCCTGCGCGAGCCACTTCGCGCCCTTCACCTTGCGTGCCTCGGACTGGAAGACTTCGACGAACTCGCGGCCAATGATCTTGCGCTTCTCCTCCGGGTCGGAGACGCCCTTCAGCGCGGAGAGGAAGCGCTCCGCGGCATCGACGTGCACGACCTTGACGTGCATGTGCTTCGCGAAGGTGTCCATCACCTGCGTCGCCTCGTCGAGGCGCAGCAGGCCGTGGTCGACGAAGACGCAGGTGAGCTGGGCGCCGATCGCCTTGTGGATCAGCGCCGCGGCAACGGAGGAATCGACGCCGCCCGACAGGCCCAGGATGACTTCCTCGCTGCCGACGTCCTGCTTTATTTTTTTTGCGATTTCAAGAGCGTAACCGGGCATTTGCCAGTCGCCGCTCGCCCCGCAGATGTCGCGCACAAAGCGCTGCAGCAGCTTCGCGCCCTGCCGCGTATGCGTCACCTCGGGATGGAACTGGACGGCGTAGAAGCGCCGGGCCTCGTCGGCCATGGCTGCGACCGGGCAGGCGTCGGTCGAGGCCATCAGCTTGAAGCCGGGCGGCATCTCGGTGACCTTGTCGCCGTGGCTCATCCACACCTTGAGCATCCCGTGGCCCTCGGGGGTGCGGTAGTCCTCGATGCCGTCGAGAAGCTTCGTGTGGCCGCGGGCGCGCACCTCGGCGGAGCCGAATTCGCGCACCTTGCCGGCCTCGACCCGGCCGCCGAGCTGCTGCGCCATGGTCTGCATGCCGTAGCAGATGCCGAGCACCGGGACGCCCAGCTTGAAGACCGCGTCGGGCGCCTTCCCGGTGGATTCCTCGTAGGCCGACATGTGGCTGCCGGAAAGGATGACTCCGACCGGGCCGAACGAGCGGACAAAGTCGTCGGAGACGTCGTGCGGGTGGATCTCGCAGTAGATCTGCGCTTCGCGGACCCGCCGGGCGATCAGCTGGGTGTACTGGGCTCCGAAATCGAGGATCAGGATCTTCTGATGAGCCACTACTCCACCCGGTAGTTCGGGGCCTCCTTCACGATCTGCACGTCGTGGACGTGGGATTCGCGCATGCCGGCGCTCGTGATCTCGACGAACTGCGCCCGCGTGCGCAGCTCCTCGATGGTCGCGCAGCCGGTGTAGCCCATGCTCGCGCGCACGCCGCCCATGAGCTGCTGGATCACGGGGATGGCGCTGCCCTTGAATGCGACGCGGCCCTCCACGCCCTCCGGGACGAGCTTGTCCACGTTCATCTCCGAGTCCTGGAAATAGCGGTCCGCGGCGCCCTTCTGCATCGCGCCGAGAGAGCCCATCCCGCGGTACGCCTTGTAGGAGCGCCCCTGGTAGAGCTCGATCTCGCCCGGCGCCTCCTCGGTGCCGGCGAAAAGCGAGCCGAGCATCACCGTGTGCGCCCCGGCCGCGAGGGCCTTGGCGATGTCGCCGGAGAAGCGCACGCCGCCGTCGGCGATAAGGGGCACGCCGATGCGCGCGAGCGCCTCCGCGACGCTCTGGATGGCGGTGATCTGCGGCACGCCGACGCCGGCGACGATGCGCGTGGTGCAGATCGAGCCCGGGCCGATGCCTACCTTCACGCCGTCGGCGCCGTGGTCCACCAGCGCCCTGGCGCCATCCGCGGTGCCGACATTGCCGCCGATCAATTCGACCTGCGGGTAGCGGCTCTTGACCCACTTCACCCGGTCGAGCACGCCCTGGGCATGGCCGTGCGCGGTGTCGACGACCAGCACGTCGGCGCCGGCCTCCACGAGCGCCGCGGCGCGCTCGTCGGTGCCTTCGCCGACGCCGAGCGCGGCGCCCACGCGCAGCTTGCCTTGCGGGTCGCGGATGGAGTTCGGCGTCTTGGTCTCCCGCGTGATGTCCTTGACCGTGATGAGGCCCTTGAGGCGGAAATCGTCGTCCACGACCAGCACGCGCTCGAGGCGGTGCTGGTGCATGAGGCGCATCGCGTCCTCGCGCGTGGCGCCCTCGCGCACGGTCACGAGCCTGCGCTGCGGCGTCATGATCGCTTTCACCGGCTGGTCGAGCTGCGTCTCGAAGCGCAGGTCGCGGTTGGTGACGATGCCGACCACCTTGCCGTTCTTCACCACGGGGAAGCCCGAGATGCCGCGCTCGCGCTGCAGCGCCATCACTTCGCGCACCGTCATCTCGGGCGGGATGGTCATCGGGTCGCGCAGCACGCCGGACTCGAAGCGCTTCACCTTCGACACCTCGGCCGCCTGCGCCTCGATGCTCAGGTTCTTGTGGATGATGCCGATGCCGCCCTCGCGGGCGATCGCGATCGCGAGGCGCGCCTCGGTCACCGTGTCCATGGCGGCGGACACGAGCGGGATGTTGAGCTCGAGCTTGCGGGTCAGGCGGGTCTTGAGGGAGACCTCGCGCGGCAGGACGCGCGAGTGGGCGGGAAGGAGAAGGACGTCGTCGAAGGTCAGCGCCTTCTGGATCACCCGCATGTCATGTGCTCGCAAAGCCGCATTATACTCGTGCCGCATGAAGACGCTCCCGCTCCGGACTTGTCTGATCCTCGTCGCGCTCGCCCTCGTCTCCACGCTCGCGGCCGCGCAGCAGTTCAAGTGGACCGACAAGGACGGCAAGGTGCGCTACGGCGACGTGCCGCCGCCGGGCGTGAAGGCGACGCGGCTCAAGGCGCCGCCGCCCGGCACGCCGGCGCCGCGTCCGAAGGCGGCGAGCGCCTCGCCGGCTCCCGCGCAGGCGTTGAGTCCCGAGGAAGAGCGGATGCGGAAACAGATCGCCTCGCGCAAGACCGCCTGCAATCAGGCCAACGACGACCTGGGCGCGCTGCAGAGCGGCCGCTACAAGGGCAACTCGGTGGAAAAGGGCATCGAGCGCCGGCGGGTGCAGCAGGCGCTCAGGGACTCCTGCGACTAGCGCTTGCGCGCACGCCTGCGGCGCGCTTCCTTGGGATCCACGGCGAGCCCCCGGTAGATCTCCACGCGCTCGCCTTCGCGGAGCGCCGCGTCGAGCGCGCGGAGCTTGCCGAACACGCCGCATTTCTGGCGCCGCAGGTCGATCTCCGGGTGGCGCGCCAGCAGCCCCGACGCGGCGATCGCCTGGCGCAGCGTTGCCCCCGCCGCGAGCTCGACGCGGCATGCGTCCAGGCCCCCGGGCCAGGCGTAGACCACCTCAATGCGCATCGAGCGAGTCGGCGCGCCGGGTGAACGCGTCCACCATCGTGTCGGCGATGTGCTCGAAGAGCGGCTCGAGCAGGCGCGCGAGTGCGCGGCTCGAGAAGTCGTATTCCATGGAGAACTCCACCTTGCACGCGGCATCGGACAGCGGCTGGAAGCGCCACGCGGCGGAGAAATGCCGGAACGGACCCTCGACGAGCGCCATGGAGATCGACTCGCCGGGCCGGTTCGCGTTGCGCGTGGTGAACGACTGGCGCAGACCGCCGATCCCCACGGTGAGCGTGGCCTGCGTGGCGCCGCCTTCGCGGCGCGCGCGCGCCTCGAGGCACCATGGCAGGAAGCGCGGATACGCCTCGATGTCCTCCACGATCTCGTAGAGCCGCCGCGCGCTGTGCTCCACGAGGGCCGACCGGCTGATTTTTTTCATGGATAAAATGCGTGGTGTCCATCGTACAGAATCGCAAGGCGTTCCACGATTACTTCATCGAGGAGCGCTACGAGGCGGGGCTCGCCCTCTCCGGATGGGAGGTGAAGGCGATCCGCGCCGGGCGCGCGCAGCTCGCCGACGGCTATGTCATGGTGCGCGGCGGCGAGATCTTCCTCATCGGCGCGAGCATCGCGCCCCTGCCGACGGTGTCCACGCATTTCGTGCCGGACCCGACGCGCAGCCGCAAGCTGCTGCTCCATGCCGACGAGATCAAGCGCCTGGTGGGCAAGGTCGAGCAGCGCGGCTACACGCTGGTGCCGCTCGACCTGCACTACAGCAAGGGCCGCATCAAGCTCGAGATCGGCCTCGCGCGCGGGAAGCTCAAGCACGACAAGCGCGTCGCCGAGCGCGAGAAGGACTGGAACCGGGAGAAGCAGAGGCTGCTACGCAGCCGCTGACTGCTTGTGCGGCGGCGGATTCTCCGCCAGCGCCATCCAGGTGGACACGACCGTATCGGGATTGAGCGACAGGCTCTCGATCCCCTGCTCCATCAGCCAGCGCGCGAGGTCCAGGTGGTCGGAGGGGCCCTGGCCGCAGATGCCGACGTACTTGCCCTGCCTGCGGCAGGCGCGGATCGCCATGGCGAGCATGGCCTTCACGGCGGCGTCGCGCTCGTCGAAGGTCTCGGCGACCAGGCCGGAGTCGCGGTCGAGGCCCAGCGTGAGCTGCGTGAGGTCGTTCGAGCCGATGGAGAAGCCGTCGAAGAGCGCGAGGAACTCGTCGGCGAGGATTGCGTTCGAGGGCAGCTCGCACATCATCACGATGCGCAGGCCGTTCGCGCCGCGCTTGAGGCCGCTCTTCTCGAGCAGGCCGAGGGTTTCCGTCGCCTCGGTGATCGTGCGCACGAAAGGCACCATCAGCTCGACGTTCGTGAGGCCGAGCTCGTCGCGCACCCGGCGCAGGGCGGCGCACTCGAGCTCGAAGCATTCGCGGAAGCTGGGGGCGATGTAGCGCGAGGCGCCGCGGAACCCGAGCATCGGGTTCTCCTCGTCGGGCTCGTAGCGCTCGCCGCCGAGGAGCTTCTTGTACTCGTTCGACTTGAAGTCCGACAGCCGCACGATGACCGGCTTCGGCCAGAACGCGGCGGCGATCGTCGCGACGCCCTCGACCATCTTCTCGCGGAAGAAGGTGCGTGCGTCCGCGTAGCCGCGGATCTTCTCCTCGAGCTTGCGCTTGAGCTCCTGCGGCAGCTTGTCGTACTCGAGGCAGGCGCGCGGATGCACGCCGATCTCGTTGTTGATGATGAACTCGAGCCGCGCCAGCCCGACGCCGGCGTTCGGCAGCTGCGCGAACTGGAACGCGAGCTCGGGATTGCCCACGTTCATCGAGATCTTCACCGGGATCGCCGGCATCTCGCCGCGCTCCCGGCTCGAGACCTCGAAGGGCAACAGGCCCTCGAGCACCGTTCCGGTGTCGCCCTCGGCGCAGCACACGGTGACCGGCTGCCCGTCCTTCAGCTTGCTGGTCGCGTCGCCGCAGCCCACGACGGCGGGGATGCCGAGCTCGCGCGCGATGATCGCGGCATGGCAGGTGCGGCCGCCGCGGTTGGTGACGATCGCGGCCGCGATCTTCATCACCGGCTCCCAGTTCGGGTCGGTCATGTCGGTGACCAGGATGTCGCCCTGCTTCACCGCGCCCATCCGCGAGGCGTCGCGCACGATGCGCACCGTGCCGCTGCCGATCTTGTGGCCGATCGCGCGCCCGCTCGCCAGGACTTTCGAGCGCCCCTTGAGCGCGTAGCGCTCCTCGACGTCGCGCTTGCGCGACTTGACCGTTTCGGGGCGCGCCTGCAGCACGTACAGCTGGCCGTCGGCGCCGTCCTTGCCCCACTCGATGTCCATCGGGCGGCCGTAGTGCTTCTCGATCGCGACCGCGTAGCGCGCGAGGTCGAGCACGTCCGCATCGCTCAGGCAGAAGCGATGGCGCTCGGCGTTCGCGACGTCCACGGTGCGGGTGGAGCGCCCCGCGGCCACCTCCTCCGTGAAGATCATCTTGTGGAGCTTCGAGCCGAGCTTCCGGCGCACGATGGCCGGGCGGCCCTTCTCGAGCATGGGCTTGTGGACATAGAACTCGTCCGGGTTGACCGCGCCCTGGACCACCGTCTCGCCCAGGCCGTAGGCGGCGGTGATGAACACCACGTCCCGGAAGCCCGATTCCGTGTCGAGCGTGAACATCACCCCGCTCGAGCCGAGGTCGCTGCGCACCATCTGCTGCACCGCCGCCGACAGCGCGACGTGCGAGTGCTCGAAGCCCTGGTGGACCCGGTAGGAGATCGCCCGGTCGTTGTACAGGGAGGCGAACACGTGGCGGATCGCCTCAAGGACGTTGTCGATGCCGCGGATGTTGAGGTAGGTCTCCTGCTGGCCGGCGAACGAGGCGTCGGGCAGGTCTTCCGCCGTGGCGGAAGAGCGCACGGCGAACGAAGCCCCTTTCGAGCTTTGCTTCTCAAGCTCTTGAAAGTGCGAGCGAATGTCGCGCTCGAGATCGGGCGGAAACGGCGCCTGCAGCAGCCAGGAGCGGATCTCCTTGCCGCATTCGGCAAGCGCCCGCAGGTCGTTGGTATCGAGGCTCTTCAGCCGCTCGTCGATGCGCTTCGCCAGGCCCCCCGCGGCGAGGAACTCGCGGAACGCCTCCGCGGTCGTGGCAAAGCCGCCCGGGACGCGGATCCCGGCCGCCGACAGGCCGCCGATCATCTCGCCCAGCGAGGCATTCTTGCCCCCGACCTTGTCCAGGTCGGTCATGCGCAAATCTCGCAGCCAGGCTACCCGCATGGGTTTGGTATTTTATCGGTCATGACGCAGCGCCGCACGGTGTTCTTCGTCTCGGACGGCACCGGGATCACCGCCCAGATGCTCGGCCACAGCCTTCTGACGCAATTCGAGGGCGTCGAGTTCGACCAGGTGACGCTGCCTTTCGTGGACAGCGCCGAGAAGGCCGAGGAATGCCTCGCACGCATCGAGGCGGAGGCGGCGGGCGGCAACGGCCAGCCGATCGTCTTCTCCACGCTCGTGAACCAGGACGTGCGCGGGGTCCTGCGGCGCGCGAACGCGCTCTTCGTCGACTTCTTCGAGACCTTCATCGACCCGCTCGAGGCGGGCCTGGGCATCAAGTCGAGTCATACCATCGGGCGCTCGCACAGCGCCATGGACAAGAAGGAGTACCAGCAGCGCATCGAGGCGATCAACTTCGCCATGGCGCACGACGACGGCGCCTCGCACCGCGAGCTGGGCCAGGCCGACGTGATCCTGATCGGAGTCTCGCGCAGCGGCAAGACGCCGACCAGCCTATACATGGCGCTGCAATTCGGCGTGAAGGCGGCGAACTATCCCCTCATCCCGGAGGATTTCCACCGCATGCAGCTGCCCGAGGCGCTGCGCCCCTACAAGGCGCGGCTCTACGGCCTGACCATCGCGCCCGAGCGCCTGCGCGAGATCCGGCAGGAGCGCCGCCCGGACAGCAAGTACGCCGACCTCGACAACTGCCGCTTCGAGATCGACGAGGCGCAGAAGCTCATGCGCCGCGAGGGCATCCGCTGCATCAATTCCACCAGCAAGTCGATCGAGGAGATCGCGACCACGATCCTGCGCGAGCTCAGGATCCAGCGCCAGGTCTACTGACGTAGAAGCAGATGGCCGCAGCCGCCGCCACGTTCAGCGATTCGATCGCGCAGGGGATCGAAATCTTCAGCTGCGAGCGGTCGCGAAGCACGCTGCTCACGCCCTGGCCCTCGGCGCCGAAGATCCAGCCGAGATCGCCCGCCAGGTCGGCCTCGCCGATCGGCGTCCCGCCGCGCGGAACAGTGCAGGCAGTCTTTCCCCTGTAGAGCTGCAGCGCCTCTTTCAGGCCTTCCGCCTGGGCGACGGAGAGCGCGAAATGCGCGCCGGCGCCCGCGCGCAGCACCTTGGGCGACCAGGGATCGGCGCAGGCGCGGTCGAGGACCGCGCTGCGCACTCCGAAAGCCGCGGCGCTGCGCAGGATGGTGCCGACGTTGCCCGGATCCTGCACGCCTTCGAGGAAGACGGCGCTGCCCTCCTTCGGCAAGGCAGGCGAAGGCATCGCGAGCTCGGCGGCGACGCCCTGGGGCGCCTCGCTGTCCACGACGCTGTTGAAGACCGCCTCGGAGACGATCACCGGCCGGTATTTGTCCCAGGGGCCGGCCAGCGCACATTCCGACACGAGAAGCGCCTCGATCTTCCACTTCGCCTCCAGCGCTGCGGCCACGAGCTTCGGCCCCTCGACGAGGAAGCGGCCCTCGCTGCGGCGAAAACGGGGATCGCGCACCAGCTTCGCCCAGCGCTTCACGCGCGGGTTGTCGCGCGCGCGCAGGACCGTCATGGCGCGCAGGTGCGGAAGCCGGCGAAGATGTCCGCGCGCCCCGCGCCGTAGAAATTGCGGAAGCGCGCGTGGCCGATGACGGGCGGCGTGGCGAAGCTGCCGCCGCGCAGCACCTTGTGCGTCGCGAACCAGGGCTCGGAGTACTCGGCGTACGGATCGCGCAGGAACCCCGGGTAAGGGAGGAAAGTCGAGGCGGTCCACTGCCATACGGCGCCGAAGAGGTGCTCGATGCCTGCGTCCGAGGCCATCGCTGCACGCTCCCACTCCGCTTCGCTCGGCAGGCGCCGGCCGGCAAAGCGGCAATATGCCTGCGCGTCGTCCCAGCTCACGTGCATCACCGGCTCGTCCGGAGAAAATGGGATCCACCGGTCGAAGCGCCGCACCTCCCAGCCGTCCTGCTTCCTCCAGTGCGCGGGCTTGGGCCCGCCGGCTTCGACGAAGCGCAGGTACTCCGCGTTCGTCACGAGTCCGCGCGCGATGCGGAACCGCTCGAGCACGAGCGGATGGCTCCATTTCTCGTTGTCGAAAGCGAATGCAGCTTCCGGGGGAGAGCCCAGCCGGAACAGGCCGCCGGGGATCTCGGCGTCCCCCCTGGCCGTCACCAGCGGCGGCGCGATCGGCTCGACCGCGGGGGGCGGATAGCCGAGCGTATGGCGGGTGTAGAAGAAGGCTTCTGCGTGCATCTCCTCGTGGCGTGCCGCGAGCCGGAGGAAATACGGCTCGCAGCCCGCCTTTGCGACGAGGCCGAGCACCTCTTCCCGGTACCCGAGCGTCTCGTCGAAGGAAGGCAGCGGCAGCTCCCAGCGCGTATCGTGCGCAACGGTTGCCGAGTTGTAGAGGCGGTCGGCGTTCGGCAGAATCGAGCCCGCCCCCTTGCCTCCTTCCCTCAGGCACCAGAACTCCTGGAACCAGCCGACATGACCGAGCTCCCAGCGCGGCGGATTGACGATCGCGAGCTTCGGCCCGAGCTCGCGGCTGCCGCGCAGGTCGTCCGCGACGCGGCGCGTGCGCGCGCGGGCGGACCTCAATTCCGCAATCGGCTCCTCGACCGGACGCATCCGGGCGAGTCTAAATGAGAATTGCGCTGGTCACGCCCGCCGGGCCCGGCATGCGGAACGGAAACCGCCACACCGCGCTGCGCTGGGCCGCGTTCCTTCGCGCCGCGGGCCACCGCGTCGACGTCGCCGTCGAGTGGAACGGCGACCCTCGCACCGAGGCCATGCTGGCCCTGCACGCGCGCCGCAGCCATGCCTCCATCAAGGCGTTCCCGCGCGCAAGGCCCCTTGTCCTCGCGCTCACCGGCACCGACATCTACCGCGACATCCGCGAATCGGCCGAAGCGCAGGAATCGCTGCGCCTTGCCGACCGCTTCATCGTGCTGCAGCGGGAGGCGCTGAAGGAGCTCGCCCCCGGCCTGAGAAGGCGCGCCACGGTGGTCGTGCAGAGCTCGTCCACGAGCCTGCGCCAGGCGCCGGTGCGCGGGAAATTCCGCATCTGCGTCGTCGGCCACCTGCGCAGCGAGAAAGACCCGATGCGCACCCTCGCCGCCCTCGCCTTCGTGGAGGACGAGCGCATCGAGATCGTGCACCTAGGCGCAGGCCTCGACCCCGCGCTCGAGAAGCAGGCGAAAGCCGGAATGGCGCGGGATGCGCGCTACCGCTGGCTCGGCAGCGTGCCGCACGCGCGCGCCCTGAAATGGATGGCCTCCAGCCACGCCATGGTGATCAGCTCGCGCATGGAAGGCGGCGCCAACGTGGTGTGCGAGGCCTTGCGCATCGGGCTGCCGGTCCTCGCCTCCCGCATCCCGGGCAACGTCGGCCTCCTCGGCGCCAGCTATCCCGGCTACTACCCCGTCGAGGACGCAAAAGCCCTCGCCCGCCTCATCCAGCGGGCCGCAGGCGACAGGAAGTTCTACGGAAAGCTGAAATCGCGCGTGAAGGCGCTGCGCGATTCCGTCGCGCCGGGCCGCGAGGCTCGCGCCCTGCTCTCCGCGTTTCGGCCCTAAGAGGGCTTCGACAGCTGCGCGCGCAGCTCGGCGCGCGCCTTGCGCAGCGCCTCCTCGACGAGCGCGACGTGGAAAGACGCCTCGGCGCAGGCGATGACGTCGGCATAGTCGCGCCGCAGGCGGCGCTCGTGCTCGTCGAACTGGGCGAGGCGCGAGCGGGCCGCCGCGGTGCGCGGCTTGCCCCGCTCCGCCACCAGCTTGCCGCCTCCGGCAAGCTGCATCGCCTCGCAGTAGAAGCGGTAGCTGCGCACGCGCAGCGGCTCGGCGAGCGTGCTCCAGCCCTGGGTGAAGAGGTCCTCGTGGAAGAAGACGCCGATCGGCTGGAAGCTGCGGCGGTGGATGGCGCAGGGGCCGTGGCGGCCGAGCGCGTCCAGGTGATCGCCGGTAGCGTAGCCCTTGTGGCGCTCGAACCCGTACTGGCCGTGCTCGGAGCTCAATCGCACCATTTCCGCATCGCGCGCCGTCTTGGCGAGGATCGACGCCGCCGAGATGGGACGGTGCTTCGCGTCGCCGTCGACGAACGCCCTGGCGCCGCAGGGCAGGCCGCGCGGGCACTGGTTGCCGTCGATCCACGCTTCGGCCGGCGCGACCTTGAGTGCCTCGACCGCGCGGCGCATGGCGAGCATGGATGCATGGAAGATATTCAGCCGGTCGATCTCCTCGACGCTCGCCGAGGCGACCGCCCAGGCGAGGGCGCGCTCCTTGATGCGCGCTGCGAGCGTCTCCCTCTTGTCCGCGCTGAGGGCCTTGGAGTCGGCGAGGCCGCGGACCATCCGCGCCGGGTCGAGGATCACCGCGGCGGCGTACACCGGGCCGGCGAGCGGCCCGCGCCCCGCCTCGTCCACCCCGCACACGAGCCGCTCGGGCGAACGCTCAGGCATGCGTCCTGCGCAGCATGCCGAGCACCGCGTCGGCCGCTTTCTCCGCGGTGTTCTGGCGCAGCAGGTGGTGGAACTCGCGAAAGCGCTCGATCTGGCGCTTCTGCGCCGCCGTATCGCGAAGGAGCGCGAGGAGCGCGCCGGCGAGGGCGGCTGGATTCGCTTCGTCCTGCAGGAGCTCCGGAACGAGCCGCTCCCCCGCCAGGATGTTCGGCATCCCGACGTACGGCAGGTACAGCATCGAGCGCATCAGCGCCCACGTGACCGGCGACTGCCGGTAGGCGATCACCATCGGCGTCTTGAAGAGGGCAGTCTCCAGCGCGGCGGTGCCGCTCGCGACGAGCGCCAGGTCGGCGGCGGCGAGCGCCTCGTGCGAATGGCCGAAGAGCAGCGTCAAGGGCAGGTCGGTGCGCTGGTGCTCGTGCATCGCCTGCTCGAAGAGGTCGCGCGTGTCGCGCGTCACCATCGGGCAGACGAAGTGCACGTCGTGCACCTCCTGGCGGAAGCGGTGCGCCGCGAGGACGAATGCCCCGGCCATGTAGTGCAGCTCCGAGCGGCGGCTTCCCGGGAGCAGCGCCACGATGAGCTTGCCGCCGGGCAGGCGCAGCTGCGCCCTCGCCTCGTCCTTGTTCGGCTCGAGCGGGATGACGTCGGCGAGCGGGTGGCCTACGTACGTGACCGGCACGCCGGCCTTCTCGTAAAGCGCGGGCTCGAACGGGAACATCACGAGGATCCGGTCCACCGAGCGCGCGATGCGGCGGATCCGCCAGCCGCGCCAGGCCCACACCGAAGGGCTCACGTAGTGGATGGCCGGGATGCCGGCCTCCTTCAGCTTGCGCTCCAGGCCGAGGTTGAAGTCGGAGGAGTCCACTCCGATGAAAAGCTCCGGCCGCGCCTCGATCAGCTCGCGCGCGAGCTTCCGGCGCATGGCCATGATGCCGGCATAGTGGCGCAGCACCTCGGCGTAGCCGCGCACCGAGAGCATTTCCATCGGGTAGTGCGACTCGAAGCCCTGCGCCATCATCTTCGGGCCGCCGATGCCGGCGAAGGCGATCGCCGGGCGCCGCGCCTTCAGCGCGACGATGAGATGCGCGCCGAGCTGGTCTCCCGACGCCTCGCCGGCCACCATGCCGACGCGCAGGTATTCGCGTTCCACTACCGGATGATTCCGCGTTGCGTTTGGTCTAGGAAAGTCAGGAACAGGCCGACCTCGGGAGACGCCGAAGACTGCGCCTGGAGCTCGCGGCGCGCCTCCTCGAGCGACAGCCCGCTGCGGTAAAGGGTACGGTAGGCGCGCTTCAGCGCGTTGATGGTGTCGGGCGCGAAGCCGCGCCGGCGCAGGCCTTCACTGTTGATGCCGTAGGGCTTGGCCATGTTGCCCGCGGCGCGCACATAGGGCGGCAGGTCCTGCGGCAGGTAGGTGCCCATGCCGGTGAACGCATGCGCGCCGATGTGCACGAACTGGTGGACCAGGGTCGTGGCGCCGAAGATCGCCCAGTCGCCGACGACGACGTGGCCGGCGAGCTGGCAGGCGTTGGCGAAGATCGTGTGGCTGCCGATGCGGCAGTCGTGGGCGAAGTGCACGTAGGCCATGATCCAGTTGTCGTTGCCCACCGTGGTGGTACCGGCGTCGAGCGCGGTGCCGCGGTTGATGGTCACGTACTCGCGGATCGTGTTGTCGTCGCCGATCTCGACCGCCGTGTCCTCGCCCTTGTACTTCTTGTCCTGCGGCGGCGCGCCGATGGACGCGAAATGCCAGATGCGGTTGCGCTTGCCGATGCGCGTGCGCCCGTCGAGCACCACGTGCGCGCCGAGCCAGCAGCCCTCGCCCACCTGCACCTGCGGGCCGATCACGCAGTACGGCCCGATCTCCACGTCCGGGGCGAGGCGCGCCCCGGGGTGCACGATGGCGCTCGGGTGGATCGCCACTACGCGTCCTTCGTCTTCATCGCGCAGAGGATCGTGGCCTCGGCGGCGAGCTCGCCCGCAACCCGGGCGGTGCACGAGAAGCGGCCGATGCCGCGCAGGAAGCGCTCGATGCGCACCTCGATCTCGAGGATGTCGCCCGGGACCACGGGACGCTTGAAGCGCGCGCCGTCGATGCCGACGTAGTAGTACACCGAGTCGGGATCGGGCTTGGTGCCCTGCGTCAGGAAGACGAGCAGCCCGCCCGCCTGCGCCATCGCCTCGAGGATCAGCACGCCGGGCAGGATCGGCCGCCCCGGGAAGTGCCCCTGGAAATGCGGCTCGTTCGCCGAGACGTTCTTCACTGCGAGCAGCCGCTTGCCGGGCTCGAATTCCCGCACCCGGTCGATCATCAGGAACGGATAGCGCTGCGGCAGGCGCTCGAGGATTGCCTGGATGTCGAGTTCAGCCATTCTTTCTCCCTTTCTCCAGCGCGCGCACGCGCTCGGCGAGCTCCGCGAGGTGCCGCACGAGCGCGGTGTTGCGGGCCCACTCCGAGTTCTCGTCGAACGGGAACATGCCCGTGTAGGTGCCGGGCTTGAGGATGGAGCGCGAGATCACCGTCCCGGCGGAGACGTGCACCTCGTCCACCAGGCGCAGGTGCCCGAGGATGAGCGCCGCGGCGCCGATGGTGCAGCGCCGGCCGATGTCCGCGCTCCCCGCGACGGCCACGCATCCCGCCATGGCGGTGTGCGCGCCCACCCGCACGTTGTGCCCGATCTGGATCTGGTTGTCGAGCTTCACGCCGTCCTCGATCACGGTGTCGTCGATCGCGCCGCGGTCGATCGTCGTGTTGGCGCCGATCTCGACGTCGTCGCCGATGCGCACGCTGCCGATCTGGGGAATCTTGACCCAGCCCTGCGCGCTGAGCGCGATGCCGAAGCCGTCGGCGCCGATGACTGCGCCGGCATGCACGATCGCGCGGGCACCCAGGGCGCAGCCGGGATAGACCACCACGTTCGGGTAGAGGCAGCTGCCGGCCCCGATGCGTGCGTTCTCGCCGATGACGCAGCCCGCGCCGATGGAGACGCCCTCCCCGAGCCTTGCGCCCGGGGCGATCGAAGCCGAGGGGTGGATGCCGGGCGCCTGCACCGTGAGCGGGTTGAAGAGCTGCGAGACGCGGGCGAAATAGGCATAGGGGTCGTCGCACACGATCCGCGGCAGCGCCGTCAGGGCCTCGGCATCCGCACCGAGGATCACGGCGCCGGCGCGGGTGGCGGCAAGGCGCTCGCGGTAGCGCGCGTTGGCGAAGAAAGTGATCTCGTCGGGCCGGGCGTTCTCGAGCGAGCCGACCTGGCGCACACGGACGCCGGCGTCGCCGGCGACCCGGCCGCCGAGGCGCGAGGCGATCTCCCCGAGCGTCAGCGGCGCCGCCATGGGCTCTAGCGCCGCGTCACTTCGCGGCGGGCTTGTTGCCGTCGAGCGCCTTGATCACCTTGTCGGTGATGTCGATGCGCGGGCTCGCGAACACGGCGTCCTGGAAGATGATGTCGTACTTCTCCTGCTCCGCGATCTGCCGGATCACGCGGTTCGCCTGCTCGACGACCTGCGCCAGCTCCTCGTTGCGGCGCTGGTTGAGGTCCTCGCGGAACTCGCGCTGCTTGCGCTGGAAGTCGCGGTTCAGGTCGCCGAACTCGCGCTCCTTGTTGCGCCTCTGGCTCTCGCTCATCGTCACCGAGTTCTTGTCGAGCTCGTCCTGCATGCGCTTGAGCTGGTCCGCCAGGCGCGCGAGCTCCTGGTCGCGCTTCTGGAACTCCGCCTCGATCTTCTTCTGCGCGCGCTGCGCCGGGGTGGCGTCGCGCAGGATGCGTTCGGTGTTGACGAAGCCGAACTTGCCCGTGACGGGCGCCTGCTGCGCCGGCGCTGGCGATGCCGCGAGCGCCGCGGCGAGGAAGAACAGTGTGCTTGAGCGCATCATTTCGGCTTCAGAAACCGGTCCCGAAGTTGAATTGTATCCGCTGGACGTGGTCGCTGTCCTTCGCGTTCAGCGGGAAGCCGAGCGAAAGCCGCAGCGGCCCGAAGGGCGACGCCCAGGAGACCGCCACGCCGGTCGAGTAGCGCAGCTCGGAGAAGTTGAGCTTCTCGCCCTGCTGGTACACCTGCCCGGCGTCGAGGAACGCCGCGAGGCGCAGGGACTGGTCGCGCGCCGCGCCCGGCACCGGGAACAGGAACTCGGCGCTGCCGACGACCTTGCGGTTGCCGCCCAGCGCATTGCCGTTCGGGTCCTGCGCGCCCAGGGAGTACGTGCGGTAGCCGCGCACCGAATCGGCGCCGCCGGCGTAGTAGTTCTTGAAGAACGGCAACGGCTTGCCGCCGAGCCCGCTCGCGTAGCCGAACTCGCCGCGCAGCATGATCGTGTAGTCGCGGCTCAGCTTGTGGTACCACTGGTCGGTGAGCGTCAGCTTGTAGAACTGCAGGTCGCCCCCTGCGAACTCCGTGCCGATGCGCGTCAGCGTGCCGCTGTTGGTCTGGATCAGGCTGTCCCGCGTGTCCATCGCCCAGCCGGCGCTGAGCGACCCATACGTGTACTGGCTGCCGAACTGGTTGACGAAATCGATGTACTGGAAGGGGCTGTTGTCGAACGTGCCGAGCTTCACCGACTCGATGTTCGCGCCGAAGTCGAGCGAGATCTTCTCCGAGATCGGATAGCCGAACTTCACGCCGCCGCCGATCGCGTCGGTGGTGTACGGCCCGACGGTCAGCGTCGAGGCGTCCGTGCGGCGCTTGTAGATGTCGAATCCCTGGCGCACGCCGTCCACCGTCCAGTAGGGATCCAGGTAGGACAGGGAGTAGACCTTGTTGACCGAGCCGTTGCTGATGTTCGCCGAGACGAACTTGCCCGTGCCGAAGGCGTTCGACTGCGTGATGGAGGTCGACACGGCGAGGTTTTCCGCGCTCGAGAAGCCGATGCCGAAGAGCAGCGCCCCGGTCGACTTTTCCTTGACGTTGTAGACCACGTCCACCTGGTCGGGGTGGCCCTCGACCGGCTGCGTCTCGACGTCCACCGCCGAGAAATACTGCGTGCGGTCGATGCGCCGCTTCGAGAGCTGGATCTTGGACGCGTCGTAGTAGGCGCCCTCCAGCTGGCGCATCTCGCGCCGGATGACCTCGTCGCGCGTCTTGGTGTTGCCGCCGATGTCGATGCGGCGCACGTACACCCGCCGGCCGGGATCGATGACGATGTTGAACGCGACCGTGCGCTTCTCCTTGTCCACGTTCGGGATCGCGTTGGCGTTCGCGAAGGCGTAGCCCTCGTTGCCCAGGCGCTCGCCGATCGCCTTGGTGCTCGCGGCGAGCTTCTCGCGCGAGAACACCTCCCCGGGCTTGAGCTGGACCAGCTTCTCCAGCTCCTCCTTCGGCACCAGCATCTGCCCGGAGAGCTGCACCTCCGAGACGGTGTACTTGTCGCCCTCGCGGACGTTGACGGTGATGTAGATGTCGCGGCGGTCGGGCGTGATCGAGACCTGCGTCGACTCGATGTTGAAGTCCAGGTAGCCGCGGTTCTGGTAGAACGAGCGCAGCGTCTCGAGATCGGCGGCGAGCTTCTCGCGCGAGTAGCGGTCGTGCTTCGTGTACCAGGTCAGCCAGCCGGGCGTGCGCAGGGTGAAGAGGTCGACCAGGTCCTTCTCGCGGAAGGCCTGCGCGCCGACGATGTTGATGCCGCGGATCTTGGCGACGTCGCCTTCGCTCACCGAGATGTTGATGCCGACGCGGTTGCGCTCGAGCGGCGTCACCGTGGTCTGCACCTCGGCGGCATAGAGCCCGCGCGACAGGTACTGGCGCTTGATCTCCTGCTGCGCGAGGTCGAGCATCGACTTGTCGAAGATGCGGCCCTCCGCCATGCCGATCTCGCGCAGGGCCTTGCGCAGGTTGTCGGGCTCGAACTCGCGCATCCCGGTGAAGTCGATCTGCGCGATCGCCGGGCGCTCGGTGACGAAGACCACGAGCACGTCGTTGTCGACCTCCAGGCGCACGTCCTGGAAGAAGCCGGTGGCGAAGAGCGCGCGCAGCGCCTGCTGCGCCTTTTCCGCGTCCATCCTCTCGCCGACCTTGATCGGCAGGTAGCTGAAGACGGTGCCGGGCTCGGTGCGCTGCAGGCCCTCGACGCGGATGTCCCTGACGACGAACGGGCTGAACGACTGCTGGGCGAACGCCGCCGCGGCGGCCACCAGCAGACATACGCCGACAACCGCGGTGAGGCCCCTGCGAATCATTTACCCCGTAAGGAGACGGTTCAGATCGTTATAGAAGGCAAAGGCCATCATTACCAGCAGCAGCGCGAGCCCTACGCGCTGCCCGAGCTCCATCGCGCGCTCGGACACGGGCCTGCCCTTGATTATCTCGATCAAATAATACATCAGGTGTCCGCCGTCGAGCAGCGGGACCGGCAGCAGGTTCAGCACGCCGAGGCTGATGCTGATGAGCGCGAGGAAAGTGAGGTAGGAAACCCAGCCGAGCTGCGCCGACTGGCCGGCGAAGTCGGCGATCGTGACCGGCCCCGAGAGGTGGCGCCACGACACCTGCCCGACCAGCATCTTGCCGAGCATCTTCAGGCTGAAGACCGAGATGTCGACCGTCTTGCCGAGCGCCTTGCCGAGGCTTTCGAAAAGGCCGTAGCGGATGCGCACGACGATCCGGTCGACCTGTCCCGGCGGCACGAACGGCGCCGCACCGATGCGGCCGATCCGCGCCTCGCCGCTCGCGACCGTCTCGGGCACGACCTCGACGGACATCCTGCGTCCGGCACGCTCGAGCTCGAGGCGCAGCGCCTTCTGCGGGCTCGCGCGCACGGCGTTCACGAGCGCCTCCCAGGTCGGCACCGGCTTGCCGTCGGCGGCGAGGATGCGGTCGCCCTCGCGCAGGCCGGCGCGCTCGCCGGCGCCGCCGGGCACGAGCTTGCCGAGGACCGGGGCGAGCGGCGCCCGGTACAGGCGCAGCCCGGCGCGCTCGAGCACGTCGCCCTCGATGTCGCTCTCGGTAAAGCCGCGCAGATCGATCGACGACTCGGCGAGGTGGCCTTTCTCGTCCACGGTCTCGAGGCGCACGCGCTGGCCCTGCAGCGCGGCCTGCAGCACGCGCCAGCGCAGGTCCTGCCAGGTCTGGAGCGGCTCGCCGTTGGTGGCGCGCACCGTGTCCCCGGCGTGCAGCCCGGCCGCTGCGGCGAGCGTGCCCGCGGGAGGCTCGGCGATCACCGGGCGCGCCTCCGGAATCCCGTACATGAAGAGCGCGGCGTAGACCGCGATCGCGAAGAGGAAATTGAACACCGGGCCGGCAGCGACGATGAGGAAGCGCTTCGCCACGCCCTGCCGGTTGAACGCGCGGGCGAGCTCGTTCGGCGCGACCGGGCCTTCGCGCTCGTCGAGCATCTTGACGTAGCCGCCGAAAGGCACTGCGGCAAGCGCCCATTCGGTCCCGTCCGGTCCGCGTCGCCAGGAAGCGATCGGCCGGCCGAAGCCCACGGAGAAGCGCAGCACCTTCACGCCGCACAGGCGCGCGACGAGGTAGTGCCCGTATTCGTGCACGATGATCAGCACGCCGAGCGCGACGATGAACGCGGCGATGGTGTGGAGCAGGCTCATGCCGCCGCCCTGCCGAGAAGGCGCGCCATGCTGCTCATCGCGCCGCGCCGCGCGGCCTCATCGGCCGCGAGAATGCCTTCCAGCCCGTCGGCGGCGCTCGCGGGAACGGCCGCGAGCGTATCCTCGATCAGGCCGGGGATGGCGCTGAACGGCAGACGCCCGCCCAGAAAAGCGTCGACCGCCACCTCGTTGGCCGCGTTCAGGATCGCAGGCGCCGTGCCGCCGGCCTGGAGCGCCTCGTAGGCGAGCCGCAGGCACGGGAAGCGGACCGGGTCCGGGCGCTCGAACGCGAGGCTCTTCAGCGCAGCGAGGTCGAGCGGCCTCGCGCCGGACTCGATGCGCTCGGGGAAGCCGAGCGCGTGGGCGATCGGCACCCGCATGTCGGGATTGGAAAGCTGCGCGATGACGGAGCCGTCGACGTACTCGACGAGCGAGTGCACGATGCTCTGCGGATGGATCAGCACCTCGATCCGCGCCGGGTCGAGATCGAAGAGCCACCGCGCCTCGATTACCTCGAGCCCCTTGTTCATCATCGTCGCCGAGTCGACGGAGATCTTGCGCCCCATCACCCAGTTCGGATGCGCGCAGGCCTGGTCCGGCGTCACCGTGGCGAGCTTCTCGAGCGGCAGCGTGCGGAACGGGCCGCCGGACGCGGTCAGCGTGATCTTGCGCACGAACCGCTTCTCGGAGAAGCACTGGAACACGGCGTTGTGCTCGCTGTCGATGGGCAGCACCTCGGCGCGCGCCTCGCGCGCGACCCGCGTGAAGAGCGGCCCGGCCATGACGAGTGCTTCCTTGTTCGCCACCAGCACGCGCCCGCCGGCGCGCGCCGCCGCGAGCGTCGCCGCGAGCCCCGCCGCGCCGACGATGGCCGCCATGACGACTTCAGCTGCGGCGGCGACTTGCTCGAGCGCCTGCCTGCCGCACAGGAGCTCGGTGCCGGCGGTGGCAAAGCGCTTGCGCAGGCTCTTGTCCTCCTGAGCGCCGGAGAGGACCGCGTACGCAGGCTTGTGGCGCTCGCAGAGCGCGAGCAGCGCTTCGTCTGCGGAATGGGCCGTGAGCGCGAAGATGCGGTAGCGCTCCGGATGGCGGCTCACCACGTCGAGCGTGCTCTTGCCCACCGACCCGGTTGCTCCGAGGACGGTCAGGTTCACGGCTTTGGAAGCGTCACGAGCAATGCCGCGAGCGGGAGAACCGCGCTCGCGCTGTCGATCCGGTCGAGCACGCCGCCGTGCCCGGGGAGAAGAGCGCCGCTGTCCTTGACCTCGGCCTGGCGCTTGGCGCCGGACTCGAAGAGATCGCCCACGATGCTGATGCCGGTGAGCACGACTGCGATGACGACGGAGTCCACCAGCCAGGCCGTTCCCGGTCCCGAATGAAAGTAGCCGATGATGATAGCGTATGCCGTCGCGCCGGCCACGCCGCCCCACACGCCTTCCCACGTCTTGCCGGGACTGATCGCCGGCGCGAGCTTGCGCCGGCCCCATTTGCGGCCCGAGAAATAAGCCCCGGTATCGGCAATCCACACCAGCACGAGAGCGAAAAGCACCTGCTTCGCCTCGAGGACCGCGAGCGCGATCCCCGCCGGGACGAGGACCACGACGCCCGCGGCAATGAGCGCCGGGCGATGCCGCGAGCGCACTCCGCGCGCCAGCCAGAGCGGGGCGACCGCAGCCCAGAACAGCGTTGCAACGACGAACGCCGCGCGCCGGACTTCCTCGTTCAGCAGATATCCCAGGCCAAATAGCGCGGCAACCCCCGCTGCGTAGAACCCGGCAGGAATCGCGCCCAAGCGGCAAAGGCGCGCCCATTCCCAGCCCGCGGCGAAGAGGATCAGCCCCACGAGGATCGCCCACCAGGACCTCGGCAGGAGAAAGAGCGCGGCGACGAACGCCGCGAGCAGGACCGCGGCGGTGACGACGCGCGCTAGCAGCACTTCATGCGACCTGCGCGCGGCTCGATTGCTCGACCTGCTCGCTGGTCCGCCCGAAGCGGCGCTCGCGGCTGCGGTAGGAGGCGATGGCCGCGTCGAGCGCGGCGGCGTCGAAGTCCGGCCAGAGCGTCTCGGTGAAGTAGAGCTCGCTGTAGGCGAGCTGCCACAGCAGGAAGTTGCTGATGCGCTGCTCGCCGCCGGTGCGGATGAAAAGGTCGGGTTCGGGCGCGTAGCTCATGGCGAGGTACGGCGCGAGATCGGCCTCCGCGATCTCGCCGCTCACGCCTTTTTCCGCCGCGAGGCGGCCCAGCGCCTGCAGGATGTCCCAGCGCCCGCCATAGTTGGCGGCGATGGTGAGGGTGAGCCGCTGGTTGGCCGCCGTGAGGCGCTCGCCCTCCTCGATCAGGCGGCGGATCGACGGCTCGAAGCGCCGCGTGTCGCCGACGATCTTGAGCCGCACGCCGTTGCGGTTGAGCCGCTCCATCTCGTTCACGAGCGCGCCGTGGAAGAGCTGCATCAGGAGCGCCACTTCCTCCGCCGGCCGGCGCCAGTTCTCGGAGCTGAACGCGAACAGCGTGAGGTACCCGATGCCGCGCTCGACGCAGGCGCGCACCACCGCGCGCACCGACTCGACGCCGCGCTTGTGGCCGGCGAAGCGCGGCAGCATGCGGCTCTTCGCCCAGCGGCCGTTGCCGTCCATGATGATCGCGACGTGCCGCGGCACCGCGCCGTGCGAGGGGATGTCTTCCGTGGAGCTCGCGTGCTTCATACCGCGAGCAGCTCCTTTTCCTTCTCCTGCAGCAGCTTGTCGATCTCGGCGATGTGCTTGTCGGTCATCTTCTGCACCTCATCCTGCGCGCGGCGCTCGTCGTTCTCGGAGACCTCGTGCTTCTTGAGCGCGTCCTTCAGGTGCTGGATCGCGTCGCGCCGGAGGTTGCGCACTGCGACGCGCGCGTTCTCCGCCTCGTGCTTCACGACCTTGACGAGCTCCTTGCGCCGCTCCTCGGTGAGCGCGGGCATCGGCAGGCGGATGGTGTCGCCGCTGGTGACGGGGTTCAGGCCGAGGTCGGACTCGCGGATGCCCTTCTCGATCGTCGGGATCAGCTTTTTCTCGAACGGCGTCACGCCGATGGTGCGCGCGTCGACCAGCACGACCTTCGCCACCTGGTTGATCGGCGTCTGCGTGCCGTAGTAGTCCACCATGACGTGGTCGAGCAGGCCGGTGTGGGCGCGCCCGGTGCGCACCTTGGCGAGATCGTTCTTGAACGACTCGATGCTCTTGTGCATCTTCTGCTCGGTGGCCTTCTTCAGCTCTGGAATCATCGCGCTCTCCCCGCGTTCCCGGTGCGGCCCATCATACGTGAACCAGCGTGCCCTCGTCCTCGCCGAGGACGACGCGCTGCAGCGCGTTGGGCTTGAAGATGCTGAAGACGCTGATCGGCAGCTTCTGGTCCCGGCACAGCGTGAGCGCGGTGGCGTCCATCACGCGCAGGTTCTTCGTGATCGCCTCGTCGAAGCTGATCCTGGCGTAGCGCTGCGCGCGCGGATCGTGCTTCGGATCGGCCGTGTAGATGCCGTCCACCTTGGTCGCCTTGATGACGATCTCCGCGCCCATCTCGCTGCCGCGCAGCGCCGCCGCCGTGTCCGTGGTGAAGAAGGGGTTGCCGGTGCCCGCGGCGAAGATCACGATCTTCCCCTCCTCCAGGTAGCGGATCGCCTTGCCGCGGATGTAGGGCTCCACCACCTGCTCGATGTTGAGCGCCGAGAGCGCGCGGCTTGCAAGGCCGGCGCCGCGCATCGCGTCCTGCAGCGCCAGGGCGTTCATGACCGTGGCCAGCATTCCCATGTAGTCGGCCGTGGCCCGGTCCATCCCCGCCGCGCCCGGCGCCACGCCGCGGAAGATGTTCCCGCCGCCGATCACCACCCCGATCTCCAGACCCATCCGCGACACCGTGGCGATCTCGGCGACGATGCGCTCGATCGTCTGCCGGTTGATGCCGAACGGATCCTCGCCCATCAGGGCTTCCCCCGACAGCTTGAGGAGGATCCGTTTGTACTTAGGCGTCAATGCGCTTTTCCGGCCTGCGCCATCACCTCGGCGGCAAAATCGGCGGACTTCTTCTCGATGCCCTCGCCCACCACGAACAGCGCGAAGCCGCCGAGGCTCGCCTTCTTCGACGCGAGAAGCTTCTCTACCGTCTGCTTGTCGTCCTTGACGAAGGCCTGGCCGAGCAGCGAAATCTCGCCGAGGTACTTGTTGACGGCGCCCTCGACCATCCTGGCGGCGATTTCCGCGGGCTTGCCCGAGTCTTTGGCGCGTGCCGCTTGTATGTCGCGCTCGCGCGCCACCACCTCGGCCGGCACGTCTTTCTTCGACAGGTACGCGGGTTTGAATGCGGCGACATGCATCGCGATGTCCTTGCCGAGCTCTTCGGGTCCCTCGTAATCGACGAGCACGCCGATCTTGCTGCCGTGCAGGTAGAGCGCGAGCTTGCCCTTCGCCTGCATGCGCCTGAAGCGGCGGATGTTGATGTTCTCGCCGATCTTCTGCACCAGCGCCTGGCGCTTCGCCTCCACCGCGCCGTCGGGCAGCTGCAGCGACGCGAGCTCCTCGACGTCCTTCGGGTTGCGGGTCGCGACGAGCTCGGCCAGCGCCCTCGAAAACGCGAGGAAATCCTCGTTCTTCGCGACGAAGTCGGTCTCGCAGTTGAGCTCGACCAGCGCGCCGTTTTTCGAATCGGCCGACAGCCACGCGCCGATCACGCCTTCGGCGGCGACGCGCGCCGCGGCCTTGCTCGCCTTGGCGCCGCTGCGGATGCGAAGCAGCTCCTCGGCCTTGCGCAGATCGCCGCCCGCCTCGGAGAGCGCCTTCTTGCACTCCATCATCCCGAGGCCGGTCAGCTCGCGGAGCTCCTTCACCAGTCCTGCACTGATCTCGGCCATCTCTTCTGCAGCTCCTTCAGGTTGAAAAAAGGGGCCTCGCGGCCCCTTTTTTGGTTGTCCGTGCGCCGTGCAGCCCGCCGTTCAGCCTACTGCCCGCCCTCTTCTTCCACCTCGACGAACTCGTCGCGCGAGGCGGCGACCACTTCCTCCACCGACTGCGAGCGGCCCTCGAGCACCGCGTCGGCCACGCCGCGCGCGTAGAGCCGGATCGCCCGGCTCGAGTCGTCGTTGCCCGGGATGACGTAGTCGATGCCTTCGGGCGAATGGTTCGTGTCCACCACGCCCATCACCGGCACGCCGAGCTTGTTCGCCTCCTGGACCGCGCCCTTCTGGTAGCCGACGTCGATCACGAACAGCGCATCGGGCAGCGCCGACAGCTCCTTGATGCCGCCAAGCGAGCGCTGCAGCTTTTCCATCTCGCGCTGCAGGCCGAGCGCCTCCTTCTTCGCCATGCGCTCGAAGGTGCCGTCCTGCGCCATCTGCTCCATCTCCTTCAGGCGCTTGATGGACTGCTTCACCGTCTTGAAGTTCGTCAGCATGCCGCCGAGCCAGCGATGGTCGACGAAGGGCATGGCGCAGCGCTGGGCCTCCTCGCGCACGATTTCGCGCGCCTGGCGCTTGGTGCCGACGAAAAGGAGCGTTCCGCGGTTCGCGGCGAGCTGGCGCGCGAACTTGAGCGCGTCCTGGTACATCGCCAGGGTGCGCTCCAGGTTGATGATGTGGATCTTGTTGCGGTGACCGAAGATGTAAGGCGCCATCTTCGGGTTCCAATAGCGGGTCTGGTGCCCGAAATGGACGCCCGCTTCCAGCATCTGACGCATCGTGACCGACATTCGCTTCTCCATAGGGTTGGGTCTGCGCCTGGTGACGAGCCTCCGGAGAGGCACCCTATTGGCCAGGCGGAAAATTTGCCCTGCGGCGGCAAGACTTCGATAACCCCACCGCAAGTCAGCCCAAAATTCTAGCATAATCAGGCATCAATGGCCGTAGTGCTCAAGACCGCCGACGAGATCGAGCGGATGCGCGTCGCCGGTCGCCTCGCTTCCGAGGTGCTCGACTTCATCGCTCCCCACGTGAAGGCCGGCGTCACCACCGGGAAGCTGAACGACCTTTGCCATGAGTACATGGTCGGCGTGCAGCGCACGATTCCAGCGCCCCTGCACTATGCCCCGCCGGGCTACCGGCCGTTCCCGAAGTCGATCTGCACCTCCGTGAACCACCAGGTGTGCCACGGCGTCCCGGGCGAGCGCGTGCTCAAGGCGGGCGACACCCTGAACATCGACATCACGGTCATCAAGGACGGCTTCCACGGCGACTGCAGCCGCATGTTCTACGTCGGCGAGCCGAGCATCCAGGCGAAGCGGCTCGTCGACGTCACCTACGAGTGCATGTGGCGCGGCATCCAGCAGGTCCGGCCCGGCGCGCGTCTGGGCGACATCGGCGCCGCCATCCAGTCCCACGCCGAGGCGAACGGCTTCTCCGTGGTGCGCGAGTTCTGCGGGCACGGCATCGGCCGCAAGTTCCACGAGGAGCCGCAGGTCCTGCACTACGGCAAGGCGGGCACCGGCATGCCGCTCGAGCCGGGCATGACCTTCACGATCGAGCCGATGATCAATGCGGGCAAGCCGGGCATCCGGGAGCTCGCCGACGGCTGGACCATCGTGACCAAGGACCACAGCCTGTCCGCCCAGTGGGAGCACACCGTGCTCGTCACGGAATCGGGCTACGAGGTGCTGACGCGCTCGGCGGGCACGCTGCCCGCGCCGTCGCGCGCCTGAGCATGCGCGAGGCGCTCGCCGAGGGCCGCAGCCGGCTGCGCGACGCCTACCTCGAGCATCCCAACCCGCGGCTGCTGCTGCGCCGGCACGCGAGGCTCATCGATCGCATCGTCAAGGGCGTGTGGGCGGAGGGCGCGGTGCCCGGCGCGGCGCTCGTCGCCACCGGCGGCTACGGGCGCGGCGAGCTCTTCCCGCACTCGGACATCGATCTGCTCGTGCTGCTGCCCTCGCCGGCGCAGCCGGCAGAGCACGCGGCGCTCGAACGGCTCATCGGCCGGCTGTGGGATATCGGCCTCGAGATCGGGCACAGCGTGCGCACCGTCGAGGAGTGCGTCGAGGCGGCGGGCCAGGACATCACCGTCAACACGACGCTGCGCGAGTCGCGCTACCTCGCCGGCAGCCGGCGCCTGTTCGAGGCGCTCACCGCGGCGATGGCGCGGATCGCCGACCCGGTCTCGTTCCTCCAGGCGAAGAAGCTCGAGCAGGAGCAGCGCCACGCCAAGCACCAGGACTCGCCCTATTCCCTCGAGCCGAACGTCAAGGAATCCCCCGGCGGCCTGCGCGACCTGCAGGTGATCCAGTGGATCGCGCGGGCGGCCGGCATCGGCACGCGCTGGAAGGACTTCGTGCCCGCAGGGCTGCTCGAGCGCGACGAGGCGCTGCAGATCGCGCGCCACGAGGGAATCCTGCAGGACCTTCGCATCCGGCTGCACTACCTCGCGGGCCGGCGCGAGGACCGGCTGGTGTTCGACTTCCAGGCGGCGCTCGCGGCGCAGCTCGGCTACGAGGCGAGCGCCGACCGGCGTGCGAGCGAGGTGCTGATGCAGCGCTACTACCGCTCCGCCAAGGTCATCACGCAGCTGAACACCATCCTGCTGCAGAACCTCGAGGCGCGCATCGCGCCGCGGCCGCTGCAGGCGCCGCGGCTCCTCAACGAGCGCTTCCGCGCGCGCGGCGAGCTGCTCGAGGTGATCGACGAGGCGCTCTTCGAGCGCGAGCCGGTCTCGATCCTGGAGAGCTTCCTGCTGATGATGCAGCACCCCGACCTGCGCGGCATGACGGCGCCGACCCTGCGCGCGCTGTGGCGCGCGCGCACCCGCATCAACGCGCGCTTCCGAGCCGACCCGCTGGCGCGGCTGCTCTTCCTCGACATCCTGCAGCAGCCGCGCGGCATCGTGCACGAGTTCCGCCGCATGAACCAGTACGGCGTGCTGTCGCGCTACCTGCCGGAGTTCGGCCGCATCGTCGGCCAGATGCAGCACGACCTGTTCCACGTCTACACGGTCGACCAGCACATCCTCATGGTGGTGCGCAACCTGCGGCGCTTCACCATGCCGGAGCTCGCGCACGAGTTCCCGCTGTGCACCGAGCTGATGTCGGGCTTCGAGCGGCGCTGGCTGCTCTACATCGGCGCGCTCTTCCACGACATCGCGAAGGGCCGCGGCGGCGACCATTCGCACCTCGGCGCCGACGACGCGCAGCGCTTCTGCCGCCGCCACGGCCTCTCCGCCGAGGACACCGGGCTGGTGTGCTTCCTCGTCGAGAACCACCTCCTCATGTCCAGCGTCGCGCAGAAGAAGGACGTGCACGACCCCGAGGTGGTGCGCGAGTTCGCCGCCCGCGTGCAGAGCGAGCGGCGCCTGGTGGCGCTCTACCTGCTCACGGTCGCGGACGTGCGGGGCACGAGTCCGAAGGTCTGGAATGCCTGGAAGGGCAAGCTGCTCGAGGACCTGTACCGCGCCGCCCGCCGCACCCTCACCGGGGAGCCGCTTGCGCGCGACGCTGCGCTCGCCGAGAAGCAGGCCGAGGCGATGCGGCTCCTGCGCCTGTACGCGCTTTCCGACAGCGTGAAGGACAAGCTGTGGGCGCAGCTCGACATCACCTACTTCCTGCGGCACGACGCCCAGGAGATCGCGTGGCAGACGCGCACGCTGCATTACCGCGTCGACACGCCGAAGCCGGTCGTCAAGGCGCGCCTCGCGCCCTTCGGCGAGGGCCTGCAGGTCATGATCTACACGCGCGACCGCGAGGGACTGTTCGCGCGCATCTGCGGGTACTTCGAGCGCGCCGGATTCAACATCGCCGAGGCGAAGATCCACACGACGCGCAACGGCTACGCCCTCGACACCTTCCTCGTCCTCGGCCAGGACTCCGGGCCGCACTACCGCGACCTCCTCAGCATGATCGAGGCGGGCCTGGGCGAGGAGCTGGAGTCCGCCGCGCCGCTGCAGCCGGCACGCAGCGGGCGGCTCTCGCGCCGCGTGCGGCACTTCCCCATCACGCCGGTGGTCGACATCCGGCCCGACGAGCGCGGCGCCTACCACGTGCTCTCGATCGTGGCGAGCGACCGGCCGGGGCTGCTCTACGGCGTGGCGCGGCTGCTCGCGAAGTACCGGCTCAACGTGCAGACCGCCCGCATCAACACGCTCGGCGACCGCGCCGAGGACGTGATCCTCGTCTCAGGGGACGCGCTGCGCGAGCCGAAAGCCGTGCTGCAGCTCGAGCGCGACCTGATGCAGGAGCTCAGTCTTCAGGCCCCAGCGCCTGTCCTGGAAACAGCGCCTCATTGAAGCCGAAGCGCGTGAAGTCGCGGATGCGCATCGGGTAGAGAATGCCGTCCAGGTGGTCGCACTCGTGCTGCACCACCCGGGCGTGAAAGCCCTCCACTTCCCTCTCGAAGAACCGGCCGGCCTCGTCGTAGCCTGAATACTTCAGCCTGGAAAATCGCGGCACCCAGCCGCGCATGCCCGGGACCGACAGGCAGCCTTCCCAGCCTTCCTCGGTCTCGTCGGAGAGCGGCTGCAGCCGCGGGTTGACGAGCACCGTGTCGGGCACGTCCTCGACCCCCGGATAACGCTCATTGCCCTTCACGCCGAAGATCACCACGCGAAGCCCGACGCCGATCTGCGGCGCGGCGAGCCCCGCGCCGTTCAGGTGCGCCATGGTGTCCTTCATGTCCTGCAGCAGGCCGGCAAGCTCCGGCGTGCCGAAGGCCGTCACCGGCAGAGCCTTCTGGAACAGGACGGGATGGCCCATCCTCAGCACGTCGCGGATCATCGTCCCCGCTTCTGCAGGTACTGCGCGAACGCCTTGCCGATCTCGGGGTGGCGCAGCCCGTATTCGACGCTCGCCTCGAGATAGCCGAGCTTCGAGCCGCAGTCGAAGCGCCGGCCCGGAAGCCGCACGGCAAGCGCGCGCTCGTGGCGCAGCAGCGCGGAGATCGCGTCGGTGAGCTGGATCTCGCCGCCCGCGCCGGGCGCGATCTCGCTCAGCAGGTCGAAGATGCGCGGCGTAAGCACATAGCGGCCGATGACCGCCAGGTTCGAAGGCGCCTCCGCGGGGCGCGGCTTCTCGACGATGCTGTGGATCGGCGCCCAGTCGCCCTGCATCCTGTCGATGGTGACGATGCCGTAGCTCTGCGTCTGGTCGCGCGGCACCTCCTCGACGCCGAGGAGCGAGGAGCCCTCGGCGGCGAAGAGCTCGGCCATCCGCCGCATCGGGTTGCTGTCCATCAGATCGTCGGCGAGGACGACGGCGAACGGCTCGTAGCCCACCACCGGCTGCGCGCACAGCACGGCGTGGCCGAGCCCGAGCGGCTCCGCCTGCCGGATATAGATGCAGCGCGCGCCTTCCGGCAGCACCGAGCGCACGCTCTCCAGCAGCGCGCTCTTCCCCTTGCGCTCGAGCTCCGTCTCGAGCTCGTACGCCTTGTCGAAGTGATCCTCGATCGCGCGCTTGTTCCGCCCGGTGACGAAGATCATTTCCGTGATGCCGGCGGCGGCGGCCTCCTCGACGGCATACTGGATGAGCGGCTTGTCGACGATCGGCAGCATTTCCTTCGGGCTCGCCTTCGTGACCGGCAGGAAGCGGCTGCCGAGGCCGGCGACCGGGAAGACGGCTTTGCGCAGCTTGGGATGCATGGTCCTCACAGCCTTTCCAGGAGATCCTTGAATTCGCGCTCGCCGAGCACCTGCACGCCGAGCGCGCGCGCCTTCTCGAGCTTCGCGCCGGCGTCCTCGCCGGCCACGACGTAGTCCGTCTTCTTCGACACCGAGCCCGACACCTTGTGCCCCTTTGCCTCGATCGCCGCCCGCGCCGCGTCGCGGCTCATCCCCGAAAGGGTACCAGTGAGGACGAAGGTCTTGCTCGCGCCGGCAGGGCGCGGCGGCGCCGGCTCGCTCCTTGGCCATGAGATCCCGGCGGCCTGTAGCGCTTCGATGACGCCGCGGTTGTGCGGCTCGTCGAGGAACTGGCGGATCGAGCGCGCCACCACCGGCCCGATGTCGGGCACCTGCAGCAGCGCCTCCTCGCCCGCCGCGAGCAGCGCGGGCAGGTCGCCGAAATGGCGCGCCAGGTCGCGCGCCGTGGTCTCGCCGACGTTGCGGATGCCGAGCGCATAGATGAAGCGCTCGAGCGTGGTGCGCTTGGAGCGCTCGAGCGCCGCCGCAAGGTTCGCGGCGGACTTGTCGCCCATCCGCTCGAGCTCGGCGAGCTTCGCCGCCGGAAGCGCAAAGAGCTCGGCCGGGGTGCGCACGAGGCCGCGGTCGACGAGCTGTTCGACGATCTTGTCGCCGAGACCCTCGATGTCCATGGCGCGGCGGCTGGCGAAGTGGAGCAGCGCCTGCTTGCGCTGCGCCGGGCAATAGAGCCCGCCGCTGCAGCGGGCCACCGCCTCGTCCTCGTTTCGCACTACGGCGGAACCGCACACGGGACACTTCGTGGGAAACGCAAACGAGGCCGCATCCGCGGGCCGCTTTTCCGTCCGCACCGACACGATCTCGGGGATGACGTCGCCGGCGCGGCGCACCACGACGGTGTCGCCGACGCGCACATCCTTGCGCCGCAGCTCGTCCTCGTTGTGCAGCGTCGCGTTCGATACCGTGACCCCGCCCACGAACACCGGCCTGAGCTTCGCCACGGGCGTGAGGGCGCCGGTGCGACCGACCTGCACCTCGATGCCGAGCACTTCGGTCGCCTGCTCCTCGGCCGGATACTTGTGCGCGAGCGCGAAGCGCGGCGCGCGCGAGACGTAGCCGAGGCGCTCCTGCCAGTCCAAGCGGTTCACCTTGTAGACCACGCCGTCGATGGCGTAGGGCAGCTTTTCGCGCTTGCGCCCGATCTTTTCGTAGTACGCAAGCAGGCCCTCGACGCCCTGCACCACTTCCCGGTCGGGGCACACCGGGAAGCCGAGCTGGCGCAGGTGCTCGAGCGCCTCGGACTGCGTCCGCCAGGCGCCCGCGGAGCTGATCGCATAGGCGAAGAAGCGCAGCGGCCGCGTGGCCGTGACGCGCGAGTCGAGCTGGCGCACCGCCCCGGCCGCCGCATTGCGGGGGTTGACGTACTCCTTCTCGCCGGCGTTCCGCAGCCGCTCGTTCAGCGCGGCGAACTCGTTGCGGAACATGAGGACTTCACCGCGCACCTCGAGCGTCTCCGGGAAGCCGATGGCGAGCGGAATCGAGCGCACGGTGCGCAGGTTGGGCGTCACGTCCTCGCCGGTCGCGCCGTCGCCGCGCGTTGCGCCCTGGACGAAGACGCCCTGCCGGTAGACGAGGCTGATCGCGAGGCCGTCGAACTTCGGATCGGCGGCGTACTCGATCGACTCGGCGCCGAGCGCCTCGCGCGCGCGGCGGTCGAAGGCGACGACCTCCTCGTCCTCGAAGGCGTTGTTGATGGAGAGCATCGGCGTGCGATGCCGCACCTCGGCGAATTGCGCGAGCGGTGCGCCGCCTACCCGCTGCGTGGGCGAGTCCGGGGTGCGAAGCTCCGGGTGCGCCTGCTCGAGCGCATCGAGCTCGCGAAAGAGCGCGTCGTACTCGGCGTCGGTAATCTCGGGCCGGTCCTCGACGTAGTAGAGGCGATTGTGGTGCTCGATGAGGCCGCGCAGCTCGCGCGCGCGGGCCGCTGCCCGCGGCCGCGTCATGCGAAGACGCGCAGCGCCAGCTCCCCGCCGGGCTCGAGGCCGCGCTCCGCGAGCAGCCGCAGGGCGGGCTCGAGCTGCCGGCCGATGGCGGAGAGCGCCGCATCGTCCAGCTCGCGGCCGTTGTCGTCGACCACGCGTCCGCCCGCCGCGGCGAGGTGGCGCGCCGCGCGCACCATGGCTTCGTAGGCGCGCCGGGTGTCGAGCGTCCGGGGGACATCGAGCGTGAGCGTGACGCCGCCTTCGCGGGCGGCAACGAGGAACGGCGCCTCGGCATACTGCGCCACGTCGTCGAGGCCGAACTCGCCGAGCACGTGGAGCGCCACCTGGATGTCGGCCTCGGCGCAGGCCTGGTCGAGCGCCTGCGCAGCTTCCACCGCCTCGCGCATCTCCGGTGCGCGGATCGCGGCCTTCAGGCGCGCGGCGACGGTCTCCACGTCGGAGCGAAACTCGAGGACTTCCGCGTCGCTCGCGGCGCCGGCGCGCGTGACGAGCTGCAGCGCCGCCTGCAGCGCAGCGCAGGGAGCGCCGTCGCCCGCCTTGAGCCTGCGCCAGCCGCGGCCGTCGCTCGCGGCGAGAAACGCCCGCCGGCCGAAGCGGTGCTCGAAAGGCGCCCAGAGCTCGAGGATGGCGGCTGCGGCGACGGGCCGCGCCAGGGCGAGCTCGACGATGTAGTCGACGCGCGGGTCGGGCATGGCGAGGGGCGCCGGCTGCGGCGGCTCCGTGTGGAGCGCCGGCTCCCGGCGCCCGGGCTCGGCGCCGAGCAGCACGTCGGCGTGGCTCGAGGCGAAGGCGCGCTGCGCCTCGCGCCGCGTGGCGCGCTCCTGGACGCGGTTGTAGAGCACCACGCCCGCGACCGCGAGCGCGCCGATGACCAGCAGACCGAGCTGGAGGTCGGTCATCTCGCAGCGACCTTAGGCGGCCAGCTCCTCCCGGATGCGCAACGCCTCGTCGATGTCCACCGCGACGACGCGCGAGACGCCCGACTCGGGCATGGTCACGCCGATCAGCTGCTCGGCCATCTCCATGGCGATCTTGTTGTGGCTGATGAAGAGGAACTGGGTCTGTCCGGACATGCGCTTCACGAGCTCGCAGAAGCGCACCGTGTTGCTGTCGTCGAGCGGCGCATCGACCTCGTCGAGCAGGCAGAACGGCGCCGGGTTGAGCTGGAAGAGCGAGAACACGAGCGCGATCGCGGTGAGCGCCTTCTCCCCGCCGGAGAGCAGGTGGATGCTGGTGTTCCTCTTGCCCGGCGGCTGCGCCATCACCTGCACGCCCGCGTCCAGGATCTCCTCGCCGGTCATGCTGAGCTTCGCCTCGCCGCCGCCGAAGAGCGTCGGGAAGAGCGAGCCGAAATGCCGGTTGACGCTGTCGAAGGTCTCGCGCAGCAGCTCGCGCGTCTCGCGGTCGATGCGGCGGATGGCATCCTCGAGCGTGTGCACCGCCTCCTCGAGGTCGGTCGCCTGCGAGTCGAGGTAGGTCTTCCTCTCCTGGCTGGTGCGCAGCTCCTCCAGCGCGGCGAGGTTGACCGCGCCGAGCTCGCTGATCGCCTGGGAAAGCCGCGTGATCTCGCCTTGCAGGGCGGACGGCCGCGGCGCGTCCTGCGCCGCGGCGGTGAGGCGCTCCTCGTCGGCGTTCGCCTCGCGCAGCTGGGTCGCGAACTGCTCCTGGTTGAGCTGCGCCGCCTGCTCCTTGAGACGCAGCTCGGAGAGCCGCTCGCGCAGCGGCGCGACGCGCGCGTCCACCTGCAGGCGCGCCTCCTCGAGCTCGCGCAGGGCGCCGGCCGCCTCCTCGACGGTTGCGCGCGCCGCGGCGAGCGTCTTCTCGCAGGCGATCCTCGCCTCGACCGCGGCCTCCAGCGCCTCGCGCACCGCCGGGATGGGGTCTTCAGCGAGCTCGCTGGTCAGCTTCGCGACCTCGGCCTCCGCGCGCTCGATCTGCTGGTCGATCACCTTCACGGAGTTGTCGATCTCGGCGATCTTCGAGCCGCACTCGCGCTCGCCGAAAAGCGCGTCGTGCGCCTCGCGCTCGGCCTGCTGCACCGTGCGGCGCTGCTCAGCGAGCGCGCTCTCCGCCCCGATGTGCCCGGAGCGCGCGCTCTCCACCGCCCGCCGGGCCTCTGCGATCTGCGCCTCGACCGCCTCGGACTTGGCCTTCAGCTGCGCGATTGCCTCGGCGCCGTGCGCGAGCTCTCCTTCGACCTCCGCCAGCTCCGCGCCGAGCTGCGAGCTGCGCTCCCGGTAGCGCTCTTCCGCCTGGGCTGCCTTGAGGCGCTCGATCTCGGCGTCGTGCTGCGCGCGCTGGCGTCCGGAGATGGCGAGCCGCGCCTCCTCGAGCGTCGCCGCGCTCTCGGCGAACTCGCCGGAGACGCGCTCGTGCGCCGCGCGGGCGGCGGCGAGCCGGCCCTCGAGCGCCTTGCAGCGCTCCTCGAGGGACTCGATCTCGGCCTGGCGCGCGAGCAGGCCCGTGTCCTGCGCATCGGGTGCATGCAGGCTCACGGAATAGCGGGTGAACTGGTGCCCTTCCCTGTTGACATACACCGCGCCCGGGGCGAGCTGCGCGCGCATCTGCGCGTCGGGCACGCCGTCGACCGCATGCGCGTGCGCGAGCCAGTCGCCGAGCACCCCGGACACCGCCGGGTCGGCAGGATGCACCTTGCGCATGAGGGAGCTCGCCGGCAGCGAGGCGGACAGCTCGCCGCGCGCGAAGAGGCTCGCCTTGGACGGCGGCCGGTCCGCGAGGAGCCCTGCGACGTCGCCGCCGGATTCGAGGGCATGCAGCCGCTCGCGCAGCACGGCCTCCACCGCCGTCTCCCAGCCGGGCTCGATGCGCAGCTTGTGCCACAGCGGCGTCGCCGAGCCCAGGCCGTGGCGCCCGAGCCAGTCCTTGAGCGGCGCGTTGTCCTCCGCCGCGGCCTGGATCTGGTGCAGGGTGGCGAGCTGCGCCTCGGCGCCCGCGTGCTCCTTCTGCGCCTCGGCCAGGGCTTCTCCGGCGGCGGCGCGCCGCTCCTCGAGCGCGGCATGACGTCCCTGGAGCTCGTCAAACGCTTTCTGCGCCGCATCCGCCGCGGCCGCCCGCTCCGCGACCCCCGCGGCGAGGCCCGCAAGCAGCGCCGCATCCGGCGCCTCGAGCGTCTGCAGCTCGCCCTGCAGCCGCTCGCGCCGCTGCTCGAGCCCCTGGCGCGCGCGCTCGAGGTGCGCGCCGTTCGCCTGCTCGAGCTGCAGGCGGCTCTCCGCCTGCATGAGCAGGCTGCGCCGCTCGTTCAACCGCTCCTGCGCGCCGCGGAAGGCTTCCTCCGCCTGCGGCAGGCGGGCGTTCTCCGCGTCCAGCCGCGCCTGGGCCTCGAGCGCGCGCTGCTTGGCGCCCGAGGCGCGCCCGACCCACATGTGCAGCGCCTGGGTGAGCTGCGAGCGCTGGTCGCGCCAGGAGCCGAGCTGCGCGCGGCGCTCCGTATGCTGGCTCTCGAGGCGCTGGCGCGTCTCCTCCACATGGCGCAGCTCCGATTCGTGGCGCGCGACCTCGGCGTTGGACGCGTAGAGCGCGGCCTGAGCCGCGTTGAGCGCGTCTCCCGCGCGGTAGTGCGCCGCGCGCGCGGTCTCGACGCGCGACTCGATGCTGCGCAGCTCCGCGTTCTCGGCCTCGAGCTCGTTCGTGGCCCGGCCGATCTCGGCGCTGTGCCGGTCGCGCTCGGCCGCGGCGTCGCGGCGGCGCAGATACCAGAGGAGCTGCTGCTTGAGCTGCAGGTCGGAATGGTATTCCTGGTAGCGCGAGGCGACCTTCGCCTGCGCGTCGAGCTTCTCCAGCTGGGTCGCGAGCTCGAGGCGGATGTCGTTGATGCGCGCCAGGTTCTCGCGCGTGTCGGCGAGCCGATTCTCGGTCTCCCGGCGACGCTCCTTGTACTTCGAGATGCCGGCCGCCTCCTCCAGGAAGACGCGCAGCTCGTCGGGCTTCGCCTCGATGACGCGCGAGATCATGCCCTGCTCGATGATCGCGTAGGCCCGCGGGCCGAGGCCGGTGCCGAGGAACATGTCGGTGATGTCGCGCCGGCGCACGTGCGTGCCGTTGATGTAGTACGACGATTCGCCGTCGCGCTGCAGGATGCGCTTCACCGAGATCTCGGCGTACTGCGACCATTGGCCGGCGGCCCGCCCCTGCGAGTTGTCGAACATGAGCTCGACGGCTGCGCGCGCGAGCGGCTTGCGGTTCACCGAGCCGTTGAAGATGACGTCCTGCATCGAGTCGCCGCGCAGCGCGGACGCGCGCGTCTCGCCCAGCACCCAGCGCACGGCGTCGATGACGTTGGATTTGCCGCAGCCGTTGGGGCCGACGACGCCGACCAGCTTGCCGGGGACGTGGATGCTTGTGGGATCGACGAAGGACTTGAAACCGGACAGCTTTATTTGAGTTAGACGCACGGCAAAAATGATAACATCCGGGCCGCCGTTTTCCCGTCTCTTTTCCAAGCGTCCGCGTGACGACTCGCCCCTCCAAGCGGCTCGAAACTTTTTCCAATCCGACGCCGGAGCGCGACTATCGCATCCGCATGGAGATGCCCGAGTTCACCTGCCTGTGCCCGATGACCGGGCAGCCCGACTTCGCGACGCTCCTGCTCGAGTACGTGCCCGATCGCAAGTGCGTCGAGCTGAAGTCGCTCAAGCTCTACGTCTGGTCCTACCGCAACGAGGGCGCCTTCCACGAGGCGGTCACCAACCGCGTCCTCGACGACCTCGTGGCGGCGACGAGGCCGCGCTACATGCGCCTGGAGGCGAGGTTCAACGTGCGCGGCGGCATCTCCACGAGCGTCGTCGCGGAGCATCGCAAGGCGGGCTGGAAGCCCAAGGAGTGAACCCGCTTCTCGCGCGGCTGCAGCCCTACCCGTTCGAGCGCATGCGCGGCCTTCTCGCGGACCTCGCTCCCCGCGCGGGGCTGAAGGCGATCGACCTTTCCATCGGCGAGCCCAAGCACGCGACGCCGCAGTTCATCAAGGACGCGCTGGTCGCGGCGCTGGACGGGCTTGCCTCCTATCCGAGGACCGCGGGGCTGGACGAGCTGCGCCAGGCCATCGCCGGCTGGCTCGCGCGGCGCTACGGCATCCCGGCGCCGGACCCCGCAACGCAGGTCCTGCCGATCAACGGCTCGCGGGAAGCGCTCTTCTCGTTCGCGCAGACGGTGCTCGCTCCCGGCGGCAAGGTCGTCTCGCCCAATCCGTTCTACCAGATCTACGAGGGCGCGACGCTCCTGGCCGGCTGCACCCCGCTCTACGCCGAGAACGTGGCCGAGCACGGCGACTGGGACGGCGTGCAGCTCGTCTACGTCTGCTCGCCCGGGAATCCGACCGGGCGCGTCATCCCGCTGCAGGAATGGAAGCGCCTGTTCGAGCTCTCGGACCGCCATGGCTTCGTCATCGCGTCGGACGAGTGCTACTCCGAGCTCTATTACGGCAAGCCTTCCCTGGGCGCGCTGCAGGCCGCGCACCAGCTGGGCCGCGCCGGCTTTGCGCGCCTGGTGGTCTTTTCCAGCCTCTCGAAGCGCTCCAACGTGCCCGGCATGCGCTCGGGCTTCGTCGCGGGCGACGCCGCGCTGCTCAAGAGCTTCCTCCTTTACCGCACCTACCACGGCTCGGCGATGAGCGTCGCCGTGCAAAAGGCCTCGATTGCCGCCTGGGGCGACGAGACGCACGTCGAGGAAAACCGGCGCCTCTACGCCGCGAAGTACAAGGCGGTCCTGCCGCTCGTGCGGGCGCCCCTCGACGCGAGCATGCCCGATGGCGGCTTCTACCTCTGGATGCGCACCCCCATCGACGACCGCGAATTCTGCCGCCGCCTCTACCGGGAGCAGAATGTGCTCGTGGTGCCGGGAAGCTTCCTCGCCCGGGACGGGCGCGACGGCAACCCGGGACGCAACCGGGTGCGCGTCGCGCTGGTCGCGCCGCTGGAGGAGTGCGTGCAGGCCGCGGAGCGCATGATGGACCTTGCGAAGGCACTATGAGCACACAGACGACGGTCGAAGAAGCCTGGGAGAACCGCGCCGCTTTCAGCCCGGCGAACGCGCCGAAGGGCGTGCGCGATGCGGTCGAGGAAGTCATCGCCGGCCTGGATGCGGGTAGCCTGCGCGTCGCCGAGAAGAAGGGCGGCGAATGGGTCGTGCACCAGTGGATCAAGAAGGCCGTGCTGCTTTCCTTCCGGCTGCAGGACAACCAGGTCCTGGAGGGCGGCGCGACCCGCTACTACGACAAGGTTGCCTCCAAGTTCTCGCCGGCCTTCGACTTCCAGAAGGCCGGCTTCCGCGTCGTGCCGCCGGCCATGGCGCGGCGCGGCGCGTACATCGCGAAGAACGCCGTCCTCATGCCCTCCTACGTCAACATCGGCGCCTACGTCGACGAAGGCACGATGGTGGACACCTGGGCGACCGTGGGCTCGTGCGCCCAGATCGGCAAGGGCGTGCATCTCTCCGGCGGCGTCGGCATCGGCGGCGTGCTCGAGCCGCTGCAGGCGAACCCGGTCATCATCGAGGACAACTGCTTCATCGGCGCGCGCTCCGAGATCGTGGAGGGCGTGATCGTCGAGGAGAACAGCGTCATCTCCATGGGCGTGTTCCTCGGCCAGAGCACGCGCATCTACGACCGCTCGAGCGGCCGCATCCTGCAGGGTCGCGTGCCGTCGGGGTCGGTGGTGGTGTCGGGCAGCCTGCCTTCGGCCGACGGCAAGTACGCGCTCTACTGCGCGGTCATCGTCAAAAGGGTCGACGCCCAGACGCGCGCCAAGACGAGCCTGAACGAACTTCTGCGCGGCGACTAAAGTAGAATCACCCCGTTACTGGGGGGATCGCAATGTCGGCAATGAAGCGGCTGTTCCAGGTGATGGCCGAGAAGAAGGCCTCGGACATCTTCCTGTCCGTCGGGGCGCCGATCAACATCAAGATCAACGGCAACGCCGTTCCCGTCAACCAGACGGTCATGACGCCCGACACGGTGAAGCAGCTCCTCTACGAGATCCTGACGCCGCGCCAGATCCAGGAATACGAGGAGGAGATGGAGCTGAACACCGCTTTCGCGCTGGAGGGCGTCGGCAGCTTCCGCATCAGCGCGTTCCGCCAGAAGGGAACGCCCGCCGTCGTGGTGCGCTACATCCCGGGCGCGATCCCGCCGCTCGACTCGCTCGGCGTGCCGGAGGTGCTGAAGGAAATCATCATGCAGAAGCGCGGCCTGATCCTCATGGTCGGCGCCACCGGCTCGGGCAAGTCCACCTCGCTCTCGGCGATGCTCGACTACCGCAACGAGCGCAAGTCCGGGCACATCCTCACGCTGGAGGACCCGGTCGAGTTCATTTTCCAGAACAAGAAGTCGGTCGTGAACCAGCGCGAGGTCGGCACCGACACCAAGGCGTTCGAGGTCGCGCTGAAGAACGCCCTGCGCCAGGCGCCGGACGTGATCCTGATCGGCGAGATCCGCGACAAGCAGACCATGTCGATGGGCCTCGCCTACGCGCAGTCCGGCCACCTGGCGGTCGCGACCCTTCACGCGAACAACAGCTACCACGCGATGAACCGGGTGATCAATTTCTACCCGCTCGAGAACCGGCCGAGCCTCCTGCTCGACATGGCCGCGGCGCTGCAGGCGATCATCTCGCAGCGCCTGGTGCGCACCAAGACCGGCGCGCGGGTCGCCGCGGTGGAGGTGCTGCTCAATACGCGCCACATCGCGGAGCTGATCGAGAAGGGCGAGATCAACGAGATCAAGGAAGCGCTCGAGAAGAGCATGTCGCCGGGCTCGCAGACCTTCGAGCAGGCGCTCTTCAAGCTCTTCATGGAGGGCAAGATCACGCAGGAAGAGGCGATGGCGAACGCCGACTCGGCCACCAACATGCTCTGGCTCATCAACCAGGCCACCGCGGGGCAGATCACCGGCGCGGCGAGCCCGGCGCCGGCGCCTGCCGCCGCAGGCGCCCCCGGAGCGCAGAAGGAAGAAAAGAAGGAAGGCATCCTTTCCGCCGCCGGCGGCGCGTCGTTCGGCGACATCAAGATCGACATGAATGCCTGACGCGGTCCTCGAGCTCGCCTCCGAGCTCATCGCGCGCAAGTCGGTCACCCCGGAAGACGGCGGCTGCCAGGAGCTGATCGGCGCGCGCCTCGCGAAGCTCGGCTTCCGCTGCGAGCCGATGCGCTTCGGTGCCGTGACGAATCTCTGGGCGCGCCGCGGCGAGGGCCGCCCGCTCGTCTGCTTCGCCGGCCATACCGACGTGGTTCCCACCGGACCGCTTTCGGAGTGGCACTCCGATCCGTTCGTCCCCACGATCCGCGAAGGCCGGCTCTACGGGCGCGGCGCCGCCGACATGAAATCCTCGATCGCCGCCTTCGTCGTCGCGGTGGAGCGGTTCCTGGAGGCGCAGCCGGCGCACGGCGGCTCGATCGCCCTGCTCCTCACCTCGGACGAGGAAGGCCCGGCCGTGGACGGGACCGTGAAAGTCGTCGACGCCCTGCGCAAGCGCGGCGAGAGGCTCGACTTCTGCATCGTCGGCGAGCCGACTTCGACCGACCGCGTCGGCGACACGCTGAAGAACGGCAGGCGCGGCTCCCTCTCCGGCAGGCTCACGGTGCGCGGAATCCAGGGCCACGTCGCCTATCCGCACCTCGCGCGCAACCCGGTCCACCAGGTCGCGCCGGCGCTCGCCGAGCTTGCCGGCACGCAATGGGACCGCGGCAACGAGGACTTCCCGCCGACCACCTGGCAGGTGTCCAACATGCACGCCGGCACCGGGGCCGACAACGTCATCCCCGGCTCGGCGACGGTGCAGTTCAATTTCCGCTTCTCGACCGAGAGCAGCGAGGCTTCGCTCAAGCAGCGCGTCGAGGCCATCCTTCGCCGGCACAAGCTCGAGTACGCGGTCGACTGGACGCTCGGCGCGAAGCCGTTCCTCAGCAAGCGCGGCCGCCTCGCCGAGGTGGCGCTCGCCGCCGCGAAGAAGGTGAGCGGCGTCTCGGGGGAGCTCTCCACCTCCGGCGGCACCTCCGACGGGCGCTTCATCATCGACATCTGCCCCGAGGTGCTCGAGATCGGCCCGGTGAACGCGACCATCCACAAGCTGAACGAGAACATCGAGATCGCGGAGCTCGAGGCGCTCTCGCGCATCTACCTCGACACGCTGGGCGCCCTGCTCGCTTGACGCTCGGGCAGCTTCTCGCGCGCGCCGAGCGCCGCCTGCGCGCCGCGCGCCTGTTCTACGGCCACGGCACCGGCAATGCCCGCGACGAAGCCGCCTTCATCGTGCTCCGTGCGCTTCATCTCCCGTTCGATGCCTCCCGCGCGAAGCGCGTTTCTGCGGCACACGGGGAACGCGTCGAGGCCTTGCTCCGCAAGCGGATCGGGGAGCGGATTCCCGCCGCCTATTTGCTGGAGGAAGCGTGGCTGGAAGGCCGCTCTTTCTACGTCGACCGGCGCGTGATCGTGCCGCGCTCGCATATCGGCGCCCTGCTGACGGCGCGGCTGAAGCCCTGGCTGCGCGGCCGGCCCGGGCGGATCCTCGACCTGTGCACCGGCTCCGGATGCCTCGCGATCCTCGCTGCGCTCGCATTTCCGGATTCGAAGGTCGATGCCAGCGACCTTTCCGCCGATGCGCTCGCGGTTGCCGCGATCAATGTGCGGCGCTACAGGCTGCAACGCCGCGTACGCCTGGTTCGCTCCGACCTGTTCCGCGCGCTGAAGGGAGAGCGCTACGACGTGATCGTCTGCAATCCGCCCTATGTCCCCTCGCGGACCATGCGCGCCCTGCCGCCCGAATATCGGCACGAGCCCGGCATCGCGCTCGCGGGCGGCCGCACCGGTCTGGACCTCGCCTCCCGGATCCTTGTGGAAGCGCCGTCGTTCCTTCAGCCCGGCGGGATCCTCGTTTGCGAGGTCGGCGGCATCCGGCGCGCCGTCGAGCGCGCGTTCCCGCGCGAGCCGCTGCTTTGGCCCCAGGACGAGGTATTCATCCGGGAGGCGCCCAGAACGGCGGTGCCTTCGCGAACGCGCGCCAGGCGGCAGGAAGCCTCGTAAGGGCACGGGAGTCGCGCCGGGCGAGCCCCTGGCGCAGCCGCGGCGCCGTGCGCGGCAGGCTCGCGAGCAGCCTGCGCGCGACCGCGACGTCGTTGAGCTCCCCCAGCAGCTCCTGCAGCCCGCGAAGACGCTCTACGTACGGCGCGCCGGCCGGCCCATAGGCGGGCAGGAAATACTCGCAGGAGTAGCGCAGGCGCTTGACGCGGATGCGCAGCTTGTGGCGCCGCGCCGCGTCGCTCCAGTCCATGCGCTTTGCGCTCTTGAGCACGCGGCGGTACGCCTTTTCGAGCACCTTGCGCGCGAGCTCGCGCAGCGGCCGGTCGCCGGACGGCCCGGCGGAGAGCGTCTCGACGCGCGCCAGGGCTTGCGCGAACTCTGCCGAGCGCACCGCCTTTCGCGCGCGCTGGCGCGCGGCCACCCGGCGCGCGTGCGGCGCCGCGCCGAGCGCCTTGTGCCGGGCGAGCCATTCGCAGAACACGTCCCAGTCCCGCGCTGCGCCGAGCGGCGGCGAGAGCTTGCGCAGGCGGCGCACGATCGCCCTGGACTCCCGCCGCGGGAGGACGGCGTGGAAGGCACGCAGCGCGGCGCGCAGGCGCCGCAGCCCGACCCGCAGCTGGTGCAGGAATTCCGGATCCGTCGAGCGCGCGAAGCCGGCGGCGTTGAGACGGACCTGCTCCAGCGCGGCGCGCGCGATCGCAGCGAACGCCGCGGCGGCTCCGGCGTAGTGCTCGCGCCCGAGCGCGCGCCACTTTTGCGCGCGCGACGCCGCGGAAGGGATGGGGTGACCGATGGGATTCGAACCCACAACAACCGGAATCACAATCCGGGACTCTACCTTTGAGCTACGGTCACCATAGTTCTGGCCTGCCCGGCGCGACTCGAACGCGCAACCCCCAGCTTAGAAGGCTGGTGCTCTATCCGGTTGAGCTACGGGCAGCCGCCGGGCAAGTTTCCAAACCTGGTCGGGGCGAGAGGATTTGAACCTCCGACATCCTGCTCCCAAAGCAGGCGCGCTACCGGGCTGCGCTACGCCCCGAAAAAGGCGACAAATGATACTCTTAGCGCATCTTCGGGGCAACGCGATTGCTTGCCACGGGGGGGTGTTTCTGATAAAAAAGCGCCTCACTTTTTCAAGGCCCTGTGCACGAAATGGCGGTTGAACTGACGAGAAAGAGCTTCACGCCCTACGCCGCTAAGAAGGGCGAGGAGTACATGAATGCACAGCAGCGCAAGCACTTCCGCAAGATCCTGGAAGCGCTGAAGGCCGAGCTCTCGGAGGAGATCGACCGCACCGTCCACACGATGCAGGACGAGGCGACGGTGTTCGCCGACCCGAACGACCGCGCCAGCCAGGAATCCGACATGGCGCTCGAGCTGCGCAACCGCGACCGCGAGCGCAAGCTCATCAAGAAGATCGACGAGACCATCGCGCGCATCGACGCGAACGAGTACGGCTACTGCGACAGCTGCGGCGTGGAGATCGGGCTGAAGCGCCTCGAGGCGCGCCCCACCGCGACGCTGTGCATCGACTGCAAGACGCTCGACGAGCTGCGCGAGCGCCAGGTCGCGAAATAAGAAGCCGGGCGGGTTTCTCTTGCGAGAAACCCGCGACTTCAGCTCTGCTTCGCCGTCCGCTCTTCCGCGTTGACGGCCTTCATCGATAGCCGCACGCGGCCCTTGTCGTCGGCCTCGAGGACCTTGACCTTGACGGTCTGGCCTTCCTTGAGGTGGTCCGACACCGCGTTCACGCGCTCGTTGCTGATCTGCGAGATGTGCAGCAGGCCGTCTCTTCCCGGCAGCAGCTGCACGATGGCGCCGAAGTCGAGCAGGCGCAGCACCGTGCCCTCGTAGATCTTGCCGACCTCGACGTCCGCGGTGAGCTCCTGGATCTTCTTCTTCGCCGCCTCCCCGCCCTCGGCGGAGACGCAGGCGATGGAGATGGTGCCGTCGTCCTCGATCTCGATCGTGGTGCCGGTCTCCTCCTGGATGCCGCGGATCACCACCCCGCCCTTGCCGATGACGTCGCGGATCTTGTCCGGGTTGATCTTGATCTTGATGATGCGCGGCGCGAACGAGGACAGCTCGCTGCGCGAGCCCTCGATGCCCGATTTCATGATCTGCAGGATGCCCAGCCGCGCCTCGCGCGCCTGGTCGAGCGCGACCTTCATGATGCCCTTGTTGATGGACTCGATCTTCAGGTCCATCTGCAGGGCGGTGACGCCCTTCTCGGTGCCGGCGACCTTGAAGTCCATGTCGCCGAGGTGGTCCTCGTCGCCGAGGATGTCGGAGAGCACGGCGAAGCGGTTGCCTTCCTTGATCAGGCCCATGGCGATGCCGGCGACGTGCGCCTTGATCGGCACGCCGGCGTCCATCAGCGCGAGCGAGCCGCCGCAGACCGAGGCCATCGAGGAGGAGCCGTTCGACTCGGTGATCTCGGAGACCACGCGCAGCGAGTAGCCGAATTCCTCCGGCGAGGGCAGCAGGCCCACCAGCGCGCGCTTGGCGAGCCGGCCGTGGCCGATCTCGCGCCGCTTGGTGAAGCCGAAGCGCCCGGTCTCGCCGGTCGCGTACGGCGGCATGTTGTAGTGGAACATGAAGCGCTCGCGGTACTCTCCGGAGAGCGCGTCGATGATCTGCTCGTCGCGGCCGGTTCCGAGAGTCACGGTGACGAGCGCCTGGGTCTCGCCGCGGGTGAACAGCGCCGAGCCGTGCGTGCGCGGCAGCACGCCGACCTTGACGTTGATCGGGCGCACGGTGCGCGTGTCGCGGCCGTCGATGCGCGGCTCGCCATCGAGGATCTGGCTGCGCACGATCTTCGCCTCGAGGTTGAAGAACAGCTCCTTCAGCTCGTTCGGATCGATCTCGACGCCGATCTGCTTCGCCTCCTCCTCGAGCTTCGCGGCGACGCTCTTGCGGATCTCGCCCAGGCGCGTGTTGCGCGCCTGCTTCTGCTTGATGCGGAACGCCTCGCGCAGGTCGGCCTCGGCGAGCTCGGCGACCCGCTTGATGAGCGAGTCGTTCTTCTGCGGCGGCTGCCAGTCCCACGCCGGCTTGCCGGCGACCTCGGCGAGCTCGTTGATGGCGTTGATCGCGGCCTGCATCTGCTCGTGGCCGTACACGACGCCGCCGAGCATCGCGTCCTCCGAGAGCTCGAGGGCCTCGGACTCGACCATCATGACGCCCTGCTCCGTCCCGGCCACCACCAGGTTGAGCTTCGATTCCTTGAGCTGGCTCGCGGTCGGGTTGAGGACGTACTCGCCGTTCAGGTAGCCGACGCGGCAGGCGCCGATCGGGCCGTTGAACGGGATGCCGGAGAGCGTCAGGGCGGCCGACACGGCGATCATCGCCGGAATGTCGGAATCGACCTCGGGATTGAGCGACAGGACCTGCGCGACGACCTGCACCTCGTTGTAGAAGCCGTCGGGGAAGAGCGGCCGGATCGGGCGATCGATCAGGCGCGAGGTGAGCGTCTCTTTCTCCGAGGGCCGGCCTTCGCGCTTGAAGAATCCGCCCGGGATCTTGCCGGCCGCGTAAGTGCGCTCGGCGTAGTCGACCGTCAGCGGGAAGAAGTCCTGCCCGGGCCGGGCGTCTTTCGCCGCGGTCACCGCGGCGAGGACCACCGTGTCCTCCATCGTGCACAGCACGGCGCCATGCGCCTGGCGGGCGATCTCGCCCGTGGCGAGCGTGACCTGGTGGCTACCGTAGGTAAATGTCTTCGTGATCGGGTTCAAGGGGGATCCTTTGTCGGGACGCGCAAAGAAAAAACGCCCACCGCACCGGTGAGCGTCTCGTCAGCACGTCATTGGAAATGCACTTATTTGCGCAGACCCAGCTTCTCGATGAGGCCGCGATACTTGTCCGCGTCGCTGCGCTTCAGGTAGTCGAGCAGCTTGCGGCGCTGGCTCACCATGACCAGCAGCCCGCGGCGCGAATGAAAATCCTTGGTGTGCGTCTTGAAGTGCTCGGTGAGGCCGTTGATGCGCTCGGTGAGGAGCGCGATCTGCACCTCCGGCGACCCGGTGTCCTTCGCCGAACGCTGGTGCTGCTTCACGACCTGCGCTTTTTGCGCGACCTGCAATGCCATTGGAACGCTCTCCGCTTCTTCGTCTTCAGTGAGCCGGTGATTTTAGCCAAGGCCGGCCCTGATCACAAGTTTTTTCGATGTTTATCAGCCGGTTGCGATGCGGTGAGGCGGACCGGCCGCAAGCCCCCGGCGCCGTCCGCGAAGGCAAGGCCGATCAGCTCGCCGCGGCTGCCGTAGACGGCGCACAGGCCCTCGGCAAGGCCCTCGCGGCGCAGCGCCTGCCCGTTGCGGAACCGCGCCGCGGCGGCCTCGTCGAGCTCGGCCTTCGGAAAGGCCTGATAGAGCGTGGCCAGGGGAATCAGGCGCGCGGCGCGAGCCGGCGGCGCCATGGCCTCGAGCGCATCGAGCGCGGCGGCCTCCTCGAGGCGAAAGCTGCCGGAGGCGGTCCGGCGCAGCGCGGCAAGGTGGGCGCAGGTGCCGAGCGCCCGCCCGATGTCCTCCGCCAGCGTGCGCACGTAGGTGCCCTTGCTGCAGCGGACCTTCAATTCCAGGAACGGCGGCCGCAGGTCGAGCGCTTCGAGCGCGACGATGCGAACCTTGCGCGCCGCGCGCGCCACGGATTCGCCCCGGCGCGCGAGCCTGTAGAGCGGCACGCCGCCGCGCTTCAGCGCCGAATGCATCGGCGGCACCTGCTCGATCTCGCCGCGGAATCTCTCCAGGACGGCCGAGACCTGCGCCGCGCTCACCGCGACCGGCAGCGCCTCGACGACCTCGCCCTCGGCATCGCCGGTGGCGGTGCGCTCCCCGAGCTTCAGCGTCGCGAGGTACTCCTTGTCGGCATCGAGGAGCACCGAGGAAAGCTTCGTCGCCTCGCCGAACAGAACCACGAGGAGCCCGGAGGCGAGCGGGTCGAGCGTGCCGGCGTGGCCCGCCTTTCCCGCCGCGAACGTCCTCTTGATCTGCTGCAGGACCGAATTCGAGCTGCGGCCGACGGGCTTGTCGACCAGCAACGCTCCGTCCAGGCTCACTTTTTGTTGGCCGCGTCGATCAGGCGCGAGAGCCGGTCGCCGCGCTCGACCGACTCGTCGTAGACGAAGCGCAGCTCCGGCGTGGTGTAGAGCTTGATGCGGCGCGCGAGCTGGGAGCGCAGGTAGCCCGCGGCGCGCGACAGGCCCTTGCTCGTCTCGGGCAGCCGCGCCTCGGGCAGCACCGTGAAGAAGATCTTGGCGTGCGACAGGTCGGGAGAAACGTCGACCGAGGTGATCGTCACCATGCCGACGCGGGGATCGCGCAGCTCGCGCTGCAGCAGATCGGAGAGCTCGCGCTGGATCTGGTCGCCGAGCTTCTGCGGCCGCCCGGACGATTTCCTTTCCATCCGCCCTTACAGCGTTCTTGCGACCTCAAGCACCTCGAAGACCTCGAACTGGTCGTTCTCCTTGAGGTCGTTGAAGTTCTTGATGGACATGCCGCACTCGAACCCGGCCTTCACCTCGCGCACGTCGTCCTTGAAGCGCTTGAGCGAGTCGATCTCGCCGGTGTGGATGACCACGTTGTCGCGCAGGATGCGCACCTGCGCGTTGCGCTTGACCATGCCTTCCTGCACGTAGCAGCCGGCGATCGTGCCGACCTTCGAGATCTTGAACACCTGGCGCACCTGCACCAGCCCGAGCACCTGCTCCTTCTTCTCGGGAGCGAGCATCCCGGAGAGCGCCGCCTTCACTTCGTCCACCGCCTCGTAGATGATGTTGTAGTAGCGGATCTGGATGCCGGCGGACTCGGCGAGCTTGCGGGCCGCTGCGTCGGCGCGGGTGTTGAAGCCGACGATGACCGCGCGCGAGGCCATCGCGAGGTTGACGTCGGACTCGGTGATGCCGCCCACCGCGGCGTGCACCACGGTGACCTTGACCTCCTCGGTCGCTAGGCGCGTGAGCGCGTGGATCAGCGCTTCCTGCGAGCCCTGCACGTCCGCCTTGATGACGAGCGTGAGGACCTTCTTCTCGCCTTCGCCCATCTGCTCGAACATGTTCTCGAGCTTCGCCGCCTGCTGCTTCGCGAGCTTGACGTCGCGGAACTTGCCCTGGCGGAAGAGCGCGATCTCGCGCGCCTTGCGCTCGTCGGCGAGCACCATCATGTCCTCGCCTGCCGCCGGGACGTCGGACAGGCCCTGCACCTCCACCGGGATGGAGGGGCCCGCCTCCTGCACCGGCTTCGCGTTCTCGTCGAGCATGGCGCGCACCCGGCCGTAGACGGCCCCGGTGAGCACGATGTCGCCCCGGCGCAGCGTGCCCGATTGCACGAGCAGCGTGGCGACCGGGCCGCGGCCCTTGTCGAGGCGCGCCTCGATGACGACGCCCTTGGCCGGCGTGTCCGAAGGCGCCTTGAGCTCGAGCACTTCCGCCTGGAGCAGGATCTGCTCGAGGAGCTCGTCCACGCCCTGGCCGGTCTTCGCCGACACCGGGACGACGGGCGAGTCGCCGCCGAACTCTTCGGGCACGACCTCGTGGGCGAGCAGGTCCTGTTTCACCTTCGCGGGATTCGCCTCGTGCTTGTCGATCTTGTTCATCGCCACGACGAGCGGCACCTTCGCCGCCTTGGCGTGGTTGATCGCTTCGATCGTCTGCGGCATGACGCCGTCGTCGGCCGCCACCACGAGCACCACGATGTCGGTCACCTTGGCGCCGCGCGCGCGCATGGCGGTGAACGCCTCGTGGCCGGGCGTGTCGAGGAACGTCACGATGCCGCGCGGCGTCTGCACGTGGTATGCGCCGATGTGCTGGGTGATGCCGCCGGCCTCGCCTGCCGCGACCTTGGTGCGGCGGATGTAGTCGAGGAGCGAGGTCTTGCCGTGGTCGACGTGGCCCATGATGGTCACCACCGGCGGCCGCGTAAGCGCCTCGGCTTCGTGCTCCTCCGGCTCTGCGAGGTAGGCCTCCGGGTCGTCGAGCTTGGCGGCCTTCGCCTTGTGGCCCATCTCCTCCACGAGGATGATGGCCGTCTCCTGGTCGAGCACCTGGTTGATCGTCGCCATGGTGCCGAGCTTCATGAGGGCCTTGATGACTTCGGCGGCCTTCACCGACATCCGGTGCGCGAGCTCGCCCACCGTGATGGTCTCGGGCACCGCGACCTCGCGCACCAGCGGCTCGGCCGGCGCGAAGCTGGCCTGCTCGGCGCCGGCAGGCTGGCCGCGGTGGCGGCCGCCGCCGCGCGCGTGCCAGCCGCCCACGCCGCCTCCGGCGTCGCCGCGCGTCTTGATCTGCCGGCGGCGCTGCGAGTCGTCGCGCAGCACGGTGGTCGGCTTCGCCTTCTTGGGCTTCTTGTCGGTTTTCGCCTCGGTGGCGGGCTTCGGCGCATGCAGCGTCGTCGCCGGCCCCGCGGGCTGCGCCGCCGCGGCGGCTGCGGCCGCCGCCTTCTCCTCGGCCTCGCGCCGCTCGCGCTCCTGCTTCTCGCGCAGCTCGGCAGCCTGCAGCTCGGCGAGCTGCTGCTGGCGCTTCGCCTCTTCCTGGCGCAGCTCGATCTCCTTCGCGTCCACCGGCGCCGCCGCCGGCGGCGGCGCGGGGGGCGCCTCGGCCGCGACGGCCGCGGCGGTGACCTCGGCCGGGTCGCGCTTGACGAAGACGCGCTTCTTGCGCACCTCCACCTGCACCGTGCGGTACTTGCCGGTGGCGTCGGTCTTGCGGATCTCGCTCGTCTGCTTGCGCGTCAGCGTGATCTTGTTCTTGCTCTCCACCGAGCCGTGGGTGCGCCGCAGGTACTCGAGCAGGCGCGACTTGTCCTGCTCGCTGAGCTGGTCGGTGGGCACCTTCTTCTCGACCCCGGCCGCGCGCAGCTGCTCGAGCAGGACCGAAGGCGGAACCTTCAGCTCGCTCGCGAATTGGGCAACGCTCGTCTGCGCCATCGTTATGCCGATTCCCTGTTTTCTTCCTGCGCGAACCAGTGCGCCCGCGCCGCCATGATGAGCTTCTTCGCCTTTTCCTCGTCAAGGCCGGTGAGCTCCGAGAGCTCGTCCACGGCGAGGTCCGCGAGGTCGTCGCGCGTCTTGATGCCGCCCTCGGAGAGCTTCGCGGCGAGCTGCGTGTCCATGCCCTCGAGCTTGAGGAGCTCCGGATCGACGCCCTCGACCTTCTCCTCGTTGGCGATCGCGGCGACCAGCAGCGCGTTGCGCGCCCGGTTGCGCAGCTCGTTCACCGTGCCCTCGTCGAAGGCCTCGATCTCGTTGAGCTCGTTGATCGGCACGTAGGCGATCTCCTCGAGCGTGGAGAAGCCCTCCTCGATCAGGATGTTGGCGACTTCCTCGTCGACGTCGAGCTTCTCCATGAAGTGCTGCTTGATGCGGCCGCTTTCCTCCTGCTGCTTCTTGGTCGACTCCTCCTCGGTCATCAGGTTGATCTGCCAGCCGGTGAGCTCCGAGGCGAGCCGCACGTTCTGGCCGCTGCGGCCGATCGCCACGGCGAGGTTCTCCTCGTCGACGACGACGTCCATCGCGTGCTTCTCCTCGTCCACCACGATGGACGACACCTCGGCGGGCGCCAGGGCGCCGATCACGAACTGCGCCGGATCGGCCGACCAGAGGACGATGTCGACGCGCTCGCCCGCAAGCTCCTGCGTGACGGCCTGCACGCGCGAGCCGCGCATGCCGACGCAGGTGCCGATCGGGTCGATGCGCTTGTCGCTGGTGAAGACGGCGATCTTCGCCCGGATGCCGGGGTCGCGCGCCGCGGACTTGATCTCGAGCAGGCCTTCCTCGATCTCGGGGACCTCGAGCTCGAAGAGCTTCATGATGAACTGCGGCGCGGTGCGCGACAGGATGAGCTGCGGGCCGCGCGCCTGGCGATCGATCTTCATCACCCAGGCGCGCACGCGGTCGCCCACGCGCAGGTTCTCCTTCGGGATCATCTGCTCGCGCGGCAGCAGCGCCTCGAGGCGGCCGGACTCGATGATCGCCGAGCCGCGCTCCATGCGCTTCACCGTCCCGGTGACCAGCTCGTCGCCGCGCGAGAGGAAGTCGTTCAGGATCTGCTCGCGCTCGGCGTCGCGGATGCGCTGCAGGATCACCTGCTTCGCGGTCTGCGCGCCGATGCGGCCGAACTCCACGTTCGGGATCGGCTCCTCGATCACGTCGTCGATCTTGGCGTCGGCCTTGCCGCGGTCCTGCGCCTCCTCGACGGAGAGCATCTGCGCCGTGTTCCAGTCCGGGGCGTCGTCCGGGCAGACGCGCCAGCGGCGAAAGGACTCGTACGCGCCGGTGTTCTTGTCCACCGCGACGCGCACGTCGACGTCCTCGGTGTACTTCTTCTTGGTCGCCGAGGCGAGCGCGAGCTCCAGCGCGCCGAACACGATGTCGCGCGGCACGTTCTTCTCGCGCGCGAGCACGTCGGCGAGCATCACCAGTTCACGGTTCCCAGCACTCAGGTTCGTCGTTGCCACTTGATCCTCACAGTTCCGGCACCAGCCGCGCCCGGTCGACCTCGTCGAGGCCGAGCACGACGGTCCTTCCATCCGCTTCCAGGCTCACCTGCCCTTCCCGGGCCGCGAGCAGCGTTCCGACAAAGCGCCGCCGCCCGGTTGCATCCGGCCGGCGCATGCGCACGTCGGCCTTCTTGCCGACGAAGCGCGCGAAATCCGCTTCTTTCCGCAGCGGCCGGTCGAGCCCCGGCGAGGACACTTCCAGCCGCTCGTAATCGATCCCTTCCACCGGCAGCACGCGGGAAAGCTGCCGGCTCACCTCCGCGCAGTCGTCCACGTTGACGCCGCCCGGCTTGTCGATGAAGACGCGCAGCAGCCGGCCGCCGCCCGACGCCTGCACGTCGACCAGCTCGTAGCCCATGCCCGCCACCGCGGGCTCCACCGTCGATTCAAGTCCCGCCATAAACAAAAAATGGGCCGAAGCCCATCTTTCCCCGCGCCTTGCAAATGCCCTTCAAAGCTTTTGAAGTATAACCGGATTTCCCATTTCGCGCCAGCGCCCTGGAGCGAGATCACGAGGCAGCTCGACCGGCCCGTAGCGCACGCGGATGAGGCGGCTCACGCGCCCGCCGACCGCCTCGAACATGCGCCTGACCTCGCGGTTTCGCCCCTCCCTGAGCACCACTCGATACCAGCGGTTCGCGCCGCTGCCCTCCCGGATGGGCTCTATGGCAACGAAAGCCGCCACGCCGTCTTCCAGCGGCACTCCGCGCTTCAGCTTCTCAAGTGCCTCCGGCGCCAAGCGCCCCTGGACCCGGGCTTCGTATTCGCGCTCGATCTCGTAGCGGGGGTGCATCAGGCGATTGGCGAGCTCGCCGGAGTCGGTGAAGAGCAGCAGCCCGGCGGAATTGAGGTCCAGGCGCCCGACGGCCACCCACCGGCCGGGCGGAAGGCGCGAAAACACCGTGGCGCGGCCCTCCGGATCGTGTCGCGTGACGAGCTCGCCTTCGGGCTTGTTGTAGAGAAGGACACGAATGCCGCTTGGCGGCGCGAGCGCGACGGCTTTTCCGTCCACGCGCACATCCTCGCCCGGGGCAGCGCGATCCCCGAGCTTCGCCACCCGGCCGCGCACGGAGACGCGCCCGGCAGCGATCCAGGATTCGATCTCGCGCCGCGAGCCCAGCCCGGCGGCGGCGAGCAGCTTCTGGAGCCGCTCAGCCGTCGGTGCCGGTGGCGGCTTCTTCCGGGCTGGATTCTGGATCAGCGGGTTCCGGCTCGGCCGGCCGGATCTCGGCATTCGCCACGGGTTGCGGCTCGAGGGCGAGCGTCTTCGCGATCTCCTCGAGCGGCGGCAGCTCCTGCAGCGAGCGCAGGCCGAGCTCGTCCAGGAACTTGCGGGTGGTGGCATAGAGCGCCGGCCGGCCCGGGGTCTCGCGATGCCCTACGACGTCGATCCAGCCGCGGTTCTCGAGCGCCTGGATGATCTGGGTGGTGACCGTTACGCCGCGGATGTCCTCGATGTCGCCCCGCGTGACCGGCTGGCGGTAGGCAATGATGGCGAGGGTCTCCATGACGGCACGCGAGTAGCGCGGCGCTTTCTCGGGGAACAGCCGCTCGACGTACGGCTGGAAATCGGCCCGGGTCTGGAAGCGCCAGCCGCTCGCCACCGACACCAGCTCGACCGCGCGCCCGCTCCATTCTTCGCGCAGCTCGTCGAGGAGCTTGCGGATCGCGTCGACGCCAACCTCCTGATCGAACAGGCGCTTCAGCTCGAGCGGCGTGAGCGGCTCCTGCGCGGCGAGCAGCCCCGCCTCGAGGATGCGCTTCAGGTCAGCGGGACTCTGCATGGCCCAATTTTACGTAAATCGGCGCGAAATTCTCGGACTGCGTGATCTCGATCAGCAGCTCCCGCGCGAGCTCGAGGAGCGCGAGGAAGTTGACCACCAGCACCGACACGCCCCGCGAGGGCTCGAAGAGCTCGCCGAACTCCAGCACCCGGCGCTCCTGCAGCCGGCGCAGGATCGTGCTCATGTGCTCGCGCACGGACAGCTCCTCGCGCGAGATGTGATGGTGCCGTGCCATGCGCGCGCGATGCAGCAGGCCGCGCCAGGCCTCGGCGAGGTCCTGCGGGTTCACGTCCGGCAGGCGCTCGCTGATGGTCTTCTCGATCCAGACCGAGATCGCGATGACGTCGCGCCCGACCTGCGGCAGCTCGTCGAGGGCCTGCGCGGCCTTCTTCATCTGCTCGTATTCGAGCAGCCGCCTCACGAGCAGGGCGCGCGGGTCCTCCTCGAGCGGCTCGGCCGCGGGCGGCCGCGGCAGCAGGAGCCGCGACTTGATCTCCATCAGCATCGCCGCCATGACGAGGTATTCGGCGGCGAGCTCCAGGTTGCGGCTGCGCATGATCTCGACGTACTCCAGGTACTGCCGCGTGAGCGGCGCCATGGGGATGTCGAGGATGTCGAGGTTCTCCTTGCGGATGAGGTAGAGCAGCAGGTCGAGCGGCCCCTCGAAGGCCTCGAGCACGATCTCCAGGGCGTCGGGCGGGATGTACAGGTCGTGCGGCAGCTCGACGACCGGCTCGCCGTAGATCTTTGCGGCGACCACGGCGCTCATGAGTAGAAAAGTCCCATCGCTTCGCGTACCTCACGCATGGTTTCCTCCGCCAGCCGCCTCGCCTTCTCGCCGCCGTCGGCCACGATCTTCTTCGCGAGCGTCGGGTCGTCCAGGTAGGCCTGCGCCCGCGCGCGGATGGGCGCGAGCTCGGCGTTGATCGCCTCGATCACCGGCTGCTTGCATTCGAGGCAGCCGATGCCCGCGCTGGTGCAGCCCTGCCGCACCCACTTCTTGCGCGCCTCGTCCGAGTACACCTTGTGCAGCTCCCACACCGGGCACTTGTCCGGGTTGCCCGGGTCCGTGCGCTTCACCCGGGCCGGGTCCGTCGGCATGGTCTTGATCTTCTTCGCGACCGCCTCCGGCTCCTCGCGCAGGGCAATGGTGTTGCCGTAGGACTTGGACATCTTCTGGCCGTCCAGGCCCGGCATGCGCGAGGCTTCGGTGAGCAGCGCCTCGGGCTCGACCAGGATCTTCTTGCCGCCGCCTTCGAGCCAGCCGTAGAGCCGCTCGCGGTCCACGCGCGCCAGGTTCTGCTGCTCGTCGAGCAGCGCCTGGCCGCGCTGCAGGGCCGCAGCGTCGCCCTGCTCCAGGAACTTGGTGCGCAGCTCGTTCAGCAGGCGCGCCTTCTTCGTGCCCATCTTTTTCACCGCCGCCTTGGCCTTGTCCTCGAATCCGGGCTCGCGGCCGTAGAGGTGATTGAAGCGCCTCGCCACCTCGCGCGTGAACTCGACGTGCGGCACCTGGTCCTCCCCCACCGGCACGTAGCGCGCCCGGTAGATGAGGATGTCCGCGGACTGCAGCAGCGGATAGCCGAGGAAGCCGTAGGTCGAAAGGTCGCGGTCGGCGAGCTTCTCCTGCTGGTCCTTGTAGGTCGGGACGCGCTCGAGCCAGCCGAGCGGCGCCATCATCGAGAGCAGCAGGTGCAGCTCGGCGTGCTCGGGCACCTGCGACTGGATGAAGATCATGGACTGCGCCGGATCGACGCCCGCGGCGAGCCAGTCGATCACCATGTCCCAGCAGTTCTTCTGCACGTCGCCCGGCGCCGCATAGTCGGTGGTGAGCGCGTGCCAGTCGGCGACGAAGAACAGGCACGGGTACTCGGCCTGCAGGCGGATCCAGTTCTTCAGCACGCCGTGATAGTGGCCCAGATGCAGCGCGCCCGTGGGGCGCATGCCGGAGAGGACGCGGGTCTCGTACAAGCCGCCGGCCCTACAGGAAGACGAACGCGCGGATGAGCGCGTCGGACTCGACGACGAGCGGATTCAGCACGATTCCGAGGGAATTCGTGAACAACAGGACCAGCAGGATCGCGAGGCCGTAGGGCTCGAGCTTCGCGAAGCGCCACGCCGCCCGGCCCGGAAGCACGCTGGTCAGGATGCGGCCGCCGTCGAGCGGCGGGATCGGCACGAGGTTGAGAAGCATGAAGATCAGGTTGACGAGCACCCCGGCGGCGCCGGCGCCGACGAGGAACTCGGCCGCGCCGTGGCCGTGGCGCAGCGCCGTCTCGACGACTGCCCCGGAGCCGTGGCGCGCGACCTCCATCCAGGCGTCCTCGCGGCCGCTCGAGAGCATGCCGACGCGGGAGAGCACGCCCCAGACCAGCGCCTGCACGAGGTTGGAGAACGGGCCGGCGGCCGCGACCCAGGCCATGTGCTGCTTGGGACGGCGCAGCGCCGAGTAGTTCACAGGGACCGGCTTCGCCCAGCCGAAGAGCACGCCGGTGCCGCCGGCGACCTTGGAGGCGAGCAGGATCACGATCGGCACGAGGATCGTTCCGACGAGGTCGATGTGCCGCAGCGGGTTGAGGCTGATGCGCCCCTGCGCGAAGGCCGTCATGTCGCCGAACTGCCGCGCGACGTAGCCGTGCGCCGCCTCGTGCAGCGTGATCGCGAACAAAACCGGAAGCGCGTAGATCGCGACTGTCTGGACGAGATTTTCCACTTGGTTTGCCGGCGATCTTATCAGACCGCCTGCACCACGAAGGGCTCGAGCGAGCCCTTCCCCTTGCGCAGCACGACAGGCTCGGCGCCGGTGAGATCGATGACCGTGCTCGGCTGCGTGCCGCACGGCCCGGCGTCGAGGACGAGGTCGAGCTGGCGCTCCAGCCGGAGGCGGATTTCGGCGGCGTCGGAGAGCGGCGCCGGCTCTCCCGGGAGCGAGAGCGTCGCCGAAAGGAGCGGCTCGTCGAGCTCGAGCAGGAGCGCATGCGCGACCGGATGCGCGGGAACCCGCACGCCGATCGTCCTGCGCCGCTCGTGCAGCAGGCGGCGCGGCACCTGCCGGCGCGCCTTCAGGATGAAGGTATAGCTGCCCGCGAGCTTCACGAAGCGGAACGCAGCGTCGTCCACGATCGCGTATTCGGCGATCTCCGAGACGTCGCGGCACATCAGCGTCAGGTGATGCCGCTCATCGAAGCCGCGGAGCCTGCGCAGGCGCCCGACTGCCCGCGCGTCGCCGAGCCGGCAGCCGAGCGCGTAGCACGAGTCGGTCGGATACGCGATCAGAGCGCCGTGGCGCACGAAATCGGCCGCGCGCCGGATGAGGCGCAGCTGCGGATGGGTCGGATGGATCTCGAAATACTGCGCCATCAGGGGCCCAGGAAATCCTCGAGGAGCCGCGCCACGGCTTCGGGCTGATCATGGTGCAGCATATGCCCGGCGCCTGCGACCGTGGCATGGCGTGCATCGCGGAAAGCCGAGCGCCGCTCGGCGCAGTCGGCCGCCGTGAGCCCGATGCGCTTCGCCGTGTCGGAGTCTGCGCCCTCCACCCAGAGGACCGGCGCCCGGACCTCGCGCCAGCAGGCGCGCACTTCCTCGTAGCGATAGAGGACCGGATTCACGACCTTGTGGGCCGGATCGCCGCGCAGCGTCACGCTGCCGTCCTCATTCTCGCGGCCCCAGTGCCGCGCGAGGAAATGCGCCTTGTCGCCCGCGAGGCGCGGGTTGCCGCCGACCAACCGCTCTTCCAGCTCGGCGAAGCTGCGATACGGACGCAGGCCGGGCGGATCGCGCAGCTCCTCGAGCCAGCGGGCGTAGCGCTTCGGGGCCTGCTCGGCGCGGGTGGGCGCGAGACCGAATCCCTCCAGGTTGACGAGCTTCGCGACGCGCGCGGGCTGGATCCCGGCGTACATCGCGGCGACGTTGCCGCCCAGGCTGTGCCCGACCAGATTCACGGGCGCTTGCGGCTCGACGTGCGCGAGCAGCGCATCGAGGTCCGCGATGTAGTCGGGAAACCAGTAGCAATCCGCCCGGCCCCATTGCGTCAGCCCGTAGCCGCGCCAGTCGGGGGCGTACACGTCCCAGCGCCCGCGCAGCGCGTCCACCAGGAACTGGAAGGAAGCCGAGACGTCCATCCACCCGTGCAACAGCACGAGCTTCTTCGCGCCCGGCGCAACCCAGCGGCGCACGTGATAGCGCAGCCCGCGCACTTCCAGGAAATGCGATTCGCTCGTCCTCATTGCAGGAACCGGAAATCCACCGCCGGGGGCCGCCCGGCCACGAGATCGGCGAGCGCCCGCCCGGACCCGCAGGCGAGAGTCCAGCCGAGCGTGCCGTGGCCGGTGTTGAGGAAAAGACCGGGGTAGCGCGCGCGCCCGATCAAGGGAACGTTGTCCGGCGTCGCGGGACGCAGTCCGGCCCAGCGGTCGACCACCGCGCAGGAGGCGAGCGGCGGGAATAGCTCGCGGACCCGGGCAACGATGGCCTCGCAGCGCGCCGGGTTGAGCGTCGTGTCGTACCCGGCGAGCTCGGCCGTGCCGGCGGCGCGCAGCCTCTGGCCGAGGCGCGAGATCACGATCTTCTTCGCCTCGTCGTTCAGGCTCACGCGCGGCGCTGCCGCTGCCGCGGCGCCCAGATCGAAGGTCACGGAATAGCCTTTCAGCGGATAGACCGGGATGTTGATGCCGAGCGGCGCGAGAAGAAGCGGGCTGTAGCTCCCGAGGCACACGACGTAGGCGTCGGCCTGGAGGGTGCCCTCGCCCGCGAGGCGCACGCCGCGGATGCCCCGCGCATCATGGTCCATCCCGGTGACGGCGCTATTCCCGCGGAAAACCACGCCGCGCGCCGCGCAGAGGCGCGCGAGCTCGCGCGTGAATTTGTGCGCGTCCCCGGATTCGTCCTCGGGCGTCAGCACGCCGCCGGCGACCCGGGCAGCCGATGCGCCGAGCGCCGGCTCGATGGCAAGGCATTCCTCGCGCGATTTCACTTCTCGCCGGATGCCGAGCGCGCGCATCGCCTCGGCATGGCGCGAGAGCGCCCGGAAGTCCTGCGCGTCGGTGCAGAAATGGAGGATGCCCAGGGTGAGTGCGTCGTATTCGATCCCGGTGCGGCCGCGCAGCTCGTCCAGGCAGCGGCGGCTGTAGGCCGCGAGGCCCGCGAGCGCCCTGCAGCTCGCCTCGAAGCGCCCGGGCAGGCATTCCGCGAGAAAGCGCAGACCCCATCCCCACTGCTTCCAGTCGGCGCGCGGGCGAAAGAGAAGCGGCGCATCCTCGCGCCCGAGCCACTTCAGGATCTTGGGCACGACCGCGGGCTTCGCCCACGGCTCGGCGTGCCCCGCGGAGATCTGGCCGCCGTTCGCGAGCGAAGTCTCCAGGCCGGGCGCCTCGCGCCGGTCGAGCAGCGTGACCTCGTGCCCGTCTTCGGCGAGGTACCACGCGCTGGTGACGCCGATCACGCCGGCGCCGAGGACGGCGATTTTCACTGCATTATGATAGGCGCCCCATGCCCCTCTTCTCCATCGGCGGCCGCGCGCCGCGCCTCGTCGGCACGCGCCATTACGTCGCGCATGACGCCGACGTCATCGGCGACGTGACGCTGGAAAACGACGCGAGCGTCTGGTTCCAGGTCGTGCTGCGCGCCGAGAACGACCGCATCCACATCGGAGAAGGCTGCAACGTCCAGGACGGCTCGGTGCTCCACGTCGATCCGGGATTTCCGCTGACGCTGGCGCGCAACGTCAGCATCGGGCACAAGGCGATGCTCCACGGCTGCACGGTCGGCGAAGGCTCGCTCATCGGCATCAACAGCGTCATCCTGAACGGCGCGCGGATCGGCCGCGGCACGCTGGTCGGCGCGAACACCCTCGTCCCGGAAGGCAAGGAGATCCCGGATGGCGTGCTCGTCATCGGCTCGCCGGGAAAAGTCGTGCGCGAGCTGAAGCCCGAGGAGCGCGAGGGCTTGCTGCGGATCGCCTCGGGGTACGTCGAGCGCGCAAGCCTCTACCGCGCGGATCTCAGGCAGATCAAGGCTACTTAGGCGCCATCCGGATGGCGCCGTCGAGGCGGATGGTCTCGGCGTTCAGCATCTCGATCTCGACGATCGCCCTCACGAGCTGCGCGTACTCGCCCGGCCGCCCGAGCCGCGAGGGAAACGGCACCTGCTTCGCGAGCGATTCCTGCGCCTCCTTCGGCAGGCCCTTGAGCAGCGGCGTCTCGAAGAGCCCGGGCGCGATGGTGCACACGCGGATGCCGTTGCGCGACAGGTCGCGCGCCACCGGCAGCGTGAGGCTCGCGATCCCGCCCTTGGACGCCGAGTAGGCCGCCTGCCCGATCTGGCCGTCGTACGCGGCCACCGAGGCGGTGTTGACGATGACGCCGCGCTCGCCGCTCGCGTTCGGGCTCGCCTTCGCCATCGCGTCGGCGGCGAGGCGGATCATGTTGAACGTACCGACGAGGTTCACGTTGATGACGCGCGCGAAGCGGGCGAGATCGTGCGGCGCCTCCTTGCCGAGCGTGCGCTCGGCGAGCGCGATGCCGGCGCAGTTGACCAGCACGTGCAGGCCGCCGAAGGACTTGAGCGCCGCCTCCACCGCCGCCTTGCCGTCGGCTTCCGAGGAGACGTCGCACTTCACGTAGCGCGCGCCGATCTCCTTCGCATACGCCTCGCCGTCCTGCACGTCGGCGATGAGCACCTTGGCGCCGCCTTCGGCCGCCATGCGCGCGGTCGCGGCGCCGAGGCCGGAAGCCCCGCCGGTGACGAGGAAAACGCTGTGCTTGATCTGCATCGCTGGCTCCGCTGGGAATAAGCTAATTCGCGAGGGAAGGAAACGCTTTTCTAGGATAATTCTACGACGTTGAGCGCAAGCCTCCGCCTCGGATTCGGCCTCGAGTTCGCGCAGCTGTACGAGCGCGAGGGCCTCGCGCGCCTCGACGAAGCCTTCCTTTCGTTCCTCGGCGAGGCGGATCGCGCGCTGCACGAGAAGCTCGTGCTCTCCAGGGCGCATCCCGCCGCGGGCAAGGCCGAGTCCGACCTGCTCGTCGCGCTCGCGCCGCACGTCGAGGACTTCATCGCGCGCCTCTTCGGCATCGAAGCGGAGGTGCGCGCGCTGGAGGAAAGGCACAACGAGCTTGCCCCGCTCTACTCCGTGAAGCGCCTTTTCGTGCAGCGCCGCGCCGTGCACAAGGTGAAGCCGGAGCACGCGAAGCCCGACGGCTTCAGCTTCACGACCGAGCTCGATTTCGCGCGCCAGGTCACGGAGTGGTCGAAGGACGAGGCGGCCAACGCCGAGCGGCTCGAAGGCGCGGCACGCTATGCGGCGTGGGCCGTGACGACCGCGGAAGGGCGCGACAAGCACCGCTCGGGCGTGCTCTTCAAGGTGCCGCGCAAGCTCGACTACATGCGCCTCGTGCCCGTGCATACCGAGACGAAGGACGGCTTCGCACGGCACACCCTCGGGCACCTGCGGACGCGCAGCGGCTTCAGGCTGACCGACCCGGGAACCGATCTCGTCGGCGCGCTCGACGAGGCGAACTACTGCATCTGGTGCCACGAGCAAGGCAAGGACTCCTGCTCCAAGGGCTTGCGGGAGAAAGCGCCGGCGGAGGGCTTCCGCAAGACGGTCTTCGGCGTCCCGCTTGCCGGCTGCCCGCTCGAGGAGAAGATCTCCGAGTTCCACATGGTGAAGACGCGCGGCGAGCCGATCGCGGCGCTCGGCATCATCATCGTGGACAACCCGATGGTGGCCGGCACCGGCCACCGGATCTGCAACGATTGCATGAAGGCCTGCATCTACCAGAAGCAGGATCCGGTCAACATCCCGCAGGCCGAGACCCGCACGCTGAAGGACGTGCTCGAGCTGCCGTGGGGCTTCGAGATCTATTCGCTTCTCACGCGCTGGAACCCCTTCGACCTGCGCCGCCCCTGTCCGAGGCCGCCTTCCGGGAAAAGGGTTCTCGTGGTCGGCCTGGGGCCGGCCGGCTTCACCCTCGCCCATCACCTGATGAACGACGGCCATACGGTCGTGGGCATCGACGGCCTGAAGATCGAGCCGCTTGCCGCGGAAGTGTCCGGCGTGGACCCGCTGGGCAAGCGGGTGCCGTTCCGCCCGGTCCGCGATATCGCGGAGCTGAGGGAGCCGCTCGACCAGCGCGCGATGGCGGGCTTCGGCGGCGTCGCCGAATACGGCATCACGGTGCGCTGGGACAAGAACTTCCTGAAGATGTTGCGCCTGCTGCTCGAGCGGCGCCGCGCCTTCGCCATGTTCGGCGGCGTGCGCTTCGGCGGCACGCTGACGATCGACGAGGCCTTCGCCGACGGCTTCGATCACATCGCGCTCTGCGCCGGTGCGGGGCGCCCCACCGTGCTCGAGATCCCGAACGGCTTCGCGCGCGGCGTGCGCGCCGCCTCGGACTTCCTCATGGCGCTGCAGCTCACCGGCGCCGCGAAGCGCGAGTCGATCGCCAACCTGCAGATCCGGCTGCCGGTCGTCGTCATCGGCGGCGGGCTGACGGCGATCGACACCGCCACCGAGTCGCTCGCCTACTACGCCGTGCAGGTGGAGAAGTTCCTTTCGCGCTACGAGAGCCTCGGCCAGGACCCGGCATGGAACGCGGAGGAGCGCGCGATCGCGCAGGAATTCATCGCCCACGCGAAGGCGCTGCGCGCCGAGCCCGCCGAAAAAAGAATCTCTCTTCTGAAAAGCTGGGGCGGCGCGACCATCGCCTACCGGCGGCGCATGATCGACAGCCCCTCCTACACGCTGAACCACGAGGAGGTCGAGAAGGCGCTCGAGGAAGGCGTGGTGTTCGCCGAAGGCCTCTCGCCCGAGCGCATCGAGGTCGATCAACACGGCCACGCGAGCGGCGTCGTCTTCCAGAACGGCGTGCGGCTGCCGGCGCGCTCGGTGCTGATCGCCGCCGGCACCCAGCCGAACACGGTGCTCGCGCGCGAGGAAGGCGTCGAGCTCGCCCTGGACGGCAAGTACTTCCGCGCCTGCGACGAGCACGGCGCGCCGGTGAAGCCGGAGCCGCATTCCGCAAAGCCCGCGCAAGTCGACGTGCTGCTGCACCGGCGGGCCGACGGCCGCTTCATGAGCTTCTTCGGCGACCTGCACCCCTCCTACTTCGGCAACGTCGTCAAGGCGATGGGCAGCGCCAAGCAGGGCTATCCGGTGGTGAGCCGCGTGCTTTCGCGCAGCAAGCCTTCCTCCGCCGAAGACGATGCCGCGTTCCTCGCCCGCCTGAACCGCGACCTGCGCGCCGTCGTGCACGAGGTGCGGCGGCTCACGCCGAGCATCGTCGAGATCGTGCTGCGCGCGCCCGTCGCGGCGCGGCGCTTCCATCCCGGCCAGTTCTACCGCATGCAGAACTTCGAGGCGCTCGCCCTGCGCGTCCCGGGCACGACCCTCGCGATGGAAGGCCTCGCGCTCACCGGCGCCTGGGTGGATCGCGAGAAAGGCCTCATCTCGGTGATCGCGCTCGAGATGGGCGGCTCCGCCGACCTGCTCGCGTATCTGCGGCCGGGCGAGCCGGTCGTGCTCATGGGCCCGACCGGGACGCCGACCGAGATCCCGCACGGCGAGACCGTCGTGCTGGTCGGCGGCGGCCTTGGCAACGCGGTGCTCTTTTCGATCGGCCGCGCCCTGCGCGCCGCGAGCTGCAGGGTGATCTACTTCGCCGGGTACAAGCGCGCGGCGGACCGCTATCGCGCGGAGGACATCGAGGCCGCGTCGGACGTCGTGGTCTGGTGCTGCGACGAGGCGCCCGGGTTCACCCCGCGCCGGCCGCAGGACCGTGCCTTCGTCGGCAACATCGTGCAGGCAATGCAGGCGTACGCTTCCGGCGCGCTCGGCGTCCAGGCGATCGCGTTCGAGCGCACCGACCGCATCATCGCCATCGGGTCGGACCGCATGATGGCGGCGGTGGCCGCGGCGCGCCACGCAGCGCTGAAGGATTTTCTGAAGCCGGAGCACGCCGCGATCGGCTCGATCAACAGCCCCATGCAATGCATGATGAAAGAGATCTGCGCCCAGTGCCTGCAGCCGCACGTCGATCCGGCCACGGGCAAGACCTCTTACGTCTTCTCGTGCTTCAACCAGGACCAGCCGCTCGACCAGGTGGATTTCGCCGCGCTCGCGCAGCGCCTGGCGCAGAACGGCGTGCAGGAGAAGCTGACTGCGCTCTGGATCGACCGCTGCCTGAAGCTCCTGCCGCCGCCCACCGAACGAAAAGCCGCCTAGTCAGGCGGCGCGGACGCGGTCGCGGCCCTCGTGCTTGCCCTGGTACAGGCGCCGGTCGGCGGCCCCCATGATCAGCTCCTTCTCGGTGCCGTCCGCCGGGCAGGCGGCGAGACCGATGGTGACCGTCACCTTGCCGCCGCCGCCGATTCCGGCGCGCTCGCATGCCGACGGCACCTCGTGGCGCAGCCGCCCCGCGAGCTGCGCGGCGCTCTCGAGCGGCGTCCCCGGCAGCAGCACGCAGAACTCGTCGCCGCCGTAGCGGCAGACGATGTCGGAGCCGCGCGCCGCTTCGGCGAGCGCCTGGGCAATCACGCGCAGGCCGCGGTCGCCCTCGAAGTGGCCGTGGCTGTCGTTGATGCGCTTGAAGTGGTCGACGTCGACGATCATGAGGGAGAACGGCGCGCCCTCGCGGCGCGCCGAGGCGAGCTGCACCTGCAGCATCTCGTCGAAGAAGGCGCGGTTGTGGACTCCCGTCACGGGGTCGCGCGCCGCGCGGGCGAGCAGCGCCTCGTATTTCTGGCGGTAGGTGAGCACGTGGAACAGGTCGCCGAGGTCGGGCTGCAGCTCCGCGGAGCGCTGCGGCTCGATCCCGACGCGCATCAGGTAGGCCGCGAGCGCGGCTGCATACACGACCGCGGCGACGGCCTTGCCGAGCATGCCGGAGGCCAGGATCTCGCGGTAGGCCGGATGCTCGACGAACCCGCCGGTGACGAAGAGCAGCGTGTCGAAGGCGAGCACCAGCGCGAGCGAGATCCAGATGCGCAGCAGCAGCGGCGCGACGCGCCGCGACACCGCCTCGTAGACCAGGATGATGAGGATCGTGTCGGCGTACAGCGCAAGCGTGCCGACCAGGAACAGGCGCGGCGTCTGCACGAAGAGCTCCGGCGGCAGGCCGAGCGGGTTGGCCGCGAGCGGGCCGCGCAGGTGCACGCTGACCAGCATGCCGAGCAGGCTCGCCGAGACGTTGGCGGCGAGGAGCGCGTAGATCATGTTGCGCGCCTCCTTCGCGTCCTCGCGGATGTACACCAGCAGCACCGCGAAGAGGCTCGCGGGGAAAAGCGCGACGGAGCCCGGGCTGAGCAGCATGCCGGGGGCCACTTTCACGAACGTCGTGCTCGCGAGCAGCGTGGCGAGGTAGTAGAACACGCCGACGGTGGTGTAGATCGGAGCGAGGCCGAGCACCCGGCGGCCGCTGAAAAGCGCGAGCAGCACGGCGGCGGCGAATGCCGCCTCGGCGGCCATCATGGCGAGCTGGAAAGCGAGCTCCGGCATCTCGCCCGGCATCTTAGCCGGAGCCTGCGCGCGGGGCTCGCAAAGGCTTGTCAGGCGCTATAAGAATTATATAATGCTTGTATATGACTGCGCCGCACCGGAAAGCCAAGGTCAGCACCTTTTCGGCGACGCCGCGCGACCTCGAGATGCTCGAGGTGGTGGCGCGCTATCACGGCATGAACAAGAGTGCCACGCTCGTGAGCCTGGTCCGCAAGGAGTTCTGGCGGGCGTTCCCGGGCGGCACTGACCGCATCCGGCCCGACCGCGGCGCCAAAGTGGAGGGAAGCAAATGAGGACGCTCTTGCTTGCCGTGCTGCTTTCTCTGACGGGACTCGCCTGCGCGCAGGGGGTCGTCAAGATCGGAGAGTTGAACAGCTACAAGGTCTTCCCCGCGTTCCTCGAGCCCTACCGGAAGGGCATGGAGCTCGCGGTCGAGGAGATCAACGCCGCCGGCGGCGCGGCCGGGCGCAGGATCGAGCTCGTCACGCGTGACGACGGCGGCACGCCGGGCGACGCGGTGCGCGTCGCCGAGGAGCTGATCGCGCGCGAGAAGGTGAACCTCCTCATGGGGACCTTCGCGTCCAACGTCGGGCTCGCCGTGGCGAACCTCGCCGGCGAGCGCAAGATCGTGTTCCTCGCTTCCGAGCCCCTGACGGACAAGATCGTGTGGCAGGACGGCAACCGCTATACCTTCCGCCTGCGGCCGTCCACGTACATGCAGACCGCGATGCTGATCCCCGAGGCGGTGCGGCTGAAGAAAAAGCGCTGGGCGATCGTCTACCCGAACTACGAGTACGGCCAGTCGGCGACCGCCTCCTTCAAGAAGCTGCTTGCGCAGGCGCAGCCGGGCGTCGAGTTCGTCGCCGAGCAGGCGCCGCCCCTGGGCAAGATCGACGCCGGCGCGGTGGCGCAGGCGCTCGCCGACGCCAGGCCCGACGCCATCTTCAGCGCGCTCTTCGCCGCAGATCTGCAGAAGTTCGTGCGCGAAGGCAACACGCGCGGCCTCTTCAAGACGACGCCGGTCGTGAACCTGCTCGCGGGCGAGCCCGAGTACCTCGATCCGCTGAAGGACGAGACGCCCGAGGGCTGGTGGGTCACCGGCTACCCGTGGAGCGAGATCCAGACGCCGGAGCACCGCAAGTTCCGCGACGCCTACGAGGAGCGCTGGCACGACTATCCGCGCGAAGGCTCCGTGGTGGGCTACACCGCGGTCTACGCGGTCGCCCAGGCGGTGAAGAAGGCGAACGGCGCGGACACGGAAAAGCTGGTCGCGGCCTTCGCCGGGCTCAAGATGCAGACGCCCTTCGGCCCGATCGAGTGGCGCGCGATCGACCACCAGTCGACCATGGGCGCCTACGTCGGGCGGCTGGCGCGCCGCGACGGCAAGGGCGTGATGGTCGATTGGTACTACGTCGACGGCGCGAAAGTCCAGCCGTCGGAGCAGGAAATCCGGGCGCTGAGGAAGCAGTAGCGCCTCGGAGTGAGCGGCTCGGCCCTCCTCCTGCAATTCATGAACGGGCTCGCCGGAGCGAGCTCGCTCTTCCTCGTCGCCGCGGGCCTGTCGCTCATCTTCGGCGTGAGCCGCATCGTGAATTTCGCGCACGGCTCGCTCTACATGCTCGGCATGTACCTCGCCGTGGCGCTTTCCGGGGCGCTCGGCTTCTGGGCGGCGCTGCCGCTCGCGGCGCTCGCCGTCGCGCTCTGCGGCGCGGCGATGGAGATCCTGGTCCTGAGGCGGCTCTACGGCGCGCCGGAGCTGCTGCAGCTCCTCGCCACGTTCGCGCTCGTGCTCATCGTGCGGGATTTCGCCCTGTGGGCGTGGGGACCCGAGGATCTGCTCGGGCCGCGCGCGCCGGGACTCGGCGGCGCGGTCGAGATCGCCGGCCGCCCGTTTCCGCAGTACGACCTCTTCCTGCTCCTTCTCGGCCCCGCGGTATTTGCCGGCCTGACGCTGCTCCTCAAGCGCACGCGCTGGGGCATTCTCGTCCGGGCCGCGACCGAGGACCGCGTAATGGCCGGCGCGCTCGGCATCAACGAGCGCTGGCTGTTCACCGCGGTGTTCGCGCTCGGCGCGCTCCTCGCGGGGCTCGGCGGCGCGAGCGCGATCCCGCGCGAGCCGGCGAATCTCGGCATCGACCTCGCCGTCGTGGCAGACGCCTTCGTGGTCGTAGTGCTCGGCGGCCTGGGCTCGCTGCCGGGCGCCTTCGCCGCCGCGCTGCTGATCGGCGAAGTGAAGGCCTTCTGCATCGCGTTTGGCCTCTCGCAGGCCACGCTCGCGATCGAGTTCGTGATCATGGCGGCGGTGCTCGTCGCGCGCCCGTGGGGACTGCTCGGCCGGCCGCTGGACCCGGGCGTGGCGCAGGCGAAAGCCGCGCCCCCATTTTCTTTGCCCGCCCGCGCGACGCGGGTCGCCCTCGCCGCGGTTCTCGTGGTGCTACTGCTCCTTCCAGCCGCAAGCGGCCCGTACCCGCTCGTACTGCTCACGGACATCCTCGTCTTCGCTCTCTTCGCCGCAAGCCTGCATTTCCTGATGGGCCCGGGCGGAATGGCGTCCTTCGGCCATGCCGCCTACTTCGGCATCGGCGCGTACGCGGCGGTGCTGCTCGTGCTTCGTGCCCATTGGCCGGTCGTTGCGGCGTGGCTCGCGGCGCCGTTCTTCGGCGCCGCGGCGGCGGCGCTCTTCGGCTGGTTCTGCGTCCGGCTGAGCGGCATCTATCTCGCCATGCTGACCCTCGCCTTCGCGCAGATCGCGTGGTCGATCGCGTTCCAGTGGGACCGCGTCACCGGCGGCTCGAACGGCCTGGTCGGTGCCTGGCCGCCGGCCTGGCTCGCCGGCGAGCGCGCCTACTACGGCTTCACGCTCGCCGTGTCCGCGGCTTGCCTCGCGCTCCTCTGGCGCGCGGTCTACACGCCGTTCGGCTATGCGCTGCGGGCCGCGCGCGACTCGGCGCTGCGCGCCGCGGCGGCCGGCATCGATGTGCGCGCCCAGCAGTGGCTCGCTTTCGTCGCTGCCGGCGGCTTTGCAGGCATCGCCGGAGCCCTCTACGCCTTCTCGAAGGGCTCGATCTCGCCGGAGCTCCTCGCGGTCGGGCGCTCGGTGGACGGGCTCGTCATGGTGCTGCTCGGCGGCGTGCACACCCTCACCGGCGCGGCCTGGGGCGCCGCGCTCTTCACCTGGCTGCAGGACACCGCCGCGCGCGAGATCGGCTACTGGCGCGCGGCGCTCGGCGCGGCGATCCTCGCGCTTGTCATCGCGAGGGCTTCCTGAAGCTGCTCGAGGCCCGCGCGCTGAGCAAGGCCTACGGCGGCGTGCAGGCGGTGCGCGGGGTGTCGTTTTCGCTCGCGGGCGGCGAGATCGTCGCCATGATCGGGCCCAACGGAGCGGGCAAGACGACCTGCTTCAACATCCTTGGCGGGCAGATCGCTCCGGACTCGGGCGCGGTGCGGTTTGCGCAGCGGCCGCTCGCCGGCCTTGCGGCCCACGAAATCGCGCGTCTGGGCGTCGGGCGCACGTTCCAGATCCCGGCCACGTTCGCCTCGATGAGCGTGCGCGAGAACGTGCAGGTCGCGCTTCTCTCCGCCGCCGGGCGCAGCCGCTCGCTGCGCGGCCTGGCCGCGCGCTTCGGCGTCGCGGAGGCCGACGCTCTCCTGCGCCGCGTGGAGATGCAGGCGCTCGCCGAGCGGCCTTGCGCCGCCCTCGCCTATGGCGACGTGAAGCGCATGGAGCTCGCCATCGCGCTCGCCGGCCGCCCGCGCCTGCTCCTCATGGATGAGCCGACCGCCGGGATGGCGGCGAAGGAGCGCGCCGCGCTGATGCGCCTCGTCACCACGCTTGCGGCCCAGGACGGTACCGCCGTCCTCTTCACCGAGCACGACATGAGCGCGGTGTTCGGCTTCGCGCAGCGCGTGCTCGTGCTGCACGAGGGCGCGCTCGTCGCCGACGCGTCGCCGCAGGCTGTGCGCGCCGACCCCTTCGTCCGGGAGATCTACCTTGGCGAAGCTTGAGGCTGCCGGCCTGGGCGCGTCGTACGGCGCGGCGCAGGTGCTCTTCGACGTGAGCCTCGAGGTGCGGCCGGGCGAGATCGTCGTGCTCCTCGGGCGCAATGGCGCCGGCAAGTCCACGACCCTCAAGACCCTGATGGGCCTCGTGCGGGCGAGCGCCGGCGTTGTGCTGCTCGATGGCCGGCGCATCGAGCGCCTGCGCCCCTTCGAGATCGCGCGGCTCGGCGTCGGCTACGTGCCGGAGGAGCGCCGCATCTTCAGCGGGCTGACCGTGGCCGAGAACCTCGAAGCCGGCCGGCAGCCGGCCCGCGCCGGCGCGCCGCACTGGACGGCGCAGTCGCTCTTCTCCCTCTTCCCGGCGCTCGCCGGCATGAGGCAGCGGCCCGGCGGCCGCATGTCCGGCGGCGAGCAGCAGATGCTCAGCATCGCGCGCACCCTCGCCGGCAACCCGAGCCTGCTGCTGCTCGATGAACCCTCGGAGGGCCTCGCGCCGGTGATCGTCGAGCAGGTGTCGCGCACCCTGCGGGCCGTGCGGGAAGCGGGGGTCGGCATCCTGCTCTGCGAGCAGAACCTCGCCTTCGCCCGCCGGGTCGCGGACCGCGCCTACGTGCTGGAGCGAGGCCGCATCGCGCATCGCGGTACGATGGCGGAACTCGAAGCCGACCCGCGCCTGCGAGAAGAATACCTTTCCGTATGACGAACCGCGGCCTCCTCCTCACGCTCACCGAGCCGCCCGCCGCCATGGAGGAGGAATTCAACGCCTGGTACGACGACGAGCACCTGCCCGAGCGCCTCTCGATCCCCGGCTTCCGTTCCGCGCGGCGCTGGATCGCCGAATGCCGCCCGGGCGGAGGCAAGTACCTCGCCACCTACGAGCTCGATGCGCCCGAGGTCCTGCGCTCGGCCGAGTACCTCGCCCGCTTCGACCATCCGACGCCGTGGTCGCGGCGCTGCCTCGGGCGCGCGCTCGTCTTCCGGCGCTGGGCGTGCGAGCAGGTCGGCGCGCTCGACCCGCATCCGCGATGCGCGGCGCTGATCGTGCTGGCCGGCGCCGAGGCGCCCCGCTGCGAGCTGCCCGGCGTCCTGCAGCTGCGGCGCTTCGTCGCGTTCAGCGGCGAGCCGCGCCACGTGGCGCTCGTCGAGCTCGAGTCGCCGCGCCGCGTCGAGCTGCCCGCCGCGGAGTTCGCGGGCTTCTACAGGACGATGCGCTGATGGCCTTCGGCGCCTCGCTGCAGCGCTTCGCGTGGCTCTCGGTGGCGGCGGCGATCGCCACCATCGCGCTCAAGATGCTCGCCTGGCGCCTGACCGGATCGGTGGGGCTGCTTTCCGACGCGCTGGAATCGCTCGTCAACCTCGCCGCCGCGGTGCTCGCGCTCTCGATGCTGCGGCTCGCCGCGTCGCCGCCCGACGCGCAGCACCACTACGGCTTCTCCAAGGCGGAGTACTTTTCCGCCGGCATCGAGGGCGCGCTCATCGTCCTCGCCGCCGCCGGCATCCTGGCGACCGCGCTGCCGCGGCTGCTGAACCCGCACCCGCTCGAAGCCCCGCTCCTCGGCCTGGGCCTCACGGCCCTCGCCACGGCCGTCAACCTCGCAACCGCGCTCGTGCTCATCCGCGCGGGAAAGGCGTACGACAGCATCGCGCTGGACGCCGACGGCAAGCACCTCATGACCGACGTCTGGACCTCCGTCGCGGTGATCGCCGGCGTGGCGCTGGTGTACGCGACCGGCTGGCTGCTGCTCGACCCGCTGGTCGCGCTCGCCGTGGGCGTGCATATCGTCTTCACGGGCTTCGGCCTGGTGCGCCGCTCGGTGGCGGGACTCCTCGATGCGGCGATCCCCGCCGCCGACCTGGCCGAGATCCACAAGCTCTTCTCGGAATATTCGAAGCGCTACGGCGTCTCGTTTCACGCCCTGCGCACGCGGCAGGCCGGCGTGCGCCGCTTCGTGACCTTCCACCTGCTCGTGCCCGACGCGTGGAGCGTAAAGCAGGCGCACCAGCTCTCCGAGGAGCTCGAGGCGCGCATCCGCGCGATGGTGCCGCAGGCGTCGCTGCTCACGCACATCGAGCCGATCTCCGATCCGGCGTCCTATGACGACCAGAGCCTCGACCGCTGAGGCGCGCGCGGCCTAGCCGTGGCCGGGCAGGATGACCTGGATGTGCTGGCGGCTGATGTTGAGGAACGCCGCCGAGGCGACCTGGCGGCCGCCGGGCTGGAGCTCCCAGACCTCCGCGCTGGTGACCGCGATGAAGTCGCGCGCCTCCGCCATGAAGTCGGTGACGCGCGCCCCGGGCAGCAGGTCGATGTAGCCCTTCACCCGGTAGGTGGAGGTGAGGATGGTGATCTTGGTCTTGGTCTCGTCCATGCCTGCCTCAGAGGATGCGCGACTGCTCGTCGAAGGCGAAGCGCGGGCCGCGAGGCTTGAGCCCTTTGCCGCTGCCGTAGCCGATGTTGATGAGAAAGTTCGACTTGTAGCGCCCGTCGGGAAAGAACGCCGCGTCCACCTTGGCGTTGTCGAAGCCGGACATCGGCCCGCAGTCGAGGCCCACCGCGCGCAGCGCGAGGATCAGGTAGGCGCCCTGCAGCGTGCCGTTGCGGAAGCCGTTCACCTCGGCCTTGTCGGGCGGGCTGTACCAGTTGATCGCATCGGGATTGTGATACAGGCGCGGCAGGTGCTCGAAGAAGCGCGTGTCGTAGGCCACGATGGCGACGACCGGCGCCCGCAGCGTCTTGTCGAGGTTCACCGGCGCGAGCGCCGGCCGCAGCCTTTCCTTCGCCTCGCGCGACACCAGGTAGACGAAGCGCGCCGGCTGGCTGTTGGCGGTCGTCGGCCCCCACTTCATGAGGTCGTGGGCGGCGCGCAGCAGCGCCTCGCTCACGGGCCGTTCCGCGAATTCGCCGTGCGAGCGCGCCTCGCGCAGCAGCAGGTCGAGCGTCTTGTCGTCAGCCATAATGTGCCCGGTGGTCGATCTCGCAAGTGTAATTCGTCCGGGCGACGGAATCATCTGGGGCCAGGCCTGCGCCGAGCCGCAGACGCTGGTCGAGGCCCTGGTCGAGCAGCGCGCGGCGCTCGGCAAGGCGCACGGCCTGCGCGCGTTCATCGGCTCGAGCTACTCCGGGATCGTCAAGCCCGAGCATGCCGACCACCTTCGCCTTTCCTCCTACTGCGGGACCGGCGCCAATCGCGCGCTGGCCGATGCCGGCGTGCTCGACATCGTTCCCGCTCCCTATTCGCAGCTCGGCGCGCTGATCCGCAGCCGCGCCCTGCCGTGCGACGTCGTGCTGGTGCAGGTCAGCCCGCCGAACGGGCGCGGCGAATACAGCCTGGGGCTCGCGGTCGAATACCTCGCGCCGGCCCTCAAGGCCGCGCGCGCCATCATCGGCGAGGTGAACGAGCGCGTTCCCTGGACGCACACCGAGCCGGTGCTGCACAAGAGCGACTTCGCGCTGCTCGTCCCGAGCTCGCGCGACCCCGCGTACCTCGAGACGCGCAGCGGCGCCCTGGACAAGGCGGTGGCGGAGCGCGCGGCGGCATTCGTCCCCGATCGCGCCGTGCTGGAATGCGGCATCGGCAACCTGCCGAACGCGGTGCTCGGCGCGCTCGCCGGGCGCCGCGCGCTTCGCTTCCACTCGGGCCTCGTCCCCGACGGCGTCGCGGCGCTCGCGGAATCGGGCGCGCTCTCCGGCGAGATCCACGGCGGTGCGCTCATGGGCGGGCAGGCGCTCTTCGACTGGGCGCACGAGAACCCGATGCTGCGCCTGCGCTCGTCGGACTACACGCACGGGGCGGAGGTGCTCTCGCGCATCGAGCGCTTCGTGGCGATCAATTCGGCGGTCGAGGCCGATTTCACCGGCCAGGTGAACGGCGAGCTCGCGCGCGGCAGCTACGTCGGCGCGGTCGGCGGGGCGCTCGACTTCGTGCGCGCCGCGAACCAGTCGCCGGGCGGCGTCTCCATCGTCGTGCTGCCGGCGGCTCGTGTCGTGGCGAAGCTCTCCGGGCCGGTATCGCTGCCGCGCAGCGAAGCCGCGGTGTTCGTGACCGAGCGCGGCGCCGCGGACCTGCGCGGCTGCTCGCTCGCCGAGCGCGAGCGCCGCATGCGCGCCATCAGCGGAAGCTCCTGAGCTCGCGCACGCTCCAGAACGGCGCCGAGGCAAGCGCGACGCAGACCAGGGCGAAGGCAAAGCCGACCTTGTAGCCGCCGGTGAAGTCGTGCAGCAGGCCGCCGAGGAAGGAGCCGCAGGCGGCGCCGATCGCGTTGGCGGCGTAGATGCCGCCGTAGATCGTGGCGACGTTCGGCCCGGCGAAGTAGCGCGCGGTCACCGAGGACACGATCGGCCCGCGCACGCCCATGCACAGGCCGAAGGCCGGGACGAAAAGCACGAGAAACACGGCGAGCGGAGAGATCGCGATGAGGAGCAGCAGCACCATCCCGGTCGCGGTGCCGATGAAGCTTGCGGTGATGACCTGGCGGTACCCGAAGCGGTCCGAAGTGAAGCCGCTTCCCATCACGCTCATCGCCGACATCATGCCGATCGCGCCGTACGCCGAGGCAGCGGCGAGCGGGGAGAACCCCGCGTCGATGAAGAACGCGACGAGCTGCACCAGCACGGCGAACATTCCGGCCGCCGTGAAGAAGAAGACCTGCGTGAGGCCCCAATACACCGGGCTGCGCAGCGCCGCGCGCACCGTCCAGCCCTCGCCGCCACCCTTGCCTTTCGCGCGCCGGTGCTCCGGGTGCCCGGCGGTGAAGCGCCCCCATGGCACGGCAAGCGCGAGCAGCGGCGCCGCGGCGAGCAGCGTGCCGCCGAGGATGCGATAGGCGCCGCGCCAGCCCGATTCCGCGATCAGATGCTGCGCGAGCGGCACGAGAAGGAGCGTGCCCACGCCGAAGGACGAGTACGCGATGCCGATCGCGGTGGAGAGGCGCTCGCGGAACCAGCGCGAAAGCAGCGCGGACGCCGGCACCATGCCGTTCAGGCTCACCCCGATGCCGACCACGCCGCCGACCAGCACGTAGAACTGCCACAGCCCCGTCAGGCGGCTCGCGAAGAAGAAGGCGGCGCCGAGCGACGCCATGCCCACGCCGTAGACCCAGCGCGGGCCGAAGCGGTCGAAGAGCATGCCGACGAGCGGCGCGGTGAAGCCGTGCACCAGGAGATACACCGAGTAGACGCCGGTCGTCTGCGAGCGCGACCAGCCGAACTCGCGCTCCAGCGGCAGCAGGAACACCGCGTAGGTGTCGCCCAGGCCGCGGCTGAACATGTTCAGCGCGAAGCAGATGGCGAGCACCGCGAGGGCGGTTTTTCTCAGACTTTTTCCGGCGCGAGGCCGAAGACCTGGCGCAGGTAGGCGAGGTAGCCGGGGTCCTTGCTCACCGTCTTGCCGGGCGCGTCGGACACCTTGGCCACCGGCTGCCCGTTGCATTCGGTCATCTTGATGACGATGTTGATCGGCTCGTAGCCGAGGTCGTTCGTGAGGTTGGTCCCGATGCCGAAGGCGGTGATGGCGCGGCCGTGGAAGCGGCGCGCGATCTGGATCGCGATCGGCACCGTGAGCTGGTCCGAGAAAATGAGCGTCTTGGTGCGCGGGTCGACCCGGTTCCTGCGGTAGTGGGCGATCAGGCGCTCGCCCCAGTCGAACGGGTCGCCCGAGTCGTGGCGCGCGCCGTCGAAGAGCTTGCAGAAGTACATGTCGAAGTCGCGCAGGAAGGCGTCGGTGCCGTAGGTGTCCGCCACCGCGATGCCGAGGTCGCCGCGGTACTCCTGCGCCCACTTGTCGAAGGCGAAGGTCTGCGAGTCGCGCAGCCGCGGCCCGAGCGCCTGGCAGGCCTGCATGTATTCGTGCGCCATCGTGCCGAGCGGCGTCATGGCGTTGCGCATCGCGAACCACACGTTGGAGGTTCCCGCGAAATTCTGCGGAATCTCGCGCTTGAAGGT